>BJGQ01000091.1 GCA_014190575.1 Bacteroidota bacterium | reverse complement strand
AATCCCATCACTGATGGATGTGAGCGGAAAAAAACCTTACGAAGTTCATTGGGTTGATACCATGCAACTCTGGCGGTTTGGCGACTACAAACATTTTACTTCATTGCGTTTGCTTGCCGCAGTTCTGGGATTACCATCTCCAAAAACTGATATGGATGGAAAAGATGTCGGAAGGGTTTACTGGAAAGAAAATGGGCTCAGCAGAATTGTTGCATACAACCGACGAGATGTTATTACAGTGGCGCAAATGATTTTGCGTTTTAAAAATCTTCCGTTGCTTGCTGAAAATGAAATCACTTTTGCTGATTGATATTTGAATTGTGAAAAATATTTCTTCGAGAAAATTAATTCCGGCACATGCACAGATTATTCACAGTGGTGAAGAATATTTTTCATTCTTAATTAATCTGATTGAAAAAGCGCAACGCGAAATTCTCATTCATGTTTACATTTTTGATTTAGATGAAACAGGAAATGAAGTTCTTGAACATTTAAGAAAGGCAGTAGCAAGAGGTGTAACAGTTTCTGTTTTAGTGGATGCCTATGGTTCAGGCGGAATGGATAAACACACGATTGAAAAGCTGAAAACTGAAAAAATTTTTATCAGAAGATTTGAGCCACTGGTAAAGGGATTCAAATTGCAGGTGGGAAGAAGATTGCATCATAAAGTTATTGTGATTGACGAACAGTTTTCATTGGTTGGCGGAATAAATATTTCCAATCGTTACCGAGGAACAAAAGATGAAATTGCCTGGCTCGATTATGCAATTTATATGGAAGGAACCATCTGCCGTCAACTCGCTTCAATTTGTCGGCAGATTGAAATGAAGAGTTTTATTCGTACTAAAAAGAAAATTGAAGAACATGATTTTCTTTCAGAAAATAAATTAACTGAAATAGTTGCTGCTGCCAGACAGAATGATTGGGTGCGTCGGAAAAATCAAATCCGGAATTCTTATAAGCAGGCAATAAAGAACTCAGAAAAAAATATTGTTTTAGCCGCTGCCTATTTTATGCCGGGTGTTACACTCCGAAGAATTATTAAATCGGCAACCAGACGGGGTGTGGAAATAAAAATTGTTCTCAGTGAAAAATCAGATGTTGCATTTGCAAAAGGTGCCACTGAATATTTATATGCCTGGATGTTGCGGAATAAAATTCGCTTGTTTGAATACAAACCATCAGTTGTTCATGCAAAAGTAATGGCAGTGGATTCAGAATGGTTAACAATCGGGTCCTACAATGTTAACTACCTGAGTGATTACAGCAGTATTGAAATGAATATTGATGTGCAATCAAAAGAATTTGCCGGAAAATTTCAAAATGAAATAGAAGAAATTATTAAGCGCGATTGCCACGAAATTACTTTGAGCGAATATGCGCACACGAGTTACCTGCATCGTTTCAGTAGCTGGTTCAGCTACCAGTTTGTGCGAATAAATTTTTCGCTTTTGTTTTTCTTTCAGCGGAAAAGTAAACTGAACAGAATCGAATAGAAATTATTTCTCTTCTAA
>BJGQ01000090.1 GCA_014190575.1 Bacteroidota bacterium | reverse complement strand
TTGGCGAAAAATAATCTGTGAATGCGTGTGAAACTGAAATAATTATTCAGATAAAATTTTCTTCGCGAGTGGAAATATTTTCTCCACCCACAATCCATATTGCTTTGATGAAGGATGCAAACCATCGGAAGCGGCAAGTGATATATCAGTTGTTGCAATTCTGCTTATGGCTGTGATGTTACAGTGTGGGCAACCTGATTTTATTGCTTCTTCTTCGTTCACTTTGTTGAATGCATCAATCTCATCAGCAATTTTTTTTCGATCTCTTCCTTCTGCGAAAGGCATTACTCCCCAATCAGGAATAGAAATTACAATTACATGAGCGGGTTTATTGTTCGCACATTTAATAGCAAGATCGAGCAACTCACGAAATTCTTTCCGGTATTCGTCAATTGATTTTCCGCGGTATTGATTATTCACTCCGATAAGAAGTGTAACAATATCATAGGGTGGCGATGGAGGATTTTCATTTATTCCTTTCATCAGTTCATCAGTAGTCCACCCTGTTGTTGCAATAATTTCAGGAGAAGAAATTTCGATTCCTGAATTATTCAATTGCAATTGTAATTGATGCGGGAAATTTTCAGCTGATAGAACTGCTTCGCCGATGGTGTATGAATCGCCGATGTTGAGCATTCGGTAGGTTTTCATTTTCACTGTTTCATTGTGAGGTGAAAATAGAATGGTAATTGAACAAAGCAATTGCAGTTCGTGAAGCAGATTCATTTTGTAAAGCAAAAAACTATTTTTGTTTTTGTAACGAATTTTAATTTCGGTGTTAATGAAAAAAATAATTTTCTCTTTTGTTTTAATGTTAGCTCTTCAGCATTCGCAAGCGCAATGCTTAACCAAGCAACAAGCACTGGAGAGTAAAATAAAATCGCAACGCGAAATTGCTTACAGTACTAAGCATATTCCGGGAGAAGAGGTGAAAGATACTGTTCAGTCTATTCGCGTTTACCGCTATGATGAAAAAGGAAATCTCACTGAACAATATGAATACAATGCGGATGGAAGAACGCAATCGAAAATTGTTTTTCTGTTTGATGAATCAAGGAAAACAATTGAAGCCGATAGTACTGACGGAGATAATATTATTTCAAAATCATTTTATACTTATGATTTAAAGGGAAAACTGACAGCAATAAAAACACAGGATACTTCAGGCAAATTGCTCAAGCAAATTGCGTTCACTTACAATGAATACGGAAAACTCAGATTGGAAAAATGTACAAATGATTCAGGAAAAATCATTTACCGGAAAGTTTACAAGTACGATACAAATGGAAAACTGACCGAGCATGATTATTTCAATGCTGCGTCAAAAATGTATTTGAGCTGCAAGTTCAACCCAAGCGGAAAATTAATTGAACGCAAAACCTATAATGCAAATGGAATAGCCATTTCGCGCCACATGGTTTTGTTTGACTATGCAGGAAACAAAACTGAAGAGAATGATTTTGACGAAAACGGAAAACTGATTAAGGAAATCACATTTTCATGCGGCCCTTTTGTTGGGATAGGTTTATGGATAAA
>BJGQ01000089.1 GCA_014190575.1 Bacteroidota bacterium | reverse complement strand
TCACTAACAGGTCGGTTACTTCTTTATCAATCAGGTAACTCTTAGCAAGAGTGGTTCGGTAAGTTGATAATTCATTGTTTACCGATGTGGCTGTATCCATTTTCATGTCGCGTGCTTCTTTCACTTTCTCGCGGAAGTTGATGTATAGGTTCAGGTAATCGCGCACAGCACTTTCGCTGTAATCAATTTCTTTTCCCATGTTGTTCTTCTTGTACACATTCAGAAACTCATCAACACCGATGCTTTCGTTTCCTACAGTGAAAAGTGGCTTAGTTGTTTGTGCATGTGCCTGCATGAAAAAAGCAAGCAAAAGAAAAATTCCAAAAAATTTCATTGACTTCATAAATGAATGGTTTTATCAGAGGGTTATTTTTAAGGGTGGCAAATCTATACAAATTTGATTGACAGCATCCGCAGGCATAAAACTTAAATCAGGAATAATAAAACAGAACATTACGGATTCGGTGCGCTTATTTTGTCGCCCGCAAATTACAACAATTAAGCCGAAGGATTAAAGAACACCTTTTGTTTGAAAGAAAAATTTTTTACCCCATGATATGAAGCAAAAGAGAGGAAGCATTTTAGAAAACATTGAGATTACCGCTTATGCAAATGAGGGAAGAAGTCTGGCCCGGATAAATAATAAAGTATTGTTTGTTGATGGTGCTGTGCCGGGTGATGTGGTGAATATCAAACTGCAAAAATCGAAGAAGGATTGGATGGAAGGTCGGATTGATAAACTCATTTCGCCTTCGCCCGAAAGGATTGATTCGTTTTGCAAACACTTTGGAACATGTGGTGGTTGCAAGTGGCAGTTTCTCGATTACTCATCGCAATTAAAATACAAACAACAATCGGTTCTGGATTCGTTGCAACGAATTGGCAAGGTGGAAGCGAAGGAAATTTTACCAATCATCGGTTCGGCAAATCAGAAATATTATCGCAATAAATTAGATTATTCAGCAGGAGATCGTGCGTGGGTTACAAAGGAAGAATTGGATACCGAAGACAGAGTTTATAAACCAGCACTCGGCTTTCATGTGGCCGGAAATTTTACAACTGTTCTGGATTTGGATGAATGTTTTCTGCAACCCGAACCATCGAACAAAATAAGATTGGCGGTAAAAGCTTTTGCAGTAAAACACGATATGAGTTTTTACGACAACTGGAACAAGCATGGCTTTCTGCGAACCATGATTGTGCGCAATAATCTGAAAGGAGAATTTATGGTGATTGTTGTTGTTGGTGAAATGAGAGAAGATTGGCTGTACCCATTGTTGGATGAAATAAAAAATAATTTTCCAGAGGTGGTTTCACTACACTACATCGTTAATACAAAAGTGAACGATACTATTTATGATCAGGAGGTGATTACTTATTTCGGTGATGCATTTATTATTGAAACGATGGAGAATTTAAAATTCCAAATCAGTCCGAAATCTTTTTTCCAAACCAATCCAACGCAGGCATTAGAATTATATAAAGTAGTGCGCTCGTTTGCCGGATTAACTGGTGACGAATTGGTTTATGATTTATATACTGGAACCGGAAGCATTGCATTGTTCGTTGCTGCACAAGCAAAACAGGTTGTTGGAATTGAACAGGTAGAAGACTCAATCCGTGATGCACGACTGAATG
>BJGQ01000088.1 GCA_014190575.1 Bacteroidota bacterium | reverse complement strand
TTTCATTCAAATAAGTTTTTCCCAATCCAACAAAACATGAAGCACTTTTTGGATTTACAACTGTGCCTTGAGTATATGCAATGCGCGCTGAATCATTTTTTTCAAGGAAACAATAATTATTTCCGAGATAGTACCACCCCATTGCATCAGTTGGATTTGACTGAGTGAAGTGCAGGAATATCCGCCTTGCAGTTTCGTAATTCTCATTGTCAATTGCTTTTAATCCATCATCAATGGTTTGAGCATTCACAAATAATGCGAATGAAATCATCCAGATTGTTCCGATAAATTTTATTTTACTTTTCATTTTTTTCAATCCTGTTTTAATATTCTTTTTTCACTTCTATCATTCGTAACGAAAGCCTTGCTGGAATTAATCCTGCCCGCTTAATGATTGTTTGACCAATGTCGGTGGTCATGAATTTTGCAAAGCCCGTGCCCAAGCCCGGCCACGATTCACCGCACACAATATATACTTCTCTTCGAAATGGATAATATCCGGAGCGGATATTTGTTTCAGTTGGTAAATATTTATTTCCATCAGCATTGCTTATTGAAACGATTTTCACTTTTTCAGTAATAGAATCAGTATTGTACAACACATTGTTTAATCCGATTACTCCAATGGCAGATTTGTGAGTAGCAACATATTGAGTTAATTCCGATAAACTGTTTGTTGCAAAGAAATTACCCGGAAGATTTTTCAGATGATACAGATTCTTAAAGAACTGAATTTCGCCTGAACCATTTGAGTTAAATACTACTGAAATTTCTTTATACGATTTTCCCTGAAATATTTCACTGATTTCTTCAGCTGAATAAGTTGAATCCTGATTCTCTTTATTTATAATTAATGCAACTGCATCAAAAGCAATTATAAAATGCAAGGGGTTTAAATCATTTTGTTTACCATAATTGATTTCATCATCGGTTAATTTTCTAGTGGTAATTACGGCTCTATATTTCTTATCTAAAAAATCCTGAATGCCCTTTGATTCAGGAAGTGTTACCAAGGCAATTTTCGCATTTGAATTTTCATTTTCAAAAATAGTTACTTCATCTTTTAGCAGTGGAAGAAATGATTCGTCAACAGAAATGGGAATTTTTCCACTGTTTGGAGTGTCGCCAACAACTGTTTCTTTAACCTTGTTGTTATTTCCTTTACAAGAAATGATTGCAAGAACAGCTATTAAAAAAAACAAATTGAGTTTCATCTTTACTATTGACGATAAACTTTATACGACCTGTAAATTGCATAAAGCAATAAAATACAACCGAATAATCTGTATTGAGTTGAAGTGAATTGTTCCATTCTTACAGGCGGAAAAATTATCAGGTATAAAGAAGCCCCGACGAAAATCAGAATCATCAGGGCTTGTGTTAAAATTACAATTTTATTCAATTCGAAATTGATTAATCGCCGCTACCGAGTTTGAAAGTTACAGGGAGATTAAAGTAAACCGGCACTGCATTTCCATTTTGTTTTCCAGGCGACCATTTAGGCATTAGATTAACTACTCGCTTTGCTTCTTCAGTACAACCTCCACCAATATCGCGTAAAACTTTTATATCAGAAATCTGACCATCAGGATTTACCACAAATTGCAACACGACTTTTCCTTCAATATTATTTTCACGAGCTGCATTCGGATACCTTATATTTTTATTAATGAATT
>BJGQ01000087.1 GCA_014190575.1 Bacteroidota bacterium | reverse complement strand
TTTGATACTCGCTGCTATCGTTATTAAATATTGAATTGGTTGATGAACTGTTGTACTGCCTGATAGCACCGCGCAATCCGGTTTCAATTTTTATTTTTTCAGAAACCGGATTTACATAATCGGTTTGCACAGTTAGGAATTGCACTTCGCCGCTTCCTTTTAGTTTTTGCAACACTACATAATCAGTGGTAATTCCGTCGGCGCCGTAATATTTTGTTTGATAATCACCTGTGTTTGATGAATTGCTTTTGTTGTAATTAATATCAGCCGACAAGTATTTTCCTTCCTTCGGATAAATGTGTTTGAAAGAAATTCCGGTTCCGATGTTTTGAAAATCGCGCGAAGTACTTGTGTTCCGAAAAGAAGAAGTGGTGATTGTGGAATCAGAATAAACAGTATCGGTTAGCGAAAACAATTCGCCGGTTGGATGAAATGAGCCGCGGTTATACATTCCAAAAACGGTGAGTGTGTTTCGGTTGTTCACAAACCAGTCGAAACCACCGCGACCAAATCCCATAAATCCTTTTGTGATAGAAGTATCAGTCTGCAATAAATTAATTCCAGGAATCAGTAAACTATAGGAGCGCTCTGTTTGTCCTTCCACAATTGATTTGCGTTGATTGAACATGCCGCTTAAAAACATATTTACTTTCCCTTGTCGGTTGTTCAGTTCTCCTCCTGAATTAAACTTTAATCTTGAATCAATGCCGGCGCGAATGTTTCCATTGTAGCCGGGCTTTCTGTTTTTCTTCAAAACAATATTTAAAATACCTCCGCTACCACCACTCGCATCAAACTTTGCAGAAGGGTTTGAAATCACTTCAATGGTTTCTATTGCGTCGGACGGAATCTGGTCAACTGATAAAGTTGAAGGCCTTCCATCCACCATAATTTGCGGTGCTGCATTTCGCATGGTTACATTTCCGTCAATATCCACATTTACCGAAGGCACTTTTTTCAAAACATCTTCAGCGGTTCCTCCTGAATTGGAAGCATCTTTTCCAACATTGTAAACCTTCTTGTCAATTTTCATTTCGAACATTCCGGTTTCGTTGGTCACTACTACTTCATTCAAATTAACAGCAGTAATTTCCAGTGAAATATTCCCGAGGTCTTTATCAACCGCATTCATCATTTGCTGCATTCCACCCTGACCCATTTTTACATTGAACGATAATTTTTTTTCATACAAACCATATCCCATCGCAGTGATCTGTAATTTGTATTCGCCCATTACCGATAAATTTTCCAGACTAAAATCACCATTTGTTTTTGACAACTGACCGGCAATCACCACATCTTTTGGTTGCTGTGTAACACTATCCATTCTGCTTTGAGTTAACTGAACGGTGGCGAATTCAATTCCTTTTTTTGTAGTGGCATCAATCACTCTTCCATAAAAATGCCCGACATTCATTTGCTTGCCAAATCCACCCTTGGGCATTTGTGCGAATGAATTATTAATGATTAAAAAAGAGAGGGAGAAAAAGAAAAAAAATTGTTTCATCATGCCGCTGAATAAAATGAGTTGCCAAATATAGCCTTTGAAGAAATAGCGGTTTCAATAGAAACTCCGACACATCTGTTCGTTTTACCTACTCTATTTTGACAAATTTAATTTGAGAAATACTATTGCTTTAATCCTTGATTAATTACGGTTAATTAATCGATATTGATCAAGCAATTTCAAGTTTCCAAATTTTAAAATAGTGC
>BJGQ01000086.1 GCA_014190575.1 Bacteroidota bacterium | reverse complement strand
GCACTATTTTAAAATTTGGAAACTTGAAATTGCTTGATCAATATCGATTAATTAACCGTAATTAATCAAGGATTAAAGCAATAGTATTTCTCAAATTAAATTTGTCAAAATAGAGTAGGTAAAACGAGAATATGTGTCGGAGTTTATATTGATACCACTATTTCTTCAAAGTCTATATTTGGCAACTCATTTTATACAGCGGCATGATCAAACAATTTTTTTTCTTTTTCTCTCTCACATTATTATTCTTTCATCATTCAATCGCGCAATATCCCAAAGGAGGATTCGGCGGTAAGCAAATGAATGTCGGTCATTTTTACGGAAGGGTGATTGATGGCGTAACAAAAAAAGGAATTGAATTCGCAACTGTTCAGTTAACACAAAGCAGAATTGATAGCGTAACTCAGCAACCAAAAGATGTGGTGATTGCAGGTCAACTCTCAAAAACAAATGGTGATTTCAGTTTAGAAAATTTGTCGGTGATGGGCGAATACAAATTACAAATCACTGCGATGGGTTATGGTTTGTATGAAAAAAAATTATCGTTCAATGTAAAATTCGGCCAGAGTGGAATGCAGCAGATGATGAACGCGATTGACAAAGACCTTGGAAATATTTCGCTGACTATTACTGCAGTTAATTTGAATGAAGTGGTAGTAACCAACGAAACCGGCGTATTCGAAATGAAGATTGATAAGAAGGTTTACAATGTTGGCAAGGATGCGTCGAACGCAGGAGGAACTGCTGAAGATGTTTTGAAAAAAGTGCCATCAGTAAATGTGGACATTGATGGAAATGTAACCATGCGAAATGCAGCACCGCAAATTATGGTGGATGGCCGACCATCTACTTTATCCATAGACCAAATTCCTTCTGATGCCATTGAAAGCATTGAAGTGATTTCGAATCCATCGGCAAAGTTTGATGCAAGTGGTGGTGGTGGCGGAATACTGAATATTGTGCTTAAGAAAAATCGCAAACCAGGTTACAACGGAAACATTCGCGCAGGCATTGATTCAAGATTAAAATTTAATACAGGGGGGGAGCTGAATGACCGACAGGGAAAATTTAATTTGTTTTTGAGCGGCATGTTCAATCAGCGCAAATCTATTGTTGATGGATTAACCAATCGTTCTTATAGTTTATTGGTTCCCGGAATTGACTTGACGCAAACTGATACTTCCATCACAAAAGGATACATGGGTTTTGGTCGTGGCGGTTTTGATTGGTTCGTGAACAACAGAAATACACTCACAGTTTTCGGAATGTATAATCATGGTTCGTTTCATCCGACTGACGAATTGTTTTCTGAAACTGATACACTTTATTCTGATTCTACAATTACAACTTCATCATTGCGCAACACAAGCACTTCGCGCGATTTTCAAAATATAGGAACAGGAATTTCTTTCAAGCATATATATCCAAAGGATGGAAAATCATGGACTGCTGATTTGAACTACAACAAAAGTAAATCGGCAAATGGCGGAGATTATCAAACGCAATATTTTGGAGTGGATGGAAATGCATTGGGGAATTTAGTTTTACAAAAACTGAATGGAAGCGGCGAAATACAATTTCTCACTGCACAAACCGATTATGTAAATCCGGTTTCTGAAAAAATAAAAATTGAAACCGGATTGCGCGGTGCTATCAGGCAGTACAACAGTTCATCAACCAATTCAATATTTAATAACGATAGCAGCGAGTATCAAA
>BJGQ01000085.1 GCA_014190575.1 Bacteroidota bacterium | reverse complement strand
TATCAAATCAAAACAACTGGAAAGATTTGTATTCTGATTCGCGCAAGGGAGAAGATGTTGCCATTGTTCCTGATACAGAATTTTCAACCGGAACATTTACCATTCCAAGCCGGTGGGAAACCACTCCCGAAGACCAACCATTATTGACAACAAACGAAGAAAAAACTCAGGTGTTGGTTCACTTGCAGGACAAGTACATTCTCTCTGCAATCAAGTCGGGATTTATTTTGGTTGACCAGCATTCGGCACACGAGCGCGTGTTGTATGAAAAATATTTACAGCAGTTGAACTCCAATGTTCCTGCGGCGCAGCAACAATTGTTTCCGCAAACATTGCACTTGACTATTCCTGATTTTGAAATTGCAAAAGAGATTATTCCCGAGATACGCGCACTTGGTTTTGATGTGCAGGAATTCGGCAATACTGATTTGGTGATTCATGGAACACCATCAGATATAAAAGATAAAGACCCATCCAAATTATTGGAAGAATTAATTGAAGGTTACAAGCAAAGCATGCAATCGCCAAAGCTGAACAAGCGCGAAGAGGTTGCATTGCAATTAGCAAAACAAGCTGCCATAAAAAACGGAACCCGATTGACCGAGCGCGAAATGAAAAACCTGTTAGATGAATTATTCGGTTGCGAAACTCCTTCGCATACGGCTGAAGGCAAACCAACTTTCGTTACTTTCCATTTGCGTGATATTGAAAAACAGTTTGAGAAAAAGGATTGACACTTCGACAAGCTCCCGACTTTGAGGTCCGGGATGTTCCATCAGAGGGACATTCGCGTAAATTTTTTTAAAGTAATTTTGTTTCAACAAATAAATTTTGAAAAATGAAATCATATCAGTTCACTGCGCAGATTGAAAGAGATAGTGAAAGCGGATTTTACATTGGAAATATTCCGAATGTTCCCGGTGCTCATACTCAGGCAAAAACGCTGGATGAATTACAAATCAATCTGAAAGAAGTTCTTGAGTTGTGTCTTGAAAGCATGACTGAAGATGAATTAAAATCCATTCCTGAATTTATTGGCTTTCAGCAAGTGTCGGTTGCAGTATGAGCAAACTCCCGATTGTTGATGCAAAAACTTTTGAAAAAATATTGTTGCATTTAGGTTTCAAAATTATCAGGCAGAGAGGAAGCCATGTTTTTTATCGACATTCTGATGGACGATATACAACTCTTCCACACCACAAAGGTCAAGACTTAAATCGTCCGCTCATTCGACAAATATTGAACGAGATAAATCTTACTACTGAAGAATTTAATTCTTCTCTCAATAAAATTTGAATTGATTTTGAACACAAAAAAATTATTCTTAATAAAATTTCATGAGTGATTTAAGACCAACTTCTTTCGACCGGTTTCCGATGATTGTAAAAAACCTGCTCATAATTAACGGGCTGATGTATCTGGCAACAGTGGTGGTGCAGAACACTTATGGTTTCGACCTGTCGCAATACCTCGGATTATTTTTTTTCACTTCAGAATATTTTAAACCGCACCAACTCATCACTCACATGTTCATGCATGGTAGCCTCATGCATATATTCAGTAACATGTTTGCGCTGTGGATGTTTGGTTCTGTTTTGGAAAATGTTTGGGGGCCAAAACGATTTCTGATTTACTATTTGACTTGCGGAATTGGTGGAGCGCTTACACACATGGCTTTCACGGCTTACGAAATTCATCTAATTCAAAACGATATCAATGCATTTTTTCAATCAGTGGATATTGCCAACTTCAAACATTTGTTTGAAACGCATCAGGATTTATTATCTGATT
>BJGQ01000084.1 GCA_014190575.1 Bacteroidota bacterium | reverse complement strand
GTAAACTGGAAAATGAAAAACCGGTGGAACAAATCACCAATAAGGTGAAACTGATTTACGAACCATTCACTGCCGAAGAAATTTCGGAGAAGATTGCCGAGCTGGTAAAAGACGAAAGTGTGAATGCCCAAGTGGAAGTGATATTTCAGAAGATAGAAAACCTGCATCGCGCCTGCCCCAACCACACCGGCTCGTGGTACTTCAATGGAAATTATCCAACACACGGCGGCAACAAAGTGGTCAATCGCTCCTTCATCAATTATATGGAAGGGAAAAGTGTGAGAGCTTATTAAAATTTTTAATGCATTTCAATTATGAAAACATTATTTGATAAAAACACTCTTGAGGAAATTCTGAATCGCATAGATAAACTCACGCCCGAAACAAAAGCAGTTTGGGGTAAAATGAATTCTGCACAAATGATAGCGCATTGTGCTGCAACCGTTGAAGTTGCATCAGGAAAAAAGAAACACCCTCGTTCATTATTAGGCAAAATTCTCGGTCCATTTTTCAAAAGAGCTTATTTAGGTGAGAAACCTTTTTCTAAAAACATTCCTACTGATCCGAATTTTATAATGAACAATGAAAAAAATTTTGAATCCGAAAAACTTAACCTTATTAAGTTAGTTAAACAATTTAGTGAGGGTGGTGAAGCGATGGCAACTAACCACCCTCATTCGTTCTTTGGCCATCTTACTCCTAAACAATGGGGCGAAACTCAATACAAACATTTTGACCACCATCTTTCACAATTTAATGTTTGAAATAAAAAGCGTTTCCTAAAAAATAAAAGCCGGATTGCTCCGGCTTTTATTTTTCACTTTTCACCTTTAGTTTCTCACTTCTTCTCAAACACCAATCGCGCATGGTCCATTATTTCGCGCTCAAAGCAAACACGGTTTGGTCGCACTTTTAATAAATCATACTGATAACGGAATTCTTTATCAGTAAAATATTTTGGAATCAGCGACAAGTACCACAGGTATTTTTTCCATTGGAATTTGTAATACAGTTTAGTCCACTCGCGATTTGTTTTAATGTAATCGAGGCGACCGCTGCTGTAATAAATTTTCTTTAAGTAAGGTTCAGCGCAGCGAATGATGTGTTCGTGTCCGTACGACAACCACGAATCAGGATTGTGCTTGGTGAGCAATGCAAGTATGTAGGCATCGCTTCCTTTCGGTGCATTGATGTCAAACTTTTCGTAAGGCAGCATGTTCTTGCTGAACACCATTGCCTGCATGTAAAAACGGCAACCGGGTTTCAGCAAATCATAAACATGATGGAAGTAACTGTCATACACCGCATCCTGTTTTCCATCGAGAAAATCTTTAACTGAAGCCACATGCTCGAAACTTCCGAAAGCTGTTACAGCATCAAACAATCCGAAATCTTCAGGTGTAACATAGCGTGCATCTTTCAGATAAACTTCCAATCCATTCTTGCGACAGGCGGCAGCTTGTCCTTCTGAAAGATTTACGCCGATGGCTTTGCAGCCAATATTTTTTTTCAGCCACATGAGCCAACCGCCCCAACCGCAACCTAGGTCGAGCACTCGACTGTCTTTAGTAATGCGCAACTGGTCGGCAACAAAACGATATTTTTTTTCCTGCGCCTGGTCGAGTGTCAATGAATAATCGCCATCATAAAACGCATTGCTGAAATGCGCATTCTCACCCAGACTGTATCGCACGAATTTGTCGAGGTTGGTGTAAGTGAAATTCATTTCCTTGGCTTTGTCCCATTGCTGACCTTCAGTATAACTTTTACTGTTGCCGCGCCATTTTCCATCGGCTTCTTCAACAACAACTTTTTGTTTTGCTTTGGTTTCAGGTA
>BJGQ01000083.1 GCA_014190575.1 Bacteroidota bacterium | reverse complement strand
AATCAGAAGGAAATTTTTTTATGTTTCGTTTAACAGCAAGGTTTAATGATTTGGTTGGCACTCCATATAATTCCGCAAGGTGCCGGTCAACCATTACTCGCTGACCACGAATCACAAATATTTTCTTTTGAATAATTATAAGTTCCATCCGAAAACTTTATAGAACAAATGAAACAAAAAATTCAGAAAAGTTTTTGAGGTTTCAGATTGAAACCATAGAGAACATGTATTCCATCATCATATCAGCACATCATCAAATTACTGTTTCACCACTTTGCGCATAAAGCGCTGCCCGTTTACGGTGATGCTTACGAGGTAAACTCCCGGCGGTGCTGTATTACCCTCTCCTTGGGAGAGGGCAGGGTGAGGCTGGAGCGAAAGGGTTTGATGGATGCTATTGCTGTGGCTGATGGTGAGGTGCTCTTGTTGCTGACCGATGATGTTGTAAATACTGACCACTGCATCTGTTTCTGCACCTGTAATACTTAATTGAAAATCTTCAAGAACTTTTTTGCATAAAGTAAAGAATTACATTAGTGCTCACAAAAAGAAAAAAATGTAAAGAGAAAAACATAGTTAATGAAATTGCGATAGCAAATTTTTGAACTGAAATCCGCGAAATTTCTTGTCACTCAAAATAGCTCATCGCTCGTGCAAATGCGCGAGCATGGTCTATTGAGTGACGGGTCCTCGCGGAACCTCAGTTCATATAGTGCTGTGTCTCGCGCAGGTTTTTTTTAGAGACATCACAATAACAATTCACTCTGAGAAAAGAAATCAATTCACAATAAAAATTAAATCACTAAAAAAAATTAAAACACAATGAAAAAAATCTTTTTACTCGCGAGCATTTTGATAAACTTTAATGCAATTGCTCAAGTCCCCAATTACATACCAACAAATGGATTGCAAGGATGGTGGCCGTTTACAGGCAACGCTAATGATGATAGCGGTAATGGAAATAATGGAACGGTAACTGGCTCCACACTTACAACAGATAGAAACGGGATAGTAAATACTGCTTATAGTTTTAATGGCGCTGGAAATCACATTGATGTTAATGATGTTGCTCCACTAAGATTGGTTAACACTGATTATTCTATTTCATGTTGGGTTTACTTCAACGCGTTTGTTGAACAAGATTTAATTTCAAAAAGAGCAACAGGGGTAAATAATGGGTATGATTTATCAACTCATTTAAATCAACTTGCAATGCCTTTTACACCGCCTATTTACTCAAATACAATTTCAGATTTAACTTGGTTAAATGTTGTTATTGTATATAACAATTCTTTACAAACAATGGACTTCTATGTGAATGGCACTCTTAACAGCTCTTCGAATAGTGTTCCATCACCAAATTCCACAACAAACAATTTGAGATTTGGTGGAGATATTATTGGTACTTATTGGCACAATGGAAAATTAGATGATATTGGAATTTGGAATAGAGCATTGTCAACATCCGAAATTCAAAATATTTATACTGGTACTGTTGACACTTGCTTTTTCACAGTGTATGATACAATTCATGTTACAGTTTATGACACAACATTTGTGATTGATACATTGGATGGAATAAATTTCAGAGACCTCGGAAATATTATAAAAGTTTTTCCCAACCCAACTCATGATAAAATCACAATTGATAATGAAAATTATTCAGCAATGAAAGGGTATCAAATTGTTTTAACAAATTCATTGGGAGAAAAAATATTTCAAAGTGAAATTGACAGAAAGCAATTTGTAATAAATCTTCTTCCTAAAACTGAATCTGGATTATTCTATATTCAAGTCTTGGATAAGAATAATAACATCATTGAAGTTCGAAAAATTATAGTCCAATAATTATTTCATCTTCAAATTTTCAAATCACCAAATCCTCAAATTATTCATTTACATATTCCTCCTATACTGCCCACCCACTTCAAACAGCGCAGAAGTAATTTGTCCGAGGGAGCAGTGCTTGCTTGCTTCCATGAGGTGCGCGAACATGTTTTTATTCTGCACGGCGGCGTGTTGTAAATCTTTGAGCAGCGCCTCT
>BJGQ01000082.1 GCA_014190575.1 Bacteroidota bacterium | reverse complement strand
ATCCCCACGGACGATTAAAAATTCCTGCCTGCATATAAAATGCATTCATCCATGGTTCAGTATATTTTCCGTAAGCATCTGTAACAGCTACTCCCTTTTCAGTTGCATCCAACTGTAACACCCAATTGATACCTGTATAATCGTAAGTGAATTTTACACGACCGCGGCGAAGCGCAAATCTTTTATTCAAACCTGAAGCAAAGTCGCCACCGGCAAATGAACTGATGCCTGATGAATCAGCCACCTGGTACTGCGGCTGCAGGTATCCCGTGATTTTAATCCGTTTCAATCCATCCACATCGGATGCAATAATGTTTACCCGATTGGTGAGTGTGTCAAGGGGTGCTTCCTGTGCATGCGCATTCAATTGCACAAGGGCAAGAGCGCTAAAGAAAGTGAGTAGTTTTAATCGCATAATTTTTTTTGTTGTTTTTGGTGATGCGAAAATTCACCTTGAATGTTATGGCCACATAAATTCAATGTTAAGCGAATGTTAAAGTTAACATTTAAGTAAAGTTCGGATAACACTACACGCTGAGGATTCACAATTCAATAACTAACCAATAAGATGCAGATAACATACAACTGATTATTTCGCATTCGAAACGCATCTTATGTAAGCAGAACTTACAAGCTGTTGTTTTAGGTAAGTCCTCCCATAAACAGGAGGACTTTTTTTATTTCTGAACAGTTTTATCGTTCATCATACTCCAGGTTAACACTGCAGCAATTGCCCCAGTAACCGGAGCAATTAAATAAATCCATAGCGATTGCATATTTCCGGAAACAAGAGCCGGTGCTAAGCTGCGAACCGGATTCATGGATGCGCCGCAAATGGGTCCTGCAAACATGGCTTCCAATAAAACAGTGGCTCCAATTGCCATTCCTGCTAACACCCCGGTTTCTTTCGAGCCCTGCGAAACATTGATGATAACGAGCATTAAAAAATAAGTGAGAATAAATTCCAGCACAAAAGATTGCATATCACTTCCCCCAGGAATTGTTGCACCGAGATTTTGATTTTCAGGAAATAGAATTTTTAAAACAACAGATGCAGACAATGCTCCAGCCAATTGTGAAATGATGTATGGTAATATCTGATTCGCCTGAAAACGCTTTACAATGGAAAAAGCAAGTGTAACAGCCGGATTAAAATGGGCACCTGATTTTTCGCCGAAGGTGTAAATCATTGCCATCACAATTAATCCGAAAGTAATGGCAACACCAATGTGTGTTACAGCACCATGCGTTTGTTCGTCAATTATAATGGCACCTGTTCCGCAAAACACAATGGCAAATGTTCCAAGAAATTCGGCTGCATACTTTTTAAACTGTAACATATTTTTCTGTTAAACTTTTTTCAGGATGAAAATAATATTTCTAATTCTTCGGAACCTGCTTGATAAAATCAAGAACCGCTTCCTTGATTTTATCGCGCACCAATCTTGTTGCTGTTAATTTTTCTCCTTGTGTTCCTGCGAACCTTGATGGGTCTTCGAACGACCAGTTAATTTTTTCATTCATACCCGGAAAAATCGGACAGCGGTCTGATGCTTCTTTGTCGCACACGGTTACCACATACTGAAATATTTTTCCTTGTTTGAAAAATTCAAACACATCGTTGGTTGGATTTTTTGAAATATCAATTCCATCTTCCAGCATTACTGCTACCGCAAGCGGATTGAGTGTGCCGGGTTCAAGTCCTGCGCTTTCCACCTGAAAATCAGTTCCACCAAATTTTTTCAGATAAGCTTCTGCCATCTGGCTTCGGGCCGAATTATGAATGCAGAGAAATAAAACTTTTGTTGCTGCCATTGATTTTAATTTTTTTTGAATGAAGTTATTAATTTTTACAACAAGTGTCTCCGTCACAACACGGTTCCGATTTTTTTTCAGCATAAACTGTTACACTGAAAATTCCGACTCCGCTTTCTTTATACAAACTGATTTCATCAGCAGAAAGATAACTCGATAGAATATCGTCGGGAACTGTAATCACTTTTTCCTTTTGCAACAGGATATTCTGAAAACCGGTTTCGCGAATGATATTCAGATACTCTTCCTTCTGAATGGCGCCAGCCACACACCCGGCATACATTTCTGCTGCTGAAAGAATTCGTCGAG
>BJGQ01000081.1 GCA_014190575.1 Bacteroidota bacterium | reverse complement strand
ACCGACGAAGAAACCGAAGCGCTCATGAACAAATTGATTAAAGCTTTAGAAACACAAGTGAATGCAATAATCAGAACATGAAAAACGAATTGCTCAAACAAGCGGATGATATTTTAGCTCGCTCCCGAAGAGTGGCTGAGCGACACACTATATTGATTGAGCAAAACACAAAACTGAAATCGGAAGTTGAATCGCTTCGCAGCGAATTGAAAGCAAAGCAAAAGCAGCTCGAAGAATTGGAGCAATACATGAAGGTGATAAATATCGGAAATGCTGCTTTGCAAAATTCAGAAGACACACAGGGACTGAAAAAGAAACTGAACGAATACATTCGTGAGGTTGACCGTTGCATCAATTTTATAAAAGCTATTTAAAATGGAAGAGCAGGTTCGCACCACTGTAAACATTGCCGGAAGAAGTTACTCGCTTAAGGTGAGCAAGACCGATTCGCAAACCGTGCAGGCAGCAGCAGAATTGCTGAACAAAAAATTTCAGGAAATGAAATTGCATTTTCAATCCAGCGATTCGCAGGACCATTTAGCGATGAGCGCCATTATGAATATGACTGAGCAATTAAAAAAATCTTCGCCTGACGAATCACTGCTCGAAGAACTTTCTTCGAAACTCGACTCAGCAAATATTGAGTTGATGAAGGTGATGAAGAGTTAAATGTTTATTTATAATAATCAAAAAGGGCTGAACGAAAATTTTCGTTCAGCCCTTTTTTTAATAAACCACTTTCACCAAATTAATTTTTCACAATCGTAACCTTACTCAGCAATTGCAAGTTGCTTGTGTTTGAATAATCATATTGATATAAACCATCTTCAGCCACTGTAATTAAATCGTTGTTGACTGGAATTACATCATATGGAACCATGCCTGTAACAGTTTGCTTCAATGAAATATTCAGCGGGTCAGTTGCATCATATACTTTTAATCCTGAAGTGTTATCACAGATAAATAAAGTGGTTCCGTCAATTCCTAATCCATGCGGATTAGTCAACTGATAACTCACTTTCAAAACAGGTGATGAAATATTGCTAATGTCAATCACATCTAACTGATTACTGAAACCGTTACAGCTTGTGCCGGAACGCAAAGTGGAGTAAGCATAATTTCCGGAAACAACCACCGGGTCGCAACTTGTAGCATGAACAAATTGCGAAAGTTGAGTAGGTGATGATGGATTCGAATTATCATAAATAAAAACTCCATTTGTGGAACCGATAAATAATTTATCATGGTAAGGGAAAATGGTTTCAATGTTCCAACTCATATTAATTGTTGTTCCTGCAAGCGGATTAGAAGTATTGGTGATGTCGAATAATTTCATGCTCCACTGGTCGAGGGTGTAGAGAAAATTCTGATAGATGCAGAAGCGCGCCATCGAACCTGCAATTCCGGTTCCAGGAGAAACAGTAGTAGTAGTAGCTGAGGAAGATGAAAGAGCTGAAGTGGAAGCAAAATCTTCTGTCATATAAATTCCTCCTCCTTCATATTGATTTCCAAAAAAGCATCCACCGTTGTAAATGTTACAGTCTTGTGTAACTACTGTGTCGCGTTCAATCCAATCTGTAATTACTCCTTTCGATGCATCGCCCATATATCCATTTACATATATCCGTGCAGGAAAAACTTCGGTCACACGATTCACTTCTGTTACACTTGCCGGATTGGTGATATCAATGGCAACTAAATCAATGTAACTGTCGGCATACAGAATATTTCCCTTCACTGCCATGTCCACATTGCCGGGAATATTGATGAAGGCAATATTTTGAGGAGCAGATGGATTGTGATTGTCTATCACATGAATTCCTTTATTTATTTCATTCACATAAATGAACTGGTCTTTATAATAAACTTTTCCTACATCCTTCAAATCAGATGCAGCAGTTGTTTTCACTGCCTTGCGCAAATCTGTTAAGCTCAAGTAAACCGGCTTGAAATATTTGTACGCGCTGGTTTGTGAGCATTTGTCTTTCAGACAGCCGGTGAATAAAACCGTTGGCAATAAAAAAAATAAAACTGCAAGCAGCATTTTGCCGGAAGCAGTCGTCAAGTTGTTATGAAAAGTATTCATGGTTCTGTTGTTTGTCTTATTTGACTCCGAACAAAACATGAAAGCTGCAT
>BJGQ01000080.1 GCA_014190575.1 Bacteroidota bacterium | reverse complement strand
GCTTTCTTGTTAATGCGCACCAAACCACGATATGAATTCTGACTGCTGCCGGCGGAAATTCCCTTGCTCACAATTCTGCTCTTTGTGTTTTTGCCAATGTGAATCATCTTGGTTCCGGTGTCGGCTTGCTGCATATTGTTTGTCACTGCAACAGAATAAAATTCGCCGATAGAATTATCTCCTTTCAAAATCACACTCGGATATTTCCAGGTTATGGCAGAACCGGTTTCCACTTGAGTCCAACTGATTTTACTATTTATTCCCGAACAGATTCCGCGCTTGGTTACGAAATTGAAAATGCCGCCCTTGCCATCTTTATCGCCGGGATACCAGTTCTGAACGGTCGAATATTTTATTTCTGAATTATCGTGCGCCACTAATTCAACCACCGCTGCGTGCAGTTGATTTTCGTCGCGCATGGGTGCTGTGCAACCTTCGAGATATGAAACATAAGCACCTTCATCTGCCACAATTAATGTGCGTTCAAACTGACCGGTGTTCGCCGCATTGATTCGGAAATAAGTGGAGAGTTCCATCGGACAGCGAACTCCTTTCGGCACATACACAAACGAACCATCGCTAAACACCGCAGTGTTTAGTGCCGCGAAATAATTATCAGTTGAAGGCACAACAGAGCCGATATATTTTTTCACCAACTCAGGATGTTCTTTCACCGCTTCGCTCATTGAACAAAAAATAATTCCGAGTTCGCGCAGCTTGTCTTTAAAAGTGGTGACCACACTTACACTATCAAGCACCGCATCCACAGCCACTCCTGCGAGGCGCATTTGTTCAACTAAAGAAATTCCAAGCTTGTCGAATGTTTTGCGAATCTCAGGGTCAACTTCATCCATGCTTGCGAGTTGCGGTTTCACTTTTGGAGAAGCGTAGTAGTGATATGATTGATAGTCAATTTTTGGATAGTGAACATTTTCCCAGGTCGGCTCTTCCATCGTGAGCCAGTGACGATAAGCTTTCAGGCGCCAATCAAGCAACCACTCAGGTTCATTTTTCTTTGCTGAAATAAAACGAACTACATCTTCATTCAATCCAAGAGGAAGAATATCCTGCTCAATATCCGATACAAAACCATACTTGTATTCGGTGGTTGTGAGTTCATCTAATATTTTATCGTTGTCTTCCATTTACCGGCTTGGGATTTTCAGAGTGCAAAAGTCAACTTTAGATTCAATCTAAACAACAGTTTGTCAATAAAAAAGTTTCTGTTCTTAAATAAAGATTAGCGATTGCTGACTGAAGTAGTTTTTATAAATTTTTTTTGTTGACTTTTGTGAACTCAAATTGAAAATTGGTCCCGTAGTTCAACGGATAGAATGTGAGTTTCCGAAACTCCAGATTTAGGTTCGATTCCTAACGGGACTACAATTAAAGTCTTGAAACCGTTGTAAACATTGCGTTTGCAACGGTTTTGTTTTTTGAGGGGACAGTAGAGGGGACACTTTCCTTTGATTTACTCTTATGTTTCTATATTTCGCAAACATTCACTCAACTAAAAGCTCTGCAATGAAAAAACTATTTCTTTCATCAATTCTTTTTTTATCGGTTCTTATATCATTTGCTCAATCTGAATTACCTCCTCAAAACCCAATGCCTATTGATTCAGTAACCGGAATGGTTATTTATAAATCAATTCAGAAAATTGATTCAGCAAGTAAGGATGAACTTTATAGTCGTGCAAAAGTTTGGATCGCTACAACTTTCAATTCTGCAAATGATGTGATTCAATTAGATGATAAAACGAACGGTCAAATAATTATAAAAGGGAAATATTCTTTCAAGAATTACAATATTGAATCATTCATACCTTTAAATATTTCAATTGGTATTAAAGATGGAAAGTATAAAATTGAAATTACAGAAATCATTTACAATTACTTCAATCAATTGAATGGAATTAATAAATGGGAAACGGTTTCAATTGAAAATATTTACCCTATCTCAAATTATGAAAATGGTAAGGGGTGGAAAAAAATTATGATTGAAGCGACAAATAAAATCGCCGATGAATGTTCAGAAATTATTTCATCATTCAATTCAGCTATGGCAAAACCAACGATTCAAAAACCTGATTGGTAATGTATGGATTCAATCAATTTTGACAATTTAGATATTCAAGAAAAAGGAATTGTTGTTTTTGACAAAGGAGAATTTATTGCAGTAAGA
>BJGQ01000079.1 GCA_014190575.1 Bacteroidota bacterium | reverse complement strand
TTTGCAAAAGTTTCTTTAGCTTTATCATATTGTCCGGTGTTGAAATACAATTCCGCAAAGTCTCTGTAAGCAGGAGCAAAATTGGCATCAATGCTCAATGATTTTTCAAAAGAAGTTTTTGATTGACTATAGTTGCGGGCAAGATTCCAAATCATTCCAACTCTTGCATAAGGTCTTGCATTGGTTGGATTTAATTCGCCGCTTCTTTCATAAGCTGTAACTGCCTCACCACCCTTATTTAAAATTTTATATGCATCACCCATTAAAGAATAAATGCGGAAATCTTTTATCGAAATATTTTCCGCCTGCTTCAATAACCGAATTGCTTCTTCAGCATTTTGGTTTTCAGAATAGATGTATGCATCAGCCAGGTAAATTGCAATAGTTATATCCTTGTTAACATTCACTAAACTTTTTGCTTCATCAAAATATTTTTGTGCATCGGCAATTTTATTTTCATTCAAATAAGTTTTTCCCAATCCAACAAAGCATGCTGCACTTTTCGGATTTACAACAGTTCCTTGTGTGTAGGCGATTCGAGCTGAATCATTTTTTTCAAGAAAGAAATAATTATTTCCAAGGTAGTACCATCCCATTGCATCAGATGGGTTTGATTGTGTATATTTTATTAAAATTCTCTCTGCTGATTGATAATTTTCATTGTCGATTGCTTTTAATGCTCCATCAAGTGACTGCTCATAATTATTCAGATTTACATATGTATTGACATATGAATTATTCGCTCCATTTAAAATTATTAATGTTCCATTTACTGGGTCAAACTGAAATTTTCCAAGTTTAGCAATGGCTGTTTGCCCTAATAAAAGAGGAGCAGAAAGTTCATGAACGATTGAGGCTTCTACATTTGTCAGAATTAACCCTGAAAACTCTATTTTTCTCAAAATAATTTTTGTACCTACTGAAATACTTCCAGTTGCATCTGTAAAATTTTCCTTTCCGAGTATATCTTCTGAATTTAAATATCCATTCTTTAACATGAATAATGCTTCAGTCAAAGAAATAGAAACATCACTTGCTCCAGTATCAAAAATAAATCTGAGATTTAATCCATTTACTGTGCAAGGAACAATATAAACTCCCCCTTCCTTTTGCATATTGATTGTTGTTTGTCCAAAAGAAAAATGAATTTGTCCAATTAAAATAATAGTGGTAACAGTTGCTAAAAATTGCCTTTTCATTTTGTTCATATGTTTAAAAATCTTTTTTTACTTCTATCATTCGCAAAGAAAGTCTTGCAGGAATTAAACCTGCACGCCTTATGATTGTTTGTCCAATGTCAGTGGTAATGAATTTTGCAAAGCCCGTGCCCAAGCCCGGCCACGATTCGCCGCACACAATATATACTTCTCTGCGAAATGGATAATACCCGGAGCGGATATTTGTTTCGGTAGGTAAATATTTATTTCCATCAGCATTTCTTATTGAAACGATTTTCACTTTTTCAGAAAGAGAATCAGTATTGTACAACACATTGTTTAAACCGATTACTCCAATGGCAGATTTATGAGTAGAAACATATTGAGTCAGTTCAGCCAAACTGTTTGTTGCAAAGAAATTAGACGGAAGATTTTTCAGGTGATACAGATTTTTAAAGAACTGAATTTCGCCCGAACCATTTGAATTAAATACAACTGAAATTTCTTGAGAAGATTTTCCCTGAAATATTTCACCGATTTCATCACCTGAATAAATTGAATCCTGATTCTCTTTATTTATAATTAATGCGACGGCATCAAATGCAATTATAAAATGCAAGGGGTTTAAATCATTTTGTTTTCCATAATTGATTTCATCATCTGTTAATTTTCTAGTGGTAATTACATCTCTGTATTTTTTATCTAAAAAATCCTGAATGCCTTTTGATTCAGGATTGGTAACCAATTCAATTTTGGCAATTGAATTCTCATTTTCAAAAATAGTTACTTCATCATTTAACAATGGAAGAAATGATTCATCAACAGCAATAGAAATTTTTCCAGCATTTGGAGTGTCGCCAACAATAGTTTCTTTGATGTTGGTATTTTTTCCTTTACAAGAAATGAGAGCAATAACAGCAATTAAAAAAAACAAATTGGGTTTCATCTTTAATAATATTGACTATAAACTTTGTACGACCTGTAAATTGCATAGAGAAACAAAATACAACCGAATAATCTATATTGAGTTGAAGTGAATTGCTCCATACTGATTGGAGGGGAAATAATAAGGTAAAAAGAAGCCCCGACGAAAATCAGAATCATCAGGGCCTGTGCAAAAATTACAATTTTGTTCAATACAGAAATTAATTAATCGCCGCTTCCGAGCTTAAAAGTTACCGGGAGATTAAAGTAAACCGGAACTGCATTACCGTTTTGTTTTCCTGGTGACCATTTAGGCATAAGGTTAACAACTCGTTTTGCTTCTTCAGTGCAACCTCCTCCGATATCGCGTAAAACTTTTATATCAGAAATCTGACCATCAGGATTTACCACAAATTGCAACACGACTTTTCCTTCAATATTATTTTCACGAGCTGCATTCGGATACCTTATATTTTTATTAATGAATT
>BJGQ01000078.1 GCA_014190575.1 Bacteroidota bacterium | reverse complement strand
TGTGGTGGTCATTGATTGAATGGCGCGATCCACCCGGTCATAAATATCTGATTTAAGAATCAGCAACAACACAAAAAGCGGAAGCAATAAAATACCGGTGCGCAGTGCAGCACTTTTGATTTTATACATGCTATACACAGTAGCAACCAATAAAATCAATAGCAAAGCAATCAACCCGATTTTGGAAGAGAGCAGTGCAATGAACAGAATGAACCAGAAAATCAAAATCATTTTCCATCCGGTAAATTTTTGTGATGAGAACAGAATTTTTATTCGGGCAATATCAAGTAGCAATGCAACGAGACACAAACTCATTTGAATGGATAAAAACCCCGGATGAAAAAAATACATATCCAACTGGTTGTAAAAAAAATATTGTGCATCACTCGTGATCATGTAATTATATGTAGCAAGCAAAATGCAGATTACTGAAACAAAAAAACATCCGGCAATCAGCGCCTTCAAAATCGTTTTATAATTTTTATTGACTTCAGAATTTTGATAGGAGGAAAACAATAAAGGCAAAACAAAAATCGAAGCATTCAATTGAATTAAATAAAAAGCCCGCTCAAAATCCTGTGTGTTCAGCAGCCATAAAAACTGAATCAGAAACAGTGACACAAAACTTAAAAACAATGGTTTTGAAAATGCGGTTTTTATTTTAGTGAAAATATTTCCACTTAACAACCAGAGTGCAGAAATCAAAATGATAATAACAGTTCCATAAATATTTCCGAATGGAAACGAAAATGCAAATGCCAGCAACAGGTAATATGTTATCTTATCGTTGAGTTCTTTTGAAAGCAGCATTTGCAGTGAGGTGCTCAAAAGTAATTTGTTATTTGAGCGTTCACAGATTTTTTATGAGCTAAAATTTATTTCAGCATTTTTGCTGCAATAAATTCCAGAAACTATAATGACGATTCCATTTTCACCACCACGGATAGACCAGAAAATTATTGATGAGGTAGTTGCTACTCTGAAATCCGGATGGATTACAACCGGACCGCGCACAAAAAAATTTGAAAAACAAATTGCTGAATATGCAGGCGTGCAAAAAGTTCTTTGCCTGAATTCAGCAACTGCCGGTTTAGAAATTATGCTTCGATGGTTTGGAGTGAAAGAAGGCGATGAAGTAATTCTTCCGGCTTACACTTATTCTGCCACAGCGAATGTGGTGATTCACTGCGGCGCAAAACCGGTTTTAGTGGATGTGAATGCAACTGATTTTAATATTTCATTGCAACGGATTGCTGATGCAATCTCACCACGCACAAAAGTTATTATGCCGGTTGACATCGGCGGTTTGCCATGCGATTACGATTCAATTCTGAATCTGGCAAAGGGAAGCGCAACTGTTTTCAAAGCCGAAAATGAAATTCAAAAAACACTCGGTCGGATTTTAGTATTGTGCGATACTGCGCATTCTATTGGTGGATTGTACAACGGAAAAAAAGTAGGAGGAGATGCAGATGCAAGTGTGTTCTCATTTCATGCAGTGAAAAATCTGACAACTGCTGAAGGCGGTGCGGTGTGTTTGAACTTACCTGCTCCATTTAGTAATGAAGAAATTTATAAGGCACTTTGTATTAAATCATTGCACGGACAGAATAAAGATGCGCTTGCTAAAACACAAAAGGGAAGTTGGGAATATGATGTTGTAGAAGCAGGTTACAAATGGAACATGCCGGATATTTTAGCTGCGATTGGTTTAGTGGAATTGGAGCGATACGACAGTGATACACTTCCACGCCGTAAAAAAATTGTTGAACAATATCTTCAACATTTTTCAAAAAAAAATTGGGCACAACTTCCGGTTTTCAAAACTGATATTTCAGAATCTTCTTATCACTTGTTTTTACTTCGGATAAAAGACATTTCGGAACAACAACGAAATGAAATTATAAAACTGATAAGTGAAAATGATGTTTCTGTTAATGTGCATTTCAAACCACTGCCATTGCTGAGTTTTTATAAATCGCTTGGTTATAAAATGGAAGATTATCCGATTGCTTATGATAATTATGCGAGAGAAATTTCATTACCTGTTTATTTTGATTTGACAAATGAGCAGGTTGATTTTGTGGCACAAACTGTTATTGAGTCAGTTGAAAAAATCCTCACCCTGCCCTCTCCAAAGGAGAGGGATTAATTAAATGATGATGCTCAAGCGCAGTTTCGATTTTATTGTTTCATTGATTGCGCTGCTACTGCTTTCACCAATATTTATTTTGATTTCATTGCTCGTGCTTTTTACATCACGCGGTGGAATTTTTTATATTCAGAAAAGAGTCGGAAAAAATTTTCGTGAATTCGGAATGCTGAAATTCAGAACCATGAAACCTGATTCGGATAAAAAAGGATTACTCACCGTTGGCGGTCGCGACCCGCGTGTAACAGTTGTTGGATATTATCTGCGTAAGTACAAACTCGATGAACTGCTGCAACTGATAAATGTGTTGATTGGTGATATGAGTTTTGTTGGTCCGCGACCTGAAGTGAAAAAATATGTTGACCTGTACAACGATGAGCAGAAAAAAGTTTTAACTGTTAAACCAGGAATTACCGACACAGCTTCCATTGCTTATTCAAATGAAAACGAAGTACTCGTGAAATATGCTGATGCCGAGCAGGCATACATTGAAATTGTAATGCCGGCAAAATTGAAATTGAATCTGGAATATATCGAACACCGCTGCTTCTCCG
>BJGQ01000077.1 GCA_014190575.1 Bacteroidota bacterium | reverse complement strand
TGTTGGAGAAACTGGATTGCGAAGTTCACTACAACCCGAATCAAACCTGTTGCGGACAACCTGCCTTCAATGCCGGATTCTGGAGTGAGGCGCGTGCAGTGGGTGAGAAGTTCATTCACGATTTTACCGATTACAATTATGTGGTTGGGCCAAGCGGAAGTTGTGTAGGATTCGTTCGTAATTTTTATTCCGAACTTTTTGATAACAGTGCGCTGCATAATGATTGCAAGCAATTGCAGAAAAATACTTTTGAGTTCACTGAATTTTTAGTTGACATATTGAAAGTAAAAAATATCGGAGCTGAGTTCAATCACAGTGTTACATACCACGATGCGTGTGGTGCATTGCGCGAATGCAAAATCAAAACTCCGCCGCGCACTTTATTGGAGAATGTAAAAGGTTTAGAGATTCGTGAAATGAAAGATTGCGAAACCTGTTGCGGATTCGGCGGCACCTTCGCCGTGAAGTATGCCGACATCAGCACCGCGATGGCTGACCAGAAAGTGGAAAATGCTTTAGCCACCGGAGCAGAATATATTGTGAGCACCGACATATCTTGCTTAATGCACATTGACGGCTACATCAAAAAAAATAATTACAACATCAAGGTCATGCACATTGCTGATGTTCTTGCACAGGGATGGTGAGTTTGTGAATAGTCAATGGTGAATTGTGAAATGCTTACGAATAATATTTTCTATCACTTAATTTTTAAGTTGAAAATGAAAAAATATTTCATCGCTCTTATTTTTTTTGTAATGATTTCTTCAGGAGTGAAAGGGCAGGCGTGGGAGTGGGGTGCTGCTGCTGAACAAACCTATAATGCTGAGGGACTTAAAGTAGCTACAGACGCTGAAGGAAATTTATATGGAGTTGGTACTTACGAAGGACAGTTAATAATTAGTGGCGATACGCTTCATTCGGTTGATTCAACTTTAGATTTTATCATAACTAAGTACGACCGTTTCGGAAACCTGATTTGGGTAAAAAGTGCTGGTGGAAATTCTGGCGATGCAGCAAATGATATTGCCATTGATTTAAATGGAGATATAATTATTGCAGGCTTTGCTTATTCTCATATTTTTTATTTTGGAAGTGACTCACTTTATATTCTCACTAATCAGGATTTTCATACTGTAATAATGAAATTAGATTCTGGGGGAAATGAAATATGGATGCGAACGAGTGAAGGTGCTAACAAGGATAAACCAGAGTCAATTGAAATTGACCGTGACGGAAATATTTATGTGGCAGGAATATATTCATCTCCTGTATTAAATTTTGATGCTGATTCTGTTTACAACATGGGACCTTATTATTCATTTGAAGGGTATCTTATTAAACTTAATTCTTCAGGAGAAACTATCTGGTTAAAGAGTATAAATGGAACAGACACAGAGGTACCTGAAGCCATCGCTCTTGATAATCTTGGTAATCTTTACATGACCGGAACCTTTCACTCTGACACATGCTATTTCAATGGTATTCCATTAACTCATCTTATTCCGTTCACTAATAATTCTGATCTTTTTATTGCACGGTATGATACTTCGGGAAATATAATCTGGATAAAACCATTCAGTTGTAATTCCCAAATAGGTGCACCCTGCATATTGGCAAATGAAGAAGGCAGTATTTATTTTGGTGGATATTTTTCTGCAGGATAGGTTGCCTTTGGAAGTGATACAATTTATAATTCAGGAGGAACGGGCGGTTACTTCGATGGATATTTTACTCGTTATGATTCATCTGGAAATTTAATTTGGGTTAAACAATTCTCAAGTCCTTTCAGAGATGCTGTTTACGATGCTTGTTTTGACCCGTGGGGAAACATATATGTTTCAGGAGGTTTTTCAGAAGAAGGCACTTCACCCTTACAAATTGGCTCATTCACAATTCCATATCCTGTAAATAATTTAGACCTTTCTTTTATTGTTTTACTTACACGCTCCGGTGAGAGTATCTGTTACCAAACTTTAGATAAGAGTGGAGATGATATTCTGAGCGTTGCTGCAAATGACTCAGGTGATGTATTTCTTTGTGGTGATTTTGGGGCATCACCTGTGATTATTGGAAATGATACTCTGATTTTTGGTGGTACATGGGAAACTTTTTTTGTCGGCGCTTTCTCTCAATGCATAAACTGCTTACCTGATACTACAGAAGAAATCATCACAGCCACTATCTGTTCCAATGAAACCTACACATTACCAAGTGGCAACATAGTAAGCACGGTAGGCACTTATCACGATACATTAAATTCTGTTTTCGGTTGCGATAGTTTAGTTACAACTATACTTTCAGTTGATTCAATTGATACTGGCATTGCGTTTACGGAAGGAGCTGCAACTGCTCAAATGGATAATGCATTTTATCAATGGGTTGATTGCAACAATAATTATTCAACTATTTCCGGTGCAACTAATCAAGATTTTCAGCCGCAAACTGCGGGCAGTTATGCAGTAATTATTTCTGATGGTACATGTTCTGATACTTCTGCTTGTGTTTTTATCAGTGGTGTTAATGATTTATTTATTTCCAGTTTTATTTCTGTTTATCCAAATCCAGTTACATCAATTGCAACAATAGAATATCAAACAACTCAAGCAGGCAAATCAACTGTAACAGTTGAAAATTGTTTAGGGCAAATTATTCAATCAACAGAAATCACAAACAACAAAAAGCAAAACCTTGATATGAGCAACTGCGCTAACGGTATGTACTTTATCAAGTGTTTTGATGGCAAGCAGCAAACAGTTGTTAAATTAGTGAAGAACTAAAAGTGAAGAATAAAGAGTGTGCGGCGCAAAATATTCATGATTCAATTTTCACCATTCACCAACAACAACCTGAATAAAATCATATCAGAAATTGAATAAGCGTTTTATTTTTCAACCGAAATTATTCCAGTGAAAAATCCATTCAGAAAATT
>BJGQ01000076.1 GCA_014190575.1 Bacteroidota bacterium | reverse complement strand
CCATCGAAGAACCTCTTCGTCAGATTGCAGCTAACGCAGGAGTCGAAGGCAGCATCGTGGTGCAAAAAGTAAAAGAAGGCAAGGGTGACTTTGGTTACAATGCCCGCACCGAGCAATACGAAAACCTATTGAAGGCTGGTGTTATTGACCCTACTAAAGTATCTCGTGTAGCTTTAGAAAATGCAGCATCAATTGCATCCATGCTGTTAACTACTGAGTGTGTAATTGTTGACAAACCAAAAGAAGAAAAAGGAATGCCGCAAATGCCACAAGGTGGTGGAATGGATTACTAATTGAAATAAAAAATTAGAAATCATAAATTAAAAACCGCTCCGATTTTCGGGGCGGTTTTTTTATGTCTGTGAAAATGAATATTGAACATTCGAACATTTGAAAAACGAATTAAGAAGTTTTGATAATCAGAAAAATAAATTCAAGTATTCAAAATTCAAATGTTCTATTGTTCTATTGTTTTTATTTTTTAGGGGAAAAGAATACAGCCCAATCTGGTTTGTCTTCAATGGTTTGTCAAAACGCGGGTTTGTCTTCGCTGCATCTGCCTTACGGCAGTAGGTTTTATTCACACCGAAATAATTATTCGCCTTCTCATCAAATAAACCAAATGCAACCATTTTAAAAATGAAGAGTCTTCATTAAAATATATTTCAATGAAAAATAAAAAGTGAATAAAAGTTTTATGAAACACTTTCTCCTTTTTATCATCCTTATTTCTGAAGTACTTTTTTTCAGTTGCCGCAAAGGACCTCAAGACCCGGTGCTTTCATTACGCTCACGCAAAACTCGACTCATTGGTGTTTGGGGTGCTTCCTACTTAATGATAAATGCCGATGATTCAATGGCTGAACATTTTTATTCAATTGACACAACCATAAATTCTTTCCACGGAATTCTTACTTGCAATAGTGTAAATGCTTTTCACATTAGTTTTTATCCCGATGGAAATTTCATAACCGAATTTCACACCGATCAGAATTTTAATTTTCTTACCGATTCAATTGCAACAGATATTTCATACACCATCGGAGTTTCTCATTACACAAATGGCGATTGGAAATTCATGGGAGGAAATGATGGATATAAGAAAAAAGAATTACTGAATCTGAAAAGCGAAAAGGGAGAAGAAACTTTTGAAATTGTTGAACTCAGTCACAACAAAATACAATTGCGTCATTCGTTGCTTTATCCTGTTACCACAACCGATACAATTAATTATATAATGATGTCAGGTGGAAGTGTTGCGAATTTGTGAATATTTTTTCCGGGTCTGAATGCAATTATCAAAGACTTCAATTAAAAGATTGTGTTTGTAACCACAGGAATCCGGTACTCATTCCAAATAAATTATTACACCTATTCCGAAACTAATCACAACAAAAAAATTCGCATCTGTTCCTCTCTTTTTTTGGAGAGCGGTCAGGGGTGAGGATTAAGGATAGAATGATTTTCAGAAGAAGTCTATTGTTTAACAATCCGCTTCACTTCATTCCAATACTCATTCTTTAATGTAACAAAATAAACTCCCTGTTTAAGAAATTGAAGATTGATTGTTTTTGATTTTTGATCAGTGAATTCAGAATACAAAACCTGACCAAGCGTATTTGAAATTTCCAATTGACAATTCATACATAATGGTGGTAAATCAATAATTATATCATCATTAGCCGGGTTCGGATAAACCTGAAAATCGTTTACACCTGAAGTAATATTCGTTAAACCTGAAGCACCTGTTATGTTTAATGTATAATTTTCCACTTCACCATGAAAACCAACAGGGTCAGCAGGAATGTTACAAGGTGTTATATCAGTATGACCACAAAACCCGCCGGATAAAGAAGTACTTGCCATTTTCATCATTACTCTCATATATGCATTTCCGGTTGCAGCCGAAGTAGGTATGGTGAAGGTTCCGGTATATGTTCCGTTAGCTACACTACTTAAAGATGCAACTTCTTCTCCTGCATCTGTCAGCAAATCGTTTTGATTATAATCAATATAAATTTTGAAATTGAAGGTGTTACAGTTTACAATGTTGTCTTCAATGGGAAAAGTAACACTGTAATTATATGCCTGACCTTTGATAACAGTGGCAGTAACTGCAGTATTAGTGAAGCCGCCGTTTTCATTCACAGTTGAAGTGCGGTTAATTGCAGGTGTACCATTCAATTGAAAATTGGTAATGCCTTCGCCACAGCATTCTTCTCCGGCAAATGTGCATATCTGTGCTTTTGTATTGTTTAATGATACCATAGTTATAAAGCAAACCATGAAACCTGTAACCTTAAAAATTTTTTTCATAAAAATTTTGTCAATGATTAAAGTGCAGACAACACACTTTTTTATTATTGCCTACTCTATTCGGTTTTCGGCGTTTCCGTTTCATCTTTTATCAAAAATATATTTCATTGATTTATATAAAAATCAATCAACGATGTATTCAAGAAAATTCTTACTCATTCTGCATAATAATCAACTATCAGCAAGAGCATTGAAAATAATATCTCTTGTCAACTTGCTGTTCTAAATAAAGCAAATATTTTTTTGCCTCGGTGCGTATCTTCAAGCACCAAAACTTTTATTTCAAAGGAATATTCTTCAAAATCTCCTGAACAAACTTCCAGAATTTCTGAACTGATGCAATATTCACCCGCTCGTCAGGCGAGTGCGCACCACGAATAGTAGGTCCGAACGAAATCATATCCATCTTCGGATAATTGGTGCCCAAAATTCCGCACTCCAATCCGGCATGGCAGGCAACCACTTTAGGTTTTTCATTATGTTCCTTTTCATACAAGTGAACTAACAAATCAAGAATCGGAGAATTCACATTCGGAGTCCAGCCGGGATAAGAACCCGCAAACACCACATCACATCCTGCAAGTTCAAATACACTGCGCAACGAATCGGCCAAATCAAATTTTGAAGTTTCAATAGAAGAACGGGTGAGGCACTGAATCAGAATGCTACCTTCCTTAATTAATACTCGTGCAACATTGTTCGATGTTTCAACCAAATCCTTAATGTCGTTACTCATTCGGTACACACCATTTTGTGCCGCATAAATGGCGTTGATAATATTCTTTTGGTCAGCAGCATTCATCACCTTTTTCGGCAACTCCGTTTTTGTGATGCTGATGTTAAGCTTCGGGTCAATGGTTTTGAATTCGAATTTTATTTCGTCTGCAATTTTGTTGAGTGTTACAGTAAAATCATTCGCAGCATTATCGGGCACCACCACTTTCGCATTGCTCTCGCGCGGAATGGCAT
>BJGQ01000075.1 GCA_014190575.1 Bacteroidota bacterium | reverse complement strand
GTAAACTGGAAAATGAAAAACCGGTGGAACAAATCACCAATAAGGTGAAACTGATTTACGAACCATTCACTGCCGAAGAAATTTCGGAGAAGATTGCCGAGCTGGTAAAAGACGAAAGTGTGAATGCAGAAGTGCAGGTGATATTTCAGAAAATAGAAAACCTGCATCGCGCCTGCCCCAACCACACCGGTGCGTGGTACTTCAATGGAAATTATCCCACACACGGCGGCAACAAAGTGGTCAATCGCTCCTTCATTAATTATATGGAAGGGAAGAGTGTGCGGGCTTATTGATTTTAGATTTTTCTTGCCTGCTGCAAGCAGCGAATTAAGATTATAGATTGAAATACGGAATGAAAAATATTTTTTCATTTTAAAATTGCATGAAGATTTTTTTGTGATGAGAGAAAATAATTAGAATTGCCAATGAAAAATTAATACCGGAGAGTTATTATTTTTGAATCTCAGAAATCAAAAATAATGAAACAGATTATCCTTAATGTTCCTGAAAATAAATACAACTTCTTTATTGAGTTGATTAAGAGTTTGGATTTTGTAAAAACCAACAACACTGATTTTGAAATCAACGAAGAAGAAAAAAATATTGTTCGTCGCCGCATTAAAAATTCAAAACCTCAGGATATAAAATCATGGGATGAAGTGTCTGAATCTTTTCGCCTGAAATAATGAAAGTTAAAATTTTCATTCAGGTTGAAGCAATGGATGATATTCAGCAGGGCATTGATTATTTCTACTTTGTTGGTGTTCCTTTTTCTCTCAAACAAATATAACAACCCGATGCCCCTGCCTGTGTATTTTCACCAGCAGGTTTTTTCTCTGCGCCCTTTTTTCTCTCCCGCCGTGTCCTCACTTTGGTTTATTGTAATGATATGTTGATGAAACATTCCAGACCTCAAAGTCAGAAGACACGGCGGGAGTAGTAAATGGAGTACTGAAATTTTATCTAAATTTGTAAAAACAAAAATCAATGAACGCGCAAGCTTTAAAACTCACTTTAATTGATTGGCTTATTCATTTGAATGATGAAAAATTGATAGCAGAAGTTCAATCTATCCGCAAAAAAGATTTTGTAAAGAGTTATGAAGCTTCATTAAAACCAATGACCGAGGCAGAATTGCTTCAGCGTATTGAGCGTTCTGAAGATGATTTTAAAAATGGCAGAGCCACCTCGCTCGAAAATTTTATTAAAGAAGCAGACAAGTGGTAACTGATGAAAGTATTAATCAGCGATTATGCTAAACAACAATTGCAATTAATTTTCTCTTACTATGTTGAAGTTGCATCACATGCAATTGCGAAAAATATTATAGCAGAAATTTCAAAATCATTTCAATTGCTTGAACAATTTCCAGAGGCAGGTCAGCCCGATGAATTTATGAAGCATCACAAAAAAGAATACAGGCGATTGGTTTCGGGCAACTATAAAATTATTTATTGTATTCGCGAAAATGAAGTTCACATTTCTGATGTCTTTGATTCCCGACAAAATCCTGAAAAACAACATTCGTAACTAAAAAAAGCCGGATTGCTCCGGCTTTTATTTTTCACTTTTCACCTTTAGTTTCTCATTTCTTCTCAAACACCAATCGTGCATGGTCCATTATTTCGCGCTCGAAGCAAACACGGTTTGGTCGCACTTTTAATAAATCATACTGGTAACGGAATTCTTTATCAGTAAAATATTTTGGAATCAGAGACAGGTACCACAAATATTTTTTCCATTGGAATTTGTAATACAGTTTAGTCCACTCGCGATTTGTTTTAATGTAATCAAGGCGACCACTGCTGTAATAAATTTTCTTTAAGTAAGGTTCAGCCACGCGAATGATGTGTTCGTGTCCGTACGACAACCACGAATCAGGATTGTGCTTGGTGAGCAATGCAAGAATGTATGCATCGCTTCCCTTTGGTGCATTGATGTCAAACTTTTCGTAAGGCAGCATGTTCTTGCTGAACACCATTGCCTGCATGTAAAAACGGCAACCGGGTTTCAGCAAATCAAAAACATGATGGAAGTAGCTGTCATAAACTGCATCCTGTTTTCCATCGAGAAAATCTTTTACCGAAGCCACATGCTCGAAACTTCCGAAAGCTGTTACAGCATCGAACAATCCGAAATCTTCAGGTGTAACAAAGCGTGCATCTTTCAGGTAAACTTCCAATCCGTTCTTGCGACAGGCAGCAGCTTGTCCTTCAGAAAGATTTACTCCGATGGCTTTGCAACCGATATTTTTTTTCCTGTGCCTGGTCGAGTGTTAATGAATAATCACCATCGTAAAATGCGTTACTGAAATGCGCATTCTCACCCAAACTGTATCGAACAAATTTGTCGAGGTTAGTGTAAGTGAAATTCATTTCCTTGGCTTTGTCCCATTGCTGACCTTCAGTATAACTTTTACTGTTGCCGCGCCATTTTCCATCGGCTTCTTCAACAACAACTTTTTGTTTTGCTTTGGTTTCAGGTATTAAAACCTCTTCAGTTTGCTGGCTCATATTTTTTGAGTTTTGTTTTAGAAAATAAACCTAAATATTTTTTTAAAAAAATAAATTTTCAATCATTGATTCTAAACATCAACTATTAATAAAAAAAGAATATAAAAAGAATTAATATTTTTTTGATTTTAATTTCACTTCTTCCAGCAATGCATTCTGCTGCGAAGTGTTTTTAATTTTCACATAACCAGCATTCAGTTTTGTAGAAAGTTTCTGTAAAGTTTTTTGCGATTCATTATCCTTTCCGATTCCTACAATAGTGAAATTCTTTTGGCGGGTATCATCATTTAATTTTTCCAGAGATTTTTCGGGCATATCAAAACCACCGTCTGTGAGAATAAAAATCTGGTTGTTGCCCGATGAAATATAATTCTGCAAAAGTGTTTCAACACCCAAATCAAATCCGGCTGAAATATTTGTTGTGCCCCGCGCCTGTAACGCTTGAACAACACTATCCATTGTTACATGATTATTTCCATTGTTGGGTGGAAGAATTAATTCAGCGCCATTGCTGAACGAAACGATTGAAACTTTATCAATGCCGCGCATTTGCCTAAATAATTTCTCCAATATTTTTTTCAGCAATTCAATTTTATCATCCTTTTGCATGGACGAAGAAACATCTACTACAAACACAATATTATTTGCGGCAAATTCCGAAACCGGGAATTCGCGAGTGGAAACAGAATCATTCGGAATGGGATTGGTTGTTACAGTTGGCGGATTTATAATTTCCGGTTCAGGCACAACAGTATTTAAACTAATGGAATCAGATTTTTCAGGCGGACGGATAACAACTATATCTTCAATCGGAGGATTCGGATTTTTAGTTTCTTCCTTTGAAGTGTAAGTAATGAGCGGCGCCGTTGGCTGGTAACTGTTAGGTTCGTGAAAAGTGGCGCAGTGCAACATGGCATTATCAATGTGCTTGATGCTGCCCGTCATTTTTAATTCAACAGGTTTATTGCTGTCACTTAAAAACACTTTTATGATCTCAGAAAAATTTCCTGCATCAACCGGTTCATAAGTAACACTTAATATCCCAG
>BJGQ01000074.1 GCA_014190575.1 Bacteroidota bacterium | reverse complement strand
CTCTGCTCTAAACTCCGCGCAACTCAGTGGTAAAAAATTATTTTTGTTCAAGATAAATTTTAATCATGAAAAAAATTCTAATCCCCATTTGTGTTTTAATGTTTTTTTATGTTTTCATTTCCTGCAATCAATCAGCAGAAAATAAAACTGAAAACAAAAATGATTCAACTGCGGCATTTCATTTAGGAAGCGCTGCACAAATAACTATTGCAACAAATGACATCGAAAAATCAAAAGCATTTTACGAGATGCTCGGATTTAAGCAAGTGCAGGAAATTCCGAGCGGCATACAAATGAGCGATGAGTCGGTGCTCATTATGTTACAGAAGTCAGATAAAAAATTTCTGCGCATCTCTTACTTCGATTCCAATGCAGATAAAATTGCGGATGAAGTGGAGAAGCAAGGCAATCACTTCATTGTGAAAAATGAAAACACAGGATTCTTTACACGCAGCATTTTCACCACTCCTGATAGCATTGAAGTTAGCTTAGTGAAAATGGACCCTTCAAATATTTACAAGCCAAAAGGAAAAAATGGAATGAGCATGAGCGATGTGGAGCGCAAGGATGCAAAGAATTATCCCAACCCAATGTGCGGCACATTTGGTGAGTGTTCCATTCCTGTTACCAATTTCGATTCGTCATTTGCTTACTGGAAAAAATTAGGATTCAAAGGAACAAAATATACCGAACCCTATCCCTGGTCAGTAATGACTGACGGGCTTTTCAGTATCGGACTGCATCAGCAAACACAATTCACTTACCCGGCTATTACTTTTTTTGCGCCCGATATGCAGCAGAAGATTGATAAATTGAAATCGCTCGGACTGAGTGTAACAGAATTTATGGCACCCGGAAATGTGGTGACGGTTGCTCCTGAAGGAACCCATATTTTCCTGTTCACGATGTAGAGCAGCAGAGGTAAACGCAGGGTTCTGATTACAGTAACCCTGCTTGAACTAAAATTTTACATTCGCAGTAATCTAATTTCCTGCGAATATGATTTTTTATATGTGCAGCTAAAAATCAGGAGTTGAATAAATCAAGGTATGGTTTAAATACAAAAATCCGATTGCGGTGGAAGCCGGTTTTCTCAGTGAGTATTTTTAATTTTTCAAAATCCAAAACCAATCGGTGTGCTGTTGAAATATTTACTTTCAATGCTACAGCAATTTCGTTTGCATCGAGCACAGGTTTACTGTAAAGCAGACGAAGCAATTCCATGGCGAGGGGAATACGCTTACCGAGTTTCACAATTTTCTTTTCTTCTATTTCTTTTTTCAGCTTCAGTATTTTTCCGAAAACCACAATAGAATTTTGTGCGGCTTCATTTACACCCACTAAAAAAAAGGTGAGCCACTGTGTCATGTTATTTTTTGTTCGCACTGCCGTTAGCTTGTCGTAGTAATCGCGGCGGTTGCGCTCAAAAAAATCGGATAGATAAAGAGCGGGCTTGCTCAACAAATTATTGCTAACGAGGTACAGCACTATCATCAATCGCCCCAACCGTCCGTTGCCATCCAGAAACGGGTGAATGGTTTCGAACTGATAATGCGCCATGCCGATGCGAATGAGATGCGGAAGATGCAGCTCATCGTTGTTCATAAATTTCTCGAGGTCACTCATCAAATCAGCCAGTTCATTTTGATGTGGTGGAATGAACACCGCATCTTTTAAAGTGGCGCCACCAATCCAGTTTTGCGAGCGACGGAATTCGCCTGGTGTTTTATTTTTTCCGCGCACACCTTGCAGCAATCGTTTATGCATTTGCTTCAGCAGCCGACTGCTTAATGGTAATTTATTCAGTTCGGCAATGGATTGATTGGTTGCGGCAATGTAGTTGCGCACTTCCTGCCAATCATCCCGTTTCTCCGGAAGAATATTTTTTTGTTGCTGCAATGCTTCTTCCATCGTGGTTTGCGTTCCTTCAATGCGGCTGCTTTGCGTGGCTTCCTTTGTGATGTGCATGCGGATAAAAAAATTCACATCCGGAATCAGTTGTGAAAAAGCATTCAGTTCACCGAGCTTGTGATTGGTTTCGCTCAGCAGGTGATTGAGTTTTGCATCGCTCACTGTCCATTGATGATTAATAAACGCAGGAGAAAAACTATTGTAGCCGAATTGTTTTTTTTGAGTGCCTGCTTTGAATTTACTGATGTCCATCTTAAAAAATAAAATTGATGAACTGCAAATATATATTTTTATATCCGCAGCAAACACATTTCCTGCGAATATGGGTTTTTATGTGTGCAGATGAAAATAAATTAACCGCAGAAGCGCGAAGTCGCAGAGAATACAAATTTAAACTCTGCGTCTTTGCGTCTCTGCGGTAAAGAAGCTACCCGCACTTACTATGCCCGCAACTCTTACAAGTCAGGCAACCTTCCTGATAAATTAATCCATCGGCATCGCCGCAGTTTGGACATTTTTTATCTGCCTTGGTTCCGTCGGGAATATATTTTTTCAATGCGCGAGCCACACCATTAATCCAGGTGTTGATGTTATCGTTGTCGAGATTTAAAGTAGTAACAAGATTAACAGCTGAAGTCAATGGCATTCCGTGTCGCAAAACAGAACTGATGAGCTTTGCATAATTCCAGAATTCTTTTTTGAACGAACGCGAAAGTCCTTCGATGGTTACTCGATAACCTTCCTTGTCGAGGTACTGAAAGTCGTAACGATTTTGTTTGTCATCGTCCTTGTGTTTAAGCACCCAACCTTTTTCTACCCAGTTCGGAATGGCAAAAGAATCTTCCGCCTTACCCGTAAAAATTTCGTACGGCTTTCCTTTCAGCACACCAACCACTGCAATCCATTTTTCATTTTCATTCATGAAGCGAATCACTTCCGCATCTAATTTTTTCGGGCGCTTCGGTGCAGTTGATTCTTTTATTTCTTCAACAGCAGCTTCTAATTTCTTTTCGTTTGAAACCAACACACCGCTACGACTGCCATCACGATAAATGGTAATTCCTTTCAATCCTTTAGTCCATGCCTCGAGATATATGTCACCGACTTTTTCAACTGTTACATCTTCAGGAAGATTGATGGTTGAAGAGATAGAATGCGTGGTGTATTTCTGAACGATGGATTGCAATTCAATTCGTTTCATCCAGTCAATTTCAGCAGCGGAACTTCCGGCATACGGACTTTGAGAAATGTCAGTACGATGTGTAACATCCATCCACATTTTCAGTTTCGGGTGATACACTTCAAACTCCTGCCAGCTATCGCCCATGGCATCGGTGAAATCAAGGCGGGCATTTTTATCGTCGGGATTAATTTTTCTGCGGCGCTTGTAGGAAAGCATGAACACGGGTTCGAGCCCGCTTGAACATTGTGCAAGTATGCTGAGTGAACCTGTGGGTGCAACAGTGCTGATGGAAATATTTCTTCTTCCGTGCTGCATCATGCGCGCATATAATTCCGGAAATTCTTTTTCCATCATGTTAATGTATTCGCTGAGGTTTTCAATCTTCGGGTCGAAGCCATCAAACTTTCCACGCTCGATTGCCATGTCAACCGAGCTGTCGAATTCAGCTTCGCATTTTGTGCGCATGATTTTCGAAATCTCCATGAGCGCATCATCGGAATCAAACTTGAATCCGAGTGCTGCCATGGTATCGCCGAGTGCAGTGAAGCCGAGCCCGGTTCTTCTTCCTTTTTTTCCGGCTTCGTACAACAGGCGCCAGGTGCGGAGTTCCACATCCTTGATGTATTCCGG
>BJGQ01000073.1 GCA_014190575.1 Bacteroidota bacterium | reverse complement strand
CGGTATATTCATTTTCTTACTTTCAATACACCACATTCATTCCTCAATGTCGTTCAGGATTTAATTGTTGCGGGTTTAATAAAATTTTATTTTGGCAATGCAGCTGCCGGTTTCTTTTTTATGTCGTGCCGCATTTTAAAATTACCTGCAGGAATAATCGGTGCAGCTACATATCAGGTTTTTTATCAGCGCATCAACGAATTATTTCCCGATGGAAAAGCAGTGCAGCATCAGGTTGCTAAAGTTTACAAGCAATTGCTCTTATTATCCATTCCCATATTCGGAGTCATTTTAATTGGCGGACCATTTCTGTTTGCACTTGCTTTCGGAAAGGAGTGGCATGAAGCAGGCGTGTTTTCACAAATATTGGTTCCTACATTATTACTCTCATTTGTACTCGCGCCCATCTCTGCTGTAACAGTTGTAACGCGCATGCAGCACTTCGCTATTTACATTGGTGTAGCTGATATCATTCTTCGCACAGCGAGTTTATTAATCGGCGGCTACTATCACAGCATATATATTGCACTGATGTGTTTGAGTGGCTCTACTTCGGTGCTGTTGCTTTTTGTAATGTACTGGTATTATCATTTACCAATGAGTAAAAAAGTAAAAGCGTACTGATGAAAAATATTTTCAATGCTGCAAAAGCAAAATATTTTAATCGTTCCGAGTTTTTTAAAAATGTAACCAAACTTTCTGCAGGTAGCATTTTCGCTCAAGCCATTCCCATTGCTGTTACACCTGTGCTTACCCGACTCTATACTCCCGATGAGTTTGCACAGTTTGCATTTATCATGGCTATTGTTTCTGCTATTGTTGTGATTGCAACAGCGCGCTACGAACTGGCTATCATGCTGCCAAAGAATGATGATGATGCAATTAATATTGTCGCGCTTTGTTTCCGCATTTTATTTTTTGTAACAGCATTTTCTCTGATCGGAGTTTTTATTTACAGCTATTTTTTTCAGGAACAATTAGCAACGCGAAAAATATCTGCTTCATTTTTATTTTTTATTCCACTGATGGTTTTATTGTTGGGCACTTATCAGATTTGTAACAACTGGGCAAACCGGAAAAAAAAATACAATCAGATTATTGCCAGCCGCATTTCAAATACTGTTATCACCTCATCATCAAATCTTGCATTGGGCTTTGGCGGATTAACTTCAATTGGTTTATTGTTAGGCACTTTATTCGGGCAATTAACCGGAGCAGTAATGTTGTTTGCCCAACAATTTAAAAGCAGTAAATTTTTATTTCCTGAAATCAGAAAAATAAAAATCAAAACATTACAAAAGCAATACAGTCATCTTCCGAAGGTAAATATGTTGCAGGCAATTGTTGACATGCTGCAAATCAACGGAGTTGTTTACCTGCTCTTGTTTTTTTTTACTTCCAATATTGTAGGACTTTATTCTTTAACAATACGGATTATGCAGGTTCCGGTTTCGTTAGTGGGCAGTGCCATCACCCAGGTTTTTTTTCAACAGGCATCCAGCAGTTATCATGAAAATAAAAATCTGCAATCGCTCGTGCGCCGCACTGTTTTGCAGTCGGCATTGCTTGCCGCTCCGGTTTTAATTGTACTAGTTTTTTTCGGACCCGATTTATTTGCATTTGTGTTTGGCGAAAAATGGCGCGAGTCAGGCGAGTATGCGCGACTGCTCGCCCCATGGATTTTCTGCGATTTTGTCCGCTCACCTGTTTCCCAAATTCCAATCATCATTAATAAACAGCGAACTTTGTTTTTGTATTCAATTTTCGGAAACCTGATTCTTGTCATTTCATTTTATGCAGGATCAAAATATTTTCACGATGTGCGAATGGCTTTTTTAATTCTCTCTTCGTTGTTATCCTTGTTGTTCATGATGATTATTTTCTGGATTTACCGCACAACTAAAAATACCTCAGCATCTGCTTTATGATTTTGGAAAATCACAACAGCGGTCAGCGTACAATTCAAAATTTTGTTTTGGTGTTTTTTTATTTCTGTTTGTTGTTTCCAACTCTGCGCGCACTGCTTATCGGGCATGAAGAATCAAAATCACTTTATCAGTTATTTATTTCTGCTATTCCTGAATTGCTTATTCTGATTATTGCCGGAGTAGTTTCCATTCAACTATTCCTAAATCCATTTCCTGTATTGAAAAAAATTGATTGGGTGGTAATTGGTTTTGCAGTAATCAATATTGTTTATGGCACCTGGTTAGCGCACGATTTTAAAATTGCGATGTATGCAGTTCGCATGTCGTATCTGCCAATCATATTTTATTTCGTTGCGCGATTTGCAATGAACAAAGAATCAATCAATACAGAAAAATTTCTTTCCAAACTGTTATTCTCATTAGTGATTGTTGCTGTAATCGGAATGTTGCTCTATTTTATTTTTCCATTCGTTATGATTTATATGATTCATAAAACAGGAGGAGTGGTGAACGAATATTTTATTATCCGAATGACTTCGATACTCTGGTCGCCGGTGCTTTTCGGAACAATGATGGCAATCGGAATTTTATTTTATTACTATAAAGTGTTGCAGCATTTTTCGTGGATTTATTTTTTATTGGTGCTTATTTGCTGGGCTTGTTTACTGCTTTCTGTTTCGCGCGGTCCGCTCGTTTCAATAATAGTTGGAATAATTGCGTTAACAATTTTTGCAAGAAAATGGAAGACAACTTTATATGTCGGATTGGGAATGGCAGTTTTATTTTACGGCTTTACACTTTATACAAGTACAAACAATTCAAAAAGTTATGTTTCATGGCTCAGTGAATCTTCAGTGAAAACAGTTGACATGAATGACAGTATGACGAGAGTTAAATTCTGGAATTCGTCTTTCGATGCATTTAAGAAACACCCGATGGGAAACGGACTTGGAACAGCAGGTCATACCGGAGCCAGGTTTTTAAATAATAATTTAAAACCCGGTTCTGCATTTTCAACTGATGGCTGGTATTTAAAGCAAGCAGTTGAAACAGGTATTATCGGAATTGCAACTTTCATCATTATGGCTGCCTGGATTTTCTTATTGATGTGGAAGTCGGTTTATCAAAAACCGTTTTCCGTACTGACTTTTTTGTTTGTCTTTTTTATCATGATTCGTATTCAGGATTTGGTCAGCAATGTTTCTGATTTTTACTGGGTCGCTGATTTTTATTGGTTGTTAATCGGCATAGGCATTAACGAAATTTATTCGACCCGAAAAGCATGATTGATATAAGCATCATCATAGTGAGTTATAAAGTAAAATCACTTTTGATTGATTGCCTGCAAAGTATTTTTCAAAACAGCAAAGGACTTTCAGTTGAAGTTATTGTGGTTGACAATAATTCAAATGACGGAAGTGTTGAAGCAGTAAAAGAAAATTTTAAAACTGTTACACTGATTGAAAATAATTTTAACGCGGGATTTTCCGGAGCCAATAATCAGGGAATGAGCATTGCAAAGGGCGAATTTATTTTCCTGCTCAATCCCGATACAGTAATTATTGGAAATGCGATGCAGCAACTGCGTACTTATCTCTCTCAAAATAAAACATGCGCAATTGTTGCCCCACGATTATTGAATGCTGATAACACCACTCAGATTTCTGTCTGGAAAAATCACGCGCCTGTTGATTTGATTCTTGAAACATTTTTTTTGCATAAATTTTTTCATCGCCTCGATTTCACAATGGAACAAATGCAATCAACATTCGAAGTAAAAACAGCATCGGGTGCAGCTTTGTTTTTTAAAAGAGAATTGATTCAGAAAATGGGAATGCTCGATGAATCTCTTTTCTGGATGGAAGACATTGATTTTTGTAAACGAGCGCAGCAATATGGTAAAGTGATTTACCTCCCCCAAGCAGAAATTATTCAT
>BJGQ01000072.1 GCA_014190575.1 Bacteroidota bacterium | reverse complement strand
ACAGGAAAAATCAGTGATGAATCAATAGCTGATAAAATAAATCACTTGTTTGATCTTACTCCAAATGGAATTATCAATACCTTAAAATTAAAACAGCCAATCTATTTGCAAACTGCATCATACGGGCATTTTGGGAAATCAGGTTTACCATGGGAGGTATTGAATGAATCAGTTCTTAATCAATTAAAAAATGCAGTATGATGACTTTAAAATATAATCCTTTTAAATATAGTAAGCTTTCGAAAAAACGACTTCTAAGTCTGACTGATGAGCAATTTATTTATTGTTTCAATAGCGAATGTGGTAAACCGGGATGCACTCATTCTGGCGAAATTTATTTGAAGGGACTGCGATATGAATTCAATAATAGAAATTGGAATTATAGTGTGATAAAAAATGAATCCGGAGGATTTAATCTCGCAAAACGAAACGAGGTTTATTTAAATGAGAATAAATTAAGATTAAAAAAAATTGAAAATATGAGAACAGAAACATATCCAAAAAGAGCATACAGACATTTCTTGAAATACGATCAATACTGTAATTTGTATAATTATGGTTTTATAGATTTATTTTTTGACATAAATGAGTCAACACTTTTTATTAAGGAAGCTGACCATAGTTATAATACCGAAAGGGAGTTAGAATTTCCATTAGATAATGAAGATAAAAGTTTTGATGTAGTGCTCGAGAATTATCTAATAAATTTTTTTTCCTACCGCTACAACTTTTTTGGAATACCAAAATATGAAAACAGCGAAATATTTTCAAAAGAAGCATTTGATATTATGTATGAGAAAGGGCTTGCATTGAGGCTTGTAAGAGAAAAATCAGCTATTGATTTATATTCCGAAAACGAATTAATTAAGTATTGTAAATCAAAAGCTTTACATCCCCGTCCGGTAGGGGGCAGCAATCCAGGAAATTGGGAAGCGGAATGTCCATCCGGAAGAAATCATCACATAATGATTTCAGCAAAATTTAATGAATGGGGATGCGGCTATTGCCGTAAAAAAGGAGATATTATTTTACTAAAAGAATGGTATGAAAGTAAACACAAAATTGAATGAAAACACAATTAGCATTTGAATACAAACAAACTGAAGCAAACAGATTACTCCATTTGTCGGATCAGGAATTAATTGACCGAATTAATCAAGTGGTAAGAAACCCGTTTTATGGTTATGCTCATGACCATTGTAAAATTATCCTCGAAGCAGAAATTAAAAAACGCAAATTCAATTCAGACACACTATTCTATTGGTCTAAAAATTCTGGAGGAGACATCATAAAAAAATTTGACCTTGATCATAGAGTAAAACTTGTGAATGGTTTTCTTGTGAGAATGGATCAAATAAAATTTGAACGCCGAAAGAATTTTTGCAACCGCTAAAAAATTAGATGCTAACTGAACTAAAATAAAATTATAAAAAATGGAAATTTCCATTGATTTAATTCTGGTTTACACCAATAAAAAATTTCATGTTTATTTCCTGCAATCTATTGTGTATGGGAAAATAAACGAGGTGCAGGAACTTATAATTTTTAAAAAATTAATTGGAGGCTTTTACAATTTAACCAACCTAAAAGACAAGTAACATGTTTACCATAGGTCAAAAAGTAATTTGCATTGAAACTGCATACAATAACACAACTGTAAAGGGAAGAATTTACACCGTTGTTGACATCAATGAATGTTGTGAAGTCAATCTTTACCTCGATGGAATCATTCATAAATATTCAAGATGTTGGTGTGGTGTACAGCTTAAAGGAAGTCCCAATAGCGGGAGAAGATTTATACCACTGGATGATTATTTATCAGATAATGTTTTAGACAAAATAATTGAACAAGTTGAAGCCGATGAATTGGTTGCAGTATAAACAAGTGCTCAGTTCATTTAATTTTTAAAACAATAAAAAATAATTTCAAGTGATACCTACAACCAATTCAATCTTTCCAGATCCAAATTCAGCGGATGAAAATGGTCTTATCGCTATTGGTGGAAATCTTGAAACTGCAACTTTGATTGATGCTTATAGCAATGGAATATTCCCATGGTCTGTTGTAGATGGAAGAATTTGTTGGTTCAGCCCTGATCCGAGATTGATTTTGCTTCCGGAAAATATTGCTATCAGCAAGAGCATGAAAAGTCTTTTAAAAAAGAATCAGTTCAAAATAACAATTGATGCATCTTTTGAAAAAGTGATTACTGAATGCAGAAACATCCGGCTGAATGAATTCGGTGAAGGCACATGGATATTACCCGAATTTCAAAATGCTTATACCGAATTACATAAAAACGGATTTGCTCATTCTGTTGAAGTATGGATGAATAATGAAATTGTCGGAGGACTTTACGGTGTTCAGATTGGCAAAGTTTTTTTCGGAGAGAGCATGTTCAGTGTGCAAAGCAATGCGAGTAAAGCGGCATTAATATTTCTGTGTGAACACTGCATTAAAAATGGAATTGAATTAATCGATTGCCAGCAAACAACTTCTCACCTGGTTAGTATGGGAGCTCATGAAATATCACGGAAGGAATTTTTAACTCTACTAAACAAACTAATCTAAAATCAACTATTATGAACACACAAACTGCATTTGAATACATACAATCTGAAACTGATAAATTACACAATATGTCAGATGAAGAGTTAATCGACTGGACGAATCAAATGGTCAGGTCTCCGTTTTATGGTTTCTTTTTTGGTCAAAGTAAAATATTGCTTGAAGCAGAAATCAAAAGGCGAAACTTCAATTCAGAAACTCTATTTTACAGGTCTGAAGATGATGCCGGAGGAATTGTAAAAAAATTCGACCTCCATCATAAAGTAAAACTTGTCAATGGTTTTATAGTGAGAACGAACTAAATAAAATCTGAACAGAGAAAGAATCTTTGCAACGGCTAAAAAATTAAATGATAACTGAACTAAAATAAATTATAAAAGATGGAAATAACAAATGATTTAATTCTTGCTTACACCAATACTAAATTCCATGTTTTTATTCCTGCAATCATAATTGAAATAGGAAAAAGAAATGAAGACCTTGACAGCTTAATTAAAGGGGATGAACAAGTTGAATGGGCTTACTTAACAGCTTATAATCCTTACTCTAAGGAATTAACAGATAAGGAAAATCTGAAACGACAATCTCAACTGCTTTCAAAAATTTCGGATTACAAATTTTATGAGGGCGAAGGTGTTGGCGAAGATCCAACCTGGAAACCTGAAAGAAGTATTCTCATTGTTGGTATCCCAAAGAATGAAGCTATTTCTTCAGGAAGGGAATTTGAACAGAATGCAATTGTATATGGTAAAATTAACGAAGTACCAGAGTTAATTATTTTAAATTAAAACAATACAAAACATGGAAACACAAACACTTTATCAGAATGCAATAAAGTTTGCAACTGCAAAGCACGAAGAGAAATCGCAAAAAGTTAAAGGGACCGAACTTCCATATGTTGTCCATTTGAGTAATGTGGCAATGGAAATATTAATTGCTGCTCCTGCAACTGAAAATTTCAATCTGGATTTTGCCATTCAGGTTGCCTTGCTTCATGATACGCTTGAAGATACACAGACTGAATTTTCTGAACTGGAATCCGAATTCGGCAGCGATGTGGCGAATGCAGTAAATGCACTATCAAAAAATAAAGCAGTTCCGAAAGCCGATCAGATGAATGATTCTATTGCCAGAACTAAAAAATTACAACCTGAAGTATGGGCCATTAAACTTGCAGACAGAATTACCAATCTTCAACCTCCTCCCCAAAACTGGAGTGATGAAAAAAGATTAAAGTATCAGGAACAGGCGAGAATTATATTGAGTGAACTTGGAAGCGGAAATAGTTTTCTGGCAAAACGACTTGCAATTAAAATTGAAGAATACGGGAATTATATTAGTAAGTAATAAGAAGAAGTCTATTCTTAAGCTAATTGGTTAATTTTTATTGCTTTCAATAAGTTAAATAAAAAGAAATGTATTTTGCAAAATGTCAGAAATAGAAAACAGTGTTCTAACTAAACTGAAAGAGCAATTAGATATTCTGAAAACAGAATACATCAAATTGTTAAATGACAAGGATGTATTGATCAACTGGGGGAAACCCCAGCTAGAAGCATTGTACAACACCCGTATTGGAGTTCATAAAATACAGATTCTTCAATTGACTTTGCAGGTAAAAGCTTTGAAACGAAAACTGGAATTAGTACGAAGTGCCATTGCTAAAAATGAAAAAATTGATGTTACTGAAATAGAATTGATTATCGCCGCAGAACTTGCAAGGGCTGAAGAAAAGATATTAGCAGAGGCTAAAAAGATAACTGACAGCAAAGATTTATTAAGCAACCTTGACTCGCCACAACGAAGTGCTGAGTTAAGATCAGTATTCCGGACTCTTGCTAAAAACCTTCATCCTGATGTCAATCCGGATTTAAATCCTGAACAAACAAAAATCTGGAACTTGGTTCTGGAAGCATACAAACGCAATGACCTTGATAAATTAAAGGCACTGTCACTCGTGTATGAAAAAGAAATTAAAGGTG
>BJGQ01000071.1 GCA_014190575.1 Bacteroidota bacterium | reverse complement strand
ATGATTTTGATGTTCTGTGTCATTCTGTTCATTGCACTGATCTCTTCCAAAATCGGGTTGATTGCTTTGCTATTGATTTTATTGGTTGCTACTGTTTATAGCATTTATAAAATCAAAAGTGCTGCACTGCGCACCGGTATTTTATTGCTTCCGCTTTTTGTGTTGTTGCTGATTCTTAAATCAGATATTTATGACCGGGTGGATCGCGCCATTCAATCAATGACCACCACAAAAAATCTGAATCAGAATATTGAATCAACTGCCTTAAGAATTACAGCCATAAAAACTACAGTTGAATTAATTCAAGCGAATTGGTTGGTTGGTGTGGGCACCGGCGATGTGTGGGGCGATTTGCGTCGCTATTATTTTGTGGAAGGAAAATCAGGATGCCTGAAAGAAAAAGTAATTCCGCATAATCAATATCTGAATTCATTTGCCAAGCATGGAATCATAGGAATAGCGGTCTTGCTTGTTTTACTTTTTTTTCCGTTGCTGAAATCGTATCAGCAAAAAAACTGGCTGGCATTTTCGTTTATGCTTTTGCTCATTATGAATTGCGGAGTGGAAGATGTATTTGAAGTACAAAACGGAGTAGTGTTCTCCAGTTTTTTTTATGCTTACTTTTTTTTACTGTTGTAAATAATTACAAATTTTCGTTCAGCAAATTATAAAACGACGAGGCAATTTTGTTCCGGTTGAATTGTTCAATCACATATTTTCGTCCGTTGGCTCCGAGTTGTTTTCTTAAATTTTTATCGGAAAATAATTGTTGAATGGCTGCGGCTAATTCATTTTCATTTTCCGGAGTAAAAAATAATCCTGACTTCGCTTCATCAACAAATAAATTTTTTGCTTCACCATCCACACCCAGCAGAATCGGGATTTCCATTGCCAGGTTTTCAAATATTTTGGATGGAATAGCACCAAGAAACAAATCCAGTTTGCGAAGTGGAATAATGGCGACATCAACTGAAGAAAGTATTTCCGGCATTTTTAGTTTGGGTTGAACATCAATAAAAAAAACATTGTTAAGATTCAATTTGTCCTTTAGTTCAAGTAGTTTTTCTTTTTCTGGTCCGCTTCCCATCAGTACAAATCTGATTGAAGCACTTTCTTGCAGAAGTGCTGCAGCTTTCAAAATCACTTCCAATCCTTGGGCATGACCAAGTATTCCTGCATACAATAAAATAAAATCATCCGGCGAAAATTTTTCTTCACTCCGCCAATTTGTATTCACTCGCTTTATCAATGAAACATCAACACCGTTTTTCAGCCAGTAAACTTTCTTCTTCGGAAATCTTGAGGAGATATTTTTTACAATGCCTTGCGTTTGCCCGGTGATGAGCGAAGATTTTTTATAGAGGTATTCTTCCAGCCGGGTAGCTAAACGCAGAAAAAATTTGTTCGTTACCAGTCCCAATTTCTCTGCACTCTCCGGCCACAAATCAGAAACATTGAAAATCATTTTTGCATTTAACTTCCTGCTCAAAAACAATGCACTGATTCCAAGAAACAATGGAGGAGATTCGCAAAGCAGGAAATCAAATTTTTCCTTTTTCAATTTTTTTCCGCATCGCCAGGAAGAGTACACGAACGAAAAATAATTCAGCAGTCGCTGAACAATTGATTTGCTCTTCGGAATATAAATGGAGGAGCGATGCACAATTATTCCATCCATTTCTTCTCTCATATATTTTTTGCCCTTATAACCTTCCATGATTTCCATTTTCGGGTAGTTGGGCATGGCAGTAATAACTGTTACAGCTACTGCAAATGTTTTCAAGTGCACAGCCAACTCAAATAATCTGTTTTGTGGTGCCCCCACTTCAGGTGGAAAATACTGTGTGAGAATAAGCAGTTTCATTGAATCAATTTTTCAAAAGTGTTTCAACAATTATTTCACTCGCAATGCCATTTCCATAGAGGTTGATATTAAAATCAGATTTTTTATTCCGGAAATATTCAAACGCATTTTTTATTTTTTCTTCATCAGAGCCAACTACTTTATTAAAATCATGTTCAACCAACTCCACCCACTCGGTTTGTTCGCGAAGTGTAATGCAATGCTTCTGAAAAAAGAATGCTTCCTTCTGTAAGCCGCCACTATCAGTCATCACAAGCGAGCAGTGCTTGAGCATTTCAATCATATCAAAATATCCAACGGGATCAATGATTTTAAATTCTGCTTTTAAATTGTGCTGAGTAAGAATTTTTTTTGTGCGTGGATGCAGTGGAACCACCACCGGAATTTCTGCATTGATTTTATTTAACGCATTTAATAATCGTTGCAGAACATTTATATCATTTGTATTTTCTTCTCTGTGCAAAGTGGCAAGTACAAATTTTTCTAAGCCCAACTGCGAAATAATTTTTGAATGTTGCTCCGAAGTTTTTGCATAGTACATGGCGGCATCCTGCATCACATCTCCATTCTTGATTATCAGCGTTGGAAAATTTTTATATCCTTCTGCTTCCAGATTTTTTATTGCTGAATCAGTCGGAACAAAAAGAATAGTTGAAATTCTATCGGTAAGAATTCTGTTTATTTCCTCCGGCATTTTATAATTAAAACTTCGAAGTCCGGCTTCGACATGCGCAACTTTGATATGTAATTTGCTTGCAGCTAATGCTCCTGCCAGAGTAGAATTGGTATCTCCATACACCATTACCCAATCCGGTTTTTCCTGCATTAAAATCCTTTCAATTCCTTCGAGCATCTGTCCGGTCATAGCGCCGTGCGAAAGTCCGTTGATGTTTAAATTGTAAGTTGGTTTTGGAATTTCCATTTCACGAAAAAATATTTCGCTCATGTTATCATCAAAGTGCTGTCCGGTATGAATGATAATTTCATTCAGCAATTTTGTTTTTTGCATCACACGGCTGACAGCAGCAGCTTTAATAAACTGAGGTCGTGCGCCTATTATGGTTACAATTTTTTTCAAGTGTATTTGTTTCGCTTTAACTTATTTTTTTGAATTGTTTTTCTGTAATGAATCCCGCTTGAACCAAAATTCATATTAGCCCTATTTAGAAAAAGAATTTATTCGTTCACCAATCGCACTTGTTCTGTTTTTTTCAAAATTTGAATTGCTTCCCATCATAGTTCCGATTGATAAATGCGCGTTGTCGCCAACTATACATTCGTGATCAACAACAACTCCTGCATTCACAATTGTGTTTTTGCCAATAACAGAAAATGCATTGATCACAGCCTTAGCAAGCACCACAGTTCCTTCACCTATTTTAACTTCCGAACCTATAACCGCAGATGGATGAATGATGGTAGCTGGTTGTAAAAATTCAATTGCTGTATTGAATACTTTTTCGCGTACCGGATTATTTCCGATGGCAACTACAAAAAAATCGTTTTGCGATTTTAATGATGCCAAGTCATTTTGATGTGCAATTACTTTATAATTATTTATTATAGCAGTTTCAACCGGAATAGTTGCGTCAACAAATCCTTTCACTTCAAATTTATTTTGTGCGAGTATGGCATCGCATACCACTTTGCCATGTCCGCCTGCGCCTATAATTATTATTTGAGGTTTCATTTTTTTAAAATTAATGATTCATATTTTTCTTCCACCTTTTTCATATTGACCGACCAAATTGCTTTTTCTGAAATCATTTTTTTGTTGAATGGAATTGCCACACTTTGCAATGCATCAAAGTTTTGAATTGCCTGCAACATTAATGAACTTAAAGTTTCAACATCATTGATATTTACTAAAAAACCATTTTTACCATCCGTAATCCATTGTGTGTTTGCGGGAATATTTGTGGCGATACAAAATGCGCCGCAAGCCATTGCCTCATTCAGCGAAATATTATTTCCATCAGATAAAGAAGTCGAAACAAATACATGCGATTGATTTAATACCTCAGCAATTTTCGATTGAGAAATTTTTCCGTAAAATGTTACATCATCATCCAATCCTTTTTCATGAACCAATGTTTTAATTTCTTTTTGCAATGAACCGGTACCGATTAAGTTTAAATGTATAGCAGCGTTTGCTTGTTTTGCTTTTGCAAATGCATATATTAAATGCGGAATATTATAAACGGGTTCAAAATTTCGTGTGCTCGTAATGATGAATTTACCGGGAATTAATTTTCGATCAGCATCATTGAAAACATCGGGATCAATACCAAATGGAACAGTAGAAATTTTTTCAGGATTAACTCCCAAACTTTCAATCGCACTTTTCATGTGATCTGACATTGCAGTAATCCAATCTGTTTTCGAAAAAGCATATTGCAACAGCAGCTTATAAATTTTCGATTGCTGCGGACTAATTAACACATCTGTTCCCAATGCAGTAATCAGATACGGATGAAAGCCGCACATAGCACCTGTAACACCATAACTTGTTGCATAATGTGAATGAAAAATCTGCGGACGAATCTGCTTTAATATTTTTTTTACTTTCCTGTATTTCAAAAGCACTTTCCAATTACCGCCCTTCACTGCAATACTACCGGTATCAATAAAATGCGTTTGCACATTTTCAATCGCGACATTTTTAAAAGAAATTAAATGCACTTCATTTCCAAGCGAAGCAAAGTATTTACACCAACGAATAACATGAATACTTTCTCCATCGGCGAAATAGCAGATTCTCATTCAGGCAATTTTTTTATCGTTTAAAAATAAGTATTTAAAATAGCGGGTCATGGAATACCAATATGCTTTTGATTTTAATGCATAAATATTTTTAACAGCACTCAATAAAGTAAATGCAATGAGCCGCGATAAAATAAAAATGAAACAGCAAAGAGTTGCAAGCAAAAATCCGGTGAACGAATTGTTTTTCCGGTAGTACTTCAATTTGCTCAGCAATTGATTGGCTATAGCTGCATTGTAATTCTTTTTCTGGCTTTGCCCGCTGCGATGAATAATTTCTGCTTGG
>BJGQ01000070.1 GCA_014190575.1 Bacteroidota bacterium | reverse complement strand
GAAAAATTAAAAACACAATCTCGCTGTTTTTTTTATCAAGATTGCCTGTAGGTTCGTCACCCATAATTATCAAAGGGTCGTTTATCAGCGAACGCGCAATTGCCACCCGTTGTTTTTCTCCGCCCGATAATTGATTTGGATATTTTAAAGCTTCATTTGGTATCCCTAATATTTTTAGTTTTTCGTAAGCTCGATGCTCCACTTCTTTTTCTGAGTACTTAGCCAGTTTTAAGCCGGGTAACATTACATTTCTTAAAACAGAAAATTCATTCAGCAAATAATGAAACTGAAATACAAATCCAATTTTTTCATTCCGAACTCTTGCCAGATTTGCCTCTTCGTTATTTTTCATACTTACATCATCCAGAAATAGTTCGCCTTCAAAATCAGTATCCATTGTAGAAAGAATATACAAGAGCGTTGATTTACCACAACCTGATTTTCCAATGATGGAAACAAATTCACCTTTCTGAATCGAGAAACTGATGTTGTTCAGCACCATAACTGTTGCCGGGTCGTGAAAATATTTTGTAATCTTATTAGCAACCAGAATTTTATCGCTCATAATTATTTTCCTCTGATAATAATAACCGGATCAATTTTACTTGCCTTTTGCGATGGAAAATATCCTGCGAGGTAAGTAGTGACAATTGAAAAAACTGCACCTATGATATAGAATTTCGGATTGTAATCAATCGGATATGTTTTAATAGTGGGTAATGATGCTGTAACAAAAGGTATCTGATCAATTAAGGCAGATAATCCAAATCCGAATAACAATCCCAGCAAACCACCAAAGACCCCGATGCTTAATGCGATTGTGATAAAAATCCGATGTACATCTTTACCTGAAAATCCGGTGGCTTTCAAAATTGCTATCGAATCCATTTTTTCATATATCATCATGTTCAGTATATTGTAAATACCAAAACCGGCAACTATTAAAAGTGTTATTCCAACTGCATATGAAATTAATGTGCGAACAAAACTTCCGGTTTCAAACTGCGCATTGGCGGTTTGAATATCAATTGCATCTACATTGAATAATTGTGCATATTGTTTTGCAAGTTCAGGAGCCAATAAAATATCTTTTAGTTTTATCTGAATATCAGTGATGTAATTTCCTGATTCGCCTAATAATTTCTGAGTGGTGCTGATAGAAGCATAACTCTGAATATTATCAATATCCCGAATTCCGGATTGAAAAAATCCAACAACTTTTAACTGCATTCGATCTCCCCTGGCGGTTGTTACCTGAATCACATCACCAATATTCGCCAGCATTTTTTCCGCAGCCCCCTTTCCCAGAATTATACTATTCGGAATATTTTTTAAGTCAATATAATTTCCACCTGTAACATAATTGCTGAATAAAAAGAATCTGTTTTCTTCTTCTGCATCTATTCCATTTATTACTCCGGTTAAGTCTATAGCTCCTACATTAAAAAAAACCTGAGCAGTTATTTTTGGTGCAATTCCTAAAACACGCTCATCTTTTTTTAATGCATTTATGATGGCTTCGTTGTTATAAATTGCTAACCGTTCTTTTTTTGGTTTAACTGAATTAACAAAATTGTAATAGTTCTTAAATTGATCTGATAGATAAACTGGTTGCAGTTTCGTAGGTTGAATTTCATTATACAATCTTACATGAGCAGTGCGATTAAGTATAAGTCCATCTAATAAATCATTTAAGCCAGCCATAAAACTGAGCAATGCAATAAACATGGTGATGCTGAAAGTTACACCTATAGCAGCAACAAGTGTTTGTTTCCATCGCGCGAGTAAAAATGAACGCGACACATCAGTAATTAATTTAAATTTCAATCGGTTGGTTTTTTCAATTCATCACCGGAAGTAACTCCTGAAATAATTTCTATCTGCTGATAATCTTTCAATCCTGTTTTAACAATTGCTTTATCTCCATTTGCTTTTAAAACGGTGGAATCATTCAACAAAAAATTTCTCGGAATAAGCAAGGCATTGTTTTTTGATTGTAAAATAATATTTGCCTCGAAGGTGATATTTGGATAAAGAACCTCAGGAGGATTTATAAATTCTGCTTCAATCATAAAAGTCTGTGTTCGTTCATTCATCAATGGATTTATCTTGGTCACTTTAGCTTCAAATACTTTTCCTTTATAACTATCTAAAGTAACCAATACCGGTAAGCCCTTTTTAATTTTTAGAATATCGCTTTCATCAACTTCCATTTCTAAAATAAAATCATGTGCATCGCCAATAATAGCTATGGGTGTTTGCACATTAACAAAATCTCCTTTCGATTTATTAAGACTATAAACGATACCATTGATTTCACTTTTGATGGTATAATCATTTTCGAGATTGGTTGAAACGAGCAGATTTTTTTTTGATTGAGCCGATGTAAAATCAATTTGCTTTTTTAAATCGGTATACTTCAACATCGAAGAAAAATAATCCTTCTTCGAATTTGCATAAGCAAACTCCCGCTGTTCCAGGTCGAGCTTTGAACCAATGTGTTGCTGCCAAAGATTTTTTTGTCTGAAATAAAGTGCCGAATCGAAGTTCATCTTGTTTTTTGCTAACTCGATCAACAAATTGGCTTCATTTAATTTTCCGGCATTGGCTTTTGCATCAGAAAATTCTTCATTCAGTTCTGCATTTTCTTTATTCAACCGTTGAGTAGTATTTGAAATACTTAATATCAATGAACCGACTGAAACAGTATCCCCTTCAGAAACATTAATATTATCGATTGTTCCATTTACAGTGGCATGAACCTCGTATTGATTTTTGCTTTTGATAATGCCTGATGCATATACAGATTCGCTGATTGATGCTATTGTCGGTTTTATCTTTTCTTCAGTACTGTTACATGAACAAAAAACTAAAGCAATAAAAATTATCATTTTTACCATTGTAAAATGAAAGTAATGCTTAATCTCTTTTACTTTATCTGACAATAATCATTTCATTTTAAGAATTGTTTCTGCTAAAGGAAAAATGAAATAAAAATTATTTTCCAGATGCTTTTTCATTTATTGCAATTGGATTTTAAATACTTAATTCGTTTTAGAAGTGCCCTGTCATTTTACTTTCCCTCCTTATTTAAAATTCAGATTTAAAATACACATTCCTAAGATTCGCAAGGAATAAGAATAAACACCAGATGTAATTTAGCAAGAAAGATTTTCCTATTTAATTAATACCAATTTTTTCGTTTCAATTATATCGGAGCAACTAATACGAACAAAATATAAACCTTCGTCAAATGATTTTAAATTGATGGTTTCTGAAATATTATTTAATGCCTTTGAAAAAACAATTTGCCCAAGGGAATTTGAAATTTCAATTGAATTATTTTCAAACGGTTTTGATAATTGAACCGATAAAATTTCATTCGCAGGATTTGGAAAAATCCGGAAATAACCAATTGGCTCAATTTCGTTAATACCAATTCCGGTTACATCGTAGCAAAGTGATGTATCGCTGCAACCATTTTGTGTTATAGCTACTGCATAACTTCCATTCACAGTTGCTGTGAAACTTTGACTGGCAGCGCCATTAATTGGAGAATAATTGTTATTGCAATCCAACCATTGATAAAAACCACCACCATCTGCGTTCAGTGTGTTTCCGAACTGTGACACCAATGTGTCTACATAATTCATTGTGAGATTGACTACTATAATGCTGTCGCATCCGTTTGCATTTGGAATAGTATCGATATAAGTACCTGAACCATTCCATACATGCCCACTTGGTGAAACATAATTTTCATCACAAGCTACCGGAAAAATTATTGATGAAGTGTTACACCCCGCCGGCTCATTCCATTTTGCCAAATGCGCAACGCCTGTACTTCCGGCAGAGGTAAATAAACCTCCGGCAAATAAATCATTTGCATAAACGCAAAGCGAATTAACACCATATGCATTTGAACCTCCATACCAGGTGCCGCCTTGTAAATCTGTCCATGTGTTACCATCCCATTTTGCAATTCCATTAGCTGTTATTCCTCCGGCGGTTAAATACATGCCACCTGCATAAAGACTTCCATTGTAATCAGCCAACGCAAATACATAATTATATCCAACAGCAGTTGCACCCATTCCTGAACCTAACGATGACCATGAAGAACCATTCCATTTTGCAATACTGTTTGCTGTAACACTTCCTGCATTTGAAAATAATCCACCCGCAATTAAATCACCATTGTAAGTTCCTAATGAATAAGTAATCCATGCAATGCCGGTACCCAATGTTGACCAGCTTATTCCATTCCATTTAGCTATGTGATCAGCTGCAATCCCACCTGCAGTAGTAAAGAAACCTGCAGCAATTAATTCGCTCCCATATACATTCAGTGCCATTACCTGACCTTGCCCGCCTCCCATTCCACTTCCTAAATTGAACCACCCGTTTCCATCGTATCCAACTATATAGTTTGCAGAAAATCCATCGGCATCAGTAAAATAACCGCCGACTATTAAATCGTTATTGTAAACAGTGAGTGCGGAAACAATGCTTCCAACATCTCCATTTACATCAGTCCATGATGTTCCATTCCACTGCGCAAGATTTAATACCGGTGTTGAACCTGCAGTGGAAAATTGCCCACCTGCGATTAATTTACCATTGTAAACTGTCAGCGCGTTAACCCAACCATCTACACCCGCTCCCAATGCACTCCATGAGGTTCCATTCCATTTTGCAATATGATTTGCTGTTACTCCTCCGGCACAAGTAAATCTTCCACCGACTATTAGTTCCCCGTTATACACTACAGAGGCATTCACCCAATCGCACATGCCACCACCAACATCTGACCAGGTTTGCGCGCTTACCTTTTGATGTTGAAATAATATACTTACCAAGAAGAAGAAAATACCTGAAGCATTTTTTATAGCCGAAGTAACTACTGAATTTTTCATGATGTTTTGTTTTGCCAACTCAAAGATCCCTTCTGTTCATTTCAAAAAACATGATTGATATCAATAAATGTATTTTCTATTTTAAAGAGTTCATTCCTTCAAAAGGGTTTTTGTTTTTGGATTATTAATAATACCTAACCGCAAAG
>BJGQ01000069.1 GCA_014190575.1 Bacteroidota bacterium | reverse complement strand
TCAGTAAAATGTTTTTGTTCTTTGTCCTTATCGAATCTTTCTTTATAAAAGTCTGCAGATTTATTGCGTGGGATGGAAAGTGATTTCCAGTTTTCGTTTAGCAGCATTTTACCTATATAAATCATCTGCCCGATGTGCGAGGCATAATGCGCGAGTTGCCGTTGCAGTGCTTCTGTAACAGTATGACCTTCGTTGCGGATGAAAATTGTATTGGATAAATCTACTTGTGTGAGTGGTTCAATTGCTGCGAATAAACAAGCCCAACCCTTTTCCCAAAGAGAAATTAATTCTTGTTTCGAAATTTTTTTCATTTCAAATTCTGCATCTCTGTTGCGCCAATCTTTTTCTCCGTCAGTGGTCAGAAAATCAGTGAAGCGCGAAAGCATATTGCCGGAGAGGTGCTGAATAATTATCGCAACTGAATTTGATTCGGTTGTTGGTTGATAATGCAATTGTTCATCGTTCAACACATCAATGGTTTTATCGCCGAGTGATTTGTAATAACGAAAAAGTTTTATTGTGCTTGATAGAAAATTTTCTTCAATCATAGTTCTTCAAATCTATTCTCCTTTCACAATAAATTTTTCCAACGCAGAAATATATTTTTCATAACTCATAATGGTTGGAACATTGTTGTGACCTGCACCATCAATGCGGTATGGAATTTTTATTGGTCCGGGATGATTGGCAAAAACCAATTCGCCATTTGTTTTGATGGAAAGAAAATCATCATCCACACCGTGCAACCAGCAGAATGGCTGATGCACATTTTTTATTTCCTCCGCATTGTTTATTTCAAGATTTGTAAAGTAAGAAGCAGGCACAGCAATTTTTGTCGCATCCTGAACTAATACATCTGAAGATGCAAATGGAGATTCGAGAATGAGTTTACTCGGAGTGAGAACAGTTTGTTCAGCAGTGAGTTTTGTTGCGGGGGAGCTTCCCAAACTATATCCGTACATAATTAATCTGTCGCTTGTGAGTCCGTTATCTTTCAACCATTGTTCGCACGCAATTACATCGGTATTCATACCGCTTTCGGTTGGTGTGCCTTCTGATAAACCAAAGCCGCGATAATCCATCATCAAAACTCCGAAGCGGTTTTTACCTCCCACATTCGCCAATAGTTTTTCACGATTCCAGTAATAGTCCATGTGATTTTTATTTCCGTGGCAATAAAGAATTACTGTATCAGTTGCAATGCGAGAAATCTCACCAACATAAATCGCATAAATGTTTGCCTTGCTTCCGGCATCATCAGATTGTAAACTGAAAATGTGAATCAAGCTATCATGAATATTATAAGTTGAAGGAACATCAGCGCATTCTTTTTCGCCGTTGAAAAAATCGAGTTTATACACGGTAATTTTTTCTCCGTTGTTATATAAATTGCTATCGAGGCGAAGGCAGGAGGAGAGAAGTGCAAACAAAAAAATCAGCTTTGAATTTTTCATGTTCAGAATTTTTTTGAGAGTGAAAAATAAATTCCAAATGTTCCGCTGTTGCCAGCACCCGCATAATCAACTACAATGTCTTTGTTGTAAGTGAAGGGCGCAATCCATTTTGCTTCGAGTGAGTAATCAATTTTGTTTCTGCAAAAAGTATGACCTGCATAAATGGAAGGAAGCAAATGAGCGGTTTGTTTTCTATCGTTTGCTCCTGTGCTCTGCAACTCAAACCAATTACTGATTCCGGTGTAAACAAAACTTTGCTTATTCCGATAATGCCAGTAGGCATTCACATCCACTTCAGGGTAAAACCGAAATTCAGATTTCCATTTATCAAGCATGGCATTCGCTACTCCATTGACTGAAATTCCAGGCTGACATTTTTTTTGTTCAATAATATTTTGCACCACTCCTGCATCCAGTTCAAAAACACCGAATGCCAAGGCGGTTGTATGAAAATTTCCGTAAGCGGTTAAATGATCATTCACACCATAAGCATATCCAACAGCAGTAAGCGGAACCGGTATTATTAATCCACTGTAGTGAATGAGTGGTCCGCCGATGTTGGCAGTAATTCGTTGTTCACCTTTTTTGATTGGTACAACATACCTTGTGGTGGAACAACTGCTGAAGAAAAATAAAACAGCAAGAAGAAAAACCGATGTGACTTCGATGTATTTTTTCATTATGGAAAAATACATTTTTCTAAAGGGTGAAATTGATGAGAAATATCAGTAGAAAATATTTTTCTATTTCAACTGCACCGCCGGAACATTCAACTCCTTCACCTTGCTATTAAAAGCAGGAACATAAATTTTCTTCACGCGCTCCATCATTCGTAAGTAAACATCTGCTCGCGCGCTGAGGTCGGTGAGGGCATCGTAGAATTGAGGAGATGGTTTTGCATCGGCTTGGTTTGCGCCACCGGCGAGTGCAGAGATTTTATCATTGAGCACAATCGGATATTTCAAAACATCCTGTCCGGCTTTTGCTTTCAGGTTTACAAAATTGTTTTCAATTAAATCCAAAGTGTCAAGCATTGCTTTTGTGTAATCGCGGAGTTGGTGCGCAACGGCGGTATCTGTTACACCTGCAATAAAATCATTCACCTGCGAGCGGATGGTGCGCAAATCTTTTACAGCTTTGTGAACCTCTCCGAGTTTTTTATTCGCGGCTTGTATGTAATCGAGTTGCGCTTGTAAATCTTCTGTCTCGACTGTTACAGCAGGGTCCATTTTTATTTCGAAGGGCATAATCTGAATTAAACTATCACCAATGAACATCTGCGCTTTGTAATTTCCGGGAACAACTTTCGGAGTGGTATAGCCATTCCACAACACTGCACCATCCAATCTTTCAGGGTCATCGTAGCGCATGTCCCACACAAAAGTGTTGAGTCCGCTGTCGGCAGAAAGAATTCCATCGCGCTCAATTTTCTTTTCCTGATAAAAGTCTTTCGAGATTTTTATCGGCTCACCTTTTTTATCTTTTGTGCTGCTGTAAGTAATTACTGTATCATCTTTTTCCGTGAGGAAAATAAATTTCAATTCCTTACTTGGTTTACTCTTCAGCCAGTAACGAAGTATCACACCATTGGGCGCATTCTCTCCGGTGTAATCAGTATGATAAGAGCCGCCTTGCATGCGGTAAGATGACCTTGGCTTGAAAAGGAAATCCTTCGAGTAATCAGGAAGAATTTTTGATTTATCAGATTTCATTTCATCTGGCTGATTCTTGATTGGAATTTCATCATAATAAGGCACGCTTTGACTCAATACTGATGCATCATCAAGAATCCAAAAACTTCTTCCATGAGTTGCAATTACTATATCGCCTTCCTGAAAATTAATTTGAATATCCATTACAGGAGTAATTGGAAGATTACATTGTAAAGAATGCCAATGAGTTCCCCAATCAACAGAAAAATAAATTCCTGTTTCAGTTCCTGCATACAATAATTCGCCATTATGTGGGTCTTGGCGAATGCAGCGAGTGTAAGTATTTTGTGGAAGACCATTTGTAATTAACTTCCATGTTTTCCCAAAGTCATCTGTCTCTAGCAAGTATGGTTTGTTATCGTCACTTTTATATCTCGTAGCAGAAATATAACAACCTTCTACATTGTCATTTGCTGGCTCCACAATAGAAATCATTGCCCACTCTGGTAGAAGGGAAATAGGCGGTGTAACATTCTGCCAAGTCTTTCCATTATCTTTTGATAAATGAATTAAACCGTCATCGCTTCCAACCCAAATGATTCCCTGTTGTTTTCGAGATTCAGCAATAGCATAAACATCACCATACACTTCGGCGCCGGTGTTGTCTTTATTGATGGGACCACCACTCGGTTGTAAGCGGGTTGAATCGTGTCGTGTTAAATCATCCGAAATTTTTACCCAACTCATTCCTGCATCCATGCTGCGATACACATACTGCGAACCCACATAAATTATTTTTGAGTTGAATGGAGAAATCGCAATTGGGAAAGTCCACTGGAAACGGTTGATGCGACTCACCGAACCTGCGCCAATGGTGCTTTCGGGGTAAACAGAAATATCCTGGTTCTGATTATTCTCGTAATTATATTTTCCAAGAAAACCATCGTAACCACCACCGTAAGTAATCTTCCAGTTATCAGGGTCGGGAACTATGTAACCACTCTCGCCACCGGCAACAGGAAACCAATCACCCGCATCAATGCTATATCCGCGTGTGCGCGATGCAATGCAGATGCTGCTATTGTCTTGCTGGTCGCCATAAACATGGTACGGAAAATCGTTAGAGATATTTACATGATACATCTGCGCAGTTGGAAAATCCAAATCAGTAAAATGTGCGCCGCCATCAAAAGTTATTTCACCTCCGCCATCATCTCCAATCATAAAGTTATCAGCATCATCAGGGTTTTGCCAGAAGTCATGATTGTCACCATGATGATTGTAAATGCCCTGCCAGGTGTTTCCGCCATTCACACTTTTCCATGCCTGAACATTTAGCACATACACCGTGCGCGTGTCTTTTGCATCGCAAAATAGCTGAGAGAAATACCAAGGGCGCTGCGTGAGGTTGGCATTATCAGGCAACTTGCTCCAACTCTTTCCTGCATCATCGCTACGAAACAATCCGCCGTTTTTATTTTCTACCAATGCAAAAAGCAAATCATTATCAACTGGAGAAACAGCAACCATAATTTTTCCGAGCAAGCCAACCGGCATTCCGGGATTCTGTGAGAGAGATTTCCAAGTATCACCGCCGTCAATACTCTTGTAAAGTCCGCTTCCGTTTCCGCCACTAACGAGGTCGTAAGCACTGCGACGCGCCTGCCACAGCGAAGCATACATGATGTCAGGATTTACAGGATCCATTACAACCTGAATACAACCGGTGCTATCGTTCTTCGAGAGAATAAGTTGCCATGTTTTTCCGCCATCCTTGCTGCGATACAAACCGCGCTCTGCATTCGCGCCGAAAACTTTTCCCATCGCGGAACAATAAACCAAATCAGGATTCTTTGGGTGCACCACTATGTTTTGAATGGCATAAGTTTTTTCAAGACCAATGTGCTTCCATGTTTTACCCGCATCAGTTGACTTGTACATTCCATCACCGAACGAAATATTATTTCTCATTTCCACTTCGCCCATGCCGACATAAATAATATT
>BJGQ01000068.1 GCA_014190575.1 Bacteroidota bacterium | reverse complement strand
AAGAAAATATTTGTGATTCGTGGTCAGCGAGTAATGGTTGACCGGCACCTTGCGGAATTATATGGAGTGCCAACCAAATCATTAAACCTTGCTGTTAAACGAAACATAAAAAAATTTCCTTCTGATTTTATGTTTCAATTGAATGAAGAAGAGTTTCAAACTTTGAGGTTTCAAATTGAAACCTCAAAAACTGAAAAGCGCGGAGGCAGACGATTTCTTCCTTATGCATTTACCGAACATGGAATCACAATGTTGTCAAGTGTTCTTCGTAGTCCTACTGCAATTGATGTAAACATTGCTGTTGTTCGTGCTTTCATTTTTCTGAAACAATACAGCAATGATTTTAAGTTGTTGCAAAAACAAATGCACGAAATGGAATCGCGATTCAATCGCAAGTTCGATAACATTAATGAGATTATTGAATACTTAATCAGCAAGCCCGAACCGAAAGAAGAAAAGCCGAAACCTAAAAAGCAAATCGGATTTAGAATTGGTGGAAATAAAAAATAATTTTGAAATCATGTTAAGCAAGCACTGCTCCCTCGGACAAATTACTTCTGCGCTGTTTGAAGTAGGCGGGCAATACAGACGCAATATGCAATCACGATGAAAAATAATTTCTTTCTTTTAATTCTGTCTTTAGTTTTTGGTTTGAATTTAAAAGCTCAGAACAAATCAGAATTTTTTGTGTCGGTAAATCCTGTAACTGGAACTTTTCATATGATTCAGCAAATACCAACTATCAAATTAATCCCTGAAGGGATTTGGAAATACACAACATACGATTGTAAGGATAGAAGATTCTTTTTTAAGGGTCTTGATTCATTTTACCATAGCTATTTAGTGACAATTGATGCAACATCAGGGAATGTATTATATAATCCGCCTCATCCAAATACTGGCGACACTTTAGATGATATTTTTTATCTTCATTATGATACTGCTACAAGTAAACTTTACGGGATTTACAAAGACGCATCTTTATTTCCTCCTTTTGTCTTTGCATCAATTGATCCGATTTCAGGTAATGTCACTCCGATAAATAATTTAACGGGAGTAAATTTTATCGTTGGAAGTGATCAGAACACGGCATTAGATTCACATAACGGAAGATATTTTTTATTTGGAGTTGATAGTTCCGGTGTTAATCTTTTCACAATTGATGTAAACACTGGAACAATAATTAACAGTGCTCCAATGGGAGGGAACTATCGAGAATTTCAATTTGATGTTATTACAAATAAGTTATACGGAATTCTTCTTTCTGGAACCATGCCTTATATGCAACACTCTTTAGTTTCAATTGACATTAATACCGGAGTTTATACATTGATTGCAGCTATTCCAGGAGTAGTTAATACTGCTGCCTCTGGAAAACGATTTTCAACTTTTGACTCGAATCATGGGAGATATATTTTTTGTGGTGGTGACAGCACAGGTAATTGGAGTCTATATTCAATTGATGTAAATAATGGAAACACTATTTACAGTCCACCCTATCCATTACCACCAATTACTCCTACAATGGACAATGTTATAGAACTGCAATACGATAACTCTTGTGATTCTATATATGCTCTTCATTGGGGAGATGTTGAAACGACTTTTGTTAATGAAAATATAAACGACTTTGAAATTTCTATTTATCCCAATCCCTTCACCGAAGATTTTCAATTAAGTATTACAAGTGCAGAAACAGATGCAGAGGTCAGCATTTACAACATCATCTGTCAGCAACAAGTGCACCTCACCATCAGCCATAGCAAGAGCATCCATCAAATCCTTTCGCTCCGCAATTATTCAGCAGGGGTTTACCTCGTAAGCATCACCGTAAACGGGCAGCGCTTTATGCGCAAGGTGGTGAAGGAATAAAATTGCCATCAATATGATTGGTATCATTAGTAATTTATAAAATCATTGTGTTCAAATAAATACCACTAATCGAATTTCAAATATTTTGCATGAAAGACCGACGCGGTTTCCAAAACTGCGTCGGTCTTGCGCCTCGGTCAAATAACTTCTGCGCTGTATGAAGTGGGTGGGCAGTATTGGAGGAATATGTAACAGTTAACTGAAGCATTTTAATAATTAAATGATGAAAGTGTAATTCACTCTTTCACAAACCTTCTCACCTCCCAACTGCCATCGTGCAGTTGAAGTTTTATAAAATAAACTCCGGGAGAAAGAGAATGAATATCAAGTTGGGTTGCTGAGCTTGGAACATTGAACTTGAAACTTTGAACCTGCTTTCCCATCAAATCAAAAACCGCAATTGTATTTATTGACTGCTGAAAAAAATTTACCGAAGAGACGCAAAGGCGCAGAGAAAAAATTGACTTCAATAAATAATAGATAAAAGTATTGCTAAGACTTGAAGAGCAAAACCAACAATAACAAAGTTGAAAGCATCTTTCGCTTTCTTTTCGATAACTTTATTTTGCTTGTTTATTTCTATTATCATTTCATCTAACTTTTTAATTAAAAATTCATTTTTATCAGGAGGTGGAAATATTGCTCTTAATTCAATCTTGTCAATTGGTGTTAAATGTTTAGGGGTAAGAAAAAAAAGTTTATAAACTCCATACCCGTCAAAGCAAAGTCCTAAAAGGTTTAACAACTTAATCAGAAATGATAGTGTTAAAATCGAACACATAATCTAATCTCAAATTTTTTCTTTAAAATATTTCACCTTGCCTCTTACTTCAATTTTAGAAATGTCAATTTTATTTTTCAAGGATAATGGCAAAAACAAATTCCAACCTACAAATTCTAATTTACCTAAATTTTCAATTGAAGTATTTCTAAGATTAAGTGTTCTTCCAACATGTTTTAAACTACCCAAGCTTTTCAAGGTGTTACTCTTCGCATTTAAACTTCCACCAACAAATTCAAGTGGTGATAAATCAACAATGCTTGAATCAAAACTACCAGGATAAAACCAAAAATCTCCTCTGATAATTTTTAGAGAGCCAATTGATTTCAGTTTACAATCATCAATTCCTAAGTCACCATTTATCTCTTTAATATTTCCTAAAGAATTAATTCCATAAAACTTTCTGATAATTATTCTGCCATTTATTATTGGAAAAGCAAGAGTTAAAAATTGCTTTTCAATATCACCCTCATTAACGGTTAGGAAAAATGGCAGACCATTCATGTTGGTCATTCTCAAAAGTTGTTCAATTGAATTAACTCTAACTCCCGTTGTATCTTTTACATAATCACAAATGACTTCTTCAATTTCTTCATTGGTCATATTAAACGCGTGCACTAATGGAGCAACTATATCAAAATTCTTTCTTATTGAGATGAAGTCTATCTCAGTTCCGCCATAATAAATATCATCAGACTCAGGGTCAAATTCAGTATCAACTTTTATTTCCAAAGCAATATGCTTCTTCATAAATCTAAATCCATCAGAATCAAAATGGCGATAAATATTTCTTCTCGCTTCTTCTTCCATCATCAAATTTTCAAATCAAAAAACTACTTACTCTTATCAGGAAATGGTGGAACGGGTGGAATGTTTTTCTCCTGTGTTTTGAGTTGGTCGAGTAATTCTTTTATGGCGGCATCTAACTGCTCATCAATGCCGGCGTATTCTTTTGCGGGGTCGTTATCTACCACCACATCGGGGTCAACGCCGTGACCTTCGATGGCGAAACCATCGGCGGTGTAGCTGGTGAATTCGGGGCGGTCCATGAAGCCGCCATCAACAAACGGAAGGGAGCCGCGGATGCCGACAATGCCGCCCCATGTGCGTTTGCCTATGATTTTGCCGAGGTGGAGCGCGCGGAAACGATAGGGAAATATATCGCCATCGCTCGCCGAGTATTCGTTGACGAGGCAAACTTTCGGACCATAAAAAACTTCGGGGTTGGTGGTGCCCACTGTTACATTGCGCACCATGCTGAAGTAAACCAACTGCTCGCTGAGTCGGTCGGCAATGAGCGGCGACACAAAGCCACCGCCGTTTCCGCGGTCGTCGACAATGAGTGCCTTGCGCGTGATTTGCGGATAGTAGTGCTTGATGAATTCGTTGAGCCCATCAACACCCATGTTGGGAATGTGGAGGTAACCGATTTTTCCGTTGCTGACTGAATCAACATAATGAATGTTGTGCTCGACCCAATTGTAGTAGCGCAATTGTTTTTCGTCGGCGATGGGAACCACTAAAACTTTTCTGCTGCCGGTGGTGCTCGCCGTGGAATTGATGGTGAGTTCGGTTTGCTTGTCGGCAGTGCCCACTAAGAGTTGATTGATGTCGGTGACTTTGTTGGTGGGTTGTCCGTTGATGGCGATAATGAATTCGCCGGCTTTGATATTGACACCGACTTCGGTGAGCGGCGAGCGCAACGCATCGCTCCAGTTTGCGCCCTGCAATATGTTGGTGATTTTAAAGTAGCCGCTTGCATCGCGCACATAACCTGCGCCGAGCAATCCCATTTTTATGCGCTCGGGTTTTGGCATATCGCCGCCGCCCACATAGGAGTGCCCGGTAGTGAGTTCGCCAATCATTTCGCCAATGATGTAAGTGAGGTCGGCGCGGTGCTTCACATACGGCACCAGCACTGCATACTTTGTTTTGATGGCATCCCAGTCAACACCGTGCATGTTGGGTGCATAGAAAAAATATTTCATCTGCCTCCAGCTCTCGTTGAAAATCTGTGTCCACTCTTCGGTGTGATTGACATAGACTTTCAGTCCGCTGATGTCAACCTTATCATCCACATCTGCTTTGCCGCTCGGAACATCAATCACATAATAATTGCTGCCCTTGGTCACCACCATTTTTTCTCCGTTGGCGGTGATGCGGTAAGTGTTGTAATCGCCGATGGCGGTTTCTTTTTTCTTCTTCAAATCATAAACATAGAGTTGCGCATCCTTGCCCGCGGAGTTTTTCTGGTAGTAAACTTTGTTGTTCAGCATTTCGATGTTCCAGTAATTGCCTGCATCGCCGGGGAGCGCAATCAATCTATCCTGAATTCCGGCGGCATCAATTTTTACTGTAACAGTTTCATCTTTTTTATCAGAAGTTTTTTCGGAAGAAGATTTTTTTGCAGAAGAATTTTTCGCATCTGTATTCAAGTCCTTCCCTTCAGGGGAAGGATTTAGGATGGGGCTTATTTCCACTTCATCATTCAC
>BJGQ01000067.1 GCA_014190575.1 Bacteroidota bacterium | reverse complement strand
CCATCGAAGAACCTCTTCGTCAGATTGCAGCTAACGCAGGAGTCGAAGGCAGCATCGTGGTGCAAAAAGTAAAAGAAGGCAAGGGTGACTTTGGTTACAATGCCCGCACCGAGCAATACGAAAACCTGTTAAAGGCAGGAGTAATTGACCCTACTAAAGTATCCCGTGTGGCTTTAGAAAATGCAGCGTCAATTGCATCCATGCTGTTAACTACTGAGTGTGTAATTGTTGACAAACCGAAAGAAGAAAAAGGAATGCCGCAAATGCCACAAGGTGGTGGAATGGATTACTAAGCCCATGGTTTCAACCATGCGGTAATAAATTAAAAACCGCTCCGAGCAATCGGAGCGGTTTTTTTATTTCACGCTCTGTCACCCTGAGTTTGTCGAAGGGCGTTCATGCCATCATTACGCTCATACGCTGTCATTGCGAAAATTTATGTAATCATAAATTTGAAGCAATCTGTAAACCGATACGCTTGTATTTTTTTGGGAAAAGAAAAACGCTAACCAATCAGCGACAACTAAAACCCGAAACCATAAACTCGTAACCCGAAACTCTAAACGGGTCTCCGGAACGGAACGCACAACTATATATTCTTTTTTTGATGGAGCGTCAGTGTAACAGTCAAAGTTAATCCTCAAAAAATAGGTTTTAGTCTGCGCAATAATTATCGTTCACGCATTACCGCGTAGGGGTGAAACTATTTATACCGATTATTCTTCGCCTTATCAACTTGATTCATAAAATCAATTATAGCTTCTCTCTTAATTCCTTTTGTTCTAAAATTAATTTTTGCTCCACCATCTGAGGCAATTGTTACAACATGCTTTCTTGTTAAGAAGTAAAACAAAATAAGAACTGCTGCAATTGCTAATCCCAACATCATAGCTGGTCCTTGATTATTTGCTCCGCATGCAAGTCCAGCAATTGCAAACAACCCTCCGAGAATCAAGAACAAAATCCAACTACTATAATGAATTTCAACAGAACTTATTTTCTCGAGCATAATTGATGCAGTATGCGCTTTCCCAAATTGCGATGAATCATAATAAACTCTATAAGTAGTTAGCGTTACTTGTTTGTCGTTTGATTGACTGATTATTTCTTCTCCTTCTAAAAGCAATTTGGAATTCATAAAATATTTTTTTTTAAGTTTTTAATAACTACATCCATTCATAAACTTTACATAGCATTGAAAGAATGCAGCAGTCATTGAATAGTCAAGTAAACGAATCGAATCAAATGTTCTTTTAATCATTACATCATCAGCAGTTGCAGGCATTGCATAATGATAATCACTTCCACTAACTTTACTATGTGCTTTTATAATATAGCCAACAAGAGATTTTGTTTTATCAGCATTAAGTTTCATCAGAGGATAGAATGTAAAGATGTAATTGGTATAGTTCATAGCATATCCATCTGTGTTTTCTATTTCATATCCTTTCTTCATATCAAGTCCATTCTCTATTTGCGACCAATATCCTTTTGCCATATAGTTGTATTCTTCTTCTGATACAATGCTGACCTTTTTGAATTTCTTAATATCAAAAGTTTTTGGTGTTCCTGAAACACTATCAACCATCATATTAATTTGTGAATATGACATTGAGCATGTCATTAGAAATAAAATAGAGAAGATTACTTTTTTCATTGTATGGGTTTTATTTAGTTAGAATTTTTCTTTTGTTGTTGTTGATGAACCGCCTCCACTTGCGCAATATCCATGTATAAATGCTTTTATCATTCGCTTACTTAAATCAGGTTCGTCCTTAGAAAACATAATTAGTTCAAACCCATTGATTACATCAGCCGCGAGAGTTGGACTTCTACTAATTAATTTTCCGCTCTTTGAATAAATTGTTATTCCGAATCTTGTTCCTTCCTTATTAATATTTCTTACAACAAATTTATTTATGTCAAGGTCTTTCAAATTAATCTTAACAATCCAGACTGTATCTGTCAATAAAAAATTTTCATCAATTCCAAATTCATATAAAGTCATTTGTGTACTGTCAAATTTTACTTTATAAACTGTTGGTGGAACATTTCTTCTCCCATGAGATTCAATTTTTGATTTTAACCAATCAGTTGTTTCCTTCAATGTTGCATCTGATGAATCAGGGCATTGAGCATGAACAATATTGCTTGTTAATCCTAAGATTAATACAAGAACTAATGTTTGTATAATTTTTTTCATGATTAAAATGTTTGTTGCTGTTTGATAAAAATCTTGCCAAGTATTTTTTTTGTCTCAGCAGGGTTACTGTAATCAGAACCCTGCGTTTTAATTAATCTTCATTTTTTAAAAAAATTCGGCTCCCATTTCATCATTATCGCATCCCACTTTATCATTAATCCATCCTGTTTTATCATTTTCACATCCTGCGTTATCATTTTCGCATCCCATTTCATCAAACAGCCATCCCGTTTTATCATTATCTAATCCTGTTCGGTAAAAATCGCATCCTGTTTTATCGTTTTTAAATTCTGCGTTATCATTTTCGCATCCCGTTTAGTAAAACAAGCATCCTGTTTTATAAAACAAGATGCTTGCTTCATCATTCTCGTTCCCCTCTCCTTTGGAGAGGGGTTAGGGGTGAAGATTATGGCATCCGCAAACACAATTATCAAATCATCAAATTACCAAATTATCAAATTAAGTAACTCTTACTTACCCTTCGGCTTAGTAAACTTAATCCCTGTTACTAATTTAGCTTCCGGCGAGGTCGCACCAAACACACTCTTCACATATTTCTTACACGCCTTTTGCAAATCAAACACCCCTGTTTCATCATCATACAGTCCGTGGTCACGGTCAAGTCTTGCTTATTCCACTGGTGCCAGTATAGTTCCTATTGCATCATTCGCATCCTTCATCGGTTGGTACAGTGCCTTCATAGCAACCACTTTTAAGTCTGCTTCATTCGGTGCATACAATACTATAGTTGCAATCAGTTCACAATACTTCAGATAGTTTTCTGCTTTCTGCACATAACTCTGCTGGCTGTTACTCACTGTTAAAATATCAGGAGTTCCGCCTTCCGGAGGGGTGGCAGTTGTTTTCTTAGTCCCGCCAAATCCTCTTATTTTATCTGCTATTCCCTTCGCATCCTTCTTCACTTGCGCACTTGCTTTCGTGCTGTCTAAATAATTAAGGGAGCGTGTTATCAGTTTGTTAATCGGTTCAAACAAAATGTTACGCTCATTAATCGGTTCCTTAGCCGCTTGCGCCGCTGTAGTCAAAACCCCTTGCGCAGTATTCACTGTTACCCATTTCGCTTTCAGGTTTACAACACTAATGTCAGAGTTGCTTGGATTGTAAGCCGCGCCAAAGCCCGCGCATTTGTCTGCTAATAATTTCAGGTTAGCAATGTTCACTGCATGTCCTGATTCTGATGTAGATGGCATGTGTGTTTAAATTTATTGAGTGATTAAAAAAAGTTTTCAAATGACCTGATACCTCCCTCACTAAACCCCTAAAGAGAATGTGAATATAATTTTTTTCTCAAATCTCCAAACACAAAAAAACAAAAGCCGCGCAAAACCATTGCGCGGCTAAAACTTTGAACCTGAAACTTTGAACTTGAAACTTTTGTACCAGCAGGGTTACTGTATTCAGAACCCTGCGTTTACTGCTCAAACAAAATAATTTTTATGTTCCAAACTGCAGCGAAATTGTAATACCGGGATAAACCAATTTGGTTTTTCTGTTTCCGTTATAATATTTCATCCGGTGTTCAAATGTTTTATAAAAATCAAACTCAGTTAAACCCAATTCATAAAATGCATTGAGCCGTAAGTAAGTGTTGTATTCACCTTTTTTTGAAACATTAAAATTAAAACCCGCTACACCTTTTACTCCAATTGAATAGCCGTTAAAAATATTACTGAAGCCATCTCCTTGCGTTTCAAGCATAACATTGGATGTCTGATTTCCTGCCTTGTACTTTTCAGTGCTGTTACAGATACTCAGGTTTCCGCCAATGAAAAACCAGCGAACAGGAAAAACATTCGCACCAAAATTCAAATTAATATCTGTTGTGGCAACTGTACCCGAAATGGTATCTCCGATATTCTGATAATGGTGCCCCCACAATAAATCGCCCCCGGCAGCAAATTCAAAAGCATTGTGATGATTAATGAATCCAAGAGACAAACCATATCCTTTGTCAATGGAAAAAGTTTTTGGAAAATTCAACGAATCAGAAAACTCAGTTAAATAATTTGCCAGTCCCGGCTTCGATTGTTTTATATAATTAATTCCGATTTGCAAATAACCGCCATCCATATCGCTAACTGATTGAGCGTTGCCGGTTGAGAAATTCATTAATTCCAAAATACTGATTATAAAACACAATGAAGTTATTTTCAATTTCATTTTTGATTTTTTTGAGAGTAATTTTTTTAAAATAATTATTACGAAGCACAACACATGATTTCATGTATTGCACAACCAATTCAAATTGCGTAAGTGATTTGAAACAGAAATGAAAATAATTTATTTCAAAGGAATATTCTTCAATATCTCCTGCACAAACTTCCAGAACCGCTGAACCGAAGCAATATTCACCCGTTCGTCAGGCGAGTGCGCGCCACGAATAGTAGGTCCGAACGAAATCATATCCATCTTCGGATAATTAGTGCCCAAAATTCCACACTCCAATCCGGCATGGCAAGCAACTACTTTAGGTTTTTCTTTATGTTCTTGTTCATATAAATGAACGAGTAAATCAAGAATCGGAGAACTCACATTCGGAGTCCAGCCCGGATAAGAACCAGCAAACGCAACTTCGCATCCTGCAAGTTCAAATACACTGCGCAACGAATCAGCTAAATCAAACTTGGATGTTTCAATAGAAGAACGGGTGAGGCACTGAATTAAAATATTGCCATCCTTAATCAGCACACGCGCCACATTGTTTGATGTTTCAACCAAATCTTTTATGTCGTTACTCATACGATACACACCATTTTGCGCTGCATAAATGGCGTTGATAATATTCTTTTGGTCGGCAGCATTCATCACCTTTTTCGGCAACTCCGTTTTTGTAATTGTGATGTTGAGCTTCGGGTCAATGGTTTTGAATTCGAATTTTATTTCGTCTGCAATTTTGTTGAGTGTTACAGTAAAATCATTCGCAGCATTATCGGGCACCACCACTTTCGCATTGCTCTCGCGCGGAATGGCAT
>BJGQ01000066.1 GCA_014190575.1 Bacteroidota bacterium | reverse complement strand
GCCACATGGTTTTGTTTGACTATGCAGGAAACAAAACTGAAGAGAATGATTTTGACGAAAACGGAAAACTGATTAAGGAAATCACATTTTCATGCGGCCCTTTTGTTGGGATAGGTTTATGGATAAAGGAAACCAAGTACGATACCGACGGAAAATCAATTCAAATCACAGACAGGGAGTTTGAGTTTTATCCGCAGTGAGAATACATTTAACCTCAGAGTTTCACGGAGAATATTTTTACTAAGAGTAATAGGAGTAATACAAAAGGAGTTATAAGAGTTTAAATATTTTCGGAAAAAATCACACCAATCATTAATCACACAAACCGAAGGTTCACGAATTCCATTAAAACAAAAAAGTAAAATGAGTAAATCACAGTTCAGACAATTGTGGGCAGCGGGTGGTTATATTTGTTTGAGAGAAAATGGAACAGCAACAAACTTTTAAAAAATACTTTTATGGAATTCAATAAAATTGTAAAGGAAAAATCTGATTCCGAATTATTGTCAATGATATATGAACTCGATAAATGGAGTCCAGAGATGTTAAGTGCAATTGAAAAGGAATTAAGAAGTAGAAATATTTTTCCAAATGATATTTTAGAACAAAATCAAAAACTAATTGAACAAGAAAGGGAGGAGCTTTCAATTGGAAGGGAAGCTAGTCTTGTTGGATTTATTATTGGGTGGATTGGAGTATTTGGATTGTTAGGAATTATAATTGGATATAATTATGCGTACGATAAAATTAAAAGTAAGTATACTGATGAATTATTTTTTAAGTACAATGAAGCATCTAGAAAATATGGAAAGTATTTAATGAATACATCTTTGATATTATCTGCTATAGTGATTTTGTACAAAATATTTGAATACAAAAATGCATAGTTTACCGTAGCGACACAAAACAATAGAATAAAAAACCACTAGTGAAAATACAGGAACAGGGGATATGTGTGGTTATATTTGTTTGAGAGAAAAAGGAACGGCAACAAAATAAAAAGCAACTTAACCGCAGAGGCGCAAAGCCGCAAAGAAAAAAAATCACACGAATCATTTAATCACACAAACCGAAGGTTCACGAATTCCATTAAAACAAAAAAGTAAAATGAGTAAATCACAGTTCAGACAATTGCGGGCAGCGGGTGGTTATATTTGTTTGAGAGAAAAAGGAAATAACAACTGAATAAAAAATATATGCAGGGATTAAAAACAATTATCATAATAATTGGTGTTATTGTAATAATCACAATAATTGGAACCGCATTTCAAAGCGCTATGAATTCTATAGTTCATACTTTTACAAATTTACCTTGGTATATTTCGATTCCTTTATTATCGATTATTATTTATACGATTTACAAAATTGGTAAGGATAAATATTGGTGGTAATTTTAATTTTAGCAAAGCATCATTGATGTGTTTAAAACAAGGAGGAATATTAAATTAAATATTAAATGCCATTTATTTTAACTGTGCAATTTCTGATTTTATAATTCCCAAGAGTATTTTGATTATCATCTCTTAGTTCAATATTACCATCTATTGAAATATTAAATGAATTGTTATTCTTTGAAATTAGCTTTTGATTAAAATTATTTGCAGAATAGCAAAGACCATTATTAGTATCTAATTCATACTTTAAAAAATTTACCTGAGATTTTATTGTAGGCGCCCCTCTCATATATATTCTATCAATACTTTCTTTTGTTTTATTGAATGTTACTACCGCATAATTAAAAACAGTGTCGTTTTCTAAATAACCATTATTTGATTCTTGAATAAATTTTGTTTGTGAAATCTGCAATTCATAGATTTCATCATCTTTTGTCAACGCATCTTTTTTTTGTTTTTCAGACTCATCAAAAACATAAGAGTAGCTTTTGTTATTTATTGTAATTGCTAAAGTTCCTGTGTAATGCTTTTCACAACCATATATAAAGAGGATTAATGTTGCAATTATAATTTTAAGTAGTGCTGTCTTTATCATTTTAATTAGGGATTATTTTTTTTGGGGGTAATGTATTTACCAAATCCATTCTATCATATCCTCTTATTTCAATTCTTTGATTGTAATTAATTCCAATACTTGAACGAAAATAAACAATTAAAACATGTGGTGTTTTCATGAAATCAATATCATCACCAAGTTTTGATATTAAACCAAAACTCAAAAGTTCATTTGTAGATATATTTGAAGAGTAAGTAATTTGATTGTTTGTCAATTCATTTATTAAATTGACATTAAATGCGGCTGCTCCGGTATTTTTCAAACGAAGTTCAAAATTAGTTCCACTTGAAATAATTTTAGTGTGAATAAAATGTGGCGCGAAAGAATCCTCTTGAATTTTTATCCTTCTATTAAAATCTTTAGACTGATTATTTAATTCTCTGAAATTTTAAAATTAAAAAAACAACTCCAACAATTGCAGCAATTGCTTGTATCCAATCAGGGAAATAAATATTGTGACAACAGAGTTCTATCATAAAAAATTATGAGCACAAAATAGAATTAGCAATTCAATAAAAATAATTTACTCCGGTGTAACACTCTCAAATGCAATAATCCGTTCGAGCAGTTGTATGGCTTCGCTCAGCGAGCGCACGGATTGCAGGGTGAGTATTAAATTTTTTTCGGTTTGCTTGAGCGCGCATTTGTTCGGGTGGTGCTGTATGTAGCCGATGATGCGCGTGAATGTTTCGGTCTGGTAAAATGCGGAGTCCTGGTTTTCGAGGAAGAAACATTTTACGATGCCGCGGCGCTGCACAATTTTTTCGAAGCCGAGTTGCTTCGCCAGTTTGCGCAACCGGATGCCATCAAATAATTCTTCGACCTGCACGGGCACGGGACCAAAGCGGTCGGTGAGGCGCTGGCGGTATTTTTCGATGGCTGCTTCGTCGCCGAGTTCATCCAGCTCGCGGTAGAGAATGAGGCGCTCTGCCACGCTGCTCACATATTCGTCGGGTATGTGCATCTCCACATCGGTGTCAATGGTGCAGTCGCGCACAAAATTTTCTTCGCGCGTGATTTCGTCTTTGAACAAATCTTTGAAATCGGTTTCTTTCAGTTCGCGGATGGCTTCGTCGAGAATTTTGTGATAAGTATCGTAACCGATTTCGGAAATAAATCCGCTCTGCTCGCCGCCGAGAATATCTCCGGCACCGCGTATGTCCATATCGCGCATTGCCACCTGAAAACCGCCGCCGAGTTCGCTGAACTCTTCAATGGTGGTGAGCCGCTTGCGCGCTTCCTGCGTGAGTGTGCTGAGCGGCGGCGTGATGAGATAACAAAATGCTTTGCGGTTGCTGCGACCCACGCGCCCGCGCAACTGGTGCAAATCGCTGAGACCGAAATTCTGCGCATCGTGAATGATGATGGTGTTGGCATTCGGAATATCGAGACCCGACTCCACAATGTTGGTGCTCATGAGCACATCGTAACGGCGCTCGATAAAACCGAGCATCACTTCTTCCAACTGGTGACCTTCCATTTGTCCGTGCGCCATGCCCACATCCACATCGGGGCAAATTTCTTTTATCTTGAGTGTGAGTTCGGCAATGTCTTTCACGCGGTTGTGCACGAAAAAAACCTGTCCGCCGCGATACACTTCGTAGTCAATAATTTCTTTCAGTTGTTCGGGGTCGAACGGCATGAGTTCGGTTTCGATGGGCTGACGATTTGGAGGCGGTGTGTTGATGATGCTTAAATCGCGCGCGCCCATGAGCGAGAACTGCATGGTGCGCGGAATGGGTGTGGCAGTGAGGGTGAGCGTGTCAACATTGGCGCGGAACTGCCGCAGTTTTTCTTTGGTGGTGACTCCGAATTTTTGTTCTTCGTCCACAATGAGCAAGCCGAGGTCTTTGAATTTCACTTTGCTGCTCGTGATGGCGTGTGTGCCGATGAGGATATCAATTTTTCCTTCCGCTAATTTTTGTAAAGTTTCTTTCTGCTCCTTCGCCGATTTAAACCGGTTGATGTAATCAACTGTTACAGGAAATTCTTTCAAGCGCTCGCTGAAAGTTTTGTAGTGCTGCAATGCGAGAATAGTTGTGGGCACCAACACACCAACTTGCTTTCCGTCAATCACCGCTTTGAACGCGGCGCGAATGGCGACTTCGGTTTTTCCGAAACCAACATCGCCGCACACGAGGCGGTCCATCGGTGTTTGGTTTTGCATGTCGCGCTTTACATCGTTGATGGCTTTTAGCTGGTCGGGTGTGTCTTCGTAAATGAAACTTGCTTCGAGTTCATTCTGCATATAATTATCTGCGCTGTATGCAAAGCCCTTACTCGCTTTTCGTTTTGCATACAACTGAATCAAATCTTTTGCAATGTCTTTTACTTTGGTTTTTGTTTTTCGCTTCAGCGCTTCCCATGCATCGCTGCCGAGTTTGTTGATGCGCGGCGGAGTTCCTTCCTTGCCAACGAACTTCGAAATTTTGTGCAGCGAGTTTATACTCACATACAACAAATCATTATCGCGATAAATAATTCGCACGGCTTCCTGCACTTGTCCGTTCACATCAATTTTTTCGAGACCGCTGTATGTGCCGACTCCGTGGTCAATGTGCGTGACGAAATCTCCCGGCTTTAATTCGCGCAGCAGCTTCAGTGAAATGGCTTTACTGGAAGAAAATCCCTGCTTCAATTGATAACGATGGTAGCGTTCGAACACCTGGTGGTCGGTGTAACAGGCAAGTTTCAGTTCGCGGTCAATGAAACCTTCGTGAATAGAAATGTAAATCGGAACGAATGGAACATCAGCTTTCAAATCGTGAAAGATGTGTTCGAAGCGCTCGACTTGTTTTTGATTGTCAGAAAAAAGTAAGAGCTGAAATTTTTCTTCGTGTTCTTTTTTCCAGGTTGAAATGAGGAGGTTGAAATTTTTATTGAAGGAAGGTTGTGGAGCGAAATCGAATTTGATTTCGTCTTCCGTTCGGAAATAAAATTGTTTGCCGAACTCAATGATGGAAAATTTTTTGAGGTCGGAAAGAAATGCTTCAGCGTTTTCGAAATTTTGTTCGGGAGGATTTTTCAGGTAAGTGTTTTCTTCATCCTTGTTCAATCCGAGTTTTTGTAATTGCTCCAGTAAATCAGTTGCGAATTCCCAGCACTCTTTCAACTTGTCGGAAATGAACCTCACATCTTTTGCCCACACAATGGTATCAGCAGAAATAAAATCGAAGAGCGAAGTTTTTTCTTCCAATCCAAACTGTGTTTGAATGTTCGGAACGATTGTGACCTGCGAAATTTTTCGTTGTGACAGTTGTGTAACAGGGTCGAACAAACGAATGCTCTCGACATCGCTGCCGAATAATTCGAAGCGATATGGCAAATCATTTCCGAACGAAAACACATCCACAATTCCTCCGCGAATACTGAACTGCCCCGGCTCATACACAAAATCAACGCGGTCGAAACCATAATTCACCAGCACATCAGTTACAAAATCAATATCGAGTTTCTCGTTGATGCGAATGAGCAGTGTGCTTTTTTTCAGCGCACTGGTGTTTACCACTTTTTCGAACAGCGCTTCGGGATAGGTGACGATGATTTCGTTCTTCGTCGGACTGTTCACCACACGGTTCAATACTTCAGTGCGCAGTTGAATGTTGTGCGAATTAAGTTCCTGCAATCGCGCAGGTTTCTTGAATGAATCCGGGAAAAATAAAATTTCCTTTTTCTCGATAAGATTCTGTAAGTCGTTTTGAAAGTATGCCGCTTCCTCTTTGTCGTTGAAGATGAAAATCG
>BJGQ01000065.1 GCA_014190575.1 Bacteroidota bacterium | reverse complement strand
AGTTCCTGCAATCGCGCAGGTTTCTTGAATGAATCCGGGAAAAATAAAATTTCCTTTTTCTCGATAAGATTCTGTAAGTCGTTTTGAAAGTATGCCGCTTCCTCTTTGTCGTTGAAGATGAAAATCGCAGGTTTATTCAGTTGTTTGAAAACTCCCGCGGCGATAAAGGCATGAGAAGAACCCACCAATCCCTGCAAGTGCAGTGTTGTTTGCGTTTGCGGTTTTAGTTTTTCAGCAATGTGCTGAACCTTCGGGTGTAAGTTGTAGGCATCTTTTACTGCCTGCAAATTCATAGGGGGCAATAATACAATTTCAGAAACTTAAAATATGAAGGTGATTATAGAAGAATTTATTTCATCTGTGTTCGCACATCCAATGCATCCCTTAATCCATTACCTAAAAGATTAAACGCAAGTACCAGAATCATAATGGCAACTCCCGGAATAATTGCCATTGAAGGATTGCCTGAAACAATGAATCCATAATTATCGCGAATCATACTGCCCCAACTTGGAGTGGGAGCCTGCACTCCAATTCCGAGAAAACTTAAACCGGCTTCAACCAGAATTGCCGTTGCAAAATTGGATGCTGCCATCACCATCACCGGTCCGATAACATTCGGAATGATGTGACGAAGAATAATCCGCACATGACTGTAACCCATGCTGCGTGCGGCTTCAATGTAATCGAGTTCACGCAAGCTCATTACCTGTCCGCGAATCACACGCGCAGTTCCAACCCACATGGTTAAACCAACTGCAAAAAATATTTGCCAGAAACCTTTTCCTAAAGCAATTGTAATTGCGAACACAAGCAACAAAGTTGGTATCGCCCAAATCACATTAATGAGCCACGAAATAATTTCATCTGTTACACCTCTGAAATATCCGGCAACAGATCCAAGAAAAATTCCAATAAACAACGAAATAAAAACCGCAATTCCGCCAACACTCAACGAAACTCTTGTTCCGATTAATAAGCGGCTGAGAATGTCACGACCATAAGTATCAGTTCCGAGCCAATAAGTTCGACGAATGAAATTTTCTTTCTCCACTTGCTGTTGCAATTCAGCGAGTGAAATTCTTTGTTGTTCGTTTTTTAAATTTTTAAAAACGATTTGTCCGTTTTCAATTTGCGCGGAAGTATCGCTCAATGAATTTGCGAATACAACATCAGCGAGATTGAAAGTCATAAGTTCGGGGTCGAGTCCTTCGCCTTGAAAAGATTTTACTGTTACATATTTTCCTTCGATATGATGTTCAAGAATCGGAATCATGCGATACGGGTTTTCAGTTCCGATAAAATATTTTCCGATAAATGATTCTGAAATTTCTTCCTTGTCTTTTTTCACTTTTAAAAACTCAATTGAAAATCCGGGATGCTGCAAAGCGAGCTCAGGAATCATTTCGTTTGCATTCGTTGAATTATCAGTAGAAAAAATATAAGCGAATGCAGAAATAAAAATGGCGAGTGCAATCAGAAATAAACCAACCATTGCCGGAGTGCTTTTCTTCAATCTGCGCCAGGCAAGTGAGGCAGGAGTTTCAGGCGATTTCTTTTTTTCTGTCATCGGCTGTTGTGTTCAAGCAATCCTTTTTTAGTGGCTACATAACTCGCACTTTTTATGCGCGAGAAATCAGGTAATTCTAATTTCAGATAATCTTTTTCATCATCGTCAAATACCAATTGCTGAATAAAATCTTTCTTCAATAATTCAACCAACGAATCACTCAATTTTTCGTCATTGCAACCAAAGACCTGAAGCAACTGCTGAAAAGAGCAGAGGAAGTACACTTCATCCATTATCTGAAACTCGAGTTCGTTCATTGCAGTTATTTGTTTGTTCTGCCTTTCCAGTTGTAAGTTTTTACCTGACTTAAAACTCCGGCAATTAAAACATAAGTGATGTGAAAAATTTGTGCGGGTAAAAATATCAGGAGCAGTTTTTTTCTACCGAAAAAGTTGGCAACATTAAAAAGGAATGCTGCATCAATTATGCTCTTGGTGATAACCATGAACAGAAAAACAAAAAGAAATAATGGTTGGAAGAAAGCCATGACACCACAAGCAACCAAGAAACAATAAAAAAAAAATATAATCGCCAGTGAAGCAGTAATCCTGAAATCAGAGTAATGTTTTGACTTGGAACCCCAGCGGATTCGTTGTTGTAAAAATTCGTTCCACGATGAAGAAGCAAAAGTCCGAACGGTTGCATCAGTAGATTTTAAATACGAAACAGCATTCGGATTTTGTTTAAATGCTTTCATCATTAAAAACATATCATCGCCACTTGGGATTTTTTCGTTGTCGGTAAATCCGCCGAGCTGATAAAAAAGTTCGCGGGTGTAGGCGAGGTTTGCGCCATTGCAAAGTGCAGGCATTTTCCAATATAGACTTCCGCAGGCAATTCCCGTGAACCCAAAAAAATCCAACGACTGCATTCGCTCAAATAAATTTTTCTCGCTGTGATAAGCAACGGGGCCGAGAATAAATTGTTTTTGATTCAATTCGTGTTCCGCAACAATATTCATTACCCAACTTTCATTTATCCGGCAATCGGCATCAGTTGTAACAATAAGAGTTGCTGTAGTTTTTGCAATTGCAGTTTCAATGGATTTTTTCTTGGAAGAAAAATTTTGTTCTGAAACAAAATCCTTCATCTGCAAAATCTTCAAACGAGAATCGGAAATAGATTTTAAAATTTCAAAAGTTTTATCAGAAGAAAAATCGTCTACTACAATCAATTCCATTAATTCTACAGGATAATTCTGTTTTAAAATATCATTCACGCAATTGAGAATATTCTCTACTTCATTTCGTGCAGCAACTATAACAGCAACTTTTGTTTTTGGTTGAAATGATTTTGGAATTAAAAAATCATTTGTTGCAATCCATCCACTGAAGTACAAAAGCATCAGCACGAGATAAAGGCAAAAAAATAATGCGCAGATAAAAAGAAATGCGGTCATTTGTTCAGCGCTTTTAAAAGTTCTCCATTCAGATATTCTTTCACAAGGTGATGACCTTTAGGAAGAATAATGAGCTGAGTGTTGTTCAATCCTTTCACAAATCGTTTTCCGAAAACCGGTCTTATCACTTTATCAAATTCACCAAAAAATAAATAGGAGTGAATTTTATTTTCATTTAATAATTGTCGTGCTGTTTTTACATCTGTATCAAAATCTTTTATGCAGTACCACACATCAAACGAAAATTTTCGTTTCTCTTCTGTTGCCAATTGCGATTCAATAAATTTTTTTAAAGAAGAAGGAATAATTCGCAACCACGAAAGAAATTTTACAGCTGCAAAATATTTTTCCGGATGCCTCACTAAATGCAAAAATAATTTTCGTCCCCAAGCGGGATAAATGGCAAGGTTGTACCAAATGTTTTTTCGTAAACCATCGGGCGCAATTAAAAATAGTTCGTCAATTTGTTCAGGTAATTCATTCAAAGCACCAATCACCATTTTCCCTCCCAGACTAAATCCCATCAATGAAAACCTTTCCTTGTTAAACTGTTTCAGAAAAAGAGAAATAATGTTTTTCAAATCGCTCTTCAAAAAAAATTCATTGTTCCATTGTGTTAATCCGTGCAATGGCAAATCGATGGAAACAATGGTGTAAATTTTTCCAAGTCCAGATTCCAGAACGGGAAAATTGTAGGCATTTTCTCCAAAACCATGAAAACAAAAAAGCAGTTTCTGGCCGCTGCCGAATAAGATGTAATGAATCTTATGCGAGTCATAATTAAGATATAAATTTTCAGAAATGGGATTCACACAACAATGTTAAGGGTTTTAAAAGACCATTTCAGGTAAGTGCTAAACAAAAGAATTATTTAAGAATAGTAAGTTCGTGGAATTATTTTAGCCGCTCAATAAATTTCTATGATTCGATTTGGCATTATAGGTTGCGGATACATTGGCAACCGACATGCAAAACACATTACTGAAAACCCGGAGGCGCAGTTAGTAGCGGCTTATGATGTTAAACCCGAAAGCCGAAATGTATTTCAGAAAAATTACCATCTGCCGGCAACCGATTCGCTTGAAGATTTATTGAAGCGAGATGATATAGATGTAATAAGTATTTGCACGCCAAATGGCAATCACTTTCCATCTGCACTCGCTGCATTGGAAGCCGGAAAAAATGTGTTGATTGAAAAACCCATGACTTTGCATAAAGACGATGCTGAGCAATTGATTTATACCGGATTGAAAAACAACAAGCAGATTTTTGTGGTGAAGCAAAACCGGTTTAATCCGCCGGTGCAACATGTGAAGTCGCTGATGGAAGATGGTCGGTTAGGGAAAATTTATTTTGTTGTAGTCAATTGTTATTGGAACCGCAACAAAGAATATTATAATAAGAGTGACTGGAAAGGAAAGCGACTGGAAGATGGTGGAACATTGTTCACTCAGTTTTCGCACTTCGTTGATATTGCCTATTATTTGTTTGGTGATGTGGAACTCGAAACGATTGGCGGTGTGATGAAAAATGTTTGTCACGGCGACTTAATTGAGTTTGAAGATACAGGAGCATTTAATTTCAAATTCAAATCAGGGGCATTGGGAAGTTTGAATTATACCACTGCGAGTTTCAAACAAAACATGGAAGGTTCAATCACGGTGTTTGCTGAAAATGCAACCATAAAAATCGGGGGGCAGTACCTCAATACTTTAGAATATCAGAAAACGAATGGCTTCGATAATTTTGATTTACCCGAATCAAAACCTGCAAACGATTATGGATTTTATCAGGGAAGCATGAGCAATCACGATAAAATTATTTCCAATGTGGTAGATGCACTTTCCGGAAAAGGAAAAATTATGACGAATGCAGTGGAAGGAATGAAGGTAGTGGAAATAATAGAACGAATGTATAACTCAGCAAAAGTGATTTCGTAAATGAAAGGAAACAGTATTCATCCAACAGCGATAATTGAAGGCAGTGTTACACTTGGTGATGGAAACACAATAGAAGCTTATTCGGTATTGAGAGGAAATATTAAAATCGGCGATAACAATTACATCGGACCTCATTGCTATTTTCAAAACAATATTGAAATCGGACAATACAACCGCTTCGAAGCATTTGTTGCTATTGGTGCGTTGGGAGAAATGGGTGCGAAGGGCGATGTGTTTGTGAAAGACGGGAAAATAATTATAGGTGATGGAAATACTTTTCGCGAATATGCAAATGTGCATTCACCTGTAAAGAGAAAGGACACACGAATTGGCAACAAATGTTACATCATGAACAAAGTATACATCGCCCATGATTGCCAGATTGGTGATGGTGTGATGATGAGTGCCCTCACAAAATTTGGTGGAGGTGTAACAACCGGCGACAATGCAAATTTCGGAATGGGTGCAGCGGTACATCAGTGGACCGATGTTGGTGAAAATGTAATGGTTGGTATGAATGCCGCTGTGAATAAACATGTCCCTCCCTTTATAATTGTGGCAGGTTCGCCTTGCAGAATTTTAAGAGTAAATAAAGTTGGCTTAACAAGAAGAGGATATACTGATCACGATGTGAATCAGCTTAATCTAAGATATATGGCACTTCTTGAGGGAGATACAAAACCACATAATGAACTGGAAGAAAAAGTTGTTGCATTTATAACAACACATGAAAAGCATTTGAATAAATTCAAAGAATAAATAGAATTGATTTTCGTTATTGAGGTAATATCTTCGGTTTAATGCGAATCCTGTTACTGCTTTTTATTTCAATCCAAGTTGAGGCGCAAACATTGCCAATAGTTTCCACTCACAATTATGGAACAGTGGCATCAGTCAGCAACTTGCAATCTGATTTTCGTTTTGTGAATCATGGAAGCAAAACTGTTTTTGTTTTGCTGGTGAATGTTGGAGAAAATATTTCATACCAAAAACCAACGGGCATTCAACCCGGTGACACTGGGATATTAAGTGTTACTTATGAACCGGTTGATGCAGGAAATTTTTCTGAGATCATAAAAGTGTTTTTAAGTGACAGCAATAAACCTGTTGAATTAAAAATGACGGGCAGCATCAAGCACATTGA
>BJGQ01000064.1 GCA_014190575.1 Bacteroidota bacterium | reverse complement strand
GGATAGTTTCGGGTTTCTTGTTTCGGGTTTCGGGTTTTTATGTCCGGTTTTTTTTGTTCAGCCGGTTTGGTGTTTTTCTTTGCCATGCGTTAAAAATATTTGCAGCAGGCATGATACAGCAATTCAATTATTCACAATTCCAAGCAGTATTTGTACTTAGAAAAATTGTTTTCGCGATAACTTTTACATTTGACCATCATAAAAAATAATAAGATGAAAAAAACACTTCTACTTTCTTTTTTGCTTTTCAGTTTTGTGTTTGCAAATGCGCAAATTACCCTTACATCATCGTCCTTTCCGAATTTAGGAGATATTTACATTAATCATCACGACTCACTTACTTCAACTGTTACACCCGGTTCAGCCGGTGCCAATCAAACCTGGGATTTTTCAGCTCTTCATAATCACTATATTGATTCAACTTTAGTTGTTGACCCTGCTACTACTCCAAATGGTGCGCAATTTCCTACAGCAACACTGGCCGGAATTAATAATGGTGGCTATGTGTATATGACTAAGTCAACAAGCGAGTGCGACTTCATTGGTGTTGCCGGAAATTTCCAGGGTATGACCGGTGTAATTCATTACATTACTCCAAGTATTGTAGCTAAAAGCGGTATTACTTATAACTCCGGTTACAATTTTGTAAATACCTGGTTGTTACAAATGACAGGTGCTCAGGCAGGGTATCCAATTGCTGATTCTGTTCGCGTTCATAACATCACACATTCTAATGTGATTGTTGATGGATGGGGAACTGTTACGACTCCTTTGAATTCATTTCCTTGTTTGAGAAAAAAACAAGTGGATTCAACTGCAATTGTTGTAGATGCAAAGGTGCTGGGTTCGTGGAACAACGGAGTTTTTAGTCAAAATACAATTTCAGTTAATTATGCTTTTGTTGATGATGCAAGCATCAATGAAATTGTTTCGCTCAATATGGATTCAATCAGTGCCACCGTTAACAATGCTGCATATCGCGATTCGTGGGCAGCAGGAATTTCTGAAACATTGAAGCCATCGCTGTTTTCTGTTTATCCAAATCCGACAAGTGCCGGTAATATTCATTTGCTCATTGGTGGATTACCTGCTGATAAATATGCAGTGCAATTGTTTGATTTAACCGGACGACAAATTAATTCCGCCGTTTATTCCATCAACCAAACTGCTGTTACCGATATTAATTACAGCGCGCTTCAGTTGTGCAATGGAAATTATATTGCAGTTGTTTCAACTGCTGAAAATAAAATATTGCAGAGTTTAAAATTTGAAGTGGTGAAATAATTTTTAGTAAAAATAATTTTATAAAAAAGGTTGATTGAAAGTATTTCAATCAACCTTTTTTTATAGGAAGAACTTCCAATCATCAAATATTACTTTTGTCCTCTTCAAAAAATAAAGCAATGAATCTTTACGAAAAACATAAAATACTTATTGAACGAGCACAACAAGCAATAAGTGAAAGAACATTTTATGCTGCCTATCCCGAACATCCGAAAGCGTATGGCGAAGAAGCACCAAAAGAAGGAGAGGAGGAGTATAAAAATTTTCTGAATTCTGATTTCAATGGATTGTTGCAAGGTGATGCAAAAGAATTTGGTGGCGAAGAGGTTTCTCCATTCACCATGACTGCACTCGGAATAAAATATCCGATTTATGATTCAGGTGAAGTGATTGAAAAATCGAAACACGCTTTTAAGAGTTGGAAAAAAATTACACCGCAGGAAAGAGCAGGCGCTTTGGTGGAAACATTGGAAGAGATTAAGAAACATTTTTTTGCAATCGCACATGCCACCATGCACACAAGTGGTCAATCGTACATGATGAGTTTTCAGGCGAGTGGCCCGCACAGTGCTGATCGTGCGTTGGAACCCATTGCGCTTGGCCTGAGCGAACTCACGCGCTTTCCGGAAAACATTATCTGGGAAAAGCCAATGGGAAAATTTTCAGTGAAGCTGGAGAAAACTTATTCTCCTGTTCCAAAAGGAATCGGATTAGTAATTGGTTGTTCAACATTTCCTGTTTGGAATACTTTGCCGGGCGTGTATGCAAATCTTATTGCGGGAAATTCAGTAATTATAAAACCACATCCAAAAGCAGTGTTGCCCATTGCGATTGCTGTTGCTGCAATGCAAAAGAGTTTGAAAGAAAATGGATTTGATCCTTGTGTGGTTCAACTTGCTTGCGATACTTCTGATAAATTAATTACAAAAAAATTTACAGAGAGTCCTGACATCGCATTAATTGATTATACAGGAAGCACAGACTTTGGTGATTATATTGAATCGATTCCGAATAAAACAGTGTTCACTGAAAAAGCTGGAGTGAACAGTGTAATTCTTGATTCTGTAATTGATCTCGATGCTGTAATGCAGAATCTCGCATTCAGTGTTTCATTGTATTCAGGGCAAATGTGTACTGCTCCGCAAAACTTTTTTATTCCTATAAACGGAGTGAAGGGGAAAGACAAAAATTATTCATATGAAGAAGTGGTTGCGAAACTGAAAGATTCAATTCTTGGAATTACCAATAATCCGAAAATGGGAGCTGGTGTTTTTGGCAGTTTGCAAAATGATTTGACATTGCAACGCGCACAAAATGCAAATACTCTTGGTGCTTCTGTTGTGTTGGAAACTACTGCAGTGAAGAATGAAGAATTCAATTCAGCCCGTGCAACATCACCGGTGTTATTGGAAGTGCAATCAGATGCACATCATATTTTCGAGCGCGAATTATTCGGGCCAATTGCTATTGCTATTAAAACAAAAGACACAGCTGAATCATTAAAGTTGGCGAAAGAAATGGCTCGCAAACACGGAGCATTAACATGTGCAGCATACACAACAGAAAGCGAGACCGAGCATATGATAGCAGAAGAAATGCAGCAAGTTTTTACGCCCGTTACATTCAACCTCACCGGGCCAATTTGGGTAAATCAACACGCAGCGTTTTCTGATTTTCATGTGACAGGAGGAAACCCTGCAGGCAATGCATCATTCACCAATCCTGAATTTGTAACTCGCCGTTTTGTTTGGGTGGGAAACAGGAAGATGGTTTTGTAAAAGCTAAAATTGAGTTATTCTTTCTTCGAAAAAATAATCAGTTTATCATCTTCATAAAAAAGTTTATAGCCCGAATTTTCTTTCAATAAAAAGTTGTAAAAATCAATTTGTGTTTTTATCACTTCAGGATAATTGGTGCTGTCAATTTTCCATTGTTGTTGAATAAATGTTGTTGCAGGTTGCATCCAAACTTTCTTTCCTGAGCGCTTCTGATTTATGATTACCACATCAGGATTTAATTGCTCCAATGATTTTTCATTTACTGCCCAATCATAATTTACATGCAGGAAACTATCCGGAATGTAGGAATAGAAGTCACAATAAATTGTGATGTTCTTTTTGAAATTATCCGAAAGAATTTTTCCGGACTTCAATAGTGGATTCGATAACTTTTCAGCAGCATGAGAAAAAGATTTGACTGATTGAAAAGCGGTGAATACTATACCGATAAGCAAAACAGGAAGAATAAAATTTAGTTTGAATTTTGCCACAACAGTTTGCCATATAACCAAAAAGAAAATGAATAGCATTGGAATAAAATGAAATCCATATCTCATCTCACGAAGCCGGATTATAAAAAACAAATACAAAAAACAGAATACAACATAAGAAAATAGAGTTATCAAGTTAAAGTTCTGAGGAGAAATTCCAGTTATTTTTTTTAATGGAATTAGGAAACTCAGTAAAAATGAAACAGACAATATCAAAAGAGTAAAAGGAGGAATTTGATTCCAGAAAATATTGAGCCAGCTGAACGGATTAGGCGAAGAACTCATTTCAGACCAACCGTTACTTACCATATATGAATGCACGAGCATAGTGTCTAAAAAATATTTGTAATTTATAACCGCATATGGATTAAAAATTATCCAGCCTAATAGAAAAAATAATCCTCCTTTTATGACAATAAAAAAAATTTCAACAACCTGCTTTTTTGTGAAAACGATTTTTTTATAATTAAAATTTTGGTCGAGTAAGTAAGGGAGAAATAAGAACGGGAAAGAAAAGAGTGAATTATACTTGGTTCCGAATGCTAAACCCGAAACAAATTGGGCGAGATAAACTGCTTGTAAAGTGTGATTTTTAAAGACAATAAGGAAACTTAAAATGACTAATGCAATTTGAGTCATATCAGGATGTATCATTTGCCCGAGTGACGAAAACGAATCCATCGTAGATACGGCAAGCAAGCACAACCACGACCATTTTTTTGAGAGAAATATTTTACACAACCGATAAAATAAAGCGGCGAAAAAAATAAATGATAGAAACGAAACCAGTTTAAGTACAAAAGCAATTGTCCATATTGATAGCTGTGTTTCGGAGGAAAATAGAAAAACTACTTTGCAGATTCCAAAGCAGATGGTATAATATAACATGCCATAGTAGTAGTAAAAATTTGGGTCAAGATTGTTTTTAAGCAGGCATCGGTTCAATAATTCAACACCCCTTGCTTCGTCGTTATTAAAAACGCGAATCATATTTAAACTTTCAATTCCAACAGGTAATCCAATGGCGATAACAATGAATAAAACACTCAGTGAGATAAAGCAAACGATCTGAAAATAATTTTCGATTGAATAGTTTATTAATTTTTTCATTTCAAATTAAGTGTTCTTTAAAACGGATCAACATTCACTTCAATCTGCATCGCGTGATTTCCTTTCACAGCTAAAATGTAATCGCGCTCCTGCATGATGGTTTCCTTGGCTGATTTTATAAGCGCTTGATTTTTTTCGAGCTTGCACAACAACTCAATGATGTATTGATTTTTTATGCGGTTGATGTATGGTTCTGCCGGACCGAGCAAGCGATGCTGTAACACCGGTGCCAATGCTTTAGCCATATCAATTGCTGCGGCTTGTGCTTTGTGTTGCTCTTTGTGTTTGAACGAAAGTTTTATCAGTCGGGTGTAAGGCGGATAACCAAAGCGCTGACGCTGTAACAGTTCGTGATTATAAAATCCTTTGTAATCGCGCTGTTGCAAAAACTGTAATACATAATGTTCCGGTCGTTCGGTTTGCACAATCACTTTGCCTGCATAATTTTTTCTTCCAGCTCTTCCGCTCACTTGTTCAATCATTTGATACGCTCGTTCTGCCGAACGAAAATCAGGGAACATCAATAACTGATCTGCATTCATCACACCGACTAACGAAACATGATCAAAGTCCAATCCTTTAGCAACCATTTGTGTTCCGACTAACACCTGCAATTTTTTTTCTTCAAAGTCGCCAATGATTTTATCGTGACCGCTTCGCGTGCGGATATTATCAGCATCCATTCTTCCTACTTTTACTTCCGGAAAAAATGTTTTCAGTTCATCTTCAATTTTCTCAGTACCGAATCCTACAACTTGTATCGCGGTGCTTCCGCATGCTTCACATTTAGTAACCGGATTTCGTTTGAATCCGCAGTAGTGACAACACAATTCATTTTTCTGTTTGTGATAAGTGAGATGCACATCACAGTTCGGGCATTGCGGCACCCACTCGCAGGTTCTGCATTCGAGATACGACGAATAGCCGCGACGATTTTGAAACAGAATAATTTGTTCTTCCTGGTCGAGTGCTTTTTTTATTTCGCTCATCAGCACACTGCTGAAATGCGATTGCATTTTTCGTTCGCGTGTTTCTTTTTTTGTGTTGACCGGAATTATTTCTGACAACGATTGCTGACTGAATTGTTCTTTCAATTCAACCAACGAATATTTTTCTGTTTGTGCATTGAAGTAAGATTCAATTGAAGGTGTAGCTGAACCCAAAATTGTTTTTGCTCCATGCAGTTGAGATAAATAAATAGCAGCATCTCGTGCATGATAGCGAGGTGCCGGGTCATATTGTTTGTACGATGAATCATGCTCTTCATCCACGATCACCAATCCTAAATTATTGAAAGGAAGAAATAAAGCAGAGCGCGCACCAATAATAATGTTGTAACGATTTTTTAAAAGCTTGTTCCAAATTTCAACTCGCTCCTGCGGATTAAACTTGGAGTGATACAC
>BJGQ01000063.1:4437-6068 GCA_014190575.1 Bacteroidota bacterium | reverse complement strand
GTGTATTCGAGTTTCACCTGATTTTCGAAATCGAAGGAGCTTTGTGTGTTGTAATTAGTTGTGAGTTTTAATTTATCTCCGATTTTTCCAACCACATTCATTTGAATATTCATATCGAACTGAAAACCGCCCTGCTTGCGCTGTTGTGCAGTGAGAGTAGGATTCTGAATATTCTGCCGGTTGTAACCAAATGTTAAATCAATGTTTCCATTGGGTCGAATGTCAACTGCTGTTCCTCCAAACAAGCGATCAGCTAACTGACCACCCACATTTACTTTTGGAATTAATCCCTTGTGAGTGAGCAGTGAATTTGAATTGCTGAGTTGTTCAAAGTTTTCTTTTTGTGTTTTATCGTATTCATATTTTAAAAACTCCTCGAAACTCATGTATGTCGGATTGCGATAAAACTGATTGCCGATTGTTTCAGTTAAAATGTATTGATTGGTTTCGGGATCGTATTGGACATCTTGTTGAATGTTGGATGGATCAGTTAAATCCATCGGATTATTATTCTGATCAGAAACACTTCCATCGTTATCCTGAATTGGATATGGCAAATCAATTTCAGGTGGAGTATCTATTACAGCAGTAGAATTTGTGGAACTATTATTTGGATTGTTGACTTTATTTAATTCATTTTTTCCTATTGCCGATAATACAGTGAGCACCGCAAATGCAGATACAATAATGAATGCGGGATTAAAATTGCGTTTCAAATTCGCGTAAGTTTTTATTCTAAAAAATTAAAATCTTCCTCTGAAAATAGGTAAAGGCTAAAATAGCCTGCACCCCTGTCGCCTATCAAATTGTTTTCAACACTTGTTTAATAATGTCCTCCACTGTCATGGACGGATTGGAGGCCACTACCCGCTGCACGGCATGCTCGGCAGGAGCTCGTGAAAAACCCAACATGATGAGTGCGCTTAACGCTTCGTCGTTTACTTTATTATGTGGCGAAAATCCATCGGCCTTTGTAACCACTTTCGCAACCTTATCTTTTAACTCTAATATAATTCGTTTCGCAGTTTTAGGCCCGATGCCTTTTATCCGTTCGAATGCATGTGCATTCTCGGTTAAAATGGCATTGCGCAAATCGTTTGGCGATAAAGCAGAAAGCACCATGCGAACAGTGGATGCGCCAACACCTGAAATATTTAATAACTCGGTAAACATGCTGCGCTCTTCTTCTTCTGCAAAACCATACAATGAAACTATCAGGGGGCTTTGTGTTCCGCCAGTAATGTGTAAGTAGGTGTGTAGTTTTCCTGAATCGTCGTGTTGAATTTTACTCCAAGTGTTCATCGAAATATTTACATGGTAACCCACACCACCGTTTTCAATAATTATATGAGTGGGGCTTTTGAAAGAAAATTTTCCCTGTAAGTATGAAATCATTTGCGCCCGCTTTTTACCTGTGCATCAACTACTGCAATGTTTACCATGTTTACAATTTCGCGCACACTGCTTCCGAGTTGTAGAATGTGAACAGGGCGTTTCAATCCCAATAAAATTGGTCCTATGGTATCGGCCAATCCTAATTCCTGAATGAGTTTGTAAGCAATATTTCCTGCAGCAAGATTTGGGAAAATTAAAGTGTTGGCTCCGCCATTTACTAATTCAGAAAACGGATA
>BJGQ01000063.1:0-3926 GCA_014190575.1 Bacteroidota bacterium | reverse complement strand
GCATACTCATGACGCTTGATATCCATTTCATGAGAACGCGGATCAACAATCTGGCAATCGCCAAGGTCTAATCCATTTTCAACAATGATGTTTTGAATTTTTTCTTTATCACCGAGCAAAATTGGTTTAGCTATTCCTTCATCACGAACAATCTGTGCAGCTTTAAGAATTTTATAAGTATCGGCTTCCGCAAAAACCACGCGTTTCGGGTTTCGTTTTGCTTTGTTTGTAATCACGCGCATGACATTATCATCGCGACCTAATCGTTTTGATAATTCATTTTCATAAGTTTCCCAATCTGTAATAATATTTTTTGCTACTCCACTTTCAATAGCTGCTTTTGCAACTGCAGGAGAAACAGTAGTAAGCAGTCGTGGGTCAATTGGTTTTGGAATGATGTATTCTTTTCCGAATGAAATATTTTTTTCGTTGTAGGCAAGGTTCACTAAATCGGGAACCGGTTTTTTTGCCAGCTCTGCCAAAGCCTTTACAGCAGCTAGTTTCATGGCTTCGTTAATTTCTGTTGCGCGAACATCAAGCGCCCCACGAAAGATGAATGGAAATCCTAAAACATTATTTACCTGATTAGGATAATCACTTCGGCCTGTTGCCATAATAATATCTTCGCGCGAAGCAATGGCTAATTCATAACTTATTTCAGGATCAGGATTAGCCAATGCAAATACAATTGGTGTATTGGCCATTGACTGAATGTGTTTCTGAGATAAAATATTTCCTTTTGATAAACCCAAAAACACATCGGCATCTTTCATAGCTTCTTCCAGCGTGAAAATATTTCTTGATGTTGCGAATTGTTTTTTGGTTCCATCTAATCCTTCACGGTCGGCACGAATAACACCACTGCTATCTACCATCACAATGTTTTCGCACAGCACGCCAAGTGCAACATATAATTTCGCACAACTGATGGCTGATGCACCTGCGCCATTCACCACCAATTTAATTTTATCAATTTTTTTATCTGCTACTTCTAATGCATTTAATAATGCGGCCCCTGAAATGATTGCTGTTCCGTGTTGATCATCGTGCATCACCGGAATTTTCATTTCTGCTTTCAGTCGCGCTTCAATTTCAAAACACTCCGGTGCTTTAATGTCTTCTAAATTAATCCCACCAAAAGTTGGTTCGAGTGCTTTAACTGCCGCAACAAACTCGTCAACATTTTTAGTATTTATCTCTATATCGAATACATCAATATCAGCAAAAATTTTGAAGAGCAACCCTTTTCCTTCCATCACTGGCTTTGATGCTTCCGGGCCAATATCACCGAGGCCAAGTACGGCAGTTCCGTTTGTGATTACGCCAACTAAGTTTCCTTTCGCTGTATATTTATATACATTCTCAACATCACGGGCAATTTCCAAACAAGGAACCGCCACTCCAGGTGAATAAGCGAGCGCTAAATCGCGTTGTGTTTTTGTTTCTTTCGTTGGAACAACTTCAATTTTTCCAGGACGGCCCTTCATGTGATATTCGAGCGCATCTTCGTTGCTCACTTTATTTTTTGAGGGCGCTTCAATTTTATTATCCTCTTCTGTTGCCGGAATATTTTTTTTCTTTTTTCCTTCGGTCGTCACTGGTTCGGAACTCATGATTGATGATGTTATTGGTTTTGCGATTCGCTAAAATAATAAAACGATACGATGTAGCTTTTTGTATTAAAAATTTGTGCAAGTTTTTTTCTTTTTAGGAATTAATTTTCTATGAAAACTCCAGCTGTTTCCTCCTTCTTAAAAAAAGGGGAACTGACTTGAAAATAACTTTTACGAAAGTTTATGATACGCTTTCAACCAGCGCTCTGGTAATTCCTCTTTACAAGCTGATTGATAATCTTCATAAGAACATGGAAGCACCTTGTTTTTTCTTCTCATCCTTCCACGGCCGCCAACAGGAACCTCCATCCACCACATATCACTTTTTACACTTTTCCAGAAAGTCATTTCATAATGATTTTGGCGGAAGTGAATAATGTATTTTGTAAAACTCTCGTCGTTATCTCGCGGCTGTTCTTTTCTTCTGCTATAAAATCCATCGGCGAAATACCAAACCATTTGTGCGGCAAGTTGAACGGTTTGCTCTCGATCATCTACCATCGGATTTATTTCATACAAACCGAAAGAAGTCATTTGCTCACTCAATCCTGCGTATCGCGCAATCTGGCAAGCGTCTTCGCCACGCAAACCATTTGGTGTTGCATTTCTGTTTCCGGGTGCATCAGAATACCTCACGGCTGAAATATCGAAGCTCAACATGTTGGTTGCGCGCAACACGGGCTCCATTTCTACTGTGCCATCAAACAGTTTTCCGAGCCGGTATAAATCGAAATGCAATTTGTCCAGTGTTTCTAAAGTGTGTGGCGGAGCAAAATGAGTTTGATAGGCAATGTGACTGTAATTGAAAAGATAATTTGGTTGATGCATCATTAATCGCATCAAATAATTATCGCTGTTAATTTCCGGTTCATTCTCACGGATATCAATGTATGAATCAACAACAGCAACATTTATTATTTCTTCCAACTCCTGATAACCGCCGTACTGCGCATAAGTTAAATCGTGACTGCCGCCAATTATGATCGGAACAATTTTCATTCGCAACAACTCAGCAACTAATTTGCTTAATGCAACATAAGTATCGCGCATGGTTACACCGCGAATAATATTTCCGAGGTCAGCTACATTCAAATCATATTGTTGTTTGTATAATTTATACAAATGATGACGAACCGCATCAGGAGCGTCGGCACAACCACTGTTGCGCAATGAACCTCGATCTTCCATCACACCTATAATTGCTAGGTCAATTCCAATCAAATCTTCAATTCCTTCAGTGTTAAATCGTATTTGTTTTCCCCACTGAGTTTCATGCAGGTTTTTTACATCAATGAATGATGATAGGTTGAGCGGGGTCAAAAATTCTTCGAACATAATTTTTCTATGAGCGATAAAAATAATTCTGTCATTCGCCTCAAAGTTGTTGTACATCTATTTCATTTCAACAGAAAGAAAATTGCTGAACAGTTTTGAGGGCAAGAGAATTTACTTTTTCTCTGAATTATTTTTTATCGGTTAAAAAGGCTTTAATGTCTAAGGCCAGCAAGTTTGAAAAAACTTTTGCCCCTTTATAATTCATATGTGAGTAGTTATAAAAATATTCTTTCGACTTGCAAAAATCAATAGTAGAATAATTCCAGAATGGAATTTTGTTTTCATCTGCAATTTTTTTTATGTGATTAAAAATTTCATCAAAATTTGCAATGTATGTTTTCCCTTTATAGTAAAACGGAGAATAAATAAAAACGAGTTGAACGGATTCTTTCTTACATCGGTCAATTACCTGTTGCAATAAATCAAACCCCTCTTTTTGCCAGGTAGCATTTGTTGGAGTGTTTAATTCTAAATCAGCACCAACACTCCAGTCAGCTACTCTCGGTTCGAAATTGGAGTAAACTATTGCAGTATCTATATTGAGTAAAAGCTGATTTTTAAAATCAAACAATTTTGATTTTGCATAGTCGGTTGTTGCAAACACTTTCTCCAGAAAATAAAAATATTGAACCGGCTTGCTCCGGTAAGCAAGTTTATATGGGCTGAGTTTTTTATAAATTAAAGTATCGGCCAGATACGGAATAAAATCATTGATGTTAAAGAGTGGTCCACTTGTGAAAAACATATTTACATCAAGATTCATAAACACCGCATCAGGTTTTTGGTGCACCTGCAAATATTTACTAAGCAACATGTTGTATTCAACAATGCCAATATCCTGAATGGAAATATTCTGGCATTTTAAGCCAGTGATAGAATCAATAATGCGCGGGTTAATATGTGTAACTACCCGAGAACCGCCAATGAAAATAATGTTATTGAACTCGTGACTCATCATGGAGTAATCAAGCGCTTTCA
>BJGQ01000062.1 GCA_014190575.1 Bacteroidota bacterium | reverse complement strand
TGAAATGATTTCGGAAAAACACAAGTGGGAAGAAAATAAACTCAACACCCGTTATGCCATCAGCAAGCACAAATCAGAAATGGAAGTATGGCGTGGAGTGGCTGAAGGATTGAATGCAGTAGTAATAAATCCCACCATGATTTTCGGACCGGGCGATTGGACGGAAGGAACCTGCAAATTATTTTCAAATATTTATCACGGATTGAAAGCATATCCGGTTGGCGGAAACGGAATGGTGGATGTGCGTGATGTGTGTGATATTGCTGTTCAATTAATGAACAGTGATTTTGTAAACGAGCGATTCGTTTGTTGCGCCACCAACATGACCTATAAAGATTTTTTCTTCGCTGTTGCTGATTCACTAAATAAACCACGACCAAAATTTAAAGTGAATCCTGTAATTGCCATTATGGGCGCACGGGTTTTATCGTTACTTAATTTAATTGGTAAAGAACCTTTAGTAACTGTTGAATCTGCACGAACTGCAAGCAATCAGTTTTATTATGATGGTTCAAAAATTTCTCACGCATTAAATTTCAAGTACAGAGATTTTAATGAAACAATAAAGTGGGTGAGTGAAGAATTATTGAATGATATACAAGCCAATAAGAAATAATTTTGCCGAAGAATATTCAGCCAACTGCATAATGGAAACAGTCAACTAATATTATCCGCAAACTATTATTTTCGCCACCCTTAAATTTCAAGAATGAATTTTCAATTGACCGAAGAACAAATTGCAGTAAGAGATGCTGCACGCAATTTTGCGAAGACCGAATTATTGCCCGGCGTAATAGAGCGCGACGAACATCAGAAATTTCCGAAAGAGCAAATAAAAAAATTAGCCGAACTCGGTTTCATGGGTATGATGGTTTCGCCCGAATATGGCGGCAGCGGAATGGATACGGTTTCATATGTACTCGCCATGGAAGAAATCAGCAAGATTGATGCTTCTGTTTCCGTGTGCATGAGTGTAAATAATTCATTGGTGTGTTGGGGATTGGAAACTTTCGGCAACGAAGAACAAAAAAGAAAATACTTAACACCACTTGCACAAGGAAGCAAGGATGGTGATTTATACATCGGTGCATTTTGTTTATCAGAACCCGAAGCAGGTTCTGATGCAACATCGCAACGAACAACTGCAATCGATAATGGCGACCACTATATTTTGAACGGAACAAAAAACTGGATTACCAATGGTAACTCCTGTTCTGTTTATTTAGTTATTGCACAAACCGATGTTTCAAAAGGAAGTCGCGGTATCAATGCATTTATCGTTGATAAAAATCTGAAGGGAGTTGTAGTAGGAGGCAAGGAAAATAAATTAGGAATCCGTGGTAGTGATACACACAGCATCATGTTTCAGGATGTGATTGTTCCGAAAGAAAACAGAATCGGAGCCGATGGATTCGGGTTCACATTCGCCATGAAAACTTTAGCAGGTGGAAGAATCGGAATTGCATCACAAGCATTGGGAATTGGTTCCGGCGCTTATGAATTAGCACTTGCTTATTCAAAAGAGCGCAAAGCATTCGGTAAAGAAATTATGCATCACCAGGCAATACAATTTAAACTGGCTGATATGGCCACCGAAGTTGAGGCATCGAGATTATTGTGTTTGAAAGCAGCCTGGGAAAAAGACCAGCATTTGGATTATACTTTATCAGGTTCCATTGCAAAAGTTTTTGCTTCCGAAATGGCAATGCGCACCACTGTTGAAGCAGTTCAGGTGCATGGCGGATACGGCTATGTAAAAGAATATCATGTGGAGCGATTGATGCGCGATGCAAAAATCACACAGATATACGAAGGCACTTCAGAGGTGCAGCGCATCGTGATTTCAAGAACTGTGTTGAAGTAGATTTCAGCATTTCAGATTCTTTTCCGATTTTGGCACAGTTTTTAATTAATGTCACACAAAAATTTTAACGCATGAAAAAAATTACAATGCTCTTTGTTCTGTTTTTAAGTTTTATTCTGAAAGCAGACGCTCAATTCAACTGCATTTTTTTCTCTGAAGACGGAGAAAAATTCTGGGTTGTTATCAATGGTGTAAAACAAAATCCCGATCCACAAACCAATGTCAAGGTATCCGGATTAAATGCAACCATGTACAAGTCAAAAATTATTTTTGAGAACAACAATCTTCCTGATATTGATAAGTCAATTGGTTTTACTGATCCAGGCGAATACACTTACAACATTAAGAAAAATTCGAAGGGTGAAATTGTAATGCGTGTGATGTCGGTTGTTCCAATTGTGCCTAATGCACCTCCTGCACCTAATCAATATGTGGTTGTTTATGGTTCACCTGTGCCACAAACCACCACTGTTATTACAACACCTACAGGAGTGGTTCAACAAACAACTACCACCACTACAACTACAGGAAATCCAAACGATAATGTAAACATGAATGTAGGAATGAATCTCGGCGGAGTTGGCGTAGGTATGAATGTAAATGTCAACGACGGAATGGGAACCTCACAATCATCATCCACTACTACTTACAGTCAAACCACTACTACAACTGGAGGTTATGTTGACCCCGGCATGACACAAACTACCGTGGTGTATGTACCTGGCTATGGTGGTCCGATTGGTTGTCCGATGCCAATGGCTCCAGGCGATTTCGAATCTGCAAAAGCTTCCATTTCCAGCAAATCTTTTGAAAGTACCAAGTTGGAAATTGCAAAACAGATTATCGGTTCTAACTGTGTGGTTGCTGATCAAGTAAAACAAATTATGCAGTTGTTCGACTTCGAAGCATCGAAATTAGAGTTTGCAAAATTTGCTTACGGACACACTTACGATAAAGGAAATTATTTTAAAGTGAATGATGCATTCGAATTTGAATCTTCTGTTTCTGATTTAAATAATTACATTGGAGGACATTAATCGATAACGATATATCTCAGGATCAGACATAAATAAAAAATCTCGCCTCGAAAACCGAAGCGGGATTTTTTTTACCAACTATTTTTATAAACTATTTTTCATCAGCAGCTAATTCTGCAACAGGTGCTGTGCCGTTCGACATCAGTTTGCCACGCACTTTTGCTTCTATCTCTTCAGCCATTTCCGGATTGTCGCGCAGCAATTGTTTTACTGCATCGCGGCCTTGACCAAGTTTGTTTCCATCATAACTGAACCATGAACCTGCCTTTTGAATAATTTGCATTTCAACTCCCATGTCAATGATTTCGCCAACCTTGCTTATTCCTTCTCCATAAATAATATCGAACTCCACCATGCGGAAAGGTGGTGCAACTTTATTCTTCACTACTTTCACTTTCACGCGGTTGCCAATCACTTCATCGCCATCTTTTATTTGAGCAAGCCGACGAATATCCAAACGAACTGAAGCATAAAATTTCAATGCATTGCCACCGGTAGTAGTTTCCGGATTACCGAACATCACACCAATTTTTTCGCGCAACTGATTAATGAAAATACAAAGGCAACCTGTTTTGCTGATAGTGCCGGTGAGTTTGCGCATTGCCTGACTCATCAACCGTGCATGCAATCCCATTTTGCTGTCGCCCATTTCACCTTCTATTTCTGCTTTCGGAACAAGCGCCGCAACAGAGTCAATCACTATCACATCAATAGCGCCGGAGCGAATTAAATTGTCTGCAATTTCCAATGCCTGCTCGCCATTGTCGGGTTGCGAGATTAAAAGATTCTCAACATCAACACCGAGCTTTTGCGCATACCCTTTATCGAATGCATGTTCAGCATCAATGAAAGCGGCAATGCCTCCGCGGCGCTGCGCTTCTGCAATCACATGAGTAGCGAGTGTTGTTTTTCCGCTCGACTCCGGACCATAAATTTCTACGACTCTTCCTTTTGGTAATCCACCAATTCCCAACGCAACATCCAATCCGAGCGAGCCGGTTGAAATGGCTTCGAGTGGTTCTATTACCGTGTCACCTAATTTCATTACAGTTCCTTTGCCGTAATCTTTGTCAAGCTTGTCCATTGCAAGTTTGAGCGCCTTGAGTTTTTCTGAAGATATGTTAGCCATGATTTAAAATTTTTTAACTGATTGTATTGCTATACTCCACGAAAGTGAATCATCACCACCTTTTAACCAACGAAAGTTCGGGAAATATTTATGCACAAATTTTTACTTGTCTTGTTAATGAATCCGATGCAAATATAATTATTCTTTTGAGTTTGTCAAGTTTGTCAATAAATAAGTTTTTACAGAATAATTAATTAAATTTATTTAAGTTTGCAGAAATAATTAAGTATGCACTCGCTACAGGAACAATTGCTCAGTGAAATTGACCGGAAGAATATCGGCAACCTTACGCTTCGCGAAATAGGTGACCTCATTGGAGAAAAACTTCCGCAAAAAGTAAAACATCATTTGAGTCAGCTCGAAGCAAAAGGATTTATTTTAATTGACAAGCGAAATCAAACCATCAAGCGTATCAGCAACAAAGCGAAGACGGATAATCTTTTTGTTTCGCTGCCGATAGTGGGTTCTGCGAATTGCGGACCTGCAGAGATTTATGCGAATGAGAATATTGAAGGGTACTTAAAAATTTCGCGTAATCTGGTGCCTTATAAAAAAGGATTGTATGTGATTAAAGCGGATGGCAACTCGCTGAACAAATCCAATGTGAAAGGAAAGAATATTGAAAGCGGCGATTATGTGATTGTTGACAGCGAAAACATCTCGCCGAAGGACAACGACTATGTTGTTTCCATTATTGACGGCATGGCGAATATTAAAAAGTATCGTCTCGATAAAGCCAACGACAGAATTGTTTTGGTTTCGGAATCAACAAAAGATTATGCGCCCATCTTTATTCATCGTGATGATGATTTCAGAATTAGCGGGAAGGTATTGGATGTGGTGAAGAAGTTTTGAATAATATTTTTCTATAAATCAACTCTCGAAAACAAAATCCTGAAAGGATTTAATTTGAATAACTCTGCATGAAATGCAGAGGATAAAACCCCATCAACACAACACAACCACAAAGTGGTTGAATAAATTTACATCAGGTATTTCTCCTCAAATTCAATTCCGTGTTCGGTAAGTAATTCGATATATTCTTCTCTGAATGTTTTCTTACGATGATGTTCTTCCTGATTCTTTACATATTCAATCAACCTGTCTTTCTCCATAATTGAATAAGTGAAAGCACCATATCCTTCTTGCCAGGCAGAAAATTTTTGAAAAAGTTTTTCGGCTTTTATGTGTTCTGAACTTGCCAACTTTATATCTTTTATCAATGATGAAAGTGCTATGGTGGGATGCAAGTGTGTAACAATATGAATGTGGTCAGCCACACCACCTATTTGGTATAAATGACACTTCTTGTTTTTCAATATTCCCCAAATGTATTTGAACAACTCTTTGCGATTTTCTTTCTCTAAAGTTTGCTCTCTGTTTTTTGTGCTAAAAACAATTTGATAAAGTATTTGAGTATAGGTGCTCATCTTCTGTTGATTCAACTCCTTCGGAGTTGTGGTTTCTTGTTGTGTTGTAGCCCCGAATTGCATTCGGGGTTATTTAAATTTAAGTCCTTCGGACTTTGCTTAAAAATGATTTACAGTATTTTCAAAATCCAGAGTCGTTTCTATGAAATTGCTTTTGTAATTATTCAATTTAAGTCCTTAGGACTTCGCAACTCAAATGTAAATTTTACTTGCTCATTTTAATTCAGTTTTCTGCATTTCAAAATCCTGAAAGGATTTAACTTGAATAACTCTGCATGAAATGCAGAGGATAAAACCCCATCAACTCAGCACAACCACGAAGTGGTTGAATAGCACTGTAAATTTCATTTCTACCATTCATTTAGTTTACTGCGCTTCCAAAATCCTGAAAGGATTTAATTTGAATAACTCTGCATGAAATGCAGAGCATACGAAATCCATCGATAAATCACAACCACGAAGTGGTTGAATAGCGCAGTTCATTTCTTCATTTTCACTTTCGGCAAAGTGCTCTGATAATACTTACAAACCTCGCGCAAACCGCACTCTTCGCATTTAGGTTTACGCGCAACACAAACATATCGTCCGTGTAGTATGAGCCAGTGATGCGCTTTCGAAATCAGGTTTTCAGGAATGTATTTTATTAATTGTAATTCGGTTTGCAATGGATTTTTTGCAGCGCGCGTTAAACCGATTCTTGCGGCTACTCTCTGCACATGCGTGTCAACTGCCATCTTCGGCTGATTGAAAATGCAGGAAGCAATCACATTCGCAGTCTTTCTTCCAACTCCGGGCAACTGCTGTAACAGTTCTGTATCAGACGGAAC
>BJGQ01000061.1 GCA_014190575.1 Bacteroidota bacterium | reverse complement strand
GGTGACGAATTGGTTTATGATTTATATACTGGAACCGGAAGCATTGCATTGTTCGTTGCTGCACAAGCAAAACAGGTTGTTGGAATTGAACAGGTAGAAGACTCAATCCGTGATGCACGACTGAATGCGCAACTGAATGGAATATCGAATGTGAAATTTTATACTTCGGATTTGCGCGCTGCACTCACCACAAAATTTGTTGCTGAGCATGGTAAGCCCGATGTAATTATCACCGACCCGCCGCGCGCAGGCATGCATCCTGATGTGGTGCGTGAATTATTGAATACTGAAAGCAGGCGAATTATATATGTGAGTTGCAACCCTGCATCACAAGCACGCGACTTACAAATACTTTCACAGAAATATGATTTACTGAAAGTGCAACCCGTTGATATGTTTCCACATACGCATCACATTGAGAATGTTGCGTTGCTGGAGTTGAGATAGATTATTCTTTTATAAATCTTTTGTTCAAAACATCACTTCCATTCATTCATAAGCATAAAGCAATAACAAAAAGTTGTATGTGATTCATTAATTACTGAAATAAATAAATCGATAACCGAAAACAGAATTACCTGATAAGCGTTACATCACCCTTCAGAATATATTTCTCGCCACTCAGCATTTCAATTTGCGCTTCATACACATACACATCGGTTGAAGATTTTAGGCCATGAAAATTTCCATCCCAACCAACAGAATAATCTTTTGTATGAAAAACCAATTCGCCCCAGCGGTCATACACCCTGAAATTGGCTGTGGCAATTGCAATTCCATAAATCCTGAACACATCATTAATTCCATCATTGTTCGGAGTAAATGAATTTGGAATCCATGGCTTAGGTTCACCTTCAATAATTATAAGCGGACTTTGTGCGGTATCACTGCACCCATTATCTGCTGTGGCAGTAAGTATAACATAAAATTCTCCGGGCTCCCCAAAACTGTGTGTGGTATTGAATGAGGTATCAGCAGTGTTGTCACCAAAATTCCAATTGTAAGTTGTTGCTCCAGTTGAGGTGTTAGTGAAATTAAAAAGATTATCAGTGTACGGAAAATTTCCCGGTGCTGGTGGATCCATATTAAAATACGCTGTTGGTGTTGGATAAACCGTAACCGCAGCGGGTTCAAAAGCAGTATCAGAACACCCGCTTGTATTAAAAGCAATCATGGTCACATTATAAGTTCCGCTGTAATAAACATGCTGCGTTGAATTTCCAATCCCGATTGTTCCGTCACCAAAATGCCACGCAGCAGTTACACCATTATTACTTGTATTCTGAAATGTTACTAAGAGTGGTTCGCAGCCATCACCCGGGTTCAAATTAAATGATGCAACCGGAAATGGATCAAGTGTAAGAGCTGATGAGGTAGAAGCCGAACATCCATTTGCATCAGTTCCTGTTACTGTATAAATGGTTGATGCTGCAGGAGTAGCAGTTACTATAGCTCCATTGATTGCACTTAATCCGGTTGAAGGAGACCATGAATAAATTGTTGCCCCTCCCGAAGTTAATACCACGCTTGCACCCGGGCAAAACAATGAAGTGTTTGGTGTAACTGATAATAATGGAAGAGCATTCACAAATATATCAGTTGTAACAGAACCAGTGCAGCCATTTGCATCTGTACCGATCACGGTGTAAGTAGTGGATGTTACAGGTGTTGCAATAGGATTAAAAATGTTGTTACTGCTTAATGCTGCCCCCGGATTCCATAAATAGCTAATCGCACCACTTGCAGATAACTGCACATTTTCTCCAACGCAAATAGTGGCAACAATCGGATTTATGTTGACTGTTGGTAATGCATTAACTGAAATTATGGTTGATGAAAGTGCTGTACAACCATTTGCCGCCGTTCCAAGAACCGAATATGTTGATGTAGCACTTGGTGAAGCAGTAACAGCCGAATTGGTAGAATTATTTAAACCGGTTGATGGCGACCATATATAAGTTGATGCTCCGCTTGCAACAATATTCACTGAACCACCGCCACAAATTACAGGATTGGCAGGTAGAATATTAATTGTAGGGTTTGGAATCACATCAATTGAAACTGTAATTTGATCTGAACAACCGGATGCAGATGTTCCAACAACCGAATAGGTAATTGTTGTAAGCGGTGATGCGGTAACTGTAGTTCCGGTTGAAGCACTTAATGTTGCAGCAGGTAACCAGGTATATGAATTTGCACCGCTTGAAGTGAGCACAGTAGAAGCGCCTGCACATATTAAACCTGTTGGCGGATTAACAGATATTGATGGTATAGGATTTACAGTTACTACAACTGAATTGGTATTGGTACAACCATTAATATCAACAGCCAGTACTGAATAGGTTGAAGTAATAGCCGGTGATGCTGTAACTGAAGAACTATTTGTTGCACTCAAACCAGACGATGGTGACCATGAATAGGTACTTGCGCCGCTTGCATCAATCAACACATTTCCGCCAACACAAAACGATGGTGCAGCTGGATTAAAAACAATAATCGGTTGTGGATTTACGGTAATAATTGTTGTATCAAACCCATCGCAACCTGCAGCATTTGTTCCGGTTAAAACATAAGTTGTTGTTATTGCAGGTGATGCAATGACTGAATTTCCGGTTGATACATTTAATCCATTTGAGGGAGACCATGAATAGGTACTTGCTCCATTTGCGGTAAGTGTAACATTGTCTCCAGCACAAATTGTTGATGTGGCAGGTAAGCTATTTACAGTACTTAATGCGCCCACTATTATTACTGCTGTTGCAGTTCCATTGCACCCATTCATAGTTCCTGTAACTGTATAAGTTGAACTAGCAGCAGGTGATGCAGAAACAGTTGCCCCGGTAGTTGATGTTAAATTATAATTCGGAGACCATGTGTAAGTAGTTGCCCCATTTGCAGTAAGCGCTACTGATTGACCGGCACAAATGTTTGATGGTGTTGGATTAACAGTTACAGTTGGTCCCGGAGTTATTGTCACCTGATGAATAATTGTATCAGCACAACTTCCATTACTGGTTATCAATTGAACATTGTAAGTTCCGGCAGCTGCATACAAATGTGAAGGATTCTGAAGTGAAGAAATTCCACCATCATCAAAATTCCAGGTATAAGTTACACCTGCTCCTGTTGAAGATGAATTAGTGAACTGAACCGATTGACCGAGACAGGCATTTGTAAAAGTATAATTTGCAATGATTCCGATTTGAGCTGTTCCACCAAACGACATAGTGAAACCACTAGTTGAACCTGTGGTATATCTGTTTACAATTATCGCATAAGTTTGACCTGCAACAAGATTTACAGTTGCATTACATCCGGCACCATTTGCACAACCAATTCCTGTTGTTCCGTTTCCTGATGGAATTGAGTAATTACATGAAATCATATTTCCTAAATTACAAGTACCACTCGACGAGCCAGTGATGTTGTACATAGCGAAATCAAAATCGGCTGATGGGTTAGGCAAGCAACTAAATGTAAAAGTGCCGCTTTGCGTACAGGTAAAAGTGTACCAGTGTGAAGCATTATCAGTATGACCAAACCAACAACCGGGCGATTCAGCAATGCTTCCTTGACTATAACCACCTCCAGCTACTGTAAAAGTATTTTCATTGCATAAAAATAACGCAGTGGGGCAATCACTGTTTTGCGCAAACAACAAAATGCTATTGCTTAAAAACAGGAATAAAATAAAAGTAAATTTTCTTCGGGTGGTAGAAATCATTACAAGCCGGAAAAATAATGTTTCTACTGCCAATTCCGAAATTCAATCCGATAGAATATACTCAATGTTTTAATGGTGAAATAGTGCTTACAACAGGATAGTGATCAGATAAATCTTCTCCTAACACTTTAAAATTATTGATATTCCACCGAGGGTCTATTAACAAATAGTCAATTCTGAAAATTGGAAGCCAGTAATCATAGGTAAATCCAATGCCCCAGCTCTTTTCTAAAAATGCATCTTTTAAATTTCCTTTTAAAGTGTTGTATGAAAATGAGGATGGTGTATCATTAAAATCACCACAAACAAAAACAGGATAGGGGGATGCACTGATGTGCTTTGCAATTACCTGAACCTGTGCGCCCCTGGTTACATAGGTTCGTTTCATTTTACTGAAAATAGATTTGCCTGCTTTCAGGTTTAATGAGCTGTCGTTTTTTAGGTCGATGGTTTCATAGTCTTTATAATTTAAATGAAAACTTTGCAGGTGCACATTGTAAACACGAACAATGCCTGATGGAGTTTTTATGTCGGTATAAATACCGGCGTTTATATTAACACCCATGTGATCAATATTGCCATGCGAAACAATTGGATAACGACTGTAAGTACACAATCCCCAATGTTCATATTTTTCAACGGTGTTTGATATGCTGAAAAAGTGTTCTGTCAGATTTAATAATTCAGAGATATCTTTTTCATTCGTCCAACCTTTATCGTTATCACTGCTGTAAAATTCCTGAAAACAAAGGATATCCGGTTGCTCATCAACCAGCATTTTATAAATACTGCTTTTTGTATTGCTGTTGTGTTCCCAATTGTACAAATCGAAATTCCGAACATTGTAGCTCATCAACTTCAAACTGTTGTTATCCGGTTCTTTTTCATTTTGTTTTCCATAGTGAAATCCAAATACATGAAAAAAAACGGGCGTCGAAATCAGTAGCGCAATAAACGGAATAGCCGAGTGCCTTAACCTGACAACAATCCAAAATATTAATACTAAAAAATTCAACCCCCACAAAGGAATAAATGCCAAGCCGAAAAAAGCAATGACCCAAGTTTTGCCCGGAGGAAAATAACTGGCGCTCACGCTCGCAATCATACATATTGCAAGAAACACTGATATTATTACCATTGACTTACGCAGAATCGTCAGGAGCTTTTTCAATATTAATTTTTACTTTCTTTAAATAAAATTTCTTTTTCCTCGGCACTTAAACTTTCATAACCCGACTTACTTATTTTATCCAATATTGAATCAATCTTTTTTTGTTTATCAATGTCTTTTTTCCGTTCCGAATGTTTCGCTTCTGTTTTTGTGTAAGTCACTTTCATTTTTTTTCTTCCTGAAAAAACAGAAACAATTGAATCAGCCCCATTATTAAACCACAACGATAAATCATTTCCATTTCGGTATGCTACGATATAAATGTATCCGAATAACGCACCGCCTAAATGTGCAATGTGGCCCCCGGCATTTCCATCGAAATTAATACTGATAATATCAATGCCGACAAAAATTGCTGCCAGCCATTTCATCCGTATCGGCCAGATAAAAATCATGATTGAATAATCAGGTAACAGAACCGCTGTAGCAAGAATGATTGCCATGATACCGGCCGATGCACCAATGCATGAACTCTGGTCAACCAAATTATTGAAGTAAGGAAAAACATTGTAGAACAAAATATAAAGCAGCCCACCAAACCAACTTCCCATCATGTAAACCGGAAGAATTTTTTTGTTGCCGATAAATTCTGAAAGAATGCTTCCTACCCAGTACAACCAAAGCATATTGAAAACAATGTGAAATAATTCGAAATGTGTGAATGCATAAGTGATGATTGTCCATGGCCGATAAATAAGTTTTGATAAACTAGCGGGCAATGCGAGATATGAAATCACTTTATCCATATGAGGATAATTACCGCTCAAATCGCCGAAGAGCGAAATCAATCGCAACACCAAAAACACAATGATGTTTATTACAATTAACCTGCTCACCATTTTCCCTGTAGGAGAAAAAGTGTTTTTGATTTCGCGGATTAAAAAATTTTCTGCCATCAGAAAAAATCCTTTCTCGTTTTATTCCAGTATTTAATCAAAATGAAGCCAAATAACATTCCACCAAGATGGGCAAAGTGAGCAACTCCCTCCTGCGTTCCGGTAACTCCTGCATACAATTCAAATGCTCCATAAAATATCACAAAGTATTTTGCTTTGATTGGAATGGGTGGAAACATTAAGTACAAATAAGTATTCGGAAACAACATGCCGAAAGCAAGCAGCACACCGAACACCGCTCCTGATGCACCCACCACCGGAATGTTAGCTTCCATTGAAGTAAGTTTCTGGGCCAGAATTTTTGCTTGTAAAATATTGGAGGTGTCAGCTGGATTTTGCGCCCATGAATTCAGAAAAGTATTTAACTGCGTTACATAATCTGAATCAGATAATAAATCCTGATGCGTTTCAAACAAATGTTTGAAGTTGGCAATATCCACTGATTGAAAAAATGCATTGATATCGTTTTGAATTAGATGAATTTCGTAAGCCGTGAAAGCCATGTGTGT
>BJGQ01000060.1 GCA_014190575.1 Bacteroidota bacterium | reverse complement strand
GTGGGCCCACAGGGACTTGAACCCCGGACCAACGGATTATGAGTCCGCTGCTCTAACCAACTGAGCTATGGGCCCTGAAATTTTCAAGCGACAAAAATATAATTAATTGGCAGGTGACCAATTCCATCTAAACTTTAAACACTTTCGTTCGTAAAGTATTGTTAAGTGCAACTTTGTGATTTCAGTTTCAATCTTACATTCATCACCGAAAAAGAAAAACTGTGGAACTAAAGAATATCATCTTCGATTACGGCAAGGTTATCATTAATCTTGATTTTGATTTAACTCGTTTGGCTTTTGAAAACGAGGGAGTGAAAAATTTTAATTCGCTCTTTACCGAATTTAGTCAGCATCCATTTTTTCACTTGTTCGATTGCGGTTTAATTAGTGAAGAAGAATTTCGGATGCACCTGCGCACTGCCACCGGTTTACCATTGAGCGATAAAGTGATTGATAAATGTTGGAATGCAATGCTAATGGATATTCCAAAAAACAGAATGCAGTATCTCGACGAATTAAAAAAATCATTCGCCACTTTTTTGCTTTCAAATACAAACAGCATTCACCTGAATTTTATAAGCAGCTATCTGCAAAAAGAATTTGCGATGACTGACATCAGCGAAAAATTTAAGAAAGCATATTACAGTTGTCAGGTTGGAATGCGCAAGCCCGACGAGAAAATATTTCAGTTGGTGTTGGAAGAAAATAATCTGATGCCTGAAGAAACTTTATTTCTTGATGACTCCGCAGTGAATGTGGAGACCGCTGATAAATTAGGGATGCATGTTATTCTTATGATGCCCGGCGACGAGATTGAAAATAAAATCAAAGAGTTTATTGCTTCGCAAAAAGAAGTTTCGCTACACTGATTATATCGCAACAGTATCATTCAGCAATTGCAGGTATATCGGTTTCATTGCATGAACCGAATAATTTTTTTCGATGTGTTGTCGAGCATTCGCAATCACACTTTCTCTTTTCTCCTGATTTTGTATCAGTGCTGCTAATTTTTCGAACCAATCATTTTCTGTTACAGCAATAAATCCAGTTTCATTGTCAATAATGATTTCGGTGTTGACACCAACAGGCGAAGCAATGCTCGCTACACCAACCGACATGTATTGCAATAACTTAAAACCACATTTTCCCTTGCTCCATTCATCATCAGGCAGTGGCATAATTCCAATATCAAATTGTTGCAGGTCTTCAATTTCAGTTTCTTTTTTCCAATGAATGAAGCGATATGATTTTAATGGAATTTGTAAATCTTTATTGGAAATAATTCTGAGTTCGAATTGAAATTGTTCCTCTAATTTTGTAAAAACAGGATTCAAAAAATTCAAATAGTAAGTGGTGGAATGCGAACCCGTCCAGCCAATCACAGGAATTTTATTTTCTGTTTTTTGATTAGGCAAATGATAATCAGTGTCAATAGTTGTAGGAATAAATTTTACATCTTTATTAAAATGCAAAGCATAATTTCTCAGATAATTATTTCCACAGGTGACTACAGTTGACCACCTGCAAATGGTTCCGACTTTACTGTACCATTTAAAACGATTCGCAAATCCATTGCTGACTGATACATTCGGATTCCATATGGCATCATCAAAATCGTAAATAATTTTTTTGCGCAAAACCTTTGCAATAATCCATTCGAAAATGGGAGGACCAACAGGAGCTGCTTCGCGATGAATAAAAATTAAATCAGCGCTGCTTAATCTGAATAGTAAAAAAAACCGGCGAAGAAATCCGGAAAACAAACCCAATAATTTCTGAAAATATTTTCCGCGATGATAGAGTAGTTTCCAAGTGCTTAAATTCCAGAATGATTCGAGTTGCCATTGCCAGCCGTTTTTTTCGAAGTGCGACAAATATTGCTCGAACCGAAAACGCTGACTAGGCGCTTCACCAATCGGATACGGAGTAATGATGATTAATTTTTTCACACCGAAAGTTTTTTGTAAACCGAATCGTAAGCATGAATTCCTTTTTCCAACGAATAAAATCTTTCTGCTCCTTTTCTGATTTCGGTTGGATTTAATTCTTTCAGTTTTTCCAATTGAGAAATCAATTTATCAAATGCATCATCAGTCAATTCACTAAGAATAAAACCTCCATTGCTTTCGCGAACAATTAAATCGGTGTCACCGATTTTACTGTTACAGATAATCGGAATACCCATGCTCATAATTTCTCCCTGCTTAACCGGCGATGATGCTTTCTTGCTGAAAGATGGTTTAATGAAAAAGATGGAAGCATCGCAACACTTTAACAGCAAAGGCATTTCATTTCGTGCTGCTTTCAGAATTACTAAATTTTCAATTGGAATATTTTGCACTCTTGCTTTTGTAATCACAAAATCTTTGTCTTCTGGTGTGATGAATAAAAATTTTGCATTTGGAATTTTTTTTAATAACCGTGAAAAGAACTGTAACATTTCATCGCACAGGTACCAAGTGCCGATGGAGCCAACATACGAAAGCACGAATGAAGAATCAGTTAATCCCAATTCTGATTTTTTGTTTTGAATGGCTGTAACAGAAATTTTTGTTGCATCAAATAAATTCATATCCACGCAGCACGGAATCACATCAATCTTCAAGGGCTGATGTGAAATATTTTTCCAGGAAAGAATTTCCTGCTTTGCATTCTCGGTGAGTGAAACGGTGTAATCAGCTTTCTCCAGAAATTGTTTTTCTTTTTTCTTGAAATACGAATAGATGATTTTGTAAATCGGATTTTTCAAATTCCAGATTCCGCCTTCGACTCTTTCGTCAGCCCAGAATCCGCGCATATCGAAAATAAATTTCGTGCTGAAATTATTTTTCAATTGCAATCCAATCAATGCAGCGATGTAACTTCTGCAATGCACGGTTTCAATTTTCTTTTCTTTTACTAATCGAACACTTAGTTTATAAATGCTCCGGATATCTTTAATAGTGGAAAGAACCGGTGGTTTTTTAGTGTACTGAACAGGGTGCCAATCAATATTTGCACCTGAAAGTATTTGCTGAATTTTGGATTGTTCTTTTGCACGCTCCGGTTTCTCGCAACTGATGAGTGTAACAGTGTGTCCTTTTTTCACCAGTCCTTCGAGATATGGAATCACCTGACTTTGCCCGAGCGGGTCAGTCATTCCATCGTAAGATATGTAGAGCACTTTCACTGATAAAAATTATTGATGCGCTTTAACTTTTTGCAATTTGTTTTTCAATCGAAGGAATGGAGTTTCAAAATATTTATAGCTGAGCCAACTGATGAGCAATGAAACTGTCAATGCAATTAATGTATCAGTCACCAGCACTTCAAAAGTGGTGGTATTGAATCCTAATTTTTTACTGATGAGAATTGCGGCATAAATTCCAAGTGCGTGATAGCAATACAAACCATAAGTCCACACGCCCCATTTCGAAATCCATTTGAAGTTCGACATTTTGAAAAAAGAATTTCGCGCATAATTCTGTTCAAGAATTACCAATGAGAATACCACTCCAAATAAAATTTGAAAGACCAGTTGGCATGGAACATTTCTTAGAATGACTTTATAACCAAAAAGTATTGAAAAAGTTAACAGATAAATAATCAGCACTTGCCATTGTGGAATATTTTCGAAGAAAGATTTGAATTTGTCTTTAAAGAAAATCAGATATGCGGCCCATGATCCAACTACCAAATCAGACATGGCGGCGAGAGTGTGAAACTGAACAACTTCTGATTCATTGTTATGAATAAATCGGTAAACTGCACTTATCAAGATGAGAAAAGAAAAAGTGATCGGAAGTTTTTTTACAGGAACTAATGCAATTACTACCGGCCATATGAGATAAAACTGTTCTTCAACTGCAATACTCCATAACCTATCAAGAACCGGACTATTAGGAGAATTAAGATATACTGCATGAAAATTTCCAATGAAGAAAATATAGTACCATGGATTAGCATTAACTGGTTCATTAATTCCGGTAGCAGATTTAAAATATGGAACAATTAAAAATCCGATTATTAAAGTGAGGAAATAAACCGGCCAGATGCGAAGGACTCTTCTTATATAAAATGATTTGATATCAATCTTTCCGAAAACAGTTTTTTCATTCAGCAATAAATAAGTGATGAGAAAGCCACTTAACACAAAAAAAAAATTAACTCCCAGCAAACCGTTCATGAAAAAATATTTTTTAACAAAAATGAAAGTTGGATTTGTGTTGATGTACTGAAAATCTGTATTACCGGAATGCCTTAATAACACAGCAAAAAATGCGAAGAATCGAAGACCGTCTAAATTCGGAAAATAGATTTTTTGACTTTTTATTTCCATTACGAAACCCGTTCAGGTTTTTGTTTCTTCAAAAAATATTTTTCGATCATTACAACAAAACAAAATGCTGCCGGTATCAATAACAAGATATCTGTTTGCATTAAATATCGAATTTCCATATTTCGGTATACAAACGAATTCCAGAAATACCAGGTGAAGAAGTAGCAAATGATCAACTTTAAAATGATTGGAAATTCTTTTTTGACTCTGTAGTAAAGTAGTAAACCAAAAAGGCCGAGTAAAATCATAATGGTTCTGTAACCAAATAAAACAGTTGAAACAATGCTCACAATTTTGCTCGATGGTTTATACAGATCGCTTTTAAATATACTTTTCTTGAAATTATTAAGCGGAACCCACAAGTAAACATTCGCTTTATTAAACTTAACCTGATTCTCTTTTAAATTATTCCAGATAACTGCTATTTGAATACTGCAACTGCTATCGAGTGGTAAATCATTTTTCCGCAGACCTTCATTTTTCATAAATACGCTGAATCCATGTCCGCAAGTGCGGCACATTTTCACAACACTTTCAAGTTTTTCTGAATCTCCCGGAACGATATATGAATCTTTTGGCCAGGTTACTTTTTCACCATTTATCATTTGTGAATACTGCGGCTGATGATCTGTTTTAATGGAAAAAATGTAATCCATAAAGGCCATGTAATCTTTATCCCAACAAGCCACTGCACTCAAATCCTGTGAAAATAAAAGTCGGCCTTGTAACAAATAATTTCTGGCTGGCCACAATCCGAATGAAATACTAAAAGCAACAATAAATGGAATTGAAGTTTTTAGAAAGGTTTTAAAATAATTTCTATAATTGAAAAATAAAGCAATAATTGCAGCGGGTAAAAAGAATAGAATCTGCAAACGGGTTAGTGCAGCAATTCCGATAAATATTCCGCTCCAGAAAAAATGATATTTTATTTTATCGTTTGTAAAAAACCAGAATCCCGCTAGCAACAAAAAAACACTGGTTGACTCTGCATATACAATCGCAGTCCAAACAATTACAAAAGGATAGGCAGCATATAGTATTGCTGTAATTGATGACCATAGTTGATTTTTAAAAGATCTCTGTACAATATCATAAATGAACCAGATTGAAATAACATCCATAAATAGTTGAGCCCAAACAACTAAGTGGTATGCAACCGAAAGATTTTTTCCGCTTAGCAAATAAAATATTCCGAAGAAAAAAGAATACCCTGGTGGTCTGAAAAAATAGCCTGTTGGTTCATTCAGATCTATTGAATAACTACCATGATTTATCAAATTCAATATTGAAGTTACCCATCCGGAGGTATCGCCACCAATAAAAAAATCGGATTTCCCATAATAAACTTTTGCCCCGAAGAAATAGAAAAATAATCTTAGGATAAAACCTCCCAATAAGATTATTACTAAATGATTTTTAAAAATAAATTTTTTCAATCGCTGTTTTTTATTTAAAATGAATCGGTCAAAAGTCGTAAAGTTTTATGGCAAGTTGAAGTGCTGATTAATCATACACTTCGAGATGAATATTTTTTGAAGTGTATCCCATTTTATTTAATCGCTCCCGTGCTTCGTGAATCATTCCGCGCCAGCCGCATAAATAAAAATCTGCCGGTCGTTTGTCAGCAAATTCTTTTTCATACAATTGATGCACATGACCTTTTGCACCTTTGTATTCCGTGCTTTCTTCTTTCGACAAAACAAATTTGTAATTGAAGTGCGGAAATGTTTTTTGCAGCGCTTCTAATTCCTCTCTGAACAAAACATCTTTTAAATTGCGTGTTCCGAAAAAGAGATAAATGTTTTTGTGTTCCTGATTTTTATTTGATAAGTGTAACAGCATGCTTCGAAAAGGAGTGATGCCTGTGCCGGTGCAAACGAAGCACAAATCATTTTCAATTTTCGCGGGCAATAAAAATTTTCCGAGTGGTCCGTTGAATTTCAGAATGCTGCCTTCCTTTGTTTCGTGAAATAAATAGTCCGATGCTTTCCCGCCACGCAAACTCATAATCACCAATTCAAAAACTGAATCGCCATCAGGAGGTGAGGCGATTGAATAACTTCGCCACCGGTCTTTCGATTGTTCGCCAATGGGTAAATCGAGTGTAACAAACTGACCGGGTTTAAAATCAAATGCAGAAACATCTTTTACTTTGAGCCGGAAGCGACAAATATCAGCAGTGAGTGCTGTTATATTTATCACTTCGGCTTCGTGCCATTTTTCTTTGTTCATTCAAAAAAATTCAACCGCATAAATGTATAAAAAGCTGCTACTCTTCATCGGCATACCGGTTTTTGTATTGCTGATGCTTTTTCTGTTTCGTTATTCGCTGATGCGAGGCGCCGCCAACTTTTTGATTTGCGAAGACGCTCCTGAACAAACGCAAATTGTTTTTGTGTTGTCAGGTGCACCACAGGAGCGCTCGATAAAAGCAACAGAATTATTTCAAAATGGTTTCTGTAAAAAAATTATTTGCACAGGCGCCAATCATCCACAGGATTTTGCAGCGCTTGGAATGGATATGACTGAAGGTGAATTAACCAAACTCGCTTTAACAAGATTAAATGTTCCCGATTCTGCAATTGAAGTTTTGGAAGAAGGAACAAGTACATTGGAAGAATCAGATTCAATTCTCAAATATTGTCTGGAGAAAAAAATTAATCAGATTGAAATTGTTTCATCCCGTTTTCATACACGAAGAGTGCGAAGTGTTTTCAAAGAAAAATTTGCTGAAAAAAATATTGAAGTAAAAATCATTGGCGCACCTTCTGTTGGATATGAAGAAAATAAATGGTGGAAAAGTGAATATGGTTTACTTGCGCTGAATAATGAATATGTAAAACTGTTTTACTATTGCATAAAATAAAACAATAAACAAAGTTTCACTTCGTCTAATTACTTTTATCAAACCAAAAAATCAATAAAACATGAACAGAACACTCATCACAGTCGGAATTATTGTAGTTGTTATCCTCGGCATTTATATGTGGATTCGGGGGTTTAATAATTCAATGGTGACCAAGAACGAAAACACTGCTAAAATGTGGAGCAATGTGGAAAGCCAGTACCAGCGCCGGATGGATTTATTCAGCAATGTAGTGAACACCATTAAAGGATCCGCTGATTTTGAAAAGTCAACTTTACAGGCGGTAATTGAAGCGCGAAGTCAGGCAACAAAAATTACAGTGGACCCAACAAAATTGACTCCTGAATCTATCGAACAATTTCAACAGGCACAAAACAGTTTGAACTCATCATTCAGTAAATTATTATTAGTGGTGGAGCAATATCCTGTTTTGAAAACCACTGATGCATTCCGTGATTTTCAAGTACAGATTGAAGGTACCGAAAACCGGATTAACAAAGCCCGTGACGATTTCAACGCCACCATACAGGATTACAATACTTATAT
>BJGQ01000059.1 GCA_014190575.1 Bacteroidota bacterium | reverse complement strand
ATTAATCCCGCATTATCACGAGTCATGATTTGACGAAAGAGTTCATCATGAATATGGCGCAGTCGTGCAAAAGTATTTTCACCTAATTTTTCTGTAGCGAGTGAAGAGTTTACAATATCAGAAAATAGTATTGTGAGTATAGCAGTTTGTTTTGCTTTTCTGAATTCTTCAATCCTGTTGATTTCATCAGAACTCAAAGACTTTATAGAAAGGTTGATTACATTTTCCATTTCTATTTATTACACTATTGTTTTATCAATCTCTATCATCAATAAAAATTTGGTTCTGCAAAATACATAATTGCAAAAAATAAAAAAGTTCTCCGAATCATCGGAGGACTTTTTCAATTTCATTTTTCAAGCAAAAAAATTTTCTATCCGCTGCACATGATGCAGTTGCCTTCATCATCCAATGTGCAACTTGCTCCTTCGCTGTAATTTTCCTGCGACTCACTTAATAAAGTTTCGGGTTTCGAGTTTTGGGTTTCGAGTTCGTAGCTGCGGTTTAAGAGTTGCTCGTTGATTTCAATTTCGGGTTTTGAGTTTGTAAATACAGTTTCGAGTTTCGAGTTTTGAGTTTCGAGTTTTGAGTTTGCAGAGTTATGAGATACTGCTGTTGCTACGGCTGCTTCTACTACACCTGTTAATTGGTCGGTGAATTGTTGCATGGCTTCGTGTGTAACAGTAAACTTCACAGCGCTTGATGCGGCTTTGGTTCTCAAATAATACATTCCTGTTTTCAATCCTTTTTTCCAGGAGTAGAAATGCATGCTCGTAAGCTTGCTGATGTTCGCATCCTGAATAAATAAATTCAATGATTGCGACTGACAGATGTATGCACCGCGGTCGGCAGCCATATCAATAATGCTGCGCTGTTTTATTTCCCAAACTGTTTTGTACAAATCTTTTACATCCTGCGGAATCTCTGCAATGTTTTGTATGGAACCTTCGGCAGCAATAATTTTATTTTTCATTGCATCGCTCCACAAACCAAGGCGCACTAAGTCTTTGAGCAAATGTTTGTTCACGATAGTGAATTCACCACTCAACACACGGCGGCTGTAAAGATTTGATGTGTATGGTTCGAAGCATTCGTTGTTGCCAAGAATTTGTGAAGTACTGGCAGTAGGCATTGGCGCGAGCAACAATGAATTGCGTACTCCGTATTTTTTCACTTCTTCTTTCAGCACACTCCACTCCCAACGATTGGTTGGTGTAACACCCCACATGTCGAACTGAAAAATTCCTTTTGAAACCGGAGAGCCTGGATAACTTTCGTAATGACCATACTGCTTCGCCAAATCTTTTGAAGCAGTCATTGAAGCATAGTAAATGGTTTCGAAAATATCTTTATTCAGTTGCTTGGCTTCATCACTTTCGAAAGCATGACGCATTAAAATAAATGCATCAGCTAATCCCTGCACACCAATGCCAATCGGGCGATGGCGCATGTTGCTGTTGCGCGCTTCTTCAACCGGATAATAATTATTGTCAATGATTTTGTTGAGGTTGAGCGTGATTTGATAAGTCACTTCAAACAAGCGATTGAAATCAAACGCACCATCTTTTACAAATCGTGGCAACGCAACAGAAGCCAAATTGCAAACTGCAACTTCATCTTTCGAAGTGAACTCAACTATTTCAGTACACAGATTTGAACTGCGAATGGTTCCGAGATTTTGTTGATTGCTCTTACTGTTACACGCATCTTTATAAAGCAGGTAAGGTGTTCCGGTTTCAACTTGTGATTCAACAATCTTAAACCATAAGTCCTGCGCTTTAATGGTGCGACGCGCCTTTCCTTCGTTCTCATATTTTTCATAAAGCGCTTCAAACTCAGGTCCCCAGCAATCTGCAAGTCCCGGTGATTCGTTCGGACAGAAGAGCGACCAGTCGCCGTTTTCTTCCACACGCTTCATGAATAAATCAGGAACCCACATCGCAAAAAATAAATCGCGCGCACGCATCTCTTCCTTGCCGTGATTCTTTTTCAATTCCAGGAAATCAAAAATATCGTCGTGCCATGGCTCCAGATAAATGGCGAATGAACCTTTGCGCTTTCCTCCTCCCTGGTCAACATATCTTGCTGTGTCGTTGAACACGCGCAGCATCGGTACAATTCCATTTGATGTTCCGTTGGTTCCTTTAATGTAAGAACCTGTTGCGCGAATGTTGTGAATGCTCAATCCGATTCCGCCGGCGCTCTGCGAAATTTTTGCGCACTGTTTCAGTGTTTCATAAATTCCATCAATGCTGTCGTCCTGCATGGTCAGCAAAAAGCAACTTGACATTTGCGCTTTCGGTGTTCCCGCATTGAACAAAGTTGGAGTGGCGTGAATGAACCAGCGCTCACTCATCATGTTGTATGTTTTAATCACCGATTCAATATCATCGCGGTGAATGCCAACACACACACGCATGTACATGTGTTGCGGACGCTCCACCACTTTGCCATATAATTTCAGTAAGTATGATTTCTCTAAAGTTTTAAATCCAAAATAATCGAAACCAAAATCGCGGTCGTGAATGATAGAACTGTCGAGTTCGGCAGCATTCTCTTCAATCACTTTCATGATATCATCCGCAATCAACTTTGCAGGTTGCCCGCTGCGTGGGTCAATGTAATCGTGCAGCGCGCGCATGGTTTGCGAGAACGACTTGTTAGTGTTCTTGTGCAGATTAGAAATGGCAATGCGTGATGCGAGCAATGCATAATCAGGATGCTTGGTGGTTAAACTCGCCGCAGTTTCCGCAGCAAGATTGTCGAGTTCTGATGTTGTTACACCATCGTAAATTCCGTTGATGACTTTTTTTGCAACTTCAATCGGTTCAACATGTTTAGTATCAAGACCATAGCAAAGCTTGTCAATGCGAGCAGTGATTTTGTCAAATTTTACCTGTTCTTGTTTTCCGTCTCTTTTTATTACAAACATATCTTAAGAGGGTTGTTTCGTTGAGTTAAGGAGAGATTCTAAAAAATTAAATATTAAAAAACTATAGATTTATTAAAAGTCAGCTTCAGTAGTAAATACATTTTCTTCCTTCTTGCTCATCACACCACTCTTTTGATAATCGCCCACACGCTTCTCGAAGAAATTTGTTTTTCCCTGCAATGAAATCAATTCCATGAAGTCGAAAGGATTAACTGCATTATACAATTTCGGATAACCAAGTTGATGCAGCCAGTGGTCCGCAACATATTCAATGTACTGCGCCATCAGTTTTGCATTCATTCCAATCAAGCTAACCGGTAATGCGTCAGTGATGAATTCTTTTTCAATTTTCACTGCATCGCTGATGATTTCATACACAGCTTCCTTCGGTAATTTATTTTCAATATGCTTATATAATAAGCACGCAAACTCACAGTGCAATCCTTCGTCGCGACTGATTAATTCATTGCTGAAACTTAAGCCGGGCATTAGTCCGCGTTTCTTTAACCAGTAGATTGAACAGAAACTTCCGCTGAAGAAAATCCCTTCCACCGCTGCAAATGCAACTAATCGTTCAGTGAACGAACCGCCGGTAATCCAGCGTAATGCCCACTCTGCTTTTTTCTTCACACAGTCAACCGTTTCTATTGCATGGAGCAAGCGGTCTTTCTCTTCTGCATTCTTTATATAAGTATCAATCAGTAAAGCATAAGTTTCGGAGTGAATATTTTCCATCATAATCTGGAAACCATAAAAACATCTTGCTTCCGGAATCTGAACTTCGTTCATGAAATTGGTAGCGAGATTTTCGTTTACGATTCCATCGCTTGCAGCAAAGAAGGCAAGTATATGCGAGATAAAATGCTTTTCGTTTTTATTGAGTGAGTCCCAGTCTTTCGTGTCGGATGACAAATCAATTTCTTCGGCAGTCCAGAAACTTGCTTCGTGTTTCTTATACATCTGCCACATATCGTTATACTTAATAGGCAGTAAAACAAACCGGTCCTTGTTCTCCTTCAGTAGTACTTCGTTGCTTAAATCTTGTTTCATTTTAAATATTTTTTAATGGTTAAAACCACTGTTTTCGTTTCGGTAAGAGGCGACGATTCCTTTTGTCTTTTTTCGTTCGAAAAAAAACATCCTGAAAAAATTACCTCAAATTGTATTTAGGATTCGGGAAGAGTTTTTCCTTAATCACCGTAGCCATTTTCTCAACCCGTGATTACAAGTATAACTTTTAACAATTCAATAATGCAAGAGTGTTGATTAACCTTTATACACTTTGCGGTGTTCAAATTCTAATTCACATCGTTCAACTGCATTGAAATTGGGGCGCTTATGAAATTGAGGTGTGTGGAAAATTTTTTTCAAGAAATATTTTTGCACAGCGCTTTCAACTTTCAATTTTTTTTTTAAGAAGAACTCAAAAAAGTGAAAAGTGAGAAGCAATTCTCCAATGAAAAACGATAAAATGAAGAACAACTTAAAAATTCAGAAAATAAATTCTCTCAATGAAAACTAAAAGCAATAGAGCGATTCAACTTGTAACTTGAATATTAGTTTTGCGCCACAAGAAAATAATCATGGCAGAAAATAATCCGGAGCGACAATCAAAAATCAATATCGCTGTTACACTTGACGATAAACTGATTCCTGAAAAAATAATGTGGGATGCCACTGACTCCAGCGTAAAGGGTTGGAAAGAATGCAGAGCCATGTTGCTCTCCATGTGGGACCACAAAGCCACCAGCGGTTTGAGCATCGAACTGTGGACGAAGGAAATGACCGTAGAAGAAATGAATCTGTTCTTCTTTCAAACACTCATGACATTGAGCGACACTTTCGAGCGAGCCACGATGAACAAAGAATCAGCAACAGATATGAAGGAGTTCGCAAAATCTTTCTTCGAGAAAATAAAAGCGAAGGAGAAAAAAGAAGCCAATTAAATCTCAACTGTTACAGTGCAGTTCAATCATTCGCTTTGAGTTCGACAAAAACTTTTTTGAAAAAAATACTGAAGCCAGTTGCTTCACTCAATTATTTTATTTCGAAGAAGAAATATGAATCCAATGAATTGAGAGAAGGAGTTTCGGCAGTAGTGGTTGCGCGAAACGAATCGTACAATTTGCCAATTGTTTTAGAAAGCTTAATTGGTTTCGCTGATCAGATCATCTGCATTGATAATGGCTCAGATGATAATAGCTTGATGAAGATGAAAAGTTTTCAGGAGAAGTTTTCTCATCAAGTACAGATAGATGTAATTGAAGCACCAGGAAGACTATTGGGCGATTGTCGAAACATCGGATTACAACATTCAAAATTCAACTGGCATTTGCGCTGGGATGCCGATATGGTTTTTCGTCAGCAGATTGGAAAGTACAATTCGCAATGGTTGAAAGAAAAAATCAAGCACATCCATTATCCAACGGCTATAAAACTGGCGCGCATAAATCTGAGCGGAGATTTTCATCACATGTCTTCTTTGTTTGCAAATGCGGATGAAGGAGAATTCTTTTTAGTGCGACGGACAAAAAATCTGAAGTACACCGAGCATGAAAAATTTGATGTACTTGGTATTCCGTTGTTTTATGATGAGCTAAAAATTCCGGAAGTGTTGGTTTTTCATTTGGAGAAATTGAAATCGCTTGACCGTATTATTTACCGCAACGAATATTTTGCGTGGAGAAAAAGTGTGATTACTTCAAACAACACACAGGACTTCGAATCTTTCCGAAATGAATACCGGATGAAATTATTCGGTATTTCAAATCCTGATTCAGTAAAATATCGTTTTCACAAAAAGTTTATCATACTCAACAGCGCTCCGATTGATATGAAATTATATGGCCCCTATCCCGAACAAATTCAAAAAGTAATTAACGAAGGCAACGAACGATTCAGTTATAAATATGAAAACGGAAAAGCTGTTGCGCGATTAGATAAAGAAGATTCGTCACTCGAAAATTACATTCCAACAAAAGAAGATTTGGAATGGGATATTATCGCTCATCTGAAAAATATTCTATCAGAAAAAGAACAGAAGAAAATCGGAATCTGATTCTTCATATTTTTTCTACCAGATAAAAAATGCAACAACAACTATTGCAATCAATACTGCAATCCGTTGAATGAATGGAAGTTCAGATGAAATTCGTTTCAAGATTATCCCTATAACCGCACCAACCAATCCAATCACTATTCCTCCGCCAACAGTTTGTGCATCCAATACATCAATTGAATTATTCAATCGGTAAAATAAAATGACTGATGCAAACACAAATCCTGGTGTCCACAAAAATTCCATTGATGATGGTTTTGATTTTCGATTCATACAAAAAAATTATTGCTGCAATAATAAATACAATGGGACACAGATTTTAACAGATGCAACTGATGCTCACAGATTCAATCCGTTTTAATCCGCTTAATCAGTTTAAATCTGTGTCCCAAATTATTTTCGAAAAAATATTTCTCAACAAAAACAATTCAATTAATAATTCACCAAATCAGAAACATAATTTCGTCGCATGAATTTTTTGGATGAACTGAACGGAATGCAGCGGCAAGCTGTGGAGGCAACAGACGGACCTGTTATGATTATTGCCGGCCCCGGTTCAGGAAAAACGCGCGTACTTACTTTCCGTATTGCATACCTCTTACAGCAGGGAGTTGACCCGTTTAATATTCTCGCGCTCACCTTCACCAACAAAGCATCGGCCGAAATGCGCGACCGGATTGAGAAGTTAACAAACATCGAAGCCCGCAATCTGTACATGGGCACTTTTCACTCGGTGTTTGCGCGTGTGCTTCGCTACCATGCCGACCGCATTGGCTATCCAACCAACTTCAGCATTTACGATACCGATGATTCACGCAGTCTGCTCAAAGCAATTATCAAGGAACTCGGTTTAAACGATTCGCTTTACAAACCCAATGTGGTTCACAACCGAATCTCCTCTTCAAAAAACAGTTTAGTAGGTCCGGCTGAATACCAGCAGGATTTTAATATTCAGGGTGACGACAGTTCTTCCGGTCGCCCGCGCATTGGCGAGATTTACGAAATCTACCAGCGACGAATGCAACAAGCCGGTGCAATGGATTTCGACGATCTCCTTTTCAAGATGCACCACATGCTCGAAAATTTTCCTGACATACTATACAAATACCAGCAGCGGTTCAAATACATTTTGATTGATGAGTTTCAGGATACCAACTACGCACAATACAGCATCGTAAAAAAACTCGGCGATGTGCATCAGAATATTTGCGTGGTGGGTGATGATGCACAAAGCATTTACTCTTTCCGCGGCGCTACCATTGCAAACATTTTAAACTTCGAGCGCGATTATCCCGAAGTGCAGACTTTCAAGCTCGAACAGAATTATCGCAGCACGCAACACATTGTTAAAGCCGCCAACAAAGTAATCGGCAATAACAAGTTGCAGATCAATAAAGAAATCTGGACCGAAAATCTCGAAGGCGAAAAAATAAAACTCATTCGCGCACTCAGCGACAACGACGAAGGCAAGCTCGTTGCCGACAGCATTTTCGAAGAGAAGATGCGCCACCAGCGCCATCACAACGAGTTCGCAATTTTATATCGCACCAATGCACAGAGCCGTGCGTTTGAAGAAGCCATGCGCCGCCTCAATATTCCGTATGTCATTTATGGCGGACTAAGTTTTTATCAGCGCAAAGAAATCAAAGACCTTGTCGGCTACCTCCGGCTCTGCGTCAATCATCACGACGAAGAAGCCCTCAAGCGCGTTATCAATTACCCTGCGCGCGGCATCGGGCAAACTTCCATTGACAAAGCAATGGTGATTGCCAAAGAAAAATCAATGCGCCTGTGGGATGTGTTGCTCAATGCCGCCACCGAAATGCCCGGCAACCGCAGCAACAGCAACATCGAAAGTTTTATGTACATGGTAAAAAACTGGGCGAACCAGTTAACCATTCTCAATGCCTATGATGCCGCAGCACTCGTGGCAAAAAACAGCGGCATACTCAAAGAACTCTACGACGACAAAACAGTCGAAGGACTCAGCCGCTACGAAAACCTGCAGGAGTTGCTCAATGGCATAAAAGAATTTACCGACAGCGAAGCGCCCGACATCACAGCCGACGGCGAAATAAAAGATGAACTCACAAAAGATAAATCGCTCGCCGCCTACCTGCAAAATATTTCGCTGCTCACCGATGCCGACAAAGACACCAACGACCACGACCGTGTGCGCATGATGACCATTCACTCCGCCAAGGGGTTAGAGTTTCAGTGTGTGTATGTGGTGGGCTTGGAAGAAAATCTTTTCCCCGGCGCCATGTCGCTCAACAGCCGCGAAGACCTTGAAGAAGAGCGCCGCCTCTTCTATGTCGCCATCACGCGCGCCAAACAAAAGCTCACACTCTCATACGCCAACACGCGCTACCGTTATGGCTCCCTCACTTACTGCGACCCCAGCCGCTTCATTGACGAAATTGACCCCAAGAGCATTGATAATATTTATTCAGCGCCGCAAAAAAATTTTTCGCACCCCAGTTTTCTCGGCGAAGACACTTACAGCAAGCCCGGTTATTATCCCAATAAAAAATCGTCCACACCCGCTGCTGCACAAAAACCCGCCGCACCAAAATTTACTCCGCCGCCCTTTGCTTACAAACCCGCTGTTGATTTCAAGCCCGACGATTTCCGCGAAATAAAAGAAACAATGGAAGTAGAGCACCAGCGCTTCGGCATCGGAAAAATTCT
>BJGQ01000058.1 GCA_014190575.1 Bacteroidota bacterium | reverse complement strand
CGGTATATTCATTTTCTTACTTTCAATACACCACATTCATTCCTCAATGTCGTTCAGGATTTAATTGTTGCGGGTTTAATAAAATTTTATTTTGGCAATGCAGCTGCCGGTTTCTTTTTTATGTCGTATCGGATTCTTCGGTTGCCTTCCGGAGTAATTGGTGCTGCGACTTACCAGGTTTTTTTTCAGCGAATAAGTGAGTTACATCCAAATACGAAAGCTGTTCAGGAACAGATTTTAAAAGTATACAAGCGACTTTTTCTTTTTTCAATTCCCATATTCGGATCAGTATTAATTGCTGCTCCGATTTTATTCAGTTTTGTTTTTGGAATGCAGTGGCATGAAGCAGGTATTTATTCACAAATACTTGCTCCATCATTAATGTTCTCTTTTATTCTTGCTCCTATATCAGCAGTTACAGTTGTAGTTCGCATGCAACATTATTCAATATTGTTCGGGATTGCGGATGTTATTTTGCGTTCAGCAAGTTTATTGATTGGAGGATATTATAACAGTATTTATATCGGGCTTATTTGCCTTAGTATTTCAACTTCTCTTATGCTCATTTACGCAATGTATTGGTACTATCATGTTCCGGCAAGTAAAAAAGTAAAGCAGTATTAGGAAATGAAAATTATTTCTGTTCTTAAAAAAATTTCAAAGCTTGAAAAGGTAACTGTTTCACTTGGTGTAAATGATGATGAAGGAAAAATACTTTTCAAATCGCTGAACCGTTTTCATCCAAAATATATTTTCATTCGAAACAAAACCATTGGTGTTAGTTTGTTGAATTTATCTGAATTTAGAACCAATGAAGATTATCTGGTAACTGTTTCCGGAAAAAACTCAACAGCTTATTACTCCCGTAAATGTTTGAAAGATGGTTATATATTTAGAATTCTAGATCCGAATAAATTTCAAACTGAAATTCTTACAATTAATTCCTCTCAAACAGAAAGGCAGGGAATAAAAATGGCGGCCAGTTACTTGCATCATCTTAATTATCCTGATAATCACCACCATTTTTATGGTGGACTGTTTTTAAACAATGAATTAGTTGCTTACATCTGGTTTGTGGAACAAGGTGAAATGGTTCTTGTAAACAGAATACTTGGTCATGCCGCTCATTTGAAAAAGGGGATCATGTATTTGTTATTCAGTAGTTCGATTAAATTTATTCTGAAGCAAAAAATTAAAATTAATTGGGTGATGTACGATATGTTTTTTGGTGCCTCAGAAGGTTTAAAACTTTTCAAAACCCGGCTTGGATTTAAACCCTATTTTGTGGGGTGGAAAAAATAAATGATTAAACAAAGTTACCGAAGAATCTATAGTGATTACCTGATGCCAAACCGATTCGGTTTGTATCGGCATATTATTGAAGCCGCATTGGAAAAAGGGTACGAACATTACACCATTTATGATTTTTATAAATTAATGAAATCAGGAAATCCAACAAATAAAAAAATATTTATTCATCGCCATGATATTGATACCGATCCGGCAGGATCACGAAAATATTTTGAAATTGAAAAAGCAATGGGCATAAAAGCAAGTTATTATTTCCGGCTTTCAACACTTGATATTAAATTAATGAAGGAGATTAATAACTATGGCAGTGAAGTATCCTATCACTACGAAGAATTGGCAACCTATTGCAAGCAGAATAAAATCAAAAGCTCAGTTGAAGTAAACAAACACCTTGAAAAAATAAAAATTCAATTCGCAAATAATTTCAAACTGCTTGAAAATAAAACAGGGATCAAATTCAGAACGGTTGCATCGCATGGCGATTTCGTAAACCGGAAACTGAAACTCAGTAATAATTATTTTCTCGATACGGATTTAAGAGAACAACTAAATATTGAAGCAGAAACTTACGACCCTATTTTTCTCAATAATTATTCAGCAACAATTTCTGATAAAGAAGCGCCGGTTTATTTTTCACCAATGTCGCCGTTTGATGCTTTGGATAAAAATTATCCTGTTATTTATTTATTATCACATCCCCGTCAATGGCGCACAAATTTTTTACTGAATACTAAAGATAATATTCAACGACTAACGGAAGGAATTGCTTATGACTATTTATAGCAAAATAAAAAACAAGATTGCATTATTATTTTCTTCTCTTTATTCGCCACGAATGAAAAACGGTTTCAGTAGAGGGGATGGAATTTATTTGCCTTCAACAAGAATCAGTACTTCCACTTTTATTGAGTCGCCTGAAAAATTAATAATCGAAAATAATGTTTTTATCGGGCACTTTAATTTTTTGGATGCAAGCAATGGACTTACCATTGAAGAAGGATGTCAGATTACCAATTATGTTAGTGTGTTAACCCATTCGAGTCATATTTCCATTCGCTTGTATGGGAAAAATTATGGGGGGGCTGATATGGTCGGGTATCAGAAAGGCAATGTTCGAATCGGAAAATATTCCTTTATCGGTCCTCACTCAGTAATCGCACACGGAACAAATATTGGGAAAGGATGCATTGTTTCAGCCTATAGTTTTGTGAAAGGGGATTTTCCTGACTTCTCCATTATCAGTGGAAACCCTGCAATCGTTACAGGTAATACACGCGAACTCGATCAAAAATATTTAACCCAACATCCTGAATTAAAATCTGTTTATAATGAATGGGCTCAATAACATGCTGAAAAGATATTCAGAAAAATTTATTCCGGTATTGTTGCTGCTAAGCATCGTAAGCATTTTTTGTTTGCCTAATATTTATTTCAAACCCTCACTACCTTACATACGGCCCGAAGAATTTCTGCTGCCATTTCTTTTTGTTTTCCTTATTCCCTATCGGAAAGAATTTTTTCAATCACACTATGTGAAATTAATTTTAGCGTTTGCAGTTTATGTGCTGATTACAATATTTATTAATTTTTCAACTTCATCACTCAGCGATTATTTCGAGAGCATTAAACTGATCAAGTTTGCTGTTTTCTTTTTCTTCTTCCAGAAATTTTTACCAGTTATAAATTGGAAAAATTGTTTGAAATTTATTCTACTTTTTCTATTTGCATTCAATATACTTCACTACTTCAACCTGTTTCATTTCAATGAATGGGTAATGCCATTTTATGCTGATGAAATACAATTGAAATATTTTGGATTGAATTCACTTTTGCAACCTGATACAAAAAGATTACTAGGCACAATGGGAAATCCGAATAACAATGGGTTATTATTTGCCACATTGTTTTTTGTGTTTTTATTAATGTTCGAAAAACAATCAGAATTCATTTACACTTTGATTTGCACGCTTGGAATACTTACTTCACAGTCGCGCAGCGTGTTTGTTATATGGGTTGTGGCAGTTCTTATTTATTGGGTTATTAAACGAAATGAGTTTCGAAAATATTTATGGAAAATAATGATTCTCGCTTTTATTTCCGCCTTGTTTTTATTTGAAGGAACTAAATCTTCACAATACATAACTTCAGTTGCTTCACCACAAAAAATTGAATCTTCACAATCATTTAAAGGAAGAGTGGATGCTTGGAGAAGCATGATTGATCTATATAAAATGAAACCCATTTTTGGACATGGCCCTAGCAAGCAATTTATTTACGCAAACAATTTTTATCCAGAAGATGAATACCTGTTTTTTGCATTCAGATATGGAATTGTGGGTTTGCTTTTTTATCTGTTGCTTTTAATATACCCATTGTATTCAATTTATAAAAGCAAAATGTATATGAATAAATTGATTTCTTTTTTTGGAATAATTCTTTTTGCTGCTGCTGCCATAACTAATACGCCATTATCTGAGCCGCGCTTATTAATTATGTTTGCTTTTATCATTTCACTGCCCCCAGTATCGCTAAATGAAAAAACTCTTATTGATAGGAAGTAATCAGATTCATCTTAAAAACTATCATGAATTAGTTGCCGGGTTTTTTGATGAGGTTTTTTTTATTACCAATTCAACTCCTTCATTGGTTCCAACTGAGTCGATGGCACTCAATTTCAGTTTAAAAAATCCAATCGCAGGTTGGAGAACTATTCAAGCAATCAAAAAAAAAATTAAAACATTTCATCCTGATGTCATTCACATTCATCAGGCAGGGTCTTTTGCTTTTTATACTTTACTTGCGGCAAAAAAATTTAATATCCCTGTAATTGTAACCGCATGGGGAAGTGATATATTAATTTCACCGAATCGGAATTTTGCTTTGCGAAGTATGGTCAAGTACATTCTGAATCATGCGGATTATTTTTCTTCTGATTCGGGTTTTATGGCAGTAGAAATGAACAGGCTTGCTGATAAAGAATTAAATGTTTTAATAGCCAATTTCGGAATTGATTCACCGTCGGTTTCTGTTGCCAAAGAAAAAATAATTTACAGTAACAGGCTTCATAAACCACTATATCGCATTGATAAAATTATAATTGCATTTGCAAGTTGGGTGAAAAAAAATCCAGATTGGAAATTAGTTATCGGGGCAACAGGCGAGAAAACTGAAAGTCTTAAACAACTTGCAGTTGATTTAAAGTTGAATTATAAAATTGAATTTGTTGGCTGGCTAGATAAAAAGAAAAATGAAGAATATTACAGTAAGTCAACATTCTATGTTTCCATTCCTGAAAGCGATGCAACATCCATTAGTTTGTTGGAAGCGATGGCACATGGTTGCATACCTGTTGTAAGCGATTTACCTGCAAATAAAGAGTGGATTGAAAATGGTGTGAATGGCATTATTGTTAATGACTTGGAAAATTTATTTAATTCCATTGGTGCAATTGATATAGAAAAAGCAAAATCACTGAACAAAAAAATTATTGAAGAAAGAGCCACCAAGGAATCCAACCGGAGAAAATTTATATCACTTTACGAAAAAGCAATGCATATAAAAAAATGAAAGTGTGTCACCTCACTTCTGTCCACCGGCATTGCGATGTCAGAATATTTTACAAAGAATGTGTAACACTTGTCGCTGCTGGATACGAAGTTTTCCTGATTGAGTTAAATACAAAAACAGAAGAGAAAGATGGAGTGAAAATAATTTCAGTTCATTATCCTATCCAGTCAAGATTTAAAAGAATGACAGTTGGTGTTTGGAAAATTTATAAAGAAGCGTTAAAAATTAATGCAGGTATATATCATTTTCACGACCCCGAATTAATGTGGGCAGGTTGGCTGTTAAAACGAAAAGGAAAGAAAGTAGTATATGATGTTCATGAAGATTTAACCCTGCAGATTTATACAAAACCCTATCTCCCTGAATTTTTAAAAGGTATGTTTTCATTTATGTATTCACTGATAGAATCATTTTTTGTTCGAAAGTTTGAAGCTTTAATTACTGCAGAAGATTTGAATGCCGAACGATTAAAAAAAAAGAATTCAAAAGTTATTTCGCTAAATAATTATCCTGAGATTAAAGAAGCGATAACTTCTGTGGTTGAAAAAAAATCTGCTTTATGTTATGCTGGAGGAATTACTGAAATGCGCGGAATTAATGAAATGATTGAATCGTTGCGGGTTGCAAAAACAGAGTTGATTTTAGCAGGTGAATTTTCGCCGTCATCATTATCTGAAAAGTATTTGAAGCCGGCAGATAATTTTATTTCTTATCGTGGATATGTAAGCCGCGATGAAGTGAAAAAAATTTATGACCAATCCATAGCCGGATTACTTTTATTGCATCCGACAAAAAATTATTTACGCTCCATGCCCATTAAAATGTTTGAATACATGGAAGCCGGATTGCCAATCATTGCAAGTAATTTCCCTTTATGGAAAAAAATATTTGAACAATATGGTTGTGTAATTTGGGTAAACCCATTCGATATTAATGAAATTGCTGAGGCAATTGTTTTGTTAAAAGAAAATGAAAACCTTCGCAATGAAATGGGACAGAAAGCCAGAAAAGCAGTAATTGAAAATTTCAACTGGAATGCTGAATCAAAAAAATTAATTCAACTGTATCAATCATTCAAATGAAAAAGATAATTACAATCATTGGTGCCCGTCCGCAGTTTATAAAAGCCGCCGCAGTGAGTCGTGAATTGATGAAGCATAAGGACCTTCAGGAAATTATCATTCATACAGGTCAGCATTTTGATGATAACATGAGCGAAATATTTTTTCGTGAAATGGAAATTCCTAAACCTGCTTACAACTTAAACATCAACGGACTATCGCACGGAGCCATGACTGGTCAGATGCTCGAAGGGATTGAAAGGATTTTAATGCAGGAAAAACCGGATTGGGCAATGGTTTATGGCGATACGAATTCTACACTGGCAGGTGCATTAGCTGCAAGCAAATTACACATCAAAGTGGCGCATGTTGAAGCCGGACTTCGAAGTTTCAACTACAAAATGCCGGAAGAAATAAATAGAATTCTCACCGATAGAATTTCGACTATTCTGTTTGTTCCGACAGATTCAGCAATAAAAAATTTGGAAGTCGAAGGGTATAAAAATTTCCCAACCCAAATTATTAAAAATGGAGATGTGATGCAGGATGCTGCTATGTATTATGCAAAAACATCAGAGCAACATTCAAAAATTATTGCTGAATTGGGATTAACGAAATTCGTACTTGCTACTCTGCACAGAGAAGAAAATACAAATGACACTAAAGTTTTGCAACGATTATTAAATGCATTGAATAAAATAAATTCAGAGATTCCAGTTATGGTTCCAATGCATCCGCGCACAAAAAAAATTCTTTCACAACATAATTTAACTACCGAATTCAAAATCATTGACCCTGTTGGATACTTCGATATGATTGAACTACTAAAACATTGTTCGCTGGTGATGACCGACAGCGGCGGCTTGCAAAAGGAAGCATTCTTTTTTCAGAAGCATTGTATCACCCTTCGCGAACAAACCGAATGGGTGGAACTTGCAGAACACGATTTTAATAAAGTAGTTGGATCTGATGAAGAAAAAATTAAAAACGCATTTGAATATTTCAGGAATAAAAAATCTGATTTCAATGTCAATTTGTATGGAAATGGAAAAGCAAGCGCTGTAATTGTTGAAACGCTTTTGAACAATTAGTCGAGTGAAAATTCTGATACTTACACAATATTTTCCGCCTGAGGTTGGTGCTCCGCAAAATCGGTTATTCGAATTGGCAGTTAGGTTGAAAACTATTGGAGTTGAAATAACAGTTCTTACAGCAATGCCCAATTATCCAAAAATGGAAATCATGGATGGATACAAGGGAAAGAAATATATGCGGGAAGAAATGAGTGGAATGATTATTCATCGTTCTACGATATATATTCCAAAGAGTAAATCAATTGTACAACGATTGATGAATTACTTTTCTTTCGTGTATTCATCTTGGAGATATGGACGGAAATTGGGAAATGAAAAATTTGATTTTTTGCTTTGTGAATCTCCACCCTTATTTCTTGGAATCAGCGCACTGTTGTTAAGTAGAAAATTGAAAGCAAAAATGATTTTCAATGTTTCTGATTTGTGGCCGGAGAGTGCAGAAAAATTAGGGCTGGTAACAAATAAATTATTTCTTCGCCTTGCAACATGGTTAGAAGAATACCTCTATAAAAAATCTGCAATCATTACGGGACAAACTCAAGGCATCGTTAAAAATATATCTTCAAGATTTCCTGATAAAAAAATTTATTGGCTGAAAAACGGAGTTGATGCATCCTTGTTTTTAAAAATTAATTCTGAATGGAGAAATGAAGAAAATTTTTCAGCCAATGATTTCATTTTGCTTTATGCCGGAATATTAGGTCATGCACAAGGGTTGGAAGTGATAATAAAAGCTGCTTCGTTATTGAAAGAAAACAGGGCACTAAAATTTGTCTTGATGGGCAGCGGTCCAGAAAAGGAAAAACTGATGAAATTAAAGAATGAACTGAAACTTGAGAATGTGTTTTTTATAGATGTGCAGACTAAAGAAAAAATGTCGGCCATACTTTCTTCAATAGACACAGCAATTATTCCGCTTCGTAAACTGGATTTGTTTCTTGGAGCTATTCCCTCAAAGATTTTTGAAAATCTGGCAATGGAAATACCAATTCTCTTAGGAGTTGATGGAGAAGCTAAAGAATTATTTATTGATGAAGCTCAGTCCGGTTTATTTTTTACACCTGAAAATGAAAGTGAATTGGCTAAGGGAATTACTCAATTATTTTCAGATAAAAATTTAAGAAAACAACTAGGAGTCAATGGAAGAAAATATGTTGTTAATAAATTCAACAGAAATATTATTGCAACTGAATTTTATCAGTTGCTAAGTGAGAGTTTATGATTCAACACCATGTTTATATTGACTCAGAAAAAAATACGAATAAAAAAAACTGGTAAATACTACACCATTTTGAACTTCAAATACATCTTCTACAAAGCAGTTTAGTATAATCAGAATCATAAAAAATAATGCAGCCCAATATTTATGCCGCCATGATTTTATTACTGGAAAGAAAAGTAATGTAAGCAATGACAAAATTCCGGTTACACCAAACTTGGCAAATGAATTCAGATATTGATTATGCGGAATTACTTTTTCTTTCAGGCAAGCGGGCTTAACTTCAACAAAATAATATCTTCGTAAGTCACCCCACACATCTCCGGTTCCGACTCCTAAAAGCCAATTGTTTTTAATTAATTCAGTAGTGGTTTTTATTGCAGTAATTCGCAGGGCTGTTGATTCTTCATTTGTATTCAAATTATCCTTAGTAGTAAGCGCGTGAATTGCATTGTCAATTCTGATTCCGAATTCAGATTTATAAATCATCCAACTAAGCAAAAACGGAATAAGGATAATTGCCATCTTGAATAAATTATTTTTCAAATTTAGAAAAGCATAACTAATTGAAACTGTTACAATCAGAGTGAGTGCGATCAATCCGATTTTTGTAGACAGTAAAATCAGAAATAAAATAAACCAAGCGACAATGAAAGATTTAGCTACTGTTTTTAATTGGGGAAATATTTTTTCAATTCTGAAAATATCAAGTACCAAAACAACAATGCAAACAGAAAAATGAATGGACATAAATCCCGGATGATAAAAATTCTGTGTGAGACTTGTATAGAAAAGCACTTCAATATCTCCCGTTGAGTGATAACGATATAATCCCCTCGTGAGTGTAACAATTAAAATGGCAACACAACCATAAACCAATGCAAGTAAAATATTGCTTCGTTTTGTTTTCAATAACTCATTGTCGCAAGTAAGAAAAACAAGAGGCAACGAAAACATGGATGCATTACACTTAATCAGATAAAAGGCCCGGGTAAAATCCTGGGTGTTAAACAGCCATACAAACTGCAATAGAAATAAAAATGTGTAGGTGATAAAAAGTGGTTGAGTGAAAGCATATTTCATTTTGCTGAAAATTCCTCCGCTCAAAAGCCAGAGCGCAGAAATCAAAATGATAATAATAGTTCCATAAATATTTCCAAATGGAAAAGAGAATGCAAATGCAAGCAGCAGGTAGTAAGTTATTTTATCGTTTAGTTCTTTTGAGAGCAGCATTTGCAGTGAGGCGCTCAAAAGTAATTTGTTATTTGAGCGTTCACAGATTTTTTATGATCTAAAATTTATTTCAGCATTTTTGTCGCGATAAATTCCAGAAACAAGAATGACGATTCCATTTTCACCACCGCGAATTGACCAGAAAATTATTGATGAAGTTGTTGCTACCCTTAAATCCGGATGGATTACAACCGGACCGCGCACAAAAAAATTTGAAAAACAAATTGCGGAATATGCAGGCGTGCAAAAAGTTCTTTGCCTGAATTCAGCAACTGCCGGTTTAGAAATTATGCTTCGATGGTTTGGAGTGAAGGAAGGTGATGAAGTTATTCTTCCGGCTTACACTTATTCTGCTACAGCGAATGTGGTGATTCACTGCGGCGCAAAACCGGTTTTAGTTGATGTGAATGCAACTGATTTTAATATTTCATTGCAACGGATTGCTGATGCAATCTCACCACGCACAAAAGTTATTATGCCGGTTGACATCGGCGGTTTGCCGTGTGATTATGATTCAATTATGAATCTGGCAAAGGGAAGTGCAACTGTTTTCAAAGCAGAAAATAAAATTCAAAAAACACTCGGTCGGATTTTAGTGTTGTGTGATACCGCCCATTCCATTGGCGGATTATACAATGGAAAAAAAGTTGGAGGCGATGCAGATGCAAGTGTGTTCTCATTTCACGCAGTGAAAAATTTGACAACTGCTGAAGGCGGTGCAGTTTGTTTAAACTTACCTGCGCCATTCAGCAACGAAGAAATTTATCAAGCACTTTGCATTAAATCATTGCACGGACAGAATAAAGATGCGCTGGCAAAAATGCAGAAAGGAAGTTGGGAATATGATGTGGTGGAAGCAGGTTACAAATGGAACATGCCGGATATACTTGCTGCAATTGGTTTGGTTGAACTGGAACGATACGAGTCGGAAACTTTACCAAGACGAAAAGAAATTTTTCAGCGATACATAAATAATTTTTCAAAAATAGAGTGGGCGCAATTACCTGTTTTTAGAACTGATAATTCTGAAAGTTCTTATCATTTGTTTTTGCTTCGGGTGAAAAATATTTCAGAACTACAACGGAATAAGATTATTCAGCTCATCAGTGAAAAAGATGTTTCTGTCAATGTGCATTTCAAGCCATTGCCTTTACTCAGTTTTTACAAATCGCTAGGTTATAAAATGAAAGATTACCCAATTGCTTTTGATAATTATTCGAGAGAAATATCATTACCTGTTTATTTTGATTTAACAAATTACCAGGTTGATTTTGTTGCACAAACAGTTATTGAATCAGTCGAAAAAATTTTAGCAGCGAAGTAAAATGCTGAAGCGCAGTTTCGATTTTATTGTTTCACTGATTGCGTTAATATTGTTTTCGCCACTATTTATCTTAATTTCTTTGATTGTAATTGTTACATCAAAAGGCGGAATCTTTTACATTCAGAAAAGAGTTGGAAAAAATTTTCGTGAATTCGGAATCATAAAATTCAGAACCATGAAACCCGATTCAGATAAAAAAGGATTGCTAACCGTTGGCGGTCGTGACCCTCGTGTAACAGCCTTTGGATATTATTTACGCAAATACAAACTCGATGAATTGCCACAGTTAATTAATGTTCTGATCGGCAATATGAGTTTTGTTGGCCCGCGACCAGAAGTAAAAAAATATGTTAACCTGTATAACGATGAACAGAAAAAAATTTTATCTGTGAAACCCGGAATTACGGACAAAGCTTCAATTGCTTATTCAAATGAAAACGAAGTACTCGTGAAATATGCTGATGCCGAGCAGGCATACATTGAAATTGTAATGCCGGCAAAATTGAAATTGAATCTGGAATATATCGAACACCGCTGCTTCTCCG
>BJGQ01000057.1 GCA_014190575.1 Bacteroidota bacterium | reverse complement strand
TCCCGTTGTGTTCGGTATGTTGCCGAATGCAATAAAATCCAGCTCGGCACGGTATGCCTCCGTTCGGCTCGATTTGCAATCGAGTCGCATTAAATAAAACGATTTAAAATCGAATTACTTAGCTGAGCTCGATTGCAAACAATAGTTCACGAAGACCACTGAAAAAAGAAAGTCATAGGAGTAAGCTGAGCTCAATGTCTTATTGAGTCAGTGCTTTGCTGAAACATTATTTGAAAATTTAAGTAAAACTAAACTCCTAAAAAAGTGCCGATGAAAGGAAACCGTTACATAATTATTGACGATGATCTTACTTCTGTAGAGTTAACTAAAATGACCATTCAAAACTCATTCAATAATGCCCACATCAGCACTTATTCAAATGCTGAGGAAGCGTTGAATTTTTTATCCTCCGATTTTAAAACTGAGTTAGGGTACAATACAATTATTTTACTGGATCTGGATATGCCGCAAATGAATGGTTGGAATTTTTTGGAACATTACGACCTGTTAAGCGATAAAATAAAAGACCGAGTAAAAATCATAATTGTTTCAGGATACGATAATGTTGAAAACAGAAAAAGAGCTTACATGAATCGTTATGTAACAGAGTTTATTGTGAAGAACGATTTGTATAAAAATTTTTATTTCCGTATATCAAAGCACCTTAATGCTGCTTAATCATTCTTTATAGGGATATTTCAAACTGAGTATCCGCAATACGAGGAACCCCATTAAGCTTTATTTCTTTTAGAGGGAATTTTAACATAATGCCTTCTCGGTGGAATTGTTTTTTGGTATTATTGCACTACAAAATAAAACACCCATGAAAAAGATACTTGCCCTTTGTGCTTTCATTTCGTTCGTTCCTTTTATTGGTTTTGCGCAACATGCAGGGCCCAATACACCAACTGGTTATTCTACTGCTGGAACCGGCGCAGGCTGGAGCAATTTAAGTGGTGTACTGGCAATAGATAATAATCCGGCGTATGCCGATCTTGCACAATATCCAACATGCAATAATTTTTTATGTTTTCATTCTGATACAGCTTACTTCACACACTTTGGTTTTTCCATACCTGATACTGTAACCATCAAAGGAATAAAATTAGATATACTGCAGCGTGTAAACTCACCTGGTGGAGGGATTCATGATTCTTTGTTAACGCTTTTAGTTAACGGAGCGGCTACAGGAAATAACAAGGCTTCAGCATTTAACTGGCTCGATACGCCAACCAATCAAACCTATGGCGATTCAACTGATTTATGGGGAGCAACATGGGTACCTTCTCAAATAAATGATACATCGTTCGGGTTTCAATATCAATTGACAAACACCTCTTATGATCAGGCTGCATCAGTGGACTTTCTGACTATGACAGTGTATTATGAAATACCTCAAGACACTTCAACTGCGGGAATTGTTTCACAAACTTCATCTCCCTGGCAGGTGGCCATGATTGGTTCGCAATTAACTATTAATGCTTATTCAACAGTTTTAAATAGTGGTTCGCAAATTTCAGTAAGAGATCTGACCGGCAAAGTAATTTACAGTGCTAATTATCTGAGCGGCAATAATCGTATCAATACCCTGATTGATGCATCTGGATGGATCAACGGAATTTATATCGTAAGCATTAAACCGGTAAATGGAAAAGCTTATCAGCAACAGGTAGTGCTGGTAAAATAATTATAAAAAGTAATTTCTGATTTCACCTGTTTATTCTGTAGGCAACTATAACTCATTGGTGTTTGCGAATAATATCAATTGAGTTTTTATATGGAAACTGTAATAGTTTTTTATGATTATAAGATGCAATGCAACAGAAGGTGTTTGTTAAATTTGTTAAGAAGATAAAATGTATCACACTTAATAGGGGAGAGGATGAAAGCAATTGTACATACTGAATATGGATCGCCTGAAGTTTTGCATTTGCAAGAAGTACCCAAACCGGTACCGAAAGACAATGAAGTGCTGATAAAAATACATGCAACAACAGTTAATCGAAATGATTGCGGGTTCAGAAAACCTGAATATCCATTTATCATAAGGCCCATTAATGGACTATTTAAACCAAAAAGAAAAATTCTGGGAACTGAACTTGCCGGGGAAATAGAATCAATTGGAAAAAATGTTAAATCATTTAAACCAGGTGATAAAGTGTTTGGATTAAGCGCCTGGAAATTTGGCGCACATGCTGAATATATAACTGTTCCGGAAGATGGTTCCATTACCCATATGCCTAAAAACATTTCTTATAAAGAGGCTGCAGCTATTTGTGATGGGGCTTACCTGGCATTAAATATTTTACGGAAAATAGATTTTAAAAAAGTAAAGAATATTTTAATAAATGGTGCTTCAGGTTCAATTGGTTCATCTGCTGTGCAGTTGGCAAAACAGTATGGAGCAACCATTACTGCAGTGTGTAACACAAAAAATCTGGAGTTAATAAAATCACTGGGCGCTGATTTTGTAATTGATTATACAACGGATGATTTTACAAAGAATGGATTGCACTACGATGTGGTTTTTGATGCAGTTGGGAAAAGTTCTTACTTCAAATGCAAAAAAATATTGAACCCCGGAGGAACCTATTTCTCCACTGAACTTGGTTATTTAGCACAGAATATTTTTCTTTCAATGTTTACTCCGTTGTTTGGTGGTAAGAAGGTTTTATTTCCCCTTCCGAAAGACCGAAAAGAAGACATTGTATTATTTAAAGAACTGATAGAAGCCGGAAAATACAGAGCGGTAATTGACAAAGTGTATCCGATGGAACATATTGTGGAAGCAACCAGATATGTAGAAACAGGAACAAAAACCGGAAGTGTGGTAATTTCTGTAATCCAAACATAAAAATTATAAAAAGTGATTTGTACCTTTTGTTTTCTTTAGAAATGCAGGAATAGTTTTGAATGTTAGAATTGAGCATGTTTTAAATTAATCAGCAGTGATTAAACTTTCTTTCAGCAAACTCATCAGATAAAAACCATGAAAAAAACAGAACTCTTCCTTTCAATCATTTTATTATTGATCAGTCAAACCGGAAAATCTCAGGTTGCCAATACCAACATTAGCAACGGTCTTATTTTCGATGGCGAACCTTACTTGGCCATTAATCCAACTAACAGTCAGAATTTAGTGGCTGCATGGATGGGAATAAAACTATCAGGAGGGCTCTATCGCATCGCTATTAAAACGCGCGCAAGCTTCGATGGTGGAAGCACCTGGAGCACAGCTAATTCGCTTCCGCATTTTGGAACCGGATACGGCTCTGCTGATGTATCAATGGCTTTTGATAAAAATGGATTGTTGTTTATTTCTTATATCGATTACAAGCAAGCACCCGACAGCGGCGGAATTTATGTTGCGCGTTCTTTTGACGGAGGATTAAACTGGGATACACCATCAAAGGCATTTGACATGTATGATGATGCAAACAAGCGCCCCATTGACCGACCTTGGCTGGTAGTTGACAACTCGAACACCCCTAATTTTGGTACACTATATATCACTACTAAACCTGCTCCATGGATTCCGGCACCTAACCGTAATTATTACAAGGTATCAACTGACAGTGGACATAGTTGGTCGGCAATTGCCAATATTGATGGCGGCACCCATTTGATTGGAAATTTTATTGCTGCACCAATGGCAGCTCCTGCAACTACTCAAAGTGGAAATTTTTGTACGGTTTATCCAAGTTATGTAACGACACAAAATATTTTACCCGCTTATTATTTTTCGTATTCAAACAATCAAGGTCAATCGTTTTCTTATACCACTGTTTTTGCTGCTGTACCTGCTGCAGGTGATACTAATTTAAAAAATGGTTATCAGTTAATTGCACATCCTGCTGATAGCAATAAGTTAATTTTTCTTACACCTGATTCACAAAACGGCGATGCCGATATTGTTGGATTTCACAGTAATGATGGCGGCCAAACCTGGAGTGCTCCTGTTAGAATTAATGACGATGCAGTGGCCAATGGAAAGGCACAAGACATGGTATGGGGAGCTTACAACCAACAAGGTAATTTGGCTGTTACCTGGCGCGACCGACGAAACAGCGGCACCAATGGTTTCTGGAATGCCGGCTATGATTTTTATTATGCCACAAGCGCCGATAACGGACAAACATTTTCTGTAAACCAAAAACTATCGAGCCAGCTTATAGCTTTTGATTCCATCATAGCAGAAAATGGAAATGACTTTATGAGTTGTGTTTACAGCGGTGATACGCTCAGCACCGTATGGGGCGATACAAGAAGTGGAAAGTTGAATATCTATTTTGCTAAAACAATAGCAAGTACAAACACAAGTATTGAAATTAATTTATTGAACAATGAGGTGAATCAATTTGATTTGTTTCCAAATCCGGTGAATGACCAATTAACGATTTCTGTTTCCAATGGATTAGTTGGGAAAGAATTTTCAATTTATGATTCAACAGGCAAAAAAATACTACAGCAAAAAACAGCTGCAAATACAAATACTATTAACACAAGTGATTTTGTAAGTGGTATTTATTTTATAAAAATTGACAATGAAATAAATCGATTTGTGAAAAATTAAGATCTCTATAAGCCTCGGCGCGTGTCTCACGCGCCGATAGTGTTTCTGTTCGCAGGAATACGAAACGAGGCTCAATTACATTAAAAAATATTAATTAAAATATTATTTTTACCATCAATTAAAATAATAAACATGTCTAAAAAATTTACAACGGCAGATAAATTTCTTTTTGTTGCTGCCTTGCTTTCGTTAATATTTTCTGAAGTGCTTTATTTTCAAGGTGAAAAGGCCGACGGAACTTTTATTGGATTATGGGTGCCTTCAATTTTAGCGTTTGGAATTTATTTAAAACTAATTAATAATTCAAAGAATGACTGAGATTATACCATATTTTGCCGGACTTATAACTTTGCTTTTTGGAATTGGCTTTAGCTTAGCCATCAGAGAGATTAATAAAAAATCAAATAAATAATCAAGGCTTTTAAATGTAGCAGCTAACTTTCAATAAATTGAAAGTTGCTTCTACTTAGTTAAGTATTTTTATTAAGCCTTAATATTCATTTTTTTGCTTACTAATAAACTAATTAAACCTGATTGTAGTTAATTTGGTTTAGGTGATTTTTTTTTAAAACATTTTTCATCAAACAACTTATGGCAAACTACCTGATTATCGGTGCTTCTTCAGGCATAGGAAAAAAAATTACCGAACTACTATCGGAATCAGGGAATGCGGTATATGGTACTTATAATAAAAATGAAACCCGTTCTGATAACCCGCTAATTCAATTTAATCACTTAAATGTTTTAGACGAAACAATAACACTTAACTTTTTACCGGAAAAAATAGACGGAATCGTCTATTGCCCCGGTAGCATTAACCTTCGACCCTTTGAAAGAATAAAATCGGCTGATTTTATTAATGATTATAATTTGCAGGTTGTTGGAGCCATAAAAGTTATACAATCTGTTATTTCTAAATTAAAAAGCAGCGAAAATGCTGCGATACTATTTTTTTCTACTGTTGCTGTTCAAACTGGGTTACCTTACCATTCACAGGTATCAGCAACTAAAGGTGCTATTGAAGGATTAACAAAAGCATTGGCAGCAGAGTATGCTCCTAAAATAAGAGTGAATTGTATAGCCCCTTCTCTAACAGACACCCCTTTGGCGGCTTTATTGTTGAATAGTGATCAGAAAAAAGAAATAAACGCACAACGACACCCGCTAAAAAGAATTGGAACAACTGAAGACATTGCTAACATGGCTGCTTTTTTAGTTTCAGAAAAAGCCAGTTGGATTACCGGACAAATTATGCATGTAGATGGTGGAATTTCTACTTTAAAAGTTTAAAAATCAGTATGGCTTTTTACCAATTAATTAAAACACAAAAAATCCCTGCTACCATCAACGAAATTTGGGATTTTATTTCATCACCAGCTAATTTGAAAGAAATAACACCTAAGCACATGGGCTTTGTTGTTACAGGTAATACCGGCAATGAAAAAATGTATGAAGGCATGATTATCACTTACAAAGTAAGCCCCTTGCTTGGTATTAAGTTAAATTGGGTAACAGAAATAACGCATGTAAAGGATAAACAATATTTTGTTGATGAGCAGCGAATTGGGCCATATGCCATGTGGCATCACGAACATAAAATTGAACCAATTGAAGGCGGTGTATTAATGACAGATATTATAACCTACCAACCACCGATGGGTTTTTTAGGTGTAATTGCTAATTCACTTTTTATAAAGAAACAATTGCAAGATATTTTTGACTACAGAATAATGGCTTTAGAAAAAAAGTTCGGAAAATTTATTTAAGCCACAGCGTGTGTCTCACGCACCAAAAGTATTTCTGTTCGCATGGACACGAACCGAGGCGGTAAAACCACTTAAAGCTTATTGCACAATAACCATTTTATTGCAGCTGTCGTGTATATCATTTAACTGAATAAGATAGACTCCTGTGTTCCAATCAGCAGTATTTATATAGGTTTCAGTGCCGGCTAAGTTTCCAGTCCAAACTGTTCTACCAGTCATATCACAAATTTGCAAGGAGGCTGAGTTAAAATTTCGGTTAGTATGCAAATAAAACCACGAGCCTGCCGGTTGAGGATAAATTGAAAATGTGATGTCGGATTCTTCTGCAATAAACTGACCTTCGTTGTATTCAAACGCACCAATATCGGGCAAGCTTGAAAGCACACGGGCTTCGTAGCTGCAAGTGTCAACATATTGTTGGGTGGGTTGTAGTTCATGCCCCCTAATCATATCGGGAATAACAATGCCGGCATTAATGGCTTGAGCTGTTGTTGTGAGGTGGTAGTTGAAATTCGCCACATCAATAAATCCATTGGCAGTTGGAGTAGCGTTCACAATATTGTTTGATGAATCGAGTACAGTTGGTGTTCCAATAATCAGTCCTCCGGTACTTGCACCGGTCATGAAATTATTTTTTACAAAAAGCGTGTCGGTGCCAGCAGCAACATGAATAAAACTACCGGTGCTTTTTTTATTTATAAAAGTGTTGCCCGATACATAGAGATTATTCGGTGCAGTATTAATAAAACCTTCAAGCCCGTATCCGAGCAAATTACTGTTGGCTGAATTGGGGCCTTGCTCAATGATGTTGCCAACAATTACCGAAGTTCCGCCATTGGGTAAATCAATGGTGCGGCTATCAATGCTCTGTTCATTGGCAATGCGGTTGCAGTAAATAAAATTGTAGTTGGCCCGGCTTTTTAATTCATGACCTTCAGCAATGGCATCGTGACTGTAATTGTAGCGGAACACCAATGTATCAATGTGGTTGATATAAATATTATGCTGGTATCCGGGATTAAAAACAGAACCTCCATTTACAAATTCTGAATATTCAACAGTTGTTTTACAATCAGCTATACTTCCGCAAAGAATTCCCATTTCATTTCCGTCGAATTTGCAATGTGTTACCAGCAGGTTCACACCTTCCTGCCGAATTCCTGCACCATTGTGGTCAATAACCGCTGCATTGGCAAATTCAATATTGTGTACATGAACATTGGCTCCGCTTATTACAAAAATTCCTTTTCCATTTACATTGTCATTGGCAATAATACTTCCCGCTTCAAGCCGCGGTCTTACTCCTGAGCCGGCGATATAGAGGTTATTCTTTGCCCATATAACCTGTGTATCGTTTTGATACAAAGCAAAATCAATCAGCACTGTATCACCATTCTGCACAAGCGAGGCTACCTGGCTGCAATAGTTATAGGTTTGTGATGGACCAACATGCCAGGTAGTTGCATCAGTTGCAGCAGCAATGAGCATTAAGCAGGAGAGAAGGAGTTTCCTTTTCATAAAAAATTTTGATAAAGCTAAGTGTTATTAAAGATTTTGAATCGAATAGTTTTCAGCATTTCTCTTTTCCAGAATGGTTAGTGTTATCAGAGCTCAGTGACATTAAACGCATGCTTCACTTTATGTAATTCTGCCGGTACAGAAACTTTCTGTTAGGTGTGGACAAGAACTGAGGTGGAAAAAACAACGGCAAATACAAATACAATTAACACAAGTGATTTTGTGACTGGTATTTATTTTATAAAAATTGATAATGAAATAAAACGATTTGTAAAAAATCAGTTCTGACTGATTACAAATATGTATTAACAAAGAGGAGGGAGGAATCAGGAATAATTAAATTAAATTATTCACTATTCCTTCACAAACTTCACCACCTGTCCGGTTTTTATATTGCGGATAATAAATATTCCGCTGCTTGTTTCAGGAAAAGTGAGGTAGTAGCCATTTTCTGATTTATTGAATGTTGAATTCAGTTTTCTTCCAAGAACATCTGTTATAATTAAATCTTTGGAGTTTTCAACGCCGGTTATCTGACAAGTGGTGAAGGGGTTGGGAGTAACAGTCATTGAATTATTATGTGCTTTTACGAAAAAAAACTCGCTTCTTTAAATGATATTAAAATTATCGCTTGTCTGATATTTTCTTTCAGCAGAGTGTTGTATTCAGAACCCGGCACATACAAACTCAGTATTCATTTTAAGTTGCCGTGCTGGCACAAAAAAGCCACCCGCTATAACAGCGAATGGCTTAACTAAAACAAAAAAAATGAAAAATTAAACTCAACTACATTTTTTATTACGAAGGCAGATTCTGGAGAATATATATTGAAATTACAAAAATAATAAGGAGCACGCAAACCTTCCAGATCATTGATTTCTGCCAGGCACTGCAATACTTACACGAATCTGAATTTATTGAAATTTCGGCACCGCAACTGCGGCAGCTCTTGTACTTACCCGATTCCGACATTAAAGTTTATTTTAAAAACTGTTAAGCTTGCAGAAAAACCTAGGCCATTCATCTTCCGAATTGCGAATTACGGAAACTGAGTTTTTTTTACGCTATTTAGCACCTCAAATATAAAGCAAAAAAAACAGGAATGTTGCATTCCTGCTTTAATAAGCCTCATAATTTTTTATTATTGTTACTGAATGAAACTAAAAGTTAAAATCTAAAAACGAAAAATAAGCAACTCATTTTTCAATTGTCCATTATCAATTTTGTCTCAGCAGGGTTACTGTAATCAGAACCCTGTGCCGATAAACGCAGTATTCACTTCATGTAACCCTGCTGCCACAGAATAAAAAAATGGACAACAGATAATTATCCATTGTCCATTATCAATTATTAATTATTTATTGAATCACTACCTCAACCGGCGCCGAAAAATTAAGCACATTACTGGCCCCTTTGTAGGCACCAATAAAAGTATAACGCGAGCCCGATGTTAAACCATCCACATTAAAACTGCGGCGGGTATCAATGGCGGTAGGCCACAGGTTGCGGTCGGTAGCATTGTTAGTGGTTAGGCGAACCATGTAATTGGCATTAGCCAACCCGGCAAACTCCACCACCGCACGGCCAGGCTCCGGACTTGCCGTTACTTTAAAACTTGCCGGAATAGCCAACGGCCCTTTAGGCTGCGGAGTTTTTGCAATAGTAAATCCGCTGCCACGCAGTTTCACCTCATCGCCAACGGCAACCGTGTTTACATACACCGCTAATTTACTCATGGCCTCAAGCACCTCTTTTTTGGCCACATTTTTAGCGGCTGTTTGATCGGGAGTGCCCTTGTGCGCATCGGCAAGCGCTGTTGCATATGCTTTGTTCAACAAATCATACGCACTGATGGAAATGGGCGGCGTAGGAAAATCGGCATTGCCATTCAGGGCATCGTGGCTTGATACGGCTACAGTGAGCAATACATCCTGGCGCAAGCTTTGGTAATTGGTTACTACTCGTTGTTTTCTCATGACATTTAATTTTGGTTTGGTTAAAAATTTTTTGGTATGGTTTAAAAATGAAATGCAAGTGTAAAATGAAAACCAAAGCCCATTAACAAAAGGGCATAAACTGCACGGTGCAAGGTATAAATTGCAGCAGGAGAGCACTGATTGGCTGGTAAGATATGGGCTTGTTTTAATGCAAATCGCTCAGCACATGTGGCATCCACATTTTTAAATCGCGCGAAACCGGAATAAGCTCGGCTATAATAAGCTCAAGCTGTTCGTTGGAGCTGTGATAGCGCTGACACATATTTAAATTTACCAAGTAGCTGCCATGCACCTTCATTATATACGAGCAACCAAGCAACTGTTCCATTTGCCAGAGCGGTAGTTTTGCATCAATGCGCGATACATGGCCATTTATAAGCAGCGTCATAACCGAACACTTCTTTTTTGCTTCCACCGACAGCACGGATATTGTATCAATCAAAAGCATTTCAGAATTTCCTGTTTTAATGTTTACGCGGCGGTGCTCCGGTTCAAAATCGTGAAGCAATTTTTTCAATTGTATTTTTTTGTCGGGCGAATGATTGCTGCTGTCAATGAGCATGCTGCAAAAAAATTTAAAAGCTGTTAAGTCCATAAATAACAGGGGTTTAAGTTATTGTTAGCTGAAAACTAAATATTTTTTTCCATTCCACCTAATCAATTTCGATTAATGGTTTACCGGTTTTCTGTACCTGTTATGTTGCTTACAGTACCTGTTTCATAATTTTTCGCAGTTGTTTTATTCCATACCGTACTTGGCAAGCAGTTTTTCGCACCTGCTTTATTACAAACTGTACTTGTTTTATTTTATACCGTACTTGCGGAGTAATGAAACAGGTGCGGGAAATTATATTTTGTATTTATAAAATGATTAAGCAAGCAATAGAGTTTCTCAATGAGAACCCTGTTGCATTAAAATAAAAAAAGGGCGAACCTCTGGTTAAGGTTCCGCCCTTCATCAAAAAAAAAAATATCCATCCGCCTTGGGGATGTATTTAATTTTACGAAATTACTGCTTGCAGGGTTGCATTTCTGTTGAACAGAATTTCTGTTTCCTGAAAATAAAAAAGGGCGAACCTCTGGTTAAGGTTCCGCCCTTTTTATAATGAAAAAAGTTTTCATTCTATTCTTAATGCCGCGGGTTTTTACGGTTTCATTTTTTGAAAGGTTGCAGTAAAAAAATATTTAAATACATTTATAGAACTATAACTCTAAAAATGAAAAAGAATATCATCTCATTTTCATCTGTACAGCACCTTGCATTGGAAAAATATGTGGACCTGTTACGATTGAAAAATTACAGTGAAAATACTGTAACAGTTTACCGAAACTGGTTTTGTGTATTTCTTAAAAATTTTGCAGAGCGAAAACCCAGCACCATCACCAAGGAAGAAGTGATGCGGTTTATTATAGAACTGAAAAACACAACCGGACTAAGCGCCACCTCACAAAATCAATTGATAAGCGCCATTAAATTTTTTTTTGAAGAATTATTAAAACGAGAAAAAACAATTTACGAAATACCACGGGCACAAAAACCATTTCAGTTGCCAACCGTTTTTTCCGAAACCGAAATACTATCAATTATAAAAGCAACTGATAACCTGAAGCACAAAACAATATTGTGCATGGCTTATGCAGGCGGATTGCGAATAAGCGAAATAGCCAATCTGAAAATTGCTGATGTTGATTCAAAGCGAATGGTTATAACCCTGAGGCAGGGCAAAGGAAAAAAAGACAGGCAAGTAATGCTGAGTGAAAAATTATTAGTGATGCTTCGCGCTTACTACAAAAAGCATAAACCAAAAGTGTGGATGTTTGAAGGGCAAGCCGAAGAACAATACAGTGTGCGCAGCATAAGTAAAGTGATGGAGCATGCAAAACAAAAGGCCGGTGTAACCAAGAAAGGAAACATACACGCCATGCGACACAGCTTTGCCACTCATTTGCTTGAAGGCGGAACCGATTTACTCTCAATCAAAGAATTGCTGGGGCATAATAGTTTGCGAACAACAATGCTTTACAC
>BJGQ01000056.1 GCA_014190575.1 Bacteroidota bacterium | reverse complement strand
TTGAAACATTAAATGCATTAAAAGAATTATATGCCCGATTAAATATGATGGACAAACTTGAAGAAATAAAGAAGGCAATTGCTGCGATAAGTCAATAAGCAATAATAGAAGCCCTGATAGTATCAGGGCTTTGTTTATTAATTTAAACTTAACATAATATTAATTATAAGACAATCATTCATAATAAACAAACACAAATTACCAATGAAAATCTAGAATATTAATTCTAGCTGCGTTAGCTTAATTTATAAACTCATTGAACTTGAAAGGTGCTACAAATCATCTAAAATACTTATGATGATTTTTATATAAAATATATTCTAAAAAAATTTTAAATATCGAAAGTTCCTTCAAAAACTTTTTGTGTAGAACCTATTAGGTATATATTTTTAAACAGGCCATCAGCAAATTCACCAAATACTTTTAAATCTCCTCCAATAGCTTTTATTGGTATTTCAAATTTTCCAGTTTCAGGAATTCCATCTTTTATTCTGCTGCTCAAGGCCACTGCAACGGTTCCGGTTCCACAAGCAAGTGTTTCATCTTCAACTCCGCGTTCATATGTTCTCATGAATAGCTGACCTGCTTTCCTTTCCACAAAATTTACATTAATACCGTATGCTTTAAATTCCGCGTTGTACCTGATTTTTATTCCTTCATCTTTCACATCCATTTCATCAAGTCCTGATACATACTTTATGTAGTGTGGTGAACCGGTATCAATGATAAAATCGTTACCGGCAATTTTCCAGTTATATACATCATTCATACTTACCTTAACTGTTCCATCCGGAAATATTTTTGCGGTATGACTTCCATCTGACGCTTTAAAATTTGCAATTTTGTTTTCTATAACCTTTTGCTGCAATGCAAAAACTGCAGCACATCGTGCACCATTGCCGCACATACTACCAAGATTTCCATCAGCATTGTAATACAACATTTCGTAATCGGCAGTTGCATTATCCTTTATCACAATTAATCCATCGGCACCAATTCCAAAATGGCGGTCGCATATTTTTTTAATTGTTGAACTTTTTAATTCAGGAATGTCTTTACTGTTCAAAAGAACAAAATCATTTCCGGCTCCATGGTACTTGACAAAATTTATTTTCATACTCTAACTTTAGCTTATCTGAGTTCGCTTAACAATACTGAAAACAATAATAGGACTTTAAATTTTTTTTTATTTTGGTAAAATAAATTTTAATACTCAATCGTTCGTTGGTATATAATTTGCAAAAACACAGATTGCAAATTTCAGAAAAATTAATCATCAAAAAAATAAATCGTTTTTAAAAATGAACATCAAAAAATTAAGTTCAACCATTTTAGTTGCAGTAATCAGCTCAGTGATTACAGTTGCTGCCATTGGTTATTACAATGGCGATTTTAATCCTGCCACTCGTTTTGCCAATCAGCAAACGGCAGCCCGGTTTGCCCGGTTTACGAATTCAAACCTGTACACGCCGGGTAATCTTGATTTTACTTATGCCGCAGCCATGACTACTCCGGCAGTGGTTCACATTAAGACTACTTACAATCCAAAGCCTGTTTCAAACCGTGGATATAGCAACGATCCGTTCAGAGATTTTTTTGGAAATGGATTTGGTTATGCAGATCCTTATCACAATCAACCTCAAGAGTCTTCAGGCTCAGGAGTTATTATTTCTGATGATGGTTACATAGTTACAAATAATCATGTAGTGGAAGATGGTGATAAATTCACTGTAATTTTAGCTGATAAAAATGAATATGATGCAAAAGTTGTTGGTACGGATCCTTCAACCGATTTAGCTGTTATAAAAATAGAATCGAAGAATCTTCCATTTATCATTTTTGGAAATTCAGATTCGGTAAGAGTTGGTCAATGGGTACTTGCAGTTGGTAATCCGTTCAACTTGGAATCAACAGTTACAGCAGGTATTGTTAGTGCAAAAGGCAGAAACATTAATTTACTGAAAGACAAAGACAATAAAGGAGTAATAGAAAGTTACATTCAAACTGATGCTGCAGTTAACCCTGGAAACAGCGGAGGTGCATTAGTAAATCCACAAGGCGAGTTAGTGGGTATCAACAGCGCTATCGCTACTCCAACCGGAACATTTGCAGGATATTCATTTGCAGTGCCGGCAAACCTTGTTCGCAAAGTAGTGAATGATATTATGAAATTTGGGACAGTACAAAGAGGTTATCTTGGAGTTGGTATTGCAGATATTACCGGTGATTTTGCAAAAGAAAAGGGTATAGAAAATTTAACCGGAGTTTATGTTGATACAATTTATCCAGGAAGTGCGTCTGAAGAGGCAGGTTTAAAAGTTGGAGATATAATTACCAAGGTTAATGGAACTGTGGTGAATACTGTTCCTTCATTGCAGGAACAAGTTGCCAACTATCATCCTGGAGATAAGATTACTATTTCTTACCTTAGAAATGGTAGTGAAAATATTGCCAATATCGTTTTAAAAAACAGAGAAGGCAATTTGCAAATGGATAGTCAAACAAGTGCATCCTACTCTTTGCTTGGTGCACAATTCGCTGATATTTCTGCAAGAGAAAAAAAGGATTTAGGAATTGCAGGTGGTGCGAAGATTACAAAAATTGAAGATGGAAAATTGTCGCGTTTCACTGATATACGAGAAGGATTTATAATAACGAAAGTTGACAACAAACAAATTACAAGCGTGGCTGATTTAAAAGCTCTATTAGAAAATAAAAAAGGCGGAGTAATGATTGAAGGCACATATGCTGATGCACCGGGACAGTACTTTTATGCATTTGGACTTTAGTAAAAAACAGGTTTAGGTGTAAATGAAGAAAGGCTCCGATAAAATCGGAGCCTTTCTTTTTTATTTATTATGAAACAATTTTCTACCGATACATCACTTCTTTCACTACAGAAATAAGTTTTGAAACATTGGGCATAAATGCATCAACAAATGTTGGAGCATAACCAAGTGAAACATCCTGAGTCGTCACTCTTCTTATTGGTGCGTCTAAATAATCAAATGCATCTTTCTGAACACGATAAGTAATTTCTGTACATACACTGCCGAATGGCCATGCTTCTTCCAATATTACCAGTCTGTTTGTTTTCATAACCGATTTAATAATGGTATCGTGATCAAGTGGTCGAATAGTTCTTAAATCTATAACCTCGGCTTCAATTCCTTGAATGGCTAATTCATCGGCGGCAGTTAACGCAACCTTCATCATTTTATTAAACGACACTATAGTTATATCTTTTCCTTCGCGCACTACATTGGCTAATCCAATCGGTATCAAATATTCTTCTTCAGGCACATCACCAATTTCGCCATAACTAACTTCCGATTCAAAAAAACAAACAGGATCATTGTCTCTGATTGCTGATTTTAATAAACCTTTTGCATCATAGGCATTTGAAACTGAAATAACTTTTAATCCCGGAACATTCGCCATCCAGCTTTCAAATGCTTGCGAGTGCTGTGCACCCAATTGTCCGGCTGAAGCACTTGGGCCACGAAAAACAATTGGGCAATTAAATTGTCCGCCTGTCATGCTTAACATTTTTGCTGCGCTGTTTACTATCTGATCAAACGCAAGCACAGCAAAATTCCAGGTCATGAATTCAACAATTGGTCGGGTGCCGTTCATGGCAGCTCCAACGGCAATGCCTGCAAACCCTAATTCAGAAATCGGAGTATCAATCACACGCTTCTCACCAAACTCTTCCAGCATTCCCTGACTGACTTTATATGCGCCATTATATTCAGCAACCTCCTCTCCCATTAAAAACACATTCGGGTCACGGCGCATTTCTTCATTCATCGCTTCACGAAGCGCCTGACGAATTGCAATTTTTCTCATCGACATAATTATAATTTATTGGGGTTTGCAAATATAGAAAGGAAGGTTAAAGAGAAAAGTAACTGAATATTGAATGAAGTAAGGTTCTATTAATTCTATTTCGCCCTCATAGTTCTAACTTCCAAATCAAGCGGTAAAAAATCATCGGGTGTTTTGAGCAAGTGAATAATACTATCAGCAATATCTTTCGTATCAATCATGTCTTCTGCTCTCATACTATTTGGAAAGTTGTGGAAGAAATCAGTATTGGTTGAACCAGGATATAGAGCAGTCACTTTAATATTATCATTTCGAACTTCACGATAAATGGAATGAGTGATTGCCTTCACAGCAGCCTTTGTAGCTGAGTATCCTGAACCTTCCACAACGGGAGTATTACCAGCAATGGAACTGATGTTAATAATGTGTCCTGATTTTTGTTTGCGCATGATAGGTATCACATTTTTCAAACAATAAAAAACTCCGTGAACATTTACTGAAAACATTTCGTGCCAGTGCTCTAACGACATTTCTTCAATTTTCCCAAAGTATCCGAGCCCAGCATTATTAATGAGAATATTAATAGTTGAAAATCTTTGTAAAGTTTCCAAACAAGCTGATTCAACAGCTGAAGGGTCTTTAACATTACATTGAATAAAATAAAAATCTGGATGAGTAAATTCAGGTTTCCGTAAACCCCATCCTGCAACTTTTACTCCTTGGCTTAATAATACATCAACACAAGCTTTTCCAATTCCGCGACTAACACCTGTTACTACAGCAACTTTATTTTTCAATTCCATTTATAAAAATATTTTTTTGAATTCAATAGGCAACGCAACAACTTTTCTAATTTTATAATCGAAAGAAATCATTCCTGTTTTTGCAAATGCAACTTCACGATTTGTTTTTGATTCAGATACTTTATATAACAATTCAAATCCAACTCTTGAAATTTCTGCAACGGCAATTTCAATAGTTAATACTTCACCATAAAAACCTTCACTCTTATACACAACGGCAACATCACTCATAATCATTGCCACTCCGAAAAAATTTATCTCAGTGCTTCCGATTGAATTCAAAAACTGAACTCGTGCCTCCTGAATAATAGATAACAGTGAATCATTTCCTAAATGTCCACCATAATTTATCTCTGTAACACGAATTGGAATTTCAGTTTTGAAATGAAAGTGAGCTGGTAATTCTATTTTTATTCTTGACATATTTTAAAATTTAAATTTATCGTTATAGTTTCTGTGTAAAATAATTAATAATGAGTTTCAATTGGCAGTCTTGCTTTAGGAATCACCGATTGATTTTCAAATTTCCCATTGATAAATTTATAATGACCAACCACTGCAATCATGGCTGCATTGTCAGTACAATATTCAAATTTCGGAATGAAAGTTTTCCAATTATTCTTCTTCCCAAATTCTTCTAACTGATTTCTTAACAAACTATTTGCTGAAACTCCTCCTGCAATTGCTACATGTTTTATTTTCAAATCATCAGCAGCTTTTTTTAATTTATGTAGCAGTATAGAAACAATTCTGCTTTGAATGGAAGCACAAATGTCATTCAGGTTTTCGTTCGCGAAATTTTCGTTCTTCTTTTTTTCATCCCGAAGAAAATAAAGTATAGAAGTTTTCAAACCTGAAAAACTAAAATCATATCCATCAACTTTCGGTTCAGGAAATTTAAAGCGCGCAGCATTTCCATCTCTTGCTAATTTGTCAATCATTGGTCCACCAGGATATGGTAGGCCCAACAATTTTGCTGATTTATCAAATGCTTCTCCTGCAGCATCATCTTGAGTTTCTCCAATTACTTCCATATTTAAAAAATCCTTCACCATTACAATTTGTGTGTGACCACCTGATACTGTCAGGCATAAAAATGGAAAAACTGGTATTGGTTCTTCAATAAAATGAGCAAGTACATGAGCTTGAATATGATTAACTCCAATTAGTGGAATATTTAATGCAAGTGATAAACCTTTCGCAAACGAACTTCCTACCAGCAATGCGCCTATTAATCCCGGACCTTCAGTAAAAGCAATAGCAGAAATATTTTTTCGTTCCACACCTGCTTGTTTTAATGCCAAGGCAACAACCGGAACAATGTTTTGCTGATGCGCACGAGATGCCAATTCAGGAATTACTCCACCATATTGTTGATGTACATGTTGACCGGCAATAATGTTCGACAGCAAAATTTTGTCACGCATAACAGCACATGATGTTTCGTCGCATGATGATTCAATGGCAAGAATGGTAACTGACAAGTGAATGTTTTGTTGATTTTACTTTTTTCAATCTAAATTTATCCGCGCTGTAAATCTAAAGTTGCAGTTAAACTTTCAGAATAAAATTTCATTCGAATCAAAGTGATATTAAAACGGATAGCTAAAATATTAATGTGGGTACTCATCTCACTGCTACTGCTGTTCGGTATAGTATATATTCTGATTCAACAACCGGGAGTTCAAACTTACTTGGTTCATAAAGTTTCAGATTATTTATCAAACAAATTGCAAACTAAAGTGAGTGTAAAAAGTGTGAACATTCAGTTTTTCACAACTGCTGTGCTTGAAGAGATTTTAATCGAAGATAAAACACACGATACAATTTTATATGCTGGAAATCTGAAAGCAAGATTAGGTGTGTTTGAATTGCTGAATCAGAATTTTGAAATTAAAGATTTGACTTTAGAAAGTGCACGAGTGCGTTTGTTCAGAGGTCGCGATGATTCAAATTTTAATTATCAATTTATTGTTGATGCATTTTCAACAAGTGATACAACGACTTCAACAACTAAAAACCCTTTTCTTAAAATAGGAACTGTTCATTTAAAAAAAATCAGTTTTACATATCGTGATGAACCTGCAGTGGATGTTACAGTGCATGTTCCGGAATTGGTTGTTGAATTTAACAAGTTGAGTTTGGACGAACCAATTCTTGATTTGAAAAAAATTATTCTCGATAATCCATTAGTTGAAGTAACGAGTTTATATGATTCAATTCCTAAAACAAAAACTGATGATGTACCTGATACAGCAATTATTCATTTGAATACAAAATCATTTGTGTTATTTGCCGATAAATTTCAAATGAACAATGGTCATTTTATTTATATCAAAGAACACAGAGAAAAAGATACAACCATGTTCGATCTCAATCACATGGATTTTACCAATATAAATTTTGATGTAGAGAATGGAAAAATTTTGATGGACACCATTACCGGTTTCATAAAAAATTTAAGCACACACGAACAGAGCGGATTGGATATTGTAAAAATGACTGCGAATGCAAGAGTCACTCCTACCGAATCAATGCTGAATGATTTAATTCTTCAACTGCCGCGTTCAGAAATTAAAAATCATTTTGAATTTCATTACCTGAATTTTCCAGCGTTTTACGATTTCATTTCTTCCATTTATATGCAGGCGAATTTTAAAAACAGTCACATCGCACTTTCAGATTTAGCCTGCTTCTCTCCTGAATTAAAAAAAATGATGGACCCAATGGAGGTCACCGGGAAATTTAACGGGACAGTTGACAACATGAAATTGAAAGACCTTTATATTAAAGCCGCTAACCAAACTGTTATAAAAGGGAAAGGTGTAATTCAAGGTTTGCCATCGGTTGATGGAATGTTTTTCGATTTGCAATTAGATGAAGGGATTTCATCAGCCAATGACCTAAAAATCATTTACCCTGATATTTTTCTGCCTAAAGAAATTTCAAGAGCCGGAACCATTTCGTTGAAAGGGAATGTAACTGGGTTCCTAAATGATTTTGTTGGAAACATGCTTATTAATACTGACGAAGGCATGGTGCAAACTGATTTGAATATGAAACTTAACAAAGGAATTCCCACCTACAGCGGTTCCGTATCAACTTCCAATTTCGATATAGGCAAAATATTTAAACTCGACAGTACATTAGGCAAAGTAAGTTTTTCAACCACCATATCAGGCACAGGGTTTATGCTGAAAGATTTAAATACCAAACTTATTTCACACATAGATAAATTTGAAGTGCTTGGTTATCCGTATCACAATATTTCGGTAAACGGAATTCTGGATTCAAAAATATTTACCGGAAAATTATTGGTTCAAGATCCTAATATTTATTTTGATTTTCAGGGAAAAGTTGACCTGCAGGACTCCATTCCTGATTATGATTTTTATGCTGAAGTTAATAATGCAAAATTAGATAAGCTCGGATTTTTCATCCGACCACTAACTTTTTCATCCAATCTGAATATTAATTTAAAAGGGCAGAACCCTTTAACAGGAACAGGAATAATAACAGCAGCACAAACTATAATTAGCGATGAAAGTGATACATACAAATTAAAGAACCTGTCATTTTCAGTAATGGAAACCGGAGGCAATGAAAAAAAACTGGAACTTCGATCTGATGTAGTTTCAATGGATATAGATGGCCAGTTTAATTTGCCTGAGTTGCCCGATGCAATAGTTGATGCAATTAAAAAATACATTCCATCATTTCCAACAGATCTTGGTGAATCGCCATCACCTCAACAATTTAATTTTGCTGTCCGTTTAAATGAAATGAAGGAATTCAACAATTTTTTTCTTAAAGGAATTGAAGGATTATCCAATACAACTATTAATGGACATTTCAATAACGCGAGCAACGAAATTATTTTTGATGGAATGATTCCATATATAAAATATGGAAAAACATTTTCACGCGATTTGGTATTAATCGGGGAAACAAACGAGGGAATGTTAAGCCTCTCACTTACATCAAATTTTTTGCAGGTAAACGACAGTTTAAAAATCCTAGATCCGTTTGTTTCTGCATCATTGGAAAACGACAATGTTCTGTTTAACATAAAAGCAAATGATGTTTCCGGAAAATATAAAATCGATTTAGTAGCAAAAGCATTTGGTAAAGAAGAAAAAATTCATTTTAACTTTCTGCCTTCATCACTCTTGTTGAACGGGCAGGAATGGAGTTTTAATTCAGGTAATGAAATCCTGATTGGAAATAAATCATTGCAATTCAACAATACCGAACTCGTGCATGAAGATCAGAAAATCAGCGTTCAAAATTTGAGTGTTGCCGATACTTCGGATATAAAACTTGCATTCAACAATTTGCAGATTGAAGATTTTTACAACCTGTTTATGTTTAACAATTATCGGATTAAGGGAAAAGTAAATGGATATGCAAACATTATAAATCTTTTTGACGAGCCGCGATACAGTGCAAATCTTACTGCATTACAATTTGGTTTCAATGGCGATAGTGCCGATAAAGTAATCACTGTTGTTGATTATAATCCGGCAAAAGATCAAATGAATATTGATGTAAAAGTAAAAGATGATTTGTATGATATTGAAGCAAAAGGAATTTATGCTCCGGGAAATAAAACTGATTCAATCAACTTCAAAATTGAAATTGTTAAATGTGAATTGCCAATACTTGGGAAATATTTAGGTGATTATATTTCGAATGTAGAAGGTAAAGTGGCGGGGCAAGTATTTATTGTTGGAACAACCGATAAACCAAAACTATCAGGCTCGTTGGTTATTCCATCAGCCACAAGTAAAATTAATTACCTCGGAACATCATATAGTTTCAGTGGGGAAACTGTGAAATTATATGAAGATAAAATTGATCTTGGAGAGTTTACCATTTACGACGATAAAGGAAATTCAGCTTTAGCCGGAGGAGAAATCACACATCGCTATCTTTCTGATTTTAAATTGAAACTTCATTTAACAACAAAAAATTTTCATTTGCTGAATACCAATCAATTTGACAATACCGCATTTTATGGAACTGCCTATGCTGGCGGAACACTGCTAATAAATGGAAGCATTGCTGCCCTTGATATGAGTGCGACATTGACTTCTAACGCAGGAACAGAAATTTCAATTCCAATTTCGGATGATGCATCAGTTTCAGGAAACTCTTTTGTAAGATTTGTAAGCCGTAACGATACTGTGAAATTGATTCAGAAAGTTGTTGCTGAAAGCAGTAGCATTTTGAAACTTAATTTTGATCTCACATTAAACCAATTAGCCAAAGTCAATATTATTTTTGATCAGAAAGCCGGTGATATTATTTCAGGAACCGGAAATGGAAATGTTAGGTTGGAAATTGATTTAGATGGCAATTTTAATATGTTCGGAAATTATGTGATTGAAAAAGGTGATTACAATTTCACTCTACAAAATTTCTTTAATAAAAAATTCATTATTGAAAAAGGTAGTGCTATTTCCTGGAACGGCGATCCGTATCAGGCGCAAATTGATATTAATGCCATCTATTCACTCAGTCGAGTTTCGTTTGCTGATTTAGTTTCAATTGATCAACTTTCTGAAACTGATAAAAAAGACATTGAAAAGAAAGTTCCGGTTGATGTTTCAATGCGTTTAACCGGTTCCTTGTTAACTCCAAATATTGCATTTGATATTCGCGAACCAAAAAACGCAACGAGTTCCAATTCATTTGCTTCAAGAAAACTTGGCGAAATTCGGGCAGATGAAAATGAATTGAACAAACAGGTTTTTGGATTGCTGATGATCAACCGCTTTCTTCCCCCTGATGCAAACACCGGTGGATTAGTTTCAAGTGGAGTTACAACAAGCGTGAGTGAATTTTTATCCAATCAATTCAGCTACTGGGCATCGCAAAATAAATTTAACATTGGTGTTGATTTGAATTACAACAATGGCAGCAGTGGATTACCCAATACAAACGGAACAACAGCTGATTTGTATGCAAAAAGAAGTGAGCTGCAATTGGTGTTAACAAAATCTTTTTTTCATGATCGTGTTTCAATTGATGTTGGAGGAAATTATGATGTGAACAGTACAACTTCAAGTAAACAAAGCAATGCTTACTTGTCTGATTTTACATTGGAATATAAAATTACTCCAGATGGTCGCTTTGTTGCGCAGGCATTCAGTCGAAGTCAGTATGATGTAATTGAAGAAAGGAACCGTGATACTTATGGTGTTTCACTTTCGTTCCGAAAAGATTTTAATAAATTCGGAGAACTATTTCGGTCAGAACGAGAAAAGAAAAAAATAAAGTTGAATAAGCAGAAATAAAAAACCCCATCCGTTTATGGATAGGGTTTTGAAAAAGTTATATTTTATAAATTATTTCTTAACGCTGAATTTACCGGTAGAAATAATATTATTATTTCTGTCAGCAACTTGATAGAAATACAAACTGTTATTTAAACCTTCAGTTGAAACAGAAAGTTGAGCTGAAGTAATTTCAATTGATTTTACTTTCTTTCCGAGTATGTCATAAATATTCAAAGTCTTTACATTTTTGATATTTGAAATAGAAAAATTAATAGATTCATTAGCTGGGTTTGGGAAAGCACTTATATTAACATTTGATAAAGAAACTGCATTTACAGAAGCTGGGACAGAGCCTGAAAATGCAAGCTCGTCTACTAACATTATTGAACCTGCCTGGGCGGCAATTAAATTTTTTGACGATTGAATTATTATAAGAGCTGAATCAGGATTTGTGCTAAAATCCTTATATACAAATACTGCATCAAATTGTATATAAGTTGCAGCACCACCTAAACCTTTTGTTGCTACTGCTATTGTATCTCTACTTGCTCCATTTCTTTTAAATAGAATAACCTTAACTAAAGCTGAATCAACTCCATTCCCAGCAGTATATTTATAATATCCTGAAAGTTTTTGTGAACGATTTGCCCAGGTAAATCCGCCACCAAAAGTTACAGCACCAAGACCTGCTGAAGCTAGTGTACCTGATACAGCTACCCCGGGAAAATTAAATGCACTTCCAACACTTTTTAATTCCATAGCACTTGCACCAGCATAAAAATCTGTTGATTCGTTAACACCGGCACCTAATCCTAAGCCTGTTGATCCTTGGTTACCTGTCATCCAGCCGTTAGGCTCAAAATAACTTGTAACCTGCGTCCAATTTTCAAATCCTGCATTAGGAATCGTTTGCGAAAATGATTTTACAGTAAGTAAAAGTGTAACTGCAATAGCAGTAAGAAAAATTCTTTTCATGATTTTTGTTTTGTTTAAAGTTTGTTTTCAGAGGCTAAAAATACAAAAATCAACTCTTTTAAAAAGTATTTTTATTTTTCAGCGAAAATTTCCGGTTTATAGAAGTAGCTATAAATAAAAAATCCAACAATTCTCATTCGAGAATTGTTGGATTAACCAAATCAAAACCATCTTATTTTTTATTTATTCAAGGTCATAGTTTCATAATATGCCTGATTATTATAAAGTGCCGCAACAAAAGCAGTACCCGGAATAAAACTTATCATAGGGTCAATATTAACTACCAACTGCCCATATGGATTTGCATTTACTTCCTTTATAAAAATCAATTTACCCGAAACATCATATGCAACTACTTTAACAGGTGCGTTCGGTAATGCATCGTCAACCGATACATAATTTGTTCCTTTACCTGGAAATGAATAGAGGGTGAAATCAGCCTCCTTCATCAT
>BJGQ01000055.1 GCA_014190575.1 Bacteroidota bacterium | reverse complement strand
TTGCAGGAAATGAAAACATAAAAAAACATTAAAACACAAATGGGGATTAGAATTTTTTTCATGATTAAAATTTATCTTGAACAAAAATAATTTTTTACCACTGAGTTGCGCGGAGTTTAGAGCAGAGAATAAATTTAACTAAGAGTAATAGGAGTAATACAAAAGGAGTTGTGGGAGTTTTTTGTTTGAGAGAAAAGTTATTTTGGGCTGCGAAAAAAATAATAAGGTGCAATAATTTAATCAACTCAAGGGTAAGAGATTCTATTGACAATATTCTTTTCTTAAATCAAAAGCTTTTGCATTCCCTAATTCACCTGCTTTTGTCCAATCTAAACACGCAGCTTCTTTTTGTTCTAAAAAATATTTTGAAAATCCTCTTGAAAAATAAAAATCTCCTTCCTTCGGATTAATCTCAATTGCTTTTGTATAATCGGCAATGGCTCCTGTATAATCTTTAAGATATGATTTTGAAAGTCCTCTATTGTAATAAGAATATTCATTAGGATTTAATGATATTGCTTTCGAAAAGTCAACAATTGCTCCTGTAAAATCTTGTAAATTATATTTTGCATTACCTCTACTATCATAATACTTATAGTTATTTGGATCAATTGCTATTGCCTTGTTAAAGTCAGGAATGGCTCCTGAATAATCTTTCCCATTAACTCTTGAATACCCTAACATATAATAAGCTTCAGGATCCTTTTTTATTTCCATTGTTTTATAAAAATCAACCCATGCTCCGGTAGTATCTTTTAAATCTTCTTTTGCCATTCCTCTGTAAGTGTAATATGTACTTTCATTAGGATCATTCGGATTGATTTCAATTGCTTTAGTATAATCGGCAATGGCTCCTGTGAAATCTTTAAGATATGATTTTGAAACTCCTCGAAAAAAGTAATAGTCTCCCTTATTTGGATTAATATTTATTGCATTACTGAAGTCAACAATCGCACCTTTATAATCTTTGAGAGTATCATTTACATACTTTTCATACCCACTATTAAAATAATCTTCAGCTGATTGGCTGTAGCTATTTAAACTCAAAACAAGAAATAAGAAAAGCAATGTTCTCATGAATTGAAATTATAACATCGAAAGTAAATATTAACTCTAATAAGTTTTCTGATTCTATAAAATAACTTTAATTCCAACAGAGTTATGAAATGATCTTAAACATTTTTAAGTTTTGGACTAATTTATTTCGACAAATTTTATTTCTCCAGTGGACAAAAGTTCTTCATCAAATAATGAAACATTTGATAAATTAGTTTTACAAAAATTTATTAATTCGTCTCTTAAATCAGGATTCATTTCCTTTCCGAAAATTACATCAGCAATTGAATCTTTATTGACCGTTACGATTCTATCAGATTTATATTCTGTCACCTCCTTATAATCTCCTGAATTAAATTTTACTAAACGATATTCATCTTCAAATTCATATTCTCTTTTGCTATTACTATCAATTTTTCTTTTACTAAAAACTATTGTAAGAAATTCTAAATTTCTATCCTCCATTCTATAAGGAATTATTTCTGGCAATTTATCTTCATCCCAATAATTAACCTTTGCTCCTCCTGATCCTAAAAAGATTTCATCCTGACCAAACATTTTTTTTGAATTATATCCAATGCAAACACCTGAGTGAAAGTTTGCATAAGAATCCCACATCTTTGGATTCTTTGGATCAGTGGTTAAACACAATATCCCGATATTTTTATGAAGATCATTTAAATAGTCTTGTTCAAATTTTTGTATAAATTTTCTGTTGCCAAATTTTTTATCTAAATCTCTTAGCATTGACCTTCTTTCATTTCGACCTTTATCTTTAAAATGAAAATTCAACATCTTCTTTTTTTCTACTGAGGTCATCATGCTATACTGCATTGGAATATTGCAATCCATTGGATCATTTGAAATAAAAGATTTTGGATTACTAAAAACAACTTCAAAATTTGTGAGCCATCTTTTTTCATGGCTTTTTTCAATATCTCTATACTTATAAACTTTATCCGGGAGAGATACATCTCCAAACTTCATTTCATTTTTAATTTTCATCACCCCAAATTTTAAACCTCTTTTGAAATTTCAAAATAAGAATAAAAAAATATTCATAAGAATCAGATTAAAATGCGTCAGCCGCGTGAGTGATTGCAACGGAAATCATTTTTTGTATTCAAAAAATATTGCAGTGAAAAGCACGACAGCATTTTTTTGTAATCAAAAAAATGGTGGCACGCCCTAATGAAACTTGCTGCGCGACTCTTTCTTATTTTCGCCCTCACAGAAATTACCTGAATGAAATTTGACAGAAAAAATTTGAGCGACGAACAATTGCTCTCGATGTATAAATCCATTTTGTATCCGCGGATGATTGAGGAGAAGATGCTGAACCTGCTGCGCCAGGGAAGAATCAGCAAGTGGTTTTCGGGTATCGGGCAGGAAGCAATTGCAGTGGGCGCCACACTCGCGCTGGATGCCGATGAATATATTTTGCCGATGCACCGCAACCTCGGGGTGTTCACCACACGCAACATGAACCTGACGCAACTGTTTGCGCAGTGGCAGGGAAAGAAAAGTGGTTTTTCGAAAGGGCGCGAACGGAGTTTTCATTTCGGGAGCAATGCGCATCACATTGTGGGAATGATTTCGCACCTCGGTCCGCAACTGACTATTGCCAACGGAATTTCGCTCGCACACAAACTGCGGAAAGAGGGAAAAATTTCGCTCGCCTTCACCGGCGAGGGTGGAACGAGCGAGGGTGATTTTCACGAAGCACTGAATGTGGCGAGTGTGTGGAAGCTGCCGGTGATTTTTCTGATTGAGAATAACGGTTATGGTTTGAGCACTCCTACTTCTGAACAATATGCGTGTAAGCAACTCGCAGATAGAGGAATCGGTTACGGCATGAAAGCGGTGACGATTGACGGAAATAATTTTCTGGAAGTTTATCACACCATAAAAGAGTTGCGCGAACATTGCATTCGCGAGCAGGCGCCCGTGTTGCTTGAGTGCATGACCTTCCGGATGCGCGGTCACGAAGAAGCAAGCGGAGTTAAGTATGTGCCGAAGGAATTGATTGAAGAGTGGGGGAAGAAAGACCCGCTGAAAAATTATGAGGAGTTTCTGAAGAAAGAAGATTTGCTCACTGAAGAAAATATTTCTTCGATGCATTCATTGCTGAAAAAAGAAATTGAAGAATCGCTCGCGCCGGTTTTTGATGAACCGGAAATTGTTGTGGACACAAACGAAGAGATGAATGATGTGTATGCGCCGTTCGTTCCGCAAATCATTACACCAAAAAAATCAGAACGGGAATTACGAATTGTTGATGCGATTTCTGAAGGATTGAAACTCGCAATGCGCAAGCACAACAATTTGGTGCTGATGGGACAGGATATTGCGGAGTATGGTGGCGTGTTTAAAATCACGGAAGGATTTGTGGAAGAGTTTGGTCGCGAGCGCGTGCGCAACACACCGATTTGTGAGTCGGCAATTCTGGGTGCGGCGCTTGGCTTGTCGATCAAGGGTTTCAAAGCGATGGTTGAAATGCAGTTCGCTGATTTTGTAACCGTGGGTTTCAATCAAATCATAAACAACTTAGCGAAGAGCAATTATCGCTGGGGACAAAATGCAGATGTGGTGGTGCGAATGCCAACGGGCGCCGGTGTTGGTGCAGGACCATTTCACTCGCAGAGCAACGAAGCGTGGTTCACGCACACACCGGGATTGAAAGTGGTTTATCCTTCGAACCCTTATGATGCAAAAGGACTTTTACTTTCTGCGTTCGAAGACCCGAATCCCATAATGTATTTCGAACACAAAGCATTGTATCGCGCCATCAGTGGTGCAGTGCCTGAAGAATATTACAACATTGAAATCGGCAAAGCGAATTTGGTGAGTGAGGGAACGGACATGAGCATTATTACTTATGGTGCGGGGGTGCATTGGGCGGCGGAAGCAGTTTCGGGTTTCGGGTTAGAGGTTCCGGGTTTTTCTTGCGACATACTTGACTTGCGAACTCTTCTTCCATTCGATAAAGAAGCGATTGCAACTACGGTGAAGAAAACCGGAAAGGTGATTGTGTTACATGAAGATTGTTTGACCGGAGGAATCGGCGGAGAAATTTCTGCGTGGATTTCTGAAAACTGTTTTGCTGATTTGGATGCGCCGGTGATGCGCGTTGCTTCGCTTGATTCTCCGATTCCGTTTTCAATTCCATTGGAAAATAATTTTCTCGCGAAGACGAGATTGAGCGAGAAGATGAAGGAGTTACTTAACTATTAAATACAATGGGACACGGATTTTAACGGATGCGGGGGATTTTCACTGATAAAATTTAATCCGTGCTCATAAGTTTCATCTGTTAAAATCCGTGTCCCAATCTTTCGCAAGAATGAAAATTATTTTAGAAACGCCACGACTTCTGCTTCGTGAGTTTGAAATCACGGATGCGGAAAATTTTTATCTTCTGAATAGCGACCACGATGTTATTCGTTATACCGGCGATGTTGCTTTTAAAAATTTAGACGAAGCAAAAGCGCTGATTGAAAATTATGTTCCTTATAAAAGAGATGGTTATGGCAGATGGACAGTTGTTCTGAAAGAGACAAAGGAAATTCTCGGATGGTGTGGCTTAAGATTTATCGAAGACACAAAACACATTGACCTCGGTTATCGCTTCATGAAAAAATATTGGAACAAAGGTTACGCAACTGAAGCCGCGCGCGCTTGTGTAGAATATGGATTTCAGAAATTAGGAATGACAGAAATTATTGCAAGAGCGATGAAAGAAAATCTCAGCTCGATTGAAGTGATGAAAAAAGTTGGAATGACTTATTGGAAGGATGGCGAGTGTCATGATGAACCTGGAGTTTACTATTGCATTCAGAAACAGTAAAAAAAATAATTTTAAGTTTGAATCCCATTAAAAAGGTTTGGAGATATAATGAAAACGGATTCAATAAAACTCAGCACTGTTATTCCTGCAACTCCCGAAAAAATTTATAAAGCATATTTAAACAGCAAGCAACATGCAGCTATGACCAATGGAGGAGCAGTAAAAATTTCAGCTAAAGTTGGTTCAAAGTTTTCGGCGTGGGATGGATACTGTAGTGGAAAAATTCTAGAGCTGATTGAAAACAAAAAAATAATTTCCACCTGGTGGGCTGCTGAATTTCCGGAAGAAGCAGAAGATTCTATGCTTGAAATTTTGTTAGAGCCAACAGCAAAAGGAACCAAACTTACACTTACTCAAACGAATATTCCTTTCGGTCTTGGCAAAAATTATAAAAGCGGCTGGAGTGATTTTTATTTTAAACCAATGCTGGAATATTTCAGTAAAAAATAATTTTATTTTTCAAATTTCATTTGTTCCCAAACATCAGACAGATACATTAGTGAAGTGATTCAGGCAAAGACTGTAAAACAAACTCAGAGTGAATTAATTATTCAGTTGCGTTCATGTATGTATATCATGAATGCAGATGTTGTTGAACAAAAACAAAATCTGCTAAATGAATTGTCGCATTTTATTATTGATGATTTAACTGATTTGCAACTTTATCATGATACACTTTTATATCTTTTAGCGTATTCTCAAAATGAAAAATTGCATGAACAAACAAAAAGAAATATTAATCATCTAACAAAATCACTTGAAAAATTTTCATTAAATGCCACTGAAGAAAAAAAATGGAAACTCCTAAAAAGCGGAATGGCTTTTACTGAGGTGCGTTCATGTTTTAGTTACACAATTACAAAATGGTTGTGGAATTATTTTAAATCAACTGTCAGTTATTATTCTTCCGAATCTGATTTTGAAACTATTAAAAGTGTTTTCAGGCAACTGCTTCCGGTTGGAGTTTGTGAAAAATATTTTGAAGAGGATTATTCTCTTGAAAAATTAGCTCACTCAATTTCAACTGATAAAAAAATCGATGTATTAAAATGGGTGCTTACTCAGTTTGAGAATGAATTTGTGACTGAGAAAACCCGGGAACAATTATTTGACTTATTAAAAATATATGTGTGTTGGAAGCATGATTCGAAATCACCATGCCGAACCAATGCGAGAGGGATTTCAAAAAATATTTCCTTTCAAAACAATCAACCTATTTTTAAAGAAGTTGATTTGAAAAAAGAAGTTGCCGGAAAAAAATTCAAAAAAGTCAAACTGGATTTTCAGTCGAAAGAAAATTTAACTTCATCTGCACGGGGAATTTTGTGTTCGCTGTATCGTGAAACTGATCCTGTAACTTATGCAAGCATTAATGAAACTGAATTATTTGAATTAGATCGCGGAGTATCAGTGGCGCTTTTTTATATGCGTCCTTCGTTTCGATTGCCATTGGAAAGTTATGTTGGCTACATGGCTTACCGGAATAATATTCCGATAGCTTATGGCGGTGGTTGGGTGTTTCAGCAGCGAGCAAGATTTGGTATAAATGTATTGCCATCCTTTCGTGGCGGAGAATCAGCATTTATATTTTCGCAATTAATCAAACTTTATCATCATCATTTAGGAGTAAATTATTTTAACATTGAACCCTATCAAATCGGGCAAAAAAATCCGGATGGTATAAAGTCAGGGGCTTTTTGGTTTTACTATCGAATGGGTTTCCGTCCGTTACAAAAAGATTTAGCACAAATTGCAGAGGAAGAATTCATTAAAATTAAGAGCAATAAATTACATCGAACTGAAAAGAAAATTTTAATAAAACTCGCCAACTCCGAATTGATAATTAATTTCTCCAAAAAAACTTTAAATCATTTATCACCAAATGATATAGTTAAGGAATTACAAATGCATGTTTCAAAAGCACATGAAGGCAATTTCAACGCATATTCAATTCTTTCTAAACAGAAAATTTTAAAGCAATTCAAGCAAGAAAAAATAAAATTTCATGATTCTTCAAACACTCAATTGATTTCTGAATTGTGTATGTATTTCAATTTCTTTTCTAAGGATAAGCATATAAAAAAATCTGAATTAAAAATTATTTCGAAGATGATTGAAGCAAAAAGTTCAGGAGTTGAATTTGATTTTATTCAACTATTGCAAAAAGAAAAGCAGCTGTTCAAAATAAAAAAAACAAAATGAAAATAACGGAAGCAAAATCAGATGTTGAAATTTTAAAGTGCTGGAATGTGATTCATGAATTGCGACCACATCTAGAAAAAGAAAGTTTTTTATTATTGATTAAAGAAATGATGAAGGAAGGTTATCGCCTGTCGTTTATTGAAGTTGATGGAAAAGCAGTAGCCGCAGTTGGATTTCGTTACTTACAATTTTTATTTGCTGGCAAACATTTTTACATTGATGATTTAGTTACGCTTGCTGAATATCGCAAGAATGGATATGCAGCTTTACTGCTCGATTATGTTTTTAATTTAGCAAAGCAAAATGGTTATGAAAAGGTTACGCTCGACTCCGGACATCACCGTTACGATGCGCATCGGTTGTATCTCAATAAAGGATTTAAAATTTTTGCGCACCATTTTGTAAAACAACTTTAAGTGTCTTAATTATTTTCTCCGTTAATATAATTGTTAGAAAGTTCTGATTGAACTTAGGTGATACAGATTTAGTTTTGTCAATGGAGATTTAGTTAATTTCAAATTCTTAAATAGATGAAGCGGATTTTTCTTTTGTTGTTGCTTTTCAATTCAAACACATTTGCCCAAAAAGCGGAGATTGGAGCATTTGGTGGAATAACAAATTACCTTGGTGATTTATCACCTGTTGCATTTGCTCCTTCCGAAACACAATGGGCAGCAGGTTTAGTTTATAAATACAATCCGCGCTGGCATTTTTCAATAAGGGCAGCAGCAACTTATGGATTGATAAGCGGAAGCGATGCAAGAAATAATGCCGGACAACCGTATCGAATTCGCAGAAATTTATCATTCAGAACTTACATAACTGAAGCGAGTTTAATTGGCGAATACAATATCTGGGGTTGGCAGGGAGAAAGCTATACCCGTACAATTACTCCGTATCTGGAAGGTGGTTTTGCAATATTTCATTTTAGCCCACAAACTTTGTACAACGGACAGTGGGTAGACCTGCAACCATTGGGAACTGAAGGACAAGGTCTTCCTTCAAACAAAGGAATAATTCCGTATCGATTGACACAAATTTCTATTCCTTTAGGTATTGGTGTAAAAGTCAGATTAGGAGATCATTGGTGCATTGCCGCAGACTGTGCAATGAGAAAAACATTTACAGATTACCTTGATGATGTAAGTACTTATTTTCCTAACAGAGCTGAAATGCTCTCCAATAAAGGTCAGGTTGCTTTGGATTTGAGTGATAGAAGTTTTGAAGTTGCAACGGATTCAACAAAACTTCATTTTGCCAACGGGCAAGTAAGAGGAGATTTTAAAAATAAAGACTGGTATTTTTTTCCTGGTATTACAATCACTTACAAAATGAATGTAGATAAACAGGAAAACAGATTGAACCCTGATAGTTGTCCGACACTAAAAAATTAAAATCAATTTCTGTTGAGCCCGAATATTATTCTCACCTGTATTTCGGCTTATTTTTTAGTGTTGCTTTTTATTGCCTGGTACACTTCACGCAATGCAAACAACGAAACTTTTTATCGCGGTAATAAGCAATCACCTTGGTATATTGTAGCATATGGCATGATCGGCACATCACTTAGTGGTGTAACATTTATGAGTGTGCCCGGTGAAGTTTTTACCAAACATTTTGGCTACATGCAAATAGTGACAGGGTATTTTCTCGGCTATTTTGTTGTTGCATTTGTATTGCTGCCATTGTATTACCGAATGAATCTCACAAGTATTTATTCTTATTTGCAAAATCGTTTTGGCAATTCGGCTTACAAAACCGGCGCATCGTTTTTTCTTTTATCGCGAACACTCGGCGCATCGATACGCATTTTTTTAGTTATGATGGTGTTGCAGCATTTCGTTATGGAAGCTGTGGGAATTCCATTTGCAGTTTCCGTTTGTATTATTCTATTGATGATTCTGCTTTACACCTTTAACGGTGGAGTAAAAACAATTGTGTGGACCGATATGCTGCAAACAACCGGAATGATTCTCGCGCTTCTCATTACCATTTTTTTAATTTCAGGTGAAATGAATTTTTCATTTTCACAATTATTCAGTTCCATTCATGCCGCCGGCTTCACACAAACATTTCAGGTGAGCGATTGGAAGGCAGATAATTTTTTTCTGAAACAAATTCTTGGTGGTGCATTCGTCACCATTGCCATGACGGGCTTGGATCAGGAGATGATGCAGAAAAATATTTCGGTTCGTTCATTGGGCGAATCACAAAAAAACATGATTGTGTTCAGCGTGATTCTGGTTTTTGTGAATTTACTTTTCCTTATTCTCGGTGGCGCTTTGTATTTGTACATGCAGCAAAAAGGAATTTCATTTCCACCAAAAACTGATGAAACTTTTTCAACTGTTGCGTTGAATTATCTTCCATCGATTGCAGGATTGGTTTTTATTATTGGATTAGTGTCTGCTCTTTTTCCCAGTGCAGATGGGGCGCTCACTGCACTTACATCAAGTTTCTGTATTGATATTCTTGGATTGAAATCAAGAACTGATTGGGACGAACAAAAAAAATTGTTGGTGCGCCGTTCAGTTCACATCAGCATCACAATTCTGTTTGTGATATTGATTTTGATTTATCAGAAAGTAATTGAAGCTTCAGTTATCTCCACAATTCTCAAGGTTGCAGGATATACTTATGGGCCATTGCTCGGTTTATTTGCGTTTGGAATTTTCACCAAAAGAAAACTTACAGGAATTTTAATTCCAATTGTTTGCATTGCCGCACCATGTATAATTTATTTTATGGCCATTAATTCTGAAAAAATATTTAATGGTTACAAATTCGGATTTGAATTACTGTTAGTTAACGGCTTGCTGACTTTTATGGGATTGTTTTTGATTTCGAAAAAGCATGAAACTGTTTAGAATATTTTTTGTTGCACTAGTTCTTGGTGTTTTATTTTCATTCACCAAATCAATTCCGTTGCTGGATGATAATTTTCTTCGTCCGCCTTTGGACATATCATTATATATAGCCGGAGCATTTGGTGAACCTCGTGGTGATCATTTTCATACTGGAATTGATTTCAGCACCAGAGGAAAAGCTGGAATTCCTGTGCACGCAATTGCGGATGGATATGTTTCGCGCATAAGAGTGCAGGCTGGTGGTTATGGTCATGCTTTATATATCATGCACCCCAATGGTTACATGAGTGTGTACGGTCATTTATCAAAGTATTCATCTCTAATTGATCAATATGTAACTGATCAACAGTTTGCAAAAAAATCATTCGAAGTGGATTTGTATCCCGAAAAAGATTTACTGAAAGTGAAACAAGGTGATGAAATCGCTTTCTCCGGAAATACTGGAACTTCAACTGCACCACACCTGCATTTCGAAATTCGTGATGCGAGTGGCGAATCATTTCCGCTCAATCCGCTGAAGTGGATTCACATTGAAGATCATAAAGCTCCTGTGATAAATGGGTTGATGATTTATCAATTCAATACCATTGAATGTCTGGCTGAAGAAAAATTATATACAGTTACTAAAACCGGAAATGATTACACTGTTACACCAACCATTGTTGTAAATAAATCGAAAACTGAAATCGGAGTTCGTGCAAAAGATTTTATGGATGCGAGTGATGCAGATGGCGACTTCGGTATTTATTCCATTCACTCTTCAATAGATGGAAAAGAATTTTATGGTTTCAGTCTTGATATTCTTGATTTTGCTGAAGGAAGATTTGCAAATGCGCATATTGATTACGCAGAGAATAAAATGAAAGACATTCAGGTTTACCGAAATTTTCTTTTGCCGGGAAATAAGGCAAGTATTTATAACAACATAATTAACCGCGGAATTTTTGAATTGAATGATACCCTCAAACACGAAATTGAAATCATTGTGAAAGATTACACAGGCAATGAAGCAACACTGAAATTCAAAATAAAAAAATCTTCTATTACAAATAAAATTTCAGAAATTCCTTCAAAGGGATTTGTTAAATTATTTAAGTGGAACGAAGACAATTCATACAACACAGATAGTTTGAAAATTACAATTCCATCAGGTAATCTCTATCAGGATTTATATTTTTCTTGTAAGAAAAAAAATCATGCAGCCGGAAAAATAAAATCACCGACTTATGCGATCGGTGATCCATTTACTCCTATACATAATTCCGTTACGCTTGATATTCTTACTTCCAATATCCCGGAAAATTTGAAATCAAAGGCTGTAATCTGTTTTCGTAATTATAAAGGAACTGTAAGTGGTAAAACCACAAGCTGGAATGGAAATTACTGCGAAACAAAAATTCGTGAGTTCGGTGATTATTATGTTACACTCGACACAACAAAACCGGCTGTTACAATACTAAGTATGGTTGAACAAAATTTAACCGACAACAACATAAAAGTAAAAATCACTGACAACCTTAGTGGTGTTACAAAATATAACGGCTACATTGATGGAGAATGGATTTTGATGGAACTTGATTATAAAACCAACACTTTAACCTGGAATCGAAATGCTGTCCCGAACGGCAGCATTGAAAAAAGTATTGCAGCTGGTGAACATATATTCAAACTCGTTGTTGCAGATGAAGTTGGAAACACAACAACCAAAACCATTAAATTCAAAATCTAAAGATTATGTCGTTGGCAGTTGGAGATAAGGCCCCTGTATTTTCTGGTACAGATCAAGATGGAAATAAAATTTCACTGAAAGATTTCAAAGGGAAAAAATTAATACTGTATTTCTATCCCAAGGATGATACGAGCGGATGCACAGCCGAATCTTGCAATTTGAGAGACAACCGAAATGTGTTTAAGAAAAAAAAAATTCAAGTTATTGGCGTCAGTGCTGATGATGAAAAATCTCATAAAAAATTTATAGAAAAATTTGACCTAAATTTTCCATTGATAGCCGATACAAATAAAAAAATAATTAAAGATTACGGAGTATGGGGAGAGAAAATGTTGTATGGCCGGAAATACATGGGCATTATCCGAAAAACTTTTGTAATTGACGAGAAAGGAAAAATTGAAAAAATATTTGAGGCGGTTGACACCAAAAATCATTCAGAACAAATTTTGGAATCGTACTTGAAATAATATATTTACAATCCCTAACCCCTTTAATTTTTATGAAAAGAAAAAACCTGATTTCATTAATTGCTACCTCGGCTATCTCATTAATTTTTATCCTTTTAACAACAGAGAGCCAAACAAAAATTGCTCAACCACCAACAATACAAACAGGCGCACCATCTGAAACTACCTGTGGAAAATCAGGATGCCACAACACAGCCCCCAATTCTTTTTCCGGTACTTTAAGCATAACCTGTAACCAGTCTTTTTACACACCAGATTCAACATATGTGTTTACCATTACTACCAGCGAAACAGGTATGACTCGATTTGGTTTTGAAGCTACTTTACTCGATGCTTCTAATATAAAACGAGGGGTGTGGGCAATTATAAATACCACTACAACTACTTTGCAAACTGCAACAAATAATCGTTCGTATGTTGGACATAAAACCGCAAACTCAACCAATTCATGGTCTTTTGAATGGACTGCACCATCAACTAATGTTGGCGATGTTACAATTTATGTTGCCTCAATTTGTGCCGACAATAACAACAGCAGCGGCGGCGATCATTGTTATACCAATTCGCTTGTTTTGCAGCCACAAATGTCTTCGGTAAAAGCTATTTTGAATTCTGAAAATAATTTTCAGCTGATTCAAAATCCCGTTACCGATAAAATCTTGGTTAGTTATAACAATTCTATAAAAGGAAAATCACTTATTAGATTGCTTGATTTGAATGGAAGAGTGGTAAAAATTTTATTGAATGAGGAGCAAAATACCGGATCTCAAACTTCTACTTTTTTAGCCCCAGAAACTTCAGGTTTATACCTGATTGATTATTCAAATGGAAATAACCATACAGTTAAAAAAGTTATAGTCCTTTAATTATTAAAATAATTCCTAAATAAAAAGTTTTGAGGATAAAATCACCAGGCTTTTTGTATTGATTTTAATTA
>BJGQ01000054.1 GCA_014190575.1 Bacteroidota bacterium | reverse complement strand
TATTTGTATTGCTTGGAAAGAGCTCCTATGTTTTTTACCTCATCCACCTTGGAGTCATCCAATTATTAATCGCGAAATTTATATCCGGAAATTATTTCATATTGTTCGTATTGATAAATTGTATCTCTATAATTTTATTTAAAATGATGGAAGAGCCAATCAACATTTATTTAAGAAAGAAGTTGAGTTAATTAATCAACTTGTATCTCATCAATAAACAACCAACTCGGTTCACCATTTCCAAGATGCCACATCGGACATTTTTGAATTGATTTTGCAAACACTTTTACATAACGCGCGCTCATTGGTTTATTTAACGATGGCGAAATTTCAATTCCATTATTATTTGTTTCTTCAACAAGATAATCAGAAGCGAAAACTTCTTTCCAATTTGTGTTGTCATTTGAAATTAAGTATTGAACTTTAGTTGGATTAAAAATCCACGCATCTCTTTTATTGAGCCAATCTGTTTGAATGTGTTTGATAGTTCGTGTTGCACCGAGGTCAACGGTGGCTTCGAAATCTGTCCCGTGAAAACCCTGCCACGCACCGAATGAATTTGTTTCGCCGAACACTTCATCTACCAATCCCATATTTCCGTCTGCTGTGTATTGTTCGCTGAAAGGATATTTGTAGGTGACGGTTTTTTGAAAAGAAATTTTTTTGAAGTCAACAGATTCTACAAGATGATTCAAATCAACATTTTTTGATGTTGGATAAATAAACTTTCCATTTTTATGTTCTGCAAATACAGCAATGCTTTTTGAATTCTTAATTACTATTGGGAAATTATTGTAATGGATATAAATAGAATCTTTTCCGAAATAATCTCCTCCAAAATAAATTACATTAGCTGAATCACTGACATCACTCATATAAATTGTCATTGAATCAGTAAAAGTTCTTGAATCATATTTGAAATATGGAACAGGAATTATTCTATCTGCATTAGAAATTTTCTCCAAAAAAGTTTTTGTATCGGAATCAGTTGAAGAACTACTCATTGTCAGTTTCAATTCTTCTCCATTCAAAATATCATCATGAGAAATAAAGCACGGAAGAAAATCTTCCTTCCTGTTTTTCAATTCTGATTTGCTTACATAAATATTTTGTTCTGAAAGTTTATCAGCTTTAATGGTGAAATTTATATTTCCATCAAGATGAATTTTCACTTCTGAAAAAATCGGTGAACCAACTGCATAATAATTTGAAGCGGGACACACTGGATAAAATCCCATCGCACTGAAAACATACCACGCGCTCATTTGTCCGCAATCATCATTGCCAATCAATCCATTTCTTCCGGTGTGATAAAAATTATTCAAGATGTAACGAACCTTGTCAATGCTCTTCGCAGGTTTACCGATGTAATTGTAAAGCCACGCGAAATGATGACTCGGTTCATTGCCGTGCGCATACTGCCCAAGCAAACCGCTGATGTCGGGTTGCTCACGGCCTTTCAATTCAGAGTGAGCAGTAAAAAGTGAATCGAGTTTGTGTTCGAAGTTTTCATTTCCTCCCATCAACTGAATGAGTCCGGGAATATCCTGTGCCACTGCAAATAAATATTGCCATGCATTTGCCTCCGTGTAATTCGCATTCACTTCAAACGGGTCGAACGGCGAAATCCATTTTCCATACTTGCGTGCTGTAAAAAATTTCGCTTCCGGATTCCAGAGATTCTGATAGTAAGAACTGCGCTCATAAAACTTTTGAACGATTGTATCATTCCAATTCATCTGCTTCGCCATTCGCGCAATGCAATAATCATCATAAGCATACTCGAGTGTTTTACTCACGCTTTCATTTTCTTTATCACTCGGTATGTATCCTTTCTCCTGATAATAACCGAGACCGCTGCGTGTGTCAATCGCACTCTTAATCATGGCGCGCAATGCAAGCGTGGTGTCAAAATCTTTTATTCCCTTCATGAATGCATCAGCAATCACGGGAATGGAATGATAACCAATCATGCAATCGGTTTCATTGCTGCACAATTCCCAAACCGGCAAGCGACCACTCTCATTAAATTTATTCAGCAGCGAGCGAATGAAATCTGCATCGCGCTTCGGGTCAATGATGGTCATGAGCGGATGCAGTGCGCGGTAAGTATCCCACAAAGAAAAAATATGATACTGATGATGACCTGTTTCAACTGTGTGAATGCTGTCGTCCATTCCTCTGTATCTACCATCCACATCATCTTCGAGCGAAGGATGAATCATGCAGTGATAAAGCGAAGTGTAAAAAATACTGCGCTGTTCTTCCGTTCCGCCCTTCACTTCAATCTTTGACAGTGCGCGCTGCCATTTAGCTTTTGCTGAATCTTTTATTGCTTCGAAAGTTTTTCCTACAGCTTCCTCTTCTAAATTTTTTTCTGCTCCTTCAATTGATGTATAAGAAATTCCAACCTTGATTAAAATTTCTTTTGAATTGAAATGAAGAATTGCTCTGCCATTTGAAGAATCAATTTTTGAAATTGCTTTTGTGAATCTTGAAGCGAAAAATATTTTTTCATATGATGCCCAACCGGACGAGAAACGATAACCAACAAAAGTTGAATCATTTTTTTGTTGAAGAAAAGTTTTATTCGCGTTGTCATTTACTCCATGTACTAAATCTATCAGCACAACATTTTCCTTTTCCTCCGGAAATTTATAATGATGAATTCCGCATCTCTCAGTTGCTGTTAATTCAACTTCAATTCCATTATCAAACTTCACAGAATAAAATCCTGCATCTGCCTTTTCATTTTCATGTTTGAAAGATTGTTGAATGAGTGAATCATTTTTTCCTTCGAGAAATGGAGTAAATAAAATATCACCCAAATCACCACAACCTGTTCCACTCAAATGTGTGTGACTGAAACCCTGAATGGTTGAATCATCAGAATGATAACCACTGCAATGTTCCCACCCTGTTGTTTTTGTATCGGGTGAAAGCTGCACCATTCCGAACGGAACACATGCGCCGGGAAATGTGTGTCCGGTTCCCGCAGTGCCGATGAACGGGTCAACAGAATCAACGGGAGATTTTTCTTTGTGCGAGCAAGAAGTGAAAAGTGAAAAGTGAAAAGCGAAAAGTGCGGCGATTAAAAAATATTTCATGTAGAATTTTTTTACTCAGTAAAGTATGCAGCATCAGTCAATGCAAAACCTTCAGTATTGTAGTGAGCGTAATTAAATCCTTTGTGTAATCCATAGCCGCCATACTCACCTGCTTTGTTGATGGCGATGAAAGCGACTTGTATGTCTTTCACTTTCTCAGGATATTTTTTTGCCACGCGATTCACAACTTCTTTACATGCTTCAACAGGAGATTTTCCTTGACGCATCATTTCAACCACCATCGCGCTTCCTGCAGTTTTAATAACAAACTCTCCGTGACCGGTTGCGGTAGCAGCACCAATTTCATTGTCAACAAACAATCCTGCTCCAATAATTGGTGAGTCACCAACACGACCGTGCATTTTGTATGCAAGCCCGCTTGTAGTGCATGCACCAGATAAATTTCCATTCGTATCCATCGCAATCATTCCAATCGTATCGTGATTTTCGAAATTGATTACAGGTGCGTACTTACTTGTCTTCAACCATTCTTTCCACGCAGCTTCTGATTCGGGCGTGAGTAAATTTTCTTTTACGAAACCATTGTCGAGTGCAAACTTTAGTGCGCCTTCGCCAACTAAAATTACATGCGGAGTTTTTTCCATCACCATTCGCGCTACTGAAACCGGATGCACAATGTGTTCAAGACAGCAAACTGCACCTGCTTGTCCGTTCTCATCCATGATGCACGAGTCGAGTGTAACGAAACCATCTCTGTCAGGTAAACCACCTAACCCAACTGAAGTTACTTTCGGGTCACCCTCCGGAACTTTCACTCCGGCTTCCACTGCATCCAATGCACGACCACCTGCACTTAAAACTTTCCAAGCGGCTTCATTTGCAGCAACTCCAAAATTCCAAGTGGAGAGAACGAGCGGTTTTCCGGTTATAGTTTTTCCTGAAAAGGAATTTGAATCAAATGGAATGGCAAGGGCGGCTGCACCTGCTGAAGTTTGGGTAATAAATTTTCGTCGTGAAATCATGAATCAAAAATGAAAAAATAAAATTGAATAGTTGAAAAACATTCACAGCATTATTTATAGAGCTCTTTCACTCTACAATCAATCATCTAACTGTGGAATACTAAAGCATTGTGTATAGTCGTTCAGGTTGATATTCGCTTCCACCAAAAAATCATGCTGAAAAGAAATTTATTTATTGGTTTGTGCCTGCTATTGTCGGCCCAAACCTTCGCGCAAAAAACTGCTTACTACAGCGATCCCGCTGCTGATTATAAAAAAGGAGTTGAATTATTTGAACAGGAAAAATACGGAGCAGCTTTCAAGCGGTTCGATGAAATAATAAATCTGTACGAACACAAAACCGATGCGCCTGAAAATGTGGTGATGAATGCAAAGTACTACCGCGCACTCAGCAGCAAGGAATTAATGCAGCCACAAGCCGAACAATATTTTTTGCAATTGCTGGCTGATTACGGAGAGAATCCGGTAACACGATTGGCATATTATCATTTGGGAAGTATTTATTACACGAATAAAAAGTATGATAAAGCACTCACCTATTTCAAGCAAGTGGATGTGTATGATTTAAGTTCAGAGCAAACGAATGAGTATCGATTTCAAACCGGTTACTGTTATTTCTACAAACAAAAATTTGCCGAAGCGCTTCCGTATTTCGAGCAGGTGAAAACCATTCAGAACAAGTATTACTACCCGGCAAATTATTACTATGGTTACATTACCTACACGCAAAAAAATTATGAAGCAGCGCTCAGCAGTTTCAATTTAATAAAGGAGAGCAAATTGTATTCGCCCATAGTGCCCTACTACATTACACAAATAGAATTTTTAAAAGGCGAGTACGATGAAGTGTTGTTGTATGCAGTTCCACTATTGGAGCGCACGGATTTAAAATACACGAATGAAATGCGCCAGCTAATTGGCAAATCGTATTTCAACACCGGAGAATATGCAACTGCGCTTCCATATCTGAAAGATTATTACAACAAGACCGCTCAGAATTTAAAGAGTGATGTGTATCAGATTGCATACTGCGAATACAAAACAAAAAAGTATGACGAGGCAATGGTTCATTTTCTCGCCCTCACAGGTTTGAAAGATTCACTCGGACAAAACAGTTTGTTTTTGTTGGCCGATTGTTATCTGAAAAAAAATAAAAAGAGTGATGCGCGCAACGCTTTATTGAATGCATCGAAAATGGATTTTGATAAAATTGTTAAAGAACAAGCATCGTACAACTACGCACAACTATCTTGGGAGTTGGGTTTTCAGGATGTGGCAAGTAAAGCGTTTCAGGATTTTATTTCTGATTATCCGAAAAGTAAATTCAATGCTGATGCTAAAGAGAGTCTGGTGTCATTGCTTGCAGGAACAAATAATTACCAGGGCGCATTGGAAATAATTCGCGGGTTGGATGGTTTGAGTCCTTCGATTCGTAAATCATATCAACGGATTGCATTTAACCGTGCGATGCAATTGAGCGCTGATAAAAATTATACTGAAGCAGATAAAACTTTAGATGAATCGCTGAAGAATCCGATTGAACATAACATTGAAGCGGATTGTTATTTCTGGAAAGGAGAAATTGCAACTGATACCAAAAATTATAAAGATGCAGTAACTGATTATTCAAAATATCTAGAACTGCAAAAGAGTTTCGGTAATGGAAATTCGGGGGCTTCTCCCCTTTTGGCAAAGTATGGTTTGGGTTATGCCTATGTGAAGCAAACGAATTACCTGATGGCGCGTACTTATTTTACGCAGGCAAAAGAAGAATTGAAAACCACAACACTTGATAAAATATCGTTGCAAAAAATAGTTAACGATTTATACCTGCGCAGTGGCGATTGCAATTTTGTAAATAAAGATTATGATGCTGCTAATAAAGATTTTCAATTTGTGCTTGATACGAAATCCGGTAATGAAGATTATGCATTGTTTCAATTGGCAATGATTGCCGGATTGCAAAATCGTTCGACTGATAAAATAAAATTATTGCAACGGATAAATAATGAAATGCCTTTCAGCATTTACTTGGATGATGCATTGTTCGAAACAGCAAATACTTATTTCCAGACTGCGGATTATGATAATGCCATTCTCACTTTCAATCGTGTGCTCAATGATTTTCCAAATAGTTCCTATCAAAAGAAAGCACACCTGAAACTCGGATTAATTTATTTCAACACCAACCATACTGAAAATGCGGTGAACGAATTCAAGTTTGTTGCAGTGAATTTTCCGAACACGCAAGAGAGCAAGGAAGCAATGAATACTGCTAAACAGGTTTTCATCAACACGGGTGATTCAAAAGGCTACGATGATTTCTTAGATGAAATTCCGGGAGCAAAAATCACCATCGCAACAAAAGATTCAGTGGTGTACTTAGCTGCTGAACAAAATTTCAGTACAGCTGATTATGATAAAGCTTTGCAGGGATTCACAGATTACTTGAATACTTATCCGTCAGGACCATTCGCGACTCAGGCACATTACTATCGCGCGGAATGTTTATCGCAGAACAAAGATTTCGAACATGCACTCGACGATTATACTTATGTAGCGGAAAAAACTTCGGGTAATTATAAAGAACGAGCAATACTGCAAAGCGCACGGATTTATTATACCGTCACCATGAATTATACAAAGGCTTATGAATATTATCAGTTGCTGAGTTTATCGGCCGACTACAAAGAAAATTTATCGGAAGCATTGAAAGGCATGATGCTTTGTGCCTGGAAAATGAATGACTGGAAAAAAACTTCGGATGCTGCTGAAAAAATTCTGAATAACACCACTTCTCCTGCTGAAAATATTACAGATGCAAATTATTACTCAGCGAAAGTGGCGATGATTAATAAAGATTATTCGAAAGCAGAAGAGTTGTTTACAAAAGTATTGAAGGGAAATAATTCGACTACCGGTGCCGAAGCACTTTACAGTATTGCATTAATTTATTTTAATGATAACAAAATGAATGATGCGGAGAAGCAGTGTTACAAAGTGATAGAGCAAAAGCCATCGTACAATTACTGGATTGGAAAAAGTTATTTATTGCTCGGCGATATTTTCTTTTCGCAAAATGATTTGTTCAATGCGAAGGCAACTTTTCAAAGCATAATAGATAATTACAAAGCCGATGATGACATTCTTCCGGAAGCAAAAACAAAACTGGCAAAAGTGACAGAAAAAGAAAATGAACAATCAAAAGTGATGCAGGATTCAGTGGAGCATTCTTTTCAGATGGACACTTTAGAACAGCATTGAGTTTTGGAGGTTGAGAAAGTTTTAAAAGTTTAGAAAGTAAAAATAAAACTATAAATTTTAAAAGAGAATGGCTAAATTAAAAATCACTATTACACTACTTTTCGCTGTATACTGTTCTCTGTTTACTTTGACTTGTTTCGCACAAAAAGATTTACCGGGAATGAGTTTAGATGTGGTGACAGATTACAAACCGTTGCTGGCTGATGCGGTTAAGATTGATGTATCGCCAAAATTGCTTCCGGCTGATTCAAACAAGGTTGTGCCTTCTTATAATTTACAACCCAAGCTGTTGAATCTCCCTTTTGTTCCAGCTGATATTCATCCTGTTGCAATGGTTAAAGAAACGCCTGATGCCACACAAGACAATTATCTGAAAGCGGGATTCGGGACTCAAATTTCAACTTTCGTATCACTCAATTTAAATACTGGTGTGAGTGAAAAACGCGATGCAGGAATTTACGCAATGCATCATGGAGGAACAGGGGCACTTGACTTTCAAAAATTTTCAGACAATACGATTCAGGCTTACTACAAAAAGTTTTTTAAGAAGAATGCTTTCAATTTGAAAGCTGGATACGATGGTACCGTGAGATATTTTTATGGTTACGATCACAAAACTATAATGGATTTTGTAAAGAAAGAATTGAGACAAAGTTTTCAGAATGTAAATTCCTCATTTGAATTTGCCAATACAAAAGCAACAAAAAATAATTGGGATTATAATTTCAGTACCGATTATTATTATTACTGGAACCGCACCGGTGGAAACGAATGGCACATTGCTCCGGGATTGATATTGGGGAAAACTGTAAATAAAATTCACACCGGAAGTTTATTTATCGGCGCAGACATCAATCAATACAATGAAGATTCGGTAAGTTCATTTAATTCCATCATACATATCAAGCCGATGTATTCTATCAAACAAGATAAATGGAGCTTGCATGCAGGGTTTGACATTGCGCTAACTGACAGTTCCGTTTATTTTTTACCGGATATTGAAGCACATTACAATCTCATTGGAGAATATGTGGTTCCGTTTGCCGGAATCAACGGAGAGATTAATAAAAATAATTTCAAAAACCTTACTACTGAGAATCCCTTTCTTAATAAAAATCAAACAATTACTTATTCAAAGTTGATTGATATACATGGTGGAATAAAAGGTAGTGTGGGAAATCATTTTTCATTCATGATTCGGATTGCTGACCAGATTGTTGACCATTTAGCATTGTATAATCCTGATACAAATAATGTAACCCGTTACGATGTTTCGTTCGCTGAAAATGCAAATGTGTTTAATCTGCATGGTGAATTGGGTTACAAAGAATCAGAGCGACTAAATATTTTATTAGCCGGTGATTACAACACTTACACTTTGGATTTTGGTGCGCCTGCTTATGGTTTGCCTACACAAAAAATTTCGTTGAAAGCTGAATACAACATTCAGAAAAAAATATTGATTAACGCTTCTGTTTACATGGCGAACAAAACTCCATATCATTTCACTGTTGATTCAGTGGATGTAACTTCTTATAACAAAGGTTATGTGGATGTGAATCTCGGATTGATTTATAACTACAAGAAAAATTTCGCTGCCTTTGTTCAGTTCAATAACATTACTTCAACCGCATATAATCGCTGGTATAATTATCCAGGCTATGGTTTTGGTTTGATGGGCGGATTGATACTGAAGTTTTAATTTTCATTCTTAAAAGAATATCAACAGTTTTTAAATTATCTGTTTAACAGAATGAGGTATTAAAAGATCCTATCATTTTACATTCTGATTTTTCAAATATCCATTTGCATCAGGGCCCAAACAAAACAATAAATCAATAGCGCTCATATTATTTTGAAAACCGAATTTATTCTCAAATACCTGATAATATTTACTGTGCTCACCGGATGTAATTTTCGCAACAATAATTTCAATATTAGAAATAATTATTGAAACAGAAAGATTCAATTCCTTGATCAACCACTTAATTAACTCAACACATAAATCAAAATAATTATCCTTAATACCAACAATTATTTTTTCCAACTCATCAAAGTAATAAAGAAAGAAAGGCGCTTTTCCATAAGCTGATTTTAATGCATATAAATGATTTCTCTTCCAATCGTCCCCTGCAATTTTCAATTCACACATTCTGGTTTTCTGATTTCTTCCACCTGATAATGGCACATTCAGATTTATAATTCCATTTGCTGAAAAAATGGAGCAACGGTTCGGATGATTCTCTTTTCTGTAAAATTCAGCAGAAGACAAAATCAATTCTTGTTTTCCAATAGCATGTACAAACCAACTTATAGAGGGCAAGTAGCATATAGGCAACGCTAATGCATGTTCATTTATCATGAAATTGTCAGAATGATTTTACTTTTTTTTGTTCGGGAGGCAAATTCGTAAATTTATTCCGTGATAAAAAAGATCTTCCTTTTCGCTCTCCTGTTTTTGTCTTTAAAGTGCCACGCATCAAGCATAGAAGCAACGATGCGCAATTGTGTTTTTCTTTCTCCGACCGATACTGCTTATGTCGAAACACAGTTTACTGTCGAAGCAAAAAAATTAAAATTCATTAAAAATGATGAGAATAAATGGGAAGCAACATTGCAAGTAACATTGCTATATATCAGGGATAGCATGGTTTTTAAACATATGAAATACCTGCTTTTCAGTGAGGCAATTGAGGATACTACAAAAGATAGAAACTTCAACCTCGCAGATTTAAAAAGAACGAGTTTACCGAATGGTGAGTATGAGATTGAAATTTATCTTGAAGATTTTAATGACAAGACCTCACACGGATTTTTAACTGAGGGAATAAGCATCAATTATAAAACCGATAGTCTTTCGTTTTCTGATATTGAATTGGTTGAATCATACAATGAGTCGAAAGAGAATTCCATTTATTCAAAATACGGTTATGAAATTTTACCATATACAATTCAATACTATCCTACCGCACTATCAAAACTAACTTTCTACTGCGAATTGTATCATTCTGATCACTACTTTCAAACTGATAATTTTCTTACATCTGTTTATATTCGGGAAAGTTTATCGGGAAAACCTATTGATAATTTTATTTTCAATGTCAAACAATCACCTGATTCTTTAAAAATTTTATTTTCCTCTTTCGATATTTCAAAATTGCCCACCGGTTCATACTTTTTGACAATTGAACTTCGAAATAAAAAATATGAATCGGTGGCAATGCAAAATCTTTATTTCATCAGAACAAATACAGCTATTGTTTTTAATCCAAAGCAATTAGATAGTGTTCAGGTTGAAAATGATTTTGCAACTAAATTACCTGATGATTCACTGAATTTTTATGTGCAGAGTTTGTATCCATTAGCAAATAATGACGAACACAACTACATTAATTACTTTAAAAAATCAACTGATAACAACGCAATGCGCGCATTCATTTTTAAATTCTGGGTGAAGCGAAACGCTAATGATCCATATGCCGAATGGAGTAATTATAAATCGCAGGTTTATGCTGCTGAAAATAGTTTTCACACACAAATAAAACATGGATTTGATACTGACAGAGGTCGCATTTATTTGAAATATGGAGCACCAAGCGATATAAATAAAAAGTCACAGGAACCAGGAACCTTTCCATATGAAGTATGGCATTACTATTTTATAACTCCAAGCCAATCAGATGTACATTTTATTTTTTACAATCCTGATTTGGTGACCAATGATTTTGAATTAATTCATTCAGATGCAATTGGAGAAATTAAAAATCCAAAATGGAAGTATAAACTTAATGATGCGTTTAAAAACCAGAAAGGTGCAACAAATTCTGATGCAACCGAGTTTCCAAATTCGTGGGGTTCTCATGTAGATGACTTTTTGAAGTAGATACCAATCGCGATTTTATATTTAGCCCATTGATAAAATATTGAATGAACTCCCCTGATGTTGCTGTAATTATTTTGTGCTGGAACGGTAGAACTTTTTTGGAAACTTTTCTGCCATCTGTAGTCGAGCATACACCTGCATCCTTAGCTCGAATAATTATTGCTGATAATGGAAGCACTGATGATTCAGAAGAAATTGTAAAAAAATATTCCGGTGTTGAATGGTTGCCATTGAATCACAACTATGGTTTTTCTGAAGGTTACAATCAGGCAATTGCAAAAACAGGTTCAAAGTGGATTGTATTATTGAATCAGGATGTGGAAGTAAGTTGCGGGTGGTTGAATGCGCTTTTATCGTTTGCCGAACAACATCCGAATCTTGCAGCGTGCCAACCAAAAATTTTGGCACTCAATCGTCGAACACATTTTGAATACGCAGGAGCTGCCGGCGGATTTTTAGATAAGTATGGTTATCCGTTTTGCAGAGGAAGGATTTTTGATTCCATTGAAGAAGACAATGGACAATATAATAATGCAATTGAAATTGCATGGGCAAGTGGGGCATGTCTATTTGTTAAAAAAGATGCATACCTAAATGCTGGTGGATTGGATTCAGAATTTTTTGCGCACATGGAAGAAATTGATTTGTGCTGGAGAATAAAAAATAGTGGAATGGAAGTTTGGTATGTGCCGACTTCAACTGTTTACCATCTGGGTGGAGGAAGCTTACCGCAAGGAAATCCGAAAAAAGTTTACTTGAATTTCCGCAACAGTTTAATGATGCTGTATAAAAACCTTCCATCGAATAAAAGAGGAAGGATAATTTTTTTACGAATACTTATTGACCACATTGCTGCTTATCATGCTTTGTTCGGTGGCAACACTAAAGAATTCAAAGCAATTGCAAAGGCACACTTTCATTTTCTTTTTAAATCGGGATCATGGAAGAAAAAACAAAATCAAAAAAACAAAACTGATTATTTAAAACTTTCCGGTTTTTATAATGGAAGTATAGTTTGGAAGTATTTTATACAGAAAAAGAAAATATTCGGCGAGCTTTATTGGAATAAATAATATTTCTAAAGAAAACTTTCAACAGCCAACCTATAACTCTTCAATCCAAATCCTGAAATAATCCCTTTGCATTTTGAAGTGAGTAAAGATGTTTTACGAAACTCTTCACGGGCTGCAGGATTGCTGATGTGAACTTCCACTGCCGGGGTTTTTATGGAGGCAACACAATCAGCAATGGCAACTGAAGTGTGTGTGTATCCACCTGCATTCAGAATAATTCCATCGTAACTGAATCCGACTTGCTGCAAATAATTTATCAGTTCACCTTCCACATTGCTTTGAAAATATTCCAACTCAATTTTTGGAAATTCTTTTTTTAAAGTTTCAAAATATTCTTCGAAAGATTCAGTGCCATAAATATGTGGCTCTCTTACTCCAAGTAAATTCAGGTTTGGTCCGTTAACAATTGCGAGTTTCAAATAGTGAACAGTTTTCACAAATATGAATAACAAATCGTGAACTCAATACTCCTGTTTACAATTCTTGCGTTCATTCCTTTACTGCATGGACTGGATGTCAACTATAAAGGGTTTTAAATCATATCTGAAATTAGAAAGGTCGTTGTCGCCCAACACCATTGAAAGTTATTTACACGATATTGAAATGCTCAATCATTTTTTTATTGCGAATGAAAAAAGTATTTCACCTGAAAATGTAAAGCAATTGGATGTCCAGGAATTCATTGCAGCCATTCATAAAAAGAAAATGGCCGACTATTCACAGGCAAGAATTCTCAGCGGCATTCGTGCTTTTTATAAGTATATGCAGATGGAAGACATCAGCGACAGCGACCCGACAGAATTAATTGAAGGACCAAAGTTGCGCCGCAAATTACCCGACACTTTAAGTTATCCGGAGATTGAAGCTATTCTTAATACAATTGATTTAAGCACTCCCGATGGAGTTCGTAACAGAGCGATATTGGAATTGCTTTACAGCAGCGGACTTCGTGTAACCGAAGCAGTGAATTTAAAAATCAGCAATTTATTTTTCGATGTAGGATTTATAAAAGTGATTGGTAAAGGCGATAAAGAACGATTGGTTCCTATTGGCGATATGGCTATAAAACACATCAACATTTACAAAAACGAAATTCGTGTTCACCTTAATATCAAAAAAGATTTCGAGAATTTTTTATTCCTAAATCGTTTTGGAAAATCACTTTCGCGCATTTCAGTTTTCATGTTTATAAAAGAAGCCGTGATGAAAGCAGGAATAAAAAAAACAGTAAGTCCGCATACATTCCGTCACTCTTTCGCATCACACCTTATAGAAGGCGGAGCTGATTTGCGCGCTGTGCAGGAAATGCTCGGGCATGCAAGTATTACAACAACAGAAATTTATACTCACCTTGACAGAGATTATTTACGGGAATCATTAATGACTCATCATCCGTTGTATAATAAATCCAAAACATAGAATTTATTTTTCGTGGTGATGTATGTTTGATACATGATTTTCAAATGCCTGCTGATTCTTATTATTTTATCTATCACCAATTCATCTTTCGCCCAAACTATTTCTTCATCCAATAAAATAACTGACTCCATACATGTTGTTGAACTGGCAAAAAAGGAAAAACTATTTCTCTATAATAATGCAGCAAGTCCGCCGGTTGTTTCATTTAATAAATATAAAAATGAATGGAAATTAGTTTCAACTGAAACCAATAATGTAACCGGGGGCGATTGTAAAAATTCAAACGGGTGCATCGCCAATCACTACATCGTTTTAATTATTGATGCCGAAACCGGAACCATTAAAAGCAAGCAGGAGAAAACAACGCTTCAGGCAATTTTGGAATAATTGAATCATACAATTCAGCCTAATAACGGAATCAAAATTCTACTATTTTATTTCTACCCCTGCCAATTTTCAAATCTGTACTTTCGCATCCCGCTAAAAACGCAGATGTGACAGTCTCATTGAAAAATTTTCATCCCAATCTGTCAAATCTGTCGCACTAATTCCATCGGCACAATTAGTGACTAACGCGGGCACACGATAAAATTCAAAATAAACAAACCAATAAATTCAACAAACAATGGCAAAAGTCTCAATTAAACCAGTTGCTGGAACTCAAAACAGAGTAGTAATTAAACCAGCCGCAGCCGAAGAAACCACCAAGGGTGGAATCATTATTCCGGATACTGCGAAAGAAAAACCACAAAGAGGTGAAGTAATTTCAATCAGCGAGATTGACGAAAAAGGTAACAAGCCTGTAGTTAAGCCAGGCGATACTGTTCTTTATGGCAAGTATGCCGGAACTGAAGTTACTGTTGATGGCAGCGATTACTTAATCATGCGCGAAACCGACATTTTCGCAATCGTTTAATTTCTAATAATCTTAATTCAAAAATCACAATTCTAAAATAAACAAAAATGGCAAAAATTATCAACTTCAATACTGACGCTCGCGACCGCTTAAAAAGAGGCGTTGATGCTTTAGCAGATGCGGTTAAAGTAACCCTCGGTCCAAAAGGACGCAATGTGGTTATCGAAAAAAAATACGGTTCACCGGCTATCACTAAGGATGGTGTTACTGTTGCAAAAGAAATTGAACTCGAAGACCCGATTGAAAACATGGGTGCACAAATGGTGAAAGAAGTTGCATCAAAAACTTCTGACATTGCGGGTGATGGAACTACTACTGCTACTGTTCTTGCTCAAGCAATAATCACTGCCGGTTTAAAGAATGTAGCTGCCGGTGCAAACCCAATGGACTTAAAGCGCGGAATCGACAAAGCTGTTGCAGCCGTTGTTGAAAATCTTCGCAGTCAGTCAACCCAGGTTGGAAACGACAACAAAAAAATTGAACAGGTAGCTTCTATTTCTGCCAACAACGACAGCACCATCGGAAAACTGATTGCTGAAGCCATGGCTAAAGTGAAGAAGGAAGGTGTTATCACAGTGGAAGAAGCAAAAGGAACTGAAACTACTGTTGAGGTAGTGGAAGGAATGCAATTCGACCGCGGTTACCTTTCTCCGTACTTCGTAACCAATCCTGAAAAGATGGAAACCGAAATGGAGCGTCCGTACATTCTCATTCACGACAAGAAGATTTCTCAGATGAAAGACTTGCTTCCTATTTTGGAAAAAGTTGCTCAGGGCGGAAACAGCTTGGTGATTATTGCTGAAGACCTCGATGGCGAAGCACTCGCAACATTGGTGGTAAATAAAATTCGCGGAACCATTAAAGTGGTAGCTGTTAAAGCTCCCGGCTTTGGCGACCGCCGTAAAGAAATGCTGGAAGACCTTGCAGTGTTAACCGGCGGAACTGTTATAAGCGAAGAGCGTGGTTTCAAATTAGAAAGCGCCACTCTTGCTTACCTTGGTAAAGCCGAGAAAGTAACTGTTGACAAAGACAACACAACTATTGTAAACGGTTCAGGCAAAAAGGCTGATATACTTTCCCGTGTTAACCAGATTAAAGCACAAATCGAAAACACAACTTCTGATTACGACAAAGAAAAATTGCAGGAGCGCCTCGCTAAGTTGAGCGGTGGTGTGGCTGTGTTATACATCGGTGCGGCTTCTGAAATGGAAATGAAAGAAAAGAAAGACCGTGTTGACGATGCATTGCATGCAACCCGTGCTGCTGTGGAAGAAGGAATTGTTCCCGGTGGTGGAGTTGCTTACATCCGCGCCATTGAAGCATTGGATAAATTAAAAAACACCAATGAAGACGAAATGACCGGCATACAAATCGTTAAGCGCGCCATCGAAGAACCTCTTCGTCAGATTGCAGCTAACGCAGGAGTCGAAGGCAGCATCGTGGTGCAAAAAGTAAAAGAAGGCAAGGGTGACTTTGGTTACAATGCCCGCACCGAGCAATACGAAAACCT
>BJGQ01000053.1 GCA_014190575.1 Bacteroidota bacterium | reverse complement strand
AAATCGGCGACGAAATTTTAAAAGACCCCCGCCTTCCGTTGCTAAGTGTAACAGGTTCCACCCGCGTAGGTCGCCATGTCGCAAAAATTGTCGGCGAGCGTTTCGGAAAAACCATTCTCGAACTCGGCGGCAACAATGCCATCATCATTTCCGAAAATGCAAATCTCGATTTAGCCATTCGCGCCGTTGCATTCGGAGCCGTCGGCACAGCCGGTCAGCGCTGCACCTCCACACGCCGCTTAATCATTCACGAAAAAAATTACAACAAAGTGAAAGAGCGGCTCCTGAAAGTTTATTCGCAACTCACCATTGGCGACCCGCTCGATACAAACAACCATGTCGGTCCGCTCATTGATAAAGATGCCGTGCGCCAGTTTACCGAAGCCATTCAGATTGCTCAGGCACAAGGCGGAAAAATTTTATTCGGTGGCGAAGTGATGAAGGGCAAGGGATACGAAAGCGGTTGCTATGTGCAGCCATGCATGATTGAAGTGAAAGGAAATTTACAGATTGTAAAAGAAGAAACCTTCGCTCCTATTCTTTACCTGATGAAGTATAAAAATTTAGATGATGCCATTCAATTGCAGAATGATGTTCCGCAGGGTTTGTCGTCAGCCATCTTCACTGAAAATATTTTAGAAGCAGAAAAATATCTGTCAACTGCGGGTAGTGATTGTGGCATTGCCAATGTAAACATCGGAACCAGCGGAGCTGAAATCGGTGGCGCGTTCGGCGGCGAAAAAGAAACCGGCGGTGGTCGCGAAAGCGGCAGCGACAGTTGGAAACTCTACATGCGTCGCCAAACTAACACCATAAATTATGGAAGCACCTTGCCACTTGCGCAAGGAATTAAGTTTGATGTGTAACAGTTTTTTTGTTGTGAATGTTTTGAAAAGTCAGAAATTTTTTATGAATAAATATTTTTTACTGGTAAGTATTTTATTCATGAATTTTTTTTCCTACTCACAATCACTTTTAGAAAACGGCACCTGGCATTGCAGCTTGCAACTCACACAAACAGCTCGTCTTCCATTCACACTGCAAGTATTGGATTCAACAAACTTTGATTTTAACGGGCGTCACGAAAAAATGCTCTTCATCATCAATGGTGAAGAAAAAATTCCCGTTCACAGTTACCGCGAACAAGGCGATTCAATATTTATCATCCCTTCGGTTTTTCAAACAGAAATAAAAGCAGCAATAAAAACAAATGACTATGGCGATAAATACCTCGAAGGAATTTTTGTTGACTATGCTCGGATTGGAAATTATACCATCCCGTTTTTTGCACACAACTCTGCAATGGTTGAAGCTCCCGGAATTTTAGATGACCAACCAGACTTTAGCGGAAAATGGGAATGCCGATTCAGTCCGGGCACTGCTGATAGTTCTGTTGCAGTTGGAATTTTTACTCAAAAAAATAATTCAGCCCACGGAACATTTCTCACCACCACCGGCGATTATCGTTATCTGTCTGGCTCTGCCAACAGCAATATACTGGTGCTCTCTGCTTTCGATGGCGCACATCTTTTTTTATTCGTTGCCCAAATGCAAAAAGATAATACGCTTAAAGGAGAATTCTGGAGCGGCAAGCACCACAAAGAAGAATGGACAGCAAAACGAAACAACAATTTTGAACTACCCGCTTCCGACAGATTAACTTTTCTGAAAGATGGATGGAAGAGTTTACAGTTTTCATTCCCAGATGCCGACAGCAATCTCGTTTCACTTGCTGATGAAAAGTTTGATCACAAAGTGGTGCTCGTACAAATCAGTGGTTCATGGTGCCCAAACTGCATGGATGAAACAAGAGTGCTGATTCCACTCTACAAAAAATATCACGAGCAAGGTTTGGAAATAATCATGCTCAACTACGAACGCAAAGATGACTGGAGTTTTATTCAGCAAACTTTAAAACACGAGAAAGAAGTTTTTCAAATCCCCTATCCCATTTTGTTTGCAGGTCTCACTTCAAAATCTTCCGAGTCGCTTCCCATGCTGAATAAAATTTCAGGTTATCCAACTTTAATAATTATGGACAGCGAAGGCATCGTGAGAAAAACAATTACCGGAATTGATGGTCCCGCCACCGGAGATTTATATGAGAAGTGGAAAGATGATTTAGAAAGTTATGTAGAAAAATTATTGCAGTAAATTTTTTCACAAAACACTTTTCAAAATCAATCCAACTATTGCAGCAGCTAAAATGATATACGGTTCCTGAATTTTATTTATAAATATTAAAACAAGAATAGTCAGCAAAGCAATTATTGCAGTTGGAAATTCAATCACACTTCTGAGACCGATAATAATTACAGCACCTCCCAGTGCTCCAACTACTGCCGCAGTTATTCCATCCACAAATGCTTTGATACTCTTATTCTTTGCAATTTTTTTAAAGTATGGCGCGGGGATTACGGTGAATAAATAACAAGGTAAAAAAGTGGCAAGCGCAGCAACGCATGCACCCGGAAAACCTGCAACCAAGTAACCGATAAATCCGACTGTTATAACAACCGGTCCTGGAGTAATCATCGCTACTGCCACTGCATCAACAAATTGTTTTTCATTCAGCCAGTGATATTCATTCACCACTCCTCCGTGTAAAAAAGGAACGATGGCAAGCCCGCTTCCGAAAACAAATGCGCCAGCCTTTGTGAAAAAGATAGCTATTTTTAAAAGTGTTGAATTTTCATATTCCCAAAAACCTATTCCGGAAAGTAAAACAATACTTACTGTTCCGCCCTTTATCCATTTTGGCGGTGCTTTTATCAGCATATATAAAATTCCGGCACCAATAAAAACCAAAACATTTTCTGATTGAGTAATAACTGTTACACTTATTCCAGAAACAAACAATAACCACAACAGCCAATTTGTTTTGAATGATTCAAAAGTGAATTTGCCAATTGATTTTGTGGTGAGTTTGTAACTGCTTATGGCTATGATACCAATTACGGCAGCACCTACTCCATAAAAAACTGCTTGCATCCAAGGCAGTCCGCCAAATAGTTTGTAAGCAATTCCAATCAACACCACCATAATGAACGAAGGAATGATAAAAGCCAATCCGCAAAGTGTTGCACCGATAATTCGAAAATGCACAAAGCCTAGATAAATTCCCAGCTGTGCGGCGAGTGGTCCGGGTGCGAGTTGTGCGAGTGCTAATCCCTCCTTGTATTCCTCCTCCGAAATCCATTTTCTTTTCTCTACCAAATCACGATGCATGTAACCAACCAAAGCCACAGGACCACCAAAACCTGAATAACCGAGTTTTAAAAAATACTTTACCAAATCCAGTAAAGAATAAGTTGGTGATTCGGCGGAATTCATAATTCAAATATGCATTGAAAAAAATATACCTGATAGAAATACCAACCTTTAAAATAAAAAACATTGATAGCTTACTTTCGCGCCCATGATTAATGTAACGGGACTTGGAATTTCTCACGGCGGAGAATATTTATTCAATGATGTCACTTTTTTAATTAACGACCGCGACCGTATTGGTCTGGTTGGACGGAATGGTGCAGGTAAATCAACTATTCTGAAAATACTCGCTAAGATTCGTAATGCTGACGAAGGCGGAATCTCTTATCCGCGTGAATGTACAGTTGGATATTTACAGCAGGATTTGTCGTTCACAAGCGGTAAATCAATTTTTGATGAAACTGCTTCTGCGCTTGAAGAAATAAAAAGGCTGGAACTGCGTGTGCACGAACTTACAGAGAAGGTGACTCACACTACAGATTTTTCGGACGATTCTTACATGGATTTGTTGCAGGAGTTGCACGATGCACAGGAGCATTTGCATTTGCTCGAAGCTGGGAGCCAGGAAGGGAAAGTGGAGAAAATTTTATTAGGTCTTGGTTTCGACAGAAATGATTTCGATAAACCTGTATCGGCTTTCAGTGGTGGTTGGCAAATGCGTGTAGAACTTGCGAAAATACTATTGAAGCAACCAACATTATTGTTGCTGGATGAGCCTACGAATCACCTCGACATTGAATCAATTCAGTGGCTCGAAAATTTTTTACAGGATTATCCCGGAGCTATTCTAATTGTATCGCACGATAAACGGTTTTTAGATAATCTAACAAATCGCACCATAGAAATTTCGCGTGGGAAAATTGATGATTACAAAGCGGCCTATTCAAGATATATAGAGTTGCGTAAGGAGCGTCGCGAAAAATTAATGGCGGCTTATCAGAATCAGCAAAATGAAATTCGTCAGACAGAAGCGCTCATTGATAAATTCAGAGCGAAGGCGAGTAAAGCAAAAATGGCGCAGTCTTTAATCAAGCAACTCGACAGAAAAGAGCGAATTGAAATGGAGGATGAAGACACGAGCAGTATTCGTTTTCGTTTTCCGGAAGCACCGCGTTCAGGTGTAGTTGTTGCTGAAGCAAAAGATTTAACAAAGGCGTATGGCGAAAAAGTGATTTTAAAAAATCTGAAGTTTGAAGTGGCGCGAAATGAACGAGTGGCTTTTGTGGGAAGAAACGGTGAAGGAAAAACCACACTCGCAAAAATTATTAAAGGCGGCGAACCTTTCGTTGGCGATTGTACACTTGGTTACAATGTAAAAGTTGGTTATTACGCACAACAGCAAGCTGAAGAACTGGATGGCAACCTTACTGTTTATCAAACAGTGGAGCGATTGGCTGATCATAACACACGACCAAAATTGCGCAACCTTTTAGGTTCGTTTTTATTTGGTGGCGATGATGTAGATAAAAAAGTGAAAGTGCTTTCAGGTGGAGAAAAATCGCGACTCGCACTGGCGTGTTTGTTATTGGAACCTGCAAATCTTTTAATTCTGGATGAACCGACGAATCACCTGGATATGGTGAGCAAGGAAGTGTTGAAGGAAGCATTGCAGAATTATGATGGCACATTAATTCTTGTTTCTCATGATCGTGATTTTTTACAAGGACTAACGAATAGAACTTTTTATTTCCGCAATCAAACCATTAAAGAATACATTGGTGATATAGAAGAATTTCTTGGGTCGCTTAATCTGGATTCGTTGCAACAATTAGAAATCAAGCAGAAGCAGAATGCGGTGGACAAACAAAAAAGTATTGATTCACCTTCAGACAGTGAGCAAAAAAGAAATGCGGATAAAGACAAAAAGAAATTAGAAAACAAATTGCAGAAAGCAGAAAAAACTGTTGAAGAATTTGAGACAGCAATTGCTGCAATAGAAAAGAAAATGGCTGACCCGAATGAAATGAAAAATGCAAACAGTCAGGATATTTTTTCGCAATATGATGAACTGAAAAAGAAATTGGCAACGGCCACAAAAGAATGGGAAGAGTTGGCGGAGTTGGTAGAGAAAAATTAAATCACTTTCATCCTCATCATCTGCTTCACATATTTTCCAATTACATCGAATTCAATATTAACCTTTCTTCCTTTTTTTAGCTGAGCGAAGTTTGTATGCTCATATGTATATGGAATGATGGCTACTGCAAATGCTTTTTTATTTTCTGCTGTAACAGTTAAGCTGACTCCGTTGATCGTGATGCTTCCTTTCTCAACAATTAATCCGGAATGAGATTCAGCTAATTTGAATAGTAAAATCCATGAGCCTTTTTTCTCTTTTATTTTTTCAACTATTGAAACAGCATCCACATGTCCCTGAACAAAGTGACCATCGAATCTTGCATTCGCAATCATGGCGCGTTCGATATTTATTTTTTGTCCGGCTATCCATTCTGAAAGATTGGTGCGATTTAATGTTTCATCAACAGCAATAACTTTATGCGCATCATTTTTTATTTCCACTACAGTTAAACAAACTCCATCGTGCGAAACGCTTTGATCAACTTTTAACTCCGCTGAAATTGCTGATTGAATAGTAAATATTTTATTGGAACCTGAAGATTCAATTGCAATTACACTTCCTAAACATTCAATTATCCCTGTGAACATTATCTATTTATACAAATGAATAAATCCTGAAAGTGGTTTGCTGCGCTTTACACTTCCTGCAAGTGATTGTTCGTACACATCACATACATAGTAGTAAGTTCCATCAGGACACATTTTTCCATTTGTGGCATTTACTCCATCCCAGTTAATCATGGGGTCAGTAGTTTCAAAAACAAAGACACCCCAGCTATCATAAATTTTAATGTCAATTTTATCAATGTACTTGAATGGAAGAAACGGATGAAACAAATCATTTTGATTATCACTGTTTGGTGTAAACACATTCGGTAATTCGTAGTACGGACAATTCTCAACACAAAGTATCGGGCTCTTTGCGCCCACATTGTAATTTGAATCGGTTCCGGTTATATAATAACAACCCGCAACTGAATTTACCAAGTCATGTAAGTAGCTGCTGATAAAAGGTTGAATGGTTGAATCAACTAATTTGAAATCACCACCCTCAATAGCAGTGTAATAAATATTGTAATGCAATAAATCAGCATTGCATTCATCAGTAATAATTGTCCATTGCAAATCATTTACATAAGGCCCGAACTCAACGCCTGGATTAGTACAATCATTCGTTATTGATAATGTCGGCGGACAAGGCCCAATTGTATCAACCGGTATTGCACAAACGCGTTGTGATAAATTGATGATGGGAGAAATAAATCCGGGTGCTGAATAATCGCCTGTGCTTCTCACATAATAACAATAGGTGGAATCATTTATTAATCCTACATCAATATAAGTTTGACTCGAAGTAATTCCCAATGAATCGTAAACAAATGTGAACTGTTGCTTTTTGTAAATGGTGTAAAGCGAATTTGTCCATGGAACATTTTCATTCCATGATAAAAGAACTTTATTGTCCTGACCAATTGCTGTTACATAAATACTAGAAGCAATTTCGGTTTCGCCAATTTTATTTCCGTTGCTGTAAAATTCTATTTTGTATGAATAGGGATTTGCAACTGTGTTGATGAGTGTATCAATAAAAGTAGTATCAATAAAAGATGTGAATGTTGGAGCTGTGTAAGAATTTATCTGCGTGAGATTTGCTCCACTGTTTCCGATGGAATGAAAAACTCTGTATTCATATGGTCCCGGATTTTGCAAAGTATCTAAATCAAATGCCGATGGTTTACTCCACGCAACATACATGCTTCCGTTCTCTGCATCTGTATTTCTCACGCTTGCGTTGGTAATAACAGGAACATCTTTTTTCAGAATGGCGCAATCTTCATTTGATGGAAGCCCTTCGCAGAAATTATATAAAATTCCGATGGCGGTTGTATCGGCAAATTCTGCTTCCACTCTGTAACAATATTCTTTTCCACGATCAACATTTGGATCTGTGATAGAATAAACACGAAGCCGTGATGCAATTTTTGAGTATCCTTTTCCGCTCATTGTTGGATTGCAGGTATCACTCACAAATGGATTCGGGCCTTCTCTTCTCCACAATGAAAAACCAATAAATCTTTTTGCATCGAAACAGGTGTATGGATTATCCCATGTGACAACAATATTATTTCCAACAGCATTGGCAATTAAATTTTCGGGAGCTGGTGCAACCACTTTTATTAACCAGTTTTGTAAATCAGTTAGCGGATGGTCGGGATAATTATCCGTTGCTTTAAACACCACCTGATAAAATTGCGAGCGAACATGATTGCATACCGTTTGCCACACAAAAGTTCCATAACCCATTGTATCTGTATCAGGAATGAAGTGCGCAGTATCAGGTGCATCAACAACGAACGGACCACCATTGGCAGTGAGCGTTACAATTTGCCCCGCATCGGGATCGGTTGATTTAACCCGCTGAACCAATAAACTTCCAGCAACCACACAAGTATCGCGAACCTGTTTTACATCGGGCGGGCGATTCGGATCGCAGGTAATAATAATTTCCATGTCGCGAACCATGGTTCCCATTTTAACTATTCCCAATCCAATCACATGACGATACTCAGTAATGAGAATTGCGATATTATATGTACAACAAGATTGAGGTTTATTCCATATTAATTCTCCTGTAACGGGGTTGATTATTAATGTTGGATTGCCAACAGTACCGTCAATTAAATTGGGTGCAGTGTATGCAGCCACATTTTGTGTTTCAGAAATTTTGGGAGTTACTAATTCGAAATGCAAACTATCTCCATCGGGGTCATATGCATTTGGATTGTGCAAATAAATCTGATTTGCCACACCATAATCTATTGGCCAGTTTTGAAGAATCGGAGAATTATTATAACCATAAAACTGAGGATCATTTAAAAACAATGTATCCTCAACATAAAAAGGTTCGTTGACAGAATTAGTGATATTGCAGATATCGCTAATGCGGTTTAAATCCTGCATGGAAATTATATAACCTTCAAAACCATTAAAAGTATGATAACTCACATATAAATTGCGTTTTATATCGTTGCCAACATATTCGCCATCAGGCACACCATTTTGCGGACTAACATCAGGTCCATTCACTCGGGCAACTGTATCAAAAACGATGGTGCCTGTTGGTATGTAAGTATATCTTACAACGAGTGAATCTCTATCGGCTTGGGTGCTGCTTTCTTTTGTGAATGTGATGACTGTAACTTTATAAGTATATCCGGTTCCAATTCTTTCGTAAATAATTTCTCCTGCACGGTTGTGAGTTGCCCATAAAAAAAGCGGATTTAATAAAAGGAGAAATAAAGAAATTGTTTTTTTTAACATGTGGTGCACTGAAATCAATGTTGCAATTTACATCATGAATTCATTTGCAAAAAACTCATTCTTTTTCAACAGAAAGTTTTGCGGAAATATATTCTCTGTTCAACCGCATGATATTGGCAACAGAAATTTCTTTCGGGCACTCAGCTTCGCATGCTCCAGTGTTGGTGCAACCACCAAATCCTTCTTCATCCATCACAGCAACCATATTTAAAACACGCTCGTTTCGCTCCGGATGACCTTGTGGTAGCAATGCGTATTGCGAAACTTTTGCCCCAACAAATAACATAGCTGAACCATTTTTGCAAGCTGCAACACAAGCACCACAACCAATACACGCTGCTGCATCAAATGCTTTATCAGAATCATTTTTGTTTATAGGAATATTATTCGCCTCGGGTGCTGAACCTGTTCCGATGGAAACATATCCTCCTGCTTGTTGTATTCTTTCAAATGAAGTACGGTCAACCACTAAATCTTTTAATACCGGAAATGCATTTGCACGGAATGGTTCAATGGTTACTGTTTCGCCATCGTTAAAATGGCGCATGTGTAACTGGCAAGTTGTAGTTCCTTTCAAAGGGCCGTGTGGTCGTCCGTTTATGACCATACTGCACGCACCGCAAATTCCTTCGCGGCAATCGTGATCGAATGCAACAGGGATTTTATTCTCTTCAATCAGTTGTTCGTTCAGCACATCCATCATTTCTAAAAACGATGCATGGGTGTCAACATTATTTAACTGATAAGTTTCAAAGCCACCCTTGTCACTTTTATTTTTTTGTCTCCAAACTTTGAGTGTTAATCTCATCTTAGATTTATTTTCTTGTTTGAATTTTATTTATAGCTGCGTTGTGTTAAGTGCACACTTTCGAAAACCAATTCTTCTTTGTGCAATTCCTGCGGTTGATTTTCTCCTTTGTATTCCCAAGCTCCTACATAAGCAAATTTATCATCATTGCGCAAAGCTTCTCCATCGGGAGTTTGAAACTCAGATCGGAAATGTCCGCCACAACTTTCTTCTCTGTGTAATGCATCACGACACATCAATTCACCCAATTCAATAAAGTCGGCAACGCGAATTGCTTTTTCCAACTCAGGATTTAATTCATTGGCAGTTCCGGGAATTTTTACATCGCACCAGAATTCTGATTTTATTTTTTTTATTTCTTCAATCGCTTCTGTTAATCCATTTGCATTGCGCGCCATTCCGCATTTATCCCACATCACTTTTCCCAACTTGCGGTGATAGTAGTCAACTGATTTTGTTCCTTTCACATTCATCAGTTTATCAATCTGGGCACGAACATTTTTTTCTGCTTCATTAAATGCTGCGCTATCAGTTTTTATTTTCCCAGTAAGAATTTCACCTGATAAATAATCACCGATTGTATATGGTAGCACAAAGTATCCATCAGCTAATCCCTGCATCAATGCAGAAGCACCCAAACGATTTGCACCGTGATCAGAAAAATTACATTCACCTGTTGCATACATTCCCGGAACATTGGTCATCAAATTATAATCAACCCACAAGCCTCCCATAGTATAATGAACGGCAGGATAAATCATCATCGGAGTTTTGTATGGATCTTCTCCTGTAATTTTATCATACATCTCAAATAAATTTCCGTAGCGCTCACTGATTACATGTTGTCCGTATTTTTTTATCGCATCGGCAAAATCAAGGTACACTGCCATTCCCGTTTCACCCACTCCTCTCCCATCATCACACGCTTCTTTCGCTGCTCGCGATGCAATGTCACGCGGAACTAAATTTCCGAAGGAAGGATACTTCCGTTCTAAATAATAATCTCTTTCTTCTTCAGGAATATCCTGGGGTTTGCGCTTATCTCCTTTTGATTTTGAAACCCACACACGACCATCGTTGCGTAAACTCTCGCTCATCAATGTCAGTTTCGATTGATACTCACCATGAACAGGAATACAAGTAGGATGAATTTGTGTAAAGCAAGGATTACCGAAGAACGCTCCTTTCTTATGTGCTTTCCATATTGCAGTGGTGTTGCAACCCATTGCATTTGTAGAGAGAAAAAAAACATTTCCGTAACCACCTGTTGCTAATACAACTGCGTGAGCAGCGTGTCGTTGAATTTCTCCGGTAACTAAATCACGGACAATTACTCCGCGTGCTTTTCCATTTTCAATAACAACCTCCACCATTTCGTGGCGGGTAAATAATTCAACCGACTTTTCTTTTACCTGACGGTTTAATGCGCTGTATGCCCCTAATAATAATTGCTGTCCTGTTTGACCGCGTGCATAAAAAGTTCTTGAAACCTGCACACCACCGAACGAACGGTTATCTAACAAGCCACTGTACTCTCTTGCAAAAGGAACACCTTGCGCTACACATTGGTCAATGATGTTTACACTTACTTCAGCCAGTCGATGCACATTGCCTTCGCGTGAACGATAATCACCACCTTTAATAGTATCATAGAACAAACGGTAAACACTATCGCCATCGTTGCGATAATTTTTTGCCGCATTAATACCACCTTGCGCAGCAATGCTGTGCGCACGACGCGCACTATCCTGAAAACAAAATGCTTTTACTTTATAACCAAGTTCTCCAAGTGATGCAGCGGTGGATGCTCCGGCTAATCCGGTTCCGATAACTATAATGTCAATCTTTTTTTTGTTGGCTGGATTAACCAGTTTAACACTTGATTTATACTGGCTCCATTTTTCACCTAAAGGGCCGGAAGGAATTTTTGAATCTAAAGCCATGACTGTTGAATCATTTTTTCAATAAAAAGTAAATCGGCATTGCTGCAAATACTGCAGGAACAATAATGGAAAATGCAATTCCAAGAAACTCAATTACTGGAGTATATTTTTTATGATAAATTCCCAATGAACGAAACGCACTTTGAAATCCGTGAAGCAAATGATAAGCAAGAACGATCATTGAAAAAATATAAATCATTGCATAAGCAGGATTTTGAAATGCTTCTTTAACTTCACTATACATATCAGGTGTTCCATTATTATCTAAACCTAAATGATCGGTGAATCTTGATGAAATAAAAAAATCTTTCAAGTGAATGACCAAAAAAACAAGAATTAAAGAACCAAGAATTCCCATGCTTCTTGAATACCATTTGCTTGTTGCTGTTGATGAAGTTCCTGAATAAGAAATTGTTCTCGCTTTCATATTCTGCCTAGTGATTGCAACTGATTGCAGAATGTGAATTATTAAAAACAGAAAGAGAAAAATTTCAATGGTACGAATCAGAATATTGGTTGCCATAAAATGTGCAGCTTCATTGAAAAACAAACCGCCATCGTTTAAAAACATTAGCGCATTAATACTGCAATGGACTAATAAAAAAGAAATGAGAAACAATCCGGTCAATGACATTACTACTTTTCTGCCGACTGTTGAAGTCAAAAATTTCGAAAACCAATTCATACAATTATTATTTCAGAATCGTACAAAAATAACTGTCAGAGTTTTGGATGCAAGTATTAAATATTTTTGTGAATAATTAACTGCGATAAATTTTCCTTAACCAATTAATTCAGAATTACAACTGTTATCACTAAACATAATCGGGTTTAACACAATATCCTTTTAACAGCATAGCATTAATTGTATCGAACCCTGTAAAAGTGTTTTGAATATTATCAATAAAAATATCCATTGGTTTATTTCTGGATTTTGCCATGAACATTTTATTTAATAACTCCTGTTTTTCAATGTGCTGCGTTAACTCTTTTGTTTTTACTTTTTCTCGAAGAAATTTTAAGGTACGGGAAAGTATTGCCTTCGAAAATTTCAAATCACCGGAAAGAATAAAATAGATAAGTTCCAATGTGCGGATTTCAATATCATATATAAGGTAGAATTTTTTATTCAGGTGTTGCCGGGCAATTTGCAGGTATTCAAAAGCTTTTGACATATCTCCGCTAAGCAAATAATATTTTGTGTATTTCATAGAAGTTAATTGAATTGCATCTTCCTCGCCTGATTCTAAAAAACGATTAAGGTGGCGATCTAACAGATGTTTTGCTTCATCCATTCTACCTTTAATCATGTACAATTCACATAGTCGGCTCAATAGATGTGGTTGATTATAAAAAAAAAGATTTTTCTCTTCCACATATTTTTCAAATACCTGAATGGCCGGTAAAAATTCATTCAATTGATAAAGTATCGTTGCATAAAAGCCATTAATGGAATTAGAAAAATCTTCCGGTAACATTTTCATAAGTTTTTTTTCTGAAATCAGTTCAGCAAATAAATTTTTTGCTTCTGAAAAATCCATTTCAACCCAGTAAGCATACAATGCTTTACAAAATATTATCATCGCATCCAATGATTCATCTTTGAATTTTTTGGCCCCTTTGTCCAATTTTTCAATTGTACTTATAAACAAATTGTGATTTGGTTTTTTTTTATCCCTTCTGTAATAAACTTGAATCATTCTGATAACCAGAACTCGTCCGGAATGAAATAAAGCCTGCAATTCCTTTCCATTTTCTTTTGCATATTCAAGGTTCAGTTCAGAATAATGGTCCAATTCATCTGTACTTAATGTACTGAATGGAAGCCTCAATAAAAATATTACCGCAGCTTCATAAAATTTTCTTTTTACTTCAATTTGTTTTTGCGCTTTAACATTGATTTCCTGTAAAAGTAATTCGCGTTTAAAATTTTCAACCAACCTGTAACGACTTAAAATATCAAGCAACTCCAACCCATCTTTTGGGGCAAGTGCATTGTAACATTTCCGTAACAAAACAGATTTCATTTTGCGGAGCATTTTATCATCCACCCGCAAATATTTCATCAACTCAGGCTTCGCCATTTCTTCATCGGTGCGAATCAGTACCAGATAATTTAAAAACACTTTTAGCTTGGAGGTTTTGAGAGGAATTGATTTTATTTTTTGAATATCCTCTTCATTTAAGACTTTAATTAATTTTTCTAAATACGCTTTCATCGTAAACTGATAAAATGAATTTTCAATTTAGTTTTCAAATTTTATTTATTGATTTTGAAAAATCAAAAAGACTTTTACAAAATAAATTTGCGTTAATATAAGAAGATTTATTTTCTCCAACCCAAACTTTTGATAATCGGAGCCTGTCTGCCATTTCCATATCAGAAACAGAATCGCCAACCATAATGGATTTTTTAAAATCAATTTCAGGATAATCCTGTTTTGCTTTTAATAGCATTCCGGTTCCGGGTTTCCGCATTGGATTATTTTTTTCTTTTAAATGCGGACTGAAGTATATGGCATCAATTCTTCCTCCTGATTTTTCAATTTCAGTTTTCATATAAACATGAATTGCTTTCAAATCATTTTCAGTCATTATTTTTTTTCCAATTCCTTGTTGGTTGGTTACCACAATAATCTTTCCGAATATATTTGAAAGAAATAAAATAGCGTCCTTGCTCCCCTCAATCCATTCAAACATTTTCAGATTGCGGATATAATCGTTATCAATTTTTTTATTGATGACTCCGTCTCTGTCGAGAAACAAAGTCCAGCTTTTATCAATATGCAAATCGGATAAATTCATTCTGTGCTTTTTGATAATCTTCAGGAATTCCAATGTCAATAAAGTAATTGTCGAAAACAAATCCTTTCATTTTTACTTGGCCAATTTTAGTTTCTAAAAAATCTTTTTCAAAGGAAAATATTTCTGAAGAAGGAAAGTGATTCATTATTTTTTTGTCGGCGATATAAACTCCACCATTAATATTTCCTTCCTTTCGAAATACTTTCTCTTCAAAACCGGATATGGAAAAATCTTTTTCATTGTTTACAATTCCATACCGGTCAAAATTTTTCATTGGTTTCAGTGCAATACTTAAGTCAGAATTATTTTTTTTATGAAATGAATACATTTCATTAACTGAAACATTAAAAAAAGTATCTCCATTTAAAATCAAAAGTTCTTCAGCATCAGCAATTTTCATTGATGCATTTATTGCACCACCCGTTCCGAGGGGATTTTCTTCCACACAATATTTCAACTCAATATTTAAAAACTTATTTCCAAAATAATTTTGTATCACTTCAGCTTTATACCCAACACTTAATATGCATTTTGTAATTCCATTGGCCGAACAATATTTTAAAACATATTCCAAAAAAGGTTTTCCATTTACCGGAGCCATTGGTTTTGGTAAATCTTTTACCTCACTTTTTAATCTGGTTCCGAAACCTCCTGCAAGAATAATTGCGGTGTCAAGCATTTTTTTTGAACAACTGTTCTTCAGTTAACTCACATAAAATATGTCCGACCATAATGTGGCACTCTTGAATTCGCGGTGTATCGTTTGATGGTACATTAATAAGGAAATCACAACAGTCCCGCATCTTTCCTCCATTCTTCCCTGTCATGGCTACCACAATCATTCCTTGTTTTTTAGCCTGTTCCATTGCTTTAATCACATTAGCCGAATTTCCGGAAGTTGAAATTCCAACCAGCATATCTCCTTTTTTTCCTTTTGCACGAACCATTCTTGAATATACTTCATCATACGAATAATCATTTGCAACCGCTGTGAGATAAGAAGTATTTACATGCAGCGCTTCAGCATCCAATGGTTCTCGATCGAAATAAAAACGACCGCTGAGTTCAGCTGCAATATGTTGCGCATCAGCTGCGCTTCCTCCGTTTCCACAGAATAAAATTCTTCCGTTTCCTTCTAATGTTTTGCACCAAGAAGTTGTAACATCAATTAATGTGGTCAACAGTTTTTCATCAGTCAAAAGTTTTTGTTTTACCTCTATTGATGATTTTATTATCGCATTTATTTTTTCTTTATTCATCTTTTTATTTAATCGAAATAAAATTTATTTCACTATCCAGGTCATCGCACCATTTGATGTAAATTGAAATCGCCTGAACTCTCCACCAAATTGATGAAGCCTGTCAATCACCTTGTACCTTGTATGATTCGGGCACCAAAAAAACATAAATCCACCACCACCTGCTCCCGAAATTTTGCCTCCGGTTGCACCTGTTTTTAACGCAGCTTCATAAATTTCATCAATCATTGGGTTACTTATTCCGTCAGCAGTTTGTTTTTTCGATTGCCATCCATCATTTAACACTTCGCCAATTTCATTCAGGTTACCTTTTAAAATTGCTTCTTTCATTCTTACAGCCTGCAATTTCAATTGATGCATTGCTTCAATCGACTTGTCATTTTTTTGATGAATATTTTTCGATTGCATCTCTATAATTTTTGAACTTAACCGACTAGTACCTGTGTAATATAAAAGCAGACTGAATTGCATTTCATTCAAATAATTTTCTTTTATGCGCAATGGATTTACAATCACTTTTTCATCTTTATAAAATTCCATCAGATTAAATCCACCGAAAGCTGCGGCATACTGATCCTGTTTTCCACCAGCCATTGCCAAATCTTTTCGTTCAATGTCAAAAGCCAGTTTAGCAATTTCATATTCGCCAAGTGGAATATTTTGCCATTCGCAAAATGCAGCAAGTATTGCAACCACCAATGATGATGATGAACCTAATCCACTACCGGCAGGTGCGTCAACATATGTAGATAATCTAAAACTCAATGGCTTCTTTACATAATCACGAACTATACGATTATAAATTCCTTTCAGTAAATCAAGACTTCCATCAATAGGTAATTCTGTAACACTTGAAAATTCGAGTTGCTCATTCTTATCAATGGCATGCAAAACAATTTTGCCATCGATAGTTGGTTCAATGGTTGCGTAGGCATACATGCTCACGGTTGCATTTAAAATAACTCCACCATACAAATCGGAATATGGACTAACATCGGTTCCACCACCTGCAAGGCCAATGCGCAAAGGACTTTTACTTCTGATTAACATCTGCGCGCGAAAATAGAACGAAAGGAATTGACAAAGAATATTGTCTTATTAAAATATTACCACTCTTTAGTGAATTGTTTACCTCCTACCTAATGAGCGTCACATCGCCTTTTCTCCACATGGTGGTTCCGTCTTTAAAATCGACCTGCACGAGGTACACATACACACCCACATTCAGTGGCATGCCGTGATACAATCCATCCCAGGT
>BJGQ01000052.1 GCA_014190575.1 Bacteroidota bacterium | reverse complement strand
AATGTGCGCGACCGCGATTTGGGAAGCACTGTGAAGGAAGCGCAAAACAAACTTGATAAATTATTTTCAAAACTTCCGAAAGGATACAGTCTTGAATGGAGTGGCCAGTGGGAAAATCAGATTCGGGCAAACAAAACTTTATCGCTCATTATGCCCATTGTTTTGCTCATCATTTTCGTTGTGTTGTACTTCACTTATAAATCGTTGAAGGAAGCATTAATCACTATGATAACAGTTCCGTTCGCGTTGATTGGCGGAGTATATCTCGTGTATTTCTATGGTGTGAAATTATCTGTTGCGGTTGCAGTTGGTTTTATTGCTCTGTTTGGTGTGGCTGTTGAAACCGCCATGCTCATGATGATTTACCTGAATGAATACATGGAAAAATTAGTTGTCGCTAAAGGAAATTCTTCAGCAACCATTTCAAAAGATGATTTGCGCAAGTACATTAAAGACGGAGCAGTTCAACGGCTTCGGCCAAAGCTCATGACCGTTTCAGTTTCGTTGTTCGGATTGATTCCCATTCTGTGGTCAACCGGAACCGGCAGTGATGTGATGCTGCCGATCACCATACCATTAATCGGTGGTGTTATCACATCAACCATTTATGTTTTGCTGGTTACACCTGTTGTTTATGAAATGGTAAAAGAAAGAGAATTGAAAAAGCATGGAAAATTAATTATGCCCGGAAAAAATGAAGAAGAATAAAATCATATTGCTATTTCTTCTGAGTGTTTGTGCAATACAATCGTTCGCACAAGTGCTTCCGCTTGATTCTGTACTGAGCAGAATTGAAAAAAATAATCCGATGCTTAAAATGTATGATGAGCAAATCAGTGCAATCAACAATTATTCAGAGATGGCGAAAAGCTGGATGCCACCAACAATTTCAACCGGACCGTGGCAGGCCCCATACAATAATTTCAGCGATGCCATGTGGATGATTACAGGCGAGCAAATGATTCCGAATCCGGCAAAGCAAAAAGCGAATTACAATTTCATGAATGCAATGGCTCCTGTTGAGCAGCAGGGAAAAAATGCGAAGAGGAATGAAATGTTTGCCATGGCGAAGCAGAATTATTATGAGTGGATAGTTTTAAAAAAGAAATATGATGTGCTTGTACAAACAGATTCGCTGTTGAATTACATAGTGCAAGTGGCACAACTCCGTTACACATACAACAAAGAAAAACTCAACAACATTTATAAAGCGCAGGCTGATTTGTATGAATTGCGCAATATGGAAACTATGGTGCTTGGTGATATGCAAATGAAAAAAACGGAGCTCAACACATTGATGAATGCCGGTCAATCATTTTTGTTTGAGGTGGATACAACGCCGCCATCACATACTTACGAATTGGTTTTAACTGATACTTCTTTACTGTCATCAGCTCGAAGCGACATTAAACAATTTGATGCGAGTTTGGGTTTAATAAAGCTTCAGCAGCAATACGAAAAATCAAAACGCTTACCTGATTTCGGAATTTCACTCAGCCATATGCAATCGTTAAGCCCCATGATGTCGAGTCAGTTTTCAGCAATGGGAATGATTACAATTCCGATTGTGCCATGGGCTTCCAGGGAATATAAATCATCTGTAAAAAGTTTAGACAACACTTCAAATGCAATAAACTTTCAGAAGCAATCGCTGGTGAATGAAACTGCCGGAATGATTGCATCACTGCAAACTCAAATTCAATCGGCAAAAAAGCAATTGGCAAATTATAATGAGAATATTATTCCGACTTATTATAAAAGTTATCAGACATCAATGATTGGGTACGAACAAAACACCGAGGATTTATTTGTAGTACTCGATGGATTGAAAATGTATCGCATGGCAAAAATGAATGAACTGGATCAGTTAAATATTTTATTGAAATTACAAGTGGATTATGAAAAGGAAATGGAAATACGATAATCAGTCGGCAGTCGGCAGAAGACAGTCAGCAGTTAGTAGCGGAATAATTTTCTGTTGCTTATTGCTGGTTGTTTATTGTATGATTTTTATTTCTTCTTGTAATAATCACGATGAACACAAACACATTCCAACAACTAAAGTGAGTGATTTGGATGGTTTGGTTCAGCCTTCAAATCAAACAGTGTTCAGTGAAGTGAAAACAATTTCTCCAATAGAAAAAACTATATCACCAAAAATAACTGCCACCGGAGAAATTACTTACGACCCGCAGTTGCTCAATAACATCAGCGCACGATACAGCGGGCGAATTGAAAAATTATATGTCCGTTTCAATTTCGAAACTGTTACGAAGGGTGAGCGAATCATGGATATTTACAGTCCTGAAATTTTAACCGAGCAACAGAATTTTATTTTTCTGTTGAACAATTCTGCAAATGATATTTCACTTATCAATTCATCAAAACAAAAACTGCACTTGCTTGGATTGACTGATGAACAGCTCAAACAACTTGAAACAAAGAAGCAACCGATAAACCCATTACCGGTTTACAGTTCTTACAGCGGGCACATTCACGACATTGGAATCAACAATGGTGTTTCAACTTCATCTTCTGGTTCTTCAATGAATGAAGGAATGAATGGTTCATCTTCAAATTCATCTTCAACAACACAAATTGAAAATCTTCCTTCATCACAAACATCCGCACTCAGTATAAAGGAAGGAATGTATTTGGAAAGTGGTCAACCGGTTTTTGCGGTGTACAATACCAATCAGGTGTGGGGGGTGCTGAATATTTTTCCGCAAGATGCTGCTTTGATAAAAGTCGGAGATAAAGTTTCCATCACTGCAGAAACAAATCCGGCCAACATAATTTCTTCAACCATCAGTTACATCGAACCGGTTGCAGGGCAAAATGCTTCTGCCATTAAAGCAAGAGTGTATTTGCAAAACGCAGAAAATCTTCACCTGAAAATCGGTACGCTTCTCTCAGCAAAAATTACTTCAACAGAATTAAATGGAATGTGGTTACCGCGAAGTGCAGTAGTGAACCTCGGACAAAAACAAATTGTGTTTCTGAAAACCGAAAATCATTTCGTCACGAAATCAATTCAAACGGGAACAGTAACTGATTCGTTAATTCAAATAATTTCAGGAATAAATAGTGATGAACAAGTTGCAGTCAACGCGCAGTTCATGGTGGATAGTGAAAGTTTTATTAAAGCAACTAATGGTGAATAGTAAAATGAAAATTATCAATTTGATTTTGTTGATGATGATTTCATCATTGATAATTATTTCGTGCAAGAGCAAAAACAATCAGGCTGAGATGGCTGGCGCAGATGAATATTACACCTGCTCAATGGACCCGCAAGTGATAGAAAATAAAGCGGGCAATTGTCCCATCTGCCACATGAAACTGATTAAGGTGAAAAAAAATAATTTGAAAGCCGGTCAAATAAAACTCAGCGAACAACAAATAAAATTGGCCAACATCACTTACGATACTTTGCGAATGCAGGAGCTGGCGAAAGAAATTACACTCACCGGAAAAGTAACTGTTGACCAGAATCTATCAGAAGCAATAAGTGCAAGAGTGGATGGAAGAATAGAAAAATTAGCCGTAAAAAATATTGGCGATTACATAAGCAAGGGACAATTGCTTTATGAAATATACAGCGAAGAATTAAATGCCGCACAGCAGGAATTTTTATTGTCGTTGCAGAAATCATCGACTCAGGAATTTACAGCGGCGGCAAAAAATAAATTGTTGTTGTATGGTTTGAGTGAATCGCAAATCAATCAGATAAAAATTTCAAAAAAAGTTTTGCTATCGCTTCCCGTGTATTCATCAATTGATGGTTTTGTAAATGAAATTTCCGTTACTGAAGGAAATTATGTTTCAAGTGGAACTACACTTTTTCGTTTGTCATCGCTCAGTTCGCTTTGGGTGGAAGCGCAGGTTTATCTTCCATACTTATCTTATTTGAAAACAGAAACCGAAGCCGGTTTTTTTATTCCTGCAGCAAGTGAAAAATATTTTTCAGGGAAAGTAATTTTTATTGACCCGCAGGTGCAATCACCTGAACGGTTTGTGCTCGCTCGGTTTCAAATCACCAATCCTACACAACAAATTAAACCGGGAATGTTGGCGAACATCACATTGCAAACAAAAAATAAAAAATCACTGGCGCTTCCCGTTGATGCAATTATTCAGGACAGTAAGGGAGCAAATGTTTGGGTGCTTGATAGTGTTGGTTTGTTTGAAAATAAAATGGTAATAACAGGAATGCAAAACAGCAGAATGGTTGAAATAGTAAATGGATTGAAGGAAGGTGATGTGGTGGTAGTGACAGGTGCATACTTACTAAACAGTGAGTATGTATTTAAGCGCGGAGCAAATCCAATGGAAGCACACGGAGAAATGAAGGGCATGAAAATGTGAGTAGCGGTTAGCAATTAGCAATTAGCAAAATGAAAATAAATTTTTACGGAAAATCAAATTCAAAAACAAAAACAATTTCAGAACAAATTCAAAAACAAAATTTATGAAATTAAAAACAATCTTACTTTCAGTAACAGTAATTGGATTAATGATTGGTGCCTGTAACAATGCATCTACTGAAAAATCCAGCTCAACTGATTCAACAGAAACGCCAACTGTAAAAGCTGAACAAACATTTAATCTTGATACAACTGCTCTTGTAAGCGGAGCAACTTTTTATCAGTGCGACATGCATCATGATATTAATTCTGACAAACCCGGCATTTGCCCCAAGTGTGAAATGGATTTAACTGAATTGAAAAAACATTAATTCAAACAACAATGGTTGAACGGCTCATTTCATTTTCATTGCGCAATCGATTTATCGTGTTGCTTGTTGCAGCAAGTATTTTCGGTTGGGGAATTTATGAAGTGCAGTACAATCCGGTTGATGCAATTCCTGACCTCTCCGAAAATCAGGTGATTGTTTTTACTGAATGGATGGGCCGCAGTCCGCAGGTGATAGAAGACCAGGTAACTTATCCGCTGGTCGCAAACCTGCAAGGCATTCCGAAATTAAAAAATATCAGGGGAGCATCAATGTTCGGAATGAGTTTCGTGTACCTGGTGTTTGAAGATAATGTTGACATTTACTGGGCTCGAACAAGAGTTGCGGAGCGATTAAATTTTGCGCAGAAACTTTTACCGGAAGGAATTACACCTACACTCGGACCTGATGGAACAGGTGTTGGACATATCTTCTGGTATTCATTGGATGCAAAAGGGTTAGACCTCGGCGAACAACGCGCATTGCAGGATTGGTATATAAAATTTGCCTTGCAAACTGTTCCGGGTGTAAGTGAAGTTGCATCGTTCGGAGGCTTTCAAAAACAATATCAGATAATTATTGACCCGGTGAAATTGAACTATTACAGCCTGTCGATGATGGATGTGTTGAAAGCCGTGAAGACAAACAACAATGATGTAGGAGGAAGAAAATTTGAAATGAGCGACAAGTCATACATCGTTCGCGGTTTAGGTTATATAAAATCCATTGGTGAAATAGAAAATATTTCACTCAGAACTTCCAACAATGTTCCGATCAGAATTAAAGATGTTGGTTCCGTTCAAATGGGTGGAGATATTCGCTATGGAATTTTTGATGAGAACGGAGAAGGCGAAAAAGTTGGCGGCATAGTAGTGATGCGTTATGGTGAAAATGCAGATGCAGTAATTCATGATGTAAAAATTAAAATGGCAGAAATTGAAAAAGGGTTGCCCGAAGGAGTGAAAATTAAAATTGATTACGACCGGAGCGGATTGATTGAAGAAGCGATTGGTTCTGTTAAACAAACTTTGATTGAAGTATTCATCAGTGTTTCAATAATTGTTTTGATATTTCTTTTTCATTGGCGCAGTGCAATTATTATTTTGATTCAGATTCCGATTTCAGTTGCATCTGCTTTTATTTTATTAAATGCGTTTGGTTTTTCTTCAAACATTATGTCACTCACCGGAATTGCTTTGGCAATAGGAGTTATTGTTGACGATGGTATTGTTATGGTCGAAAATTCGTACAGGCATTTGAACGAGGCGCAGATGAAAAAAGAATCAAAATGAAATCAATAATCATTTCTCAATCAGTTATCACTTGCCCTGTATGCGGTCATAAAAAAAATGAAATCATGCCGACGGATACCTGTCAGTTTTTTTATGAATGTAAAAATTGTAAAACCATACTGAAACCAAAGAATGGCGATTGTTGTGTATACTGTAGTTACGGAACAGTAAAGTGCCCACCAAAACAAGAAGGAAAGGATTGTTGTTGAGTATTAAAAAAAACAAAATCATTATTCAGTAACCTGAAGATTAATATCCGTTTCCTTTTTACTGTCGCTGTTTTTTATTTTAACTGAGAATCCTCCTGCTACTCTGGAAGAAATAGTTGTATCCATACCAACACCAAATAAATAATAGGTTCCTGGTTTCAAGTTTTCGCAGTGAACATGGTCTTCGCCAACTTCACCAATAAAATAAGTATCAAAATCAGCAGCAGTTGTGCCGGGAAGTTCTTTTGCGTTGAACTTTACAAATACGGTATCCGGATATCCAATGTGATTAGGAATGGTCATTAAATGATGTTTTAAATAAACCACAAGAGTAGCATCGCCACCTGTGCCTGCTTTATTGCATGAAAACAAAAAAAGAATTGATGATAAAAGAATTAAAGAAGAAAGAATTTTTTTCATGAATTTTATTTGCGGTGTAAATATCAATTTTGAAAACGCAACTTTTAATAAAAAATAATATTGATATCTAAATGAATTTATCATTCGCCCAAACTGATATTATCCTGCACAATAAATGCGTTGGGAAATGAATTCAGAATTTCCTGTTGAAAAGCGTAGGCACTTATTCTTGATTCAAAATCGCCCACTCGCAATTTAAAAGTCGGCTGCCGGTATTCGATGTATGCTTTCACATTCGGGAACTGCATGTTGAATTGCGCCTTCATATCCAACACGCTTTTTCTATTGCTGCTGGTGGTTAACTGAATACGGTAACCCTGCACACTTAATTTATGTACTGCAATTGAATCACTGTAATCCATAAGCACTTTTATCATAGTGTCTTGTGTGATGGTTACATTTCCATTGGGTAATGTTGATGAAATAGTTTGCGCTTTCAGTGTGATTGAAAAAAAAATAAAAGCAATCAGCAATAATGATTTCATTCTTTAATAATTAAAATTCCTGATGATGTTCCCAATCGGTCGGCTCCTGCTTCAATTAATTGCAGTGCAAATTCCTTGGTGCGTATTCCGCCTGATGCTTTCACTTTTATTTTTTTCGGTAATGATTCGCGAATCAGTTTCACGGCTTCAACGGTGGCTCCTTCTTTAGAAAAACCGGTGGAGGTTTTTACAAAATCAACTCCGGTTTCTTCGCACAACTCACATGCACGAACAATTTCTTCATTGGTGAGCAGGCAGGTTTCTAAAATTACTTTCACAATTGTTTTATGAAAATGCGCCATCAGTGTTACACTTTGAATATCATCCAATACTTCTTTGTATTGTTTGTTTTTCATTTCTGAAATATTCATCACCATGTCTATTTCAGTAGCGCCATCATCAATCGCTTTTTTTGCTTCTGATACTTTTATCAATGTGTTGGTATAACCAAGCGGAAAGCCAACTACTGTTGCCACTTTCACTTTTGATTTAGCGAGAAAATTTTTTGCTTCATTCACATACATTGGCGGCACACAAACTGTGGCGAAACCATGTTCCATTGCTTCGTTACACAGTTGTTGAATTTCAACAGCAGTTACTTCAGGCTTCAAAATGGTATGATCAATCTTTGAAGCAATATCCATATCGGTAATAATCTCAGACAGCATCTTTTCCATGACACGATTTATATTTTTTTCCACTACCACAAGGGCAAGGATCATTGCGACCGACTTTTGGACCAACACGAACCGGTTCTTGTTTCACTTGTTCCTGTTGTCCGTTTCCATCTTCGTTGTTTTGCATTTGTCGCCCCTGATTTATATTCGGATTCGTGATAGCACTGGTATCATCTCTTCCGGTTTTCATTCGGCTGTAATCAGTTTTCGGTGGAGCCTGTGCCTGATTCATTGGTGTTTGTTGTTGCTGGGGTAAATTTCCTTTAAACAGAAACGACAACACATCACGATTCACTTCCGAAACCATCTCTTTAAACAAATCAAATGCTTCGAGTTTGTAAATGAGCAACGGATCTTTTTGTTCGTACACTGCTGATTGAACCGATTGTTTTAATTCATCCATCTGACGAAGATGTTCTTTCCATGCTTCGTCAATCATCAGCAAGGTCACACCTTTTTCAATTGCATGTATAACTTCCTTGCCTCTTCCTTCAATCGCTTTTTTCAAATTAAAAATTACCTGCAACGCTTTTATTCCATCAGTAATTGGTATCACTACATTCTCAACTGTAGAACCTCGTGTGTCGAATAAATTTTTAATGTTCGGATAAACATTATCTACAAGGTGATGCGATTTGCGCTGATAGAATTCAGTTGCCTCAGCATATAATTTTTCTGCTAACACATTTGCTTTTGTGGTTTCAAATTCTTTTTCGTCGATGTGTGTGTCGGTTGAAAGAAGACGAATGCAATCGAGTTTGAAAGTTGGAAAATCTTTATTGTCCTGATGCAATGCAATTAACTCTTCGCATAAATCATACAACATGTTGTTCAAGTCAAACTGCAAACGCTCACCGAACAATGCGTGACGGCGGCGCTTGTAAATAACTTCGCGTTGCGCGTTCATCACATCATCGTATTCCAATAATCTTTTTCGTGTACCGAAATTATTTTCTTCTACTTTTTTCTGTGCACGCTCAATTGATTTGGTAATCATGCTGTGCTGAATCACTTCACCTTCTTTGTAACCCATGCGATCCATCAATCCCGCAATTCTATCAGAACCAAATATTCTCATCAGATCATCTTCCAACGAACAATAAAATTGTGTTGAACCCGGATCTCCTTGCCGACCAGCACGACCACGCAACTGACGATCCACTCTTCGTGCTTCATGTCGTTCGGTTCCGATGATGGCAAGACCGCCAACTTCTTTTACGCCGGGTCCGAGTTTTATATCTGTACCACGACCGGCCATGTTGGTTGCAATAGTTACTGCACTTTTCAATCCTGCTTCAGCAACAATTTCTGCTTCGCGCTGGTGTTGTTTTGCATTCAACACATTGTGTTTAATGTTTTTCAACTTCAACATTCGCGCGAGCAATTCACTTACTTCCACTGAAGTAGTACCTACTAATACAGGTCTTCCTTCCTTAGTTAATTTTTCTATTTCGTCAATAACAGCTTTGTATTTCTCACGCTTTGTTTTGAAAACAAAATCTTCCATATCCTTTCGCACAATCGCGCGATTGGTTGGAACTACTACAACATCTAATTTATAAATGCTCCAGAATTCACCGGCCTCCGTTTCAGCAGTACCGGTCATGCCCGCAAGTTTGTGATACATGCGGAAATAATTTTGCAGTGTAACTGTCGCGAATGTTTGCGTCGCTGCTTCCACCTTCACATTTTCTTTTGCTTCAATGGCCTGGTGCAATCCATCACTGTATCTTCTTCCTTCGAGTATGCGACCTGTTTGCTCGTCCACAATTTTCACTTTGCCATCCATCACTACATACTCCACATCTTTTTCAAACAAGGCATATGCTTTTAATAATTGCTGCACCGAATGCAACCGCTCACTCTTGATACTGAAATCCTGCAACAGCAAATCTTTCTTCGCCAGTTTTTCATCAGCAGGCATATCCGATTTTTCTATCTCGGCAATCTCTGCTCCCACATCGGGCATCACGAAAAAGTTTTTGTCTTCGCCATCTGCTGTGATAAGCTCGATTCCTTTATCGGTTAATTCAACACTGTTGTTTTTCTCATCAATGTGAAAATATAATTCAGCATCCACCTTCGGCATTTCTCGTGACTGATCCTGCATGTAATATTTTTCGGTCTTCAGCATCACTGCACGATTACCCTCTTCACTTAAATATTTTATCAGTGTTCCGTTCTTTGGTAAACCACGCGCTGCACGCAAGAGAGCTAATCCACCTTCGCCTTCTTTTGGTCCGTCTTTTTTTGCTTCAATACTTTTTTTCGCTTCATTCAAAAAAGCATTCACCACTTTTTTCTGCGCTTCATAAATTTTTGTGATGCGCGGTTTCAGGTTATGAAATTCCTGATCTTCACCTTTCGGAACCGGGCCTGAAATAATAAGCGGAGTTCGCGCATCATCAATCAACACACTATCCACTTCATCCACCATAGCGTAATGCAATTTGCGTTGCACGAGTTCTTCGCGTGAGCGGCTCATGTTATCGCGCAGGTAATCGAAACCAAATTCATTATTGGTTCCATAAGTTATATCAGCATTGTACGCTTTAATGCGCTCGGGGGAATGCGGCTGATGATAATCAATGCAATCAGTAGTTATTCCAAGAAAATTAAACAACGGCCCATTCCATTCGCAGTCGCGACGAGCGAGGTAATCATTCACTGTAACCAAGTGCACACCGAGTGCGGGCAATGCATTGAGGTAAGCAGGAAGAGTTGACACCAAAGTTTTTCCTTCTCCTGTTCCCATCTCCGAAATTTTTCCCTGGTGCAACACCATTCCTCCAATGAGCTGAACATCGTAATGCACCATGTTCCACTTGGTTGGAATACCAGCAACATTCCATTCGTTTTTATAAGTTGCAGTATCGCCGCTGATGGTTACAAAATCTTTTTTAGCAGCAAACTCACGATCTAATTCAGTAGCGTTAACATTGAGTGTTTCATTTTGCGAAAAACGACGGGCGGTTTCTTTCACCACAGCAAATGCTTCAGGCAAAATCTGCATGAGCACTTCTTCTAATTTTTTGTCGCGCTCTTTTTCAAGTTTATCTATCTCGTTGTAGAGTTCATCTTTTTTATCGAAAGGTATTTCGTCTTTTTCCGCTTCTTCTTTTATGGAATCAATTTCATTATCCAACTCTTTCACGAATTCGGTAATGCGGGTGCGGAACTCCTTTGTTTTATTCCGAAGCTCATCGTGACTGATGGTGGCATATTGATTGAAAAACTCATTGACCTGAGTAACTAGTGGTTGTAGTTCTTTAATATCCTTATCGGACTTGGTACCGAATAATTTAGAAAGAAATCCTAACATAGAGAATGGCGCTTATCGCTTTTTAAAAGGGGAACAAATGTAATTAACTGAAATTGTTATTGGTTGTATGTCGAGTGATAGTGGAAAAAATGTTGGTTAGTCAATGATGATGCCTTGGAAATAATATGTGAAATATTGGCGGTTATTGTTCGCATTAAATACATAATCGGCAGAAGTTGGCTTAAATAAATAAGAGTTTGAATAGAGTGAATATTTCTTTTGTTTAAAGATATATAAGCTAATACTATTTTTTTTATAGAATAAAAATTTAGTTTTATCGAAAATTATACTTTTTAAAAAATGAATATCAGATTTAAAATCAGCAAAAATATTCTGCTTGGAATTTTTTTTTCACTTGGTGTTCATAATAGAATTGAAGCACAAAATACCCTGATAAAAGGGTTTGTGGATGTTACTTCTACATACCAGGATCCCAAAATTTCGTTTGGACTTGGTGAACAGGATTTATTTATTACTTCTGAAGTATCAAACCGAATAGATTTTTTGGGAGAAAGTGTTTTTAAATATTCGGCCACTTCTCCGACACTTTTTGATTTGAGCATTGAGCGGGTTGTAATTAAATATAATTTCTATCGCAATCATAATTTACTAATTGGAAAACATCATACACCAATAAATTATTGGAATGATACTTATCATCATGGACGAGTTTTTTTCCCAACTATTTATCGTCCTGATTTATTTACTGAGCATATTATTCCATTGCATACTACAGGTATAAGCTTACAAGGACATGACCTTGGTAAACTGAAATTTGGGTACGATTTGCTTGCTGGAAACGGAATTGGGTCAACAGATATTATTGATAATGACCTGAATATTTCTTTCACAGCGGCAGGGCACATAAAACCAATTGATAATTTACAAATCGGAGCCTCCTTATATATTGATCATATTTCTAAAGGAGCCAAAAAGGCTCACTCTGCTGAAATAGTGAAAGCAACTGTACAGCAGCAATTATTAAGTGGCTCAGCTTCTTATTTTGGAAAACATTTTGAGATTTTGACTGAAGGAACATACGCAATGGATCATACGGATACAACAGGGAATCTTAATTCTTTGGCAGCATATGTTTATGCCGGCGTGCATGTAAAGGAAAAATTAATTCCATACATTCGATTTGATTATATGAATGTTCCAATGGGTGAAATGTATTTTCATGAAGGGACAAAAACAACTTTTGTTGGTGGATTAAGATATGAAATAAATTATCTTGTAGTTGTAAAGTTGGAATTTCAGCAATCCGATAATTCTATGCATGGAAGTGCACAAACTACGACTGCTCAAATAGCTATTGGATTTTAATAAAAAACAGGAACGAACGATGATCAAAATCAATAAAAAATATTTTTTTACCACTTCAATAATTATTTTCCTCTTTTTTGGAAAAATATCAGAAGCACAAAATAACCTTATAGTAATAAGTAATTTGAAAGGAGCACCTGATGAAATGAAAATGACAGATCTTGTTTCTATAATGAAAGCACAGAAACAAAGATGGACTGACGGAACAAAGATTTCAGTAGCACTTATGAAAAGTTCCACACCCGCTGGTCAGAGTATATCAAAAAAAGTATATGGCATGAGTGGCGACGAAATGAATAAATTTTGGCTCGCACTGGTCTTTCAGGGAAAAGCAAGCGCTCCGGTTTTCTTTACTTCAAAAAGTGACTTGGAAGAATATGTGACATTAACCTCAGGAGCTATTGGTATTATCGAAGTACCCTCTGAAAGTAAACTTCGAACTGTAATAATCGATGGAAAGAAAATTTTTTAGTTTTATTAAATTTAAAACAAATTATTCTTAGCAATTATGCGAGTAACACTCAAAACAAGAATATGGGTTACCATTCTCATTATCGTTTTACTTTTTTCATTTTTTATTTTATTCTACTTTCCTGCACAGCAGGAAAAGTACCTTTTAAAAGATTTTAATAAAGAAGTTCAAAACCTGGCTGGTACAGTTGCATTGGGAGTAAAAATTGCTCTTACAGAACAAAACTTTGAAGGTGTGCAGACTGCAATGGATTTTGTGAAGGATGACCCCCACATGAAATTTGTTTCAATGTTGCAAGTGGATACAGTACGCGATGAAAAAGGAGGGCTTAAAATTGAAAGAACTGTTTTTAAAACTTATCCGGAAAATGTAAAAGTGAATCCTAATATCACAACTTCTGATTCAATAATTGTAAAATTAGCCCCATTTCAAACTAAAGTATTAAACGGAGAAATCCTGCTTGGTTTTTCTACTGTCGATATTCAGAAAAGTAAGCAGCAAATCCGATTGACTTCAATTGTAGTAAGCGCTATCGTGTTTCTTATTGGCATTATACTCGGATTCTGGCTGGCCAAAAGAATATCTGTACCATTGCTAGCATTGCGCGATGCTGCACTTCTTGTTGGTGAAGGAGATCGCAATCAGCATGTATATACAAAAACAAGAGATGAAATTGACGACTTGAGCAAAGCTTTTAATAAAATGGTTAGTGATTTGAAGCTCGCCGAAGAAAAAATTCTGGCTGCACAGAATCAATTGATTCATTCTGAAAAGATGGCTTCACTCGGACAAATGACAGCAGGAATCGCCCACGAAATTCAGAATCCACTCAATTTTGTAAATAATTTTTCACAGTTAAGTAAAGAGCTAATAGGTGAATTTAACAGTGCAGATAATGAGGAAGAGAAACTAGAAATTCTTTCAGATATAAAATCAAATCTTGAAAAAATAAATCATCATGGAAAACGCGCTGACAGTATTGTTAAAGGAATGCTGATGCACAGCAGAAATAATATTGAAGAAAAACAATTGACAGATCTGAATGCACTGTGTGATGAAACAATGAATCTTTCATTTCACAGTATGAGATCAACGGTTCCAAATTTTAATTGTGAAATTGAAAAGAATTTTCCTACTGATGTTCCTAAAGCCAATATTATTTTACAGGATATTTCGCGTGTAATTCTTAACTTACTGAACAATGCGTTTTATATAGTGCATGAAAAATCAGAAGGAAACAAAGACGATATAAAAAATTTTACACCAAAAGTTTCTATCTCAACTTCATATAAAAATGGATTCATTCGAATTTCAATTCGAGACAATGGCAATGGCATACCTGATTCTATTAAAGAAAAAATATTTGAACCGTTTTTTACCACCAAACCAACAGGAGAAGGAACAGGTTTAGGGTTGAGCATTAGTTATGACATTGTAAAAGCGCATAATGGAACGATGAAGTTGGAAACAAAATCAGGTGAGTTCACAGTGTTTATAATTACTCTACCGGCTTAAAAAATTAATTCTTAAATCATCTAGTATTAAAAGATAAAGCTGACTTAATAGAGATTTATTTAATAGAATGTCTTTCGATGTGCTACAATAAAAAGCCCCGATAAAAATTATTTATCGGGGCTGTTAAAAAATTTATTTTCAGAAATTAATCTTTCTTCTTTCCAAACACATAGTACAATGTCAGGTTCAACCCAACGAATGCATAGTTGTTATAAAGCGTGTTGGTGTTATCAAAACTGCTTAAATCATATTTCGCAAAAAGCAATGCATCCAAACCAAGATTATCTGTAAACCGATAACCGTAGCCAACGGTAAATCCTACTGTAAAAGAAGTGGCATCATATTTATCAGTTAATTCAGATTTTGTATAAGTGACTGGAAATTTCAATCCTCCAAGAGTATCAAGTGTTGAAGAAGTTATTTTTTGTTTATTTAACATATTCATATCAGCAGTTAAGCCAATGGGCAATCGACTCTTAGCATCCTTTCCTACGAGGTTAAAAGTCAAACTAACAGGTATTGTCAGGTATTGATTCTTTACAACTGCTGAATAATCTGTGTTTGGATTTATTAATGAGTCAATGTATGATAAATCTGATGTCATATCTGTTTTGCTGGTAGAAGCTAACCCAACAACAAATCGCATGCGATTGCTTAAATCAATTCCGATATGAAGATTAGGTGCGAAATTAAAGGCGGTGCTATGGTAATCGTTTAAATCAATCGCGAGATTATCGTCAACTATATACTTACTTACATAAATACCGGTACCAACTCCAGCAACAAAATTCAATTGAGCTTTTGATCCAACTGCAAAAGCAAGAAGTAAAATACTTATCAGAATTTTTTTATTCATGGGGGTTTATTATTTGCATCAAATGTAAAAGTGTAAATGAAATAACCAACCTGATTTTACTTTGACTTATTCATCAGAATTCATACATCGTTCAAAAAGTTATCTTCGCCCAAAAGAAACAAATATGATTAAGTCAATGACAGGTTATGGCAGGGGAGAAAGTGTGAGCGATAAAATGATTGTAAAAGTAGAAGTGCGAAGCATCAACAGTAAATTTTTTGACCTGAGTGTGCGCATGCCTCAGATGTTTCGCGAGAAAGAATTGGTGATTCGCAATCTGGCTTCCGAAAAATTAGAGCGCGGTAAAGTTGATTTGAATGTGAACATTGAATATAAGGGCGAGAGTAAAATCAACACCATCAATCACGAACTGGCAACTTCTTATTTCAATGACTTGAAAAAATTAGCTGAGTCATTAAATCAGCCAACTGAGAGATTGATGAATCTGGTTATGAAAATGCCCGATGTTATCTCCGCATCAAAAGATGAAATTGGCGAAGACGAATGGAAGCAACTGAATGAAGCAGTTGTGAAGGGAATAGAATCCATTGACACTTTCAGAAAAGAAGAAGGCGCAACACTCGCCAAAGAATTAGAAGCAAATACCAATAATATTTTAAGCACCCTCGCTGAAATTGAAAAACTGGAATCCGAACGAATGACTTTGCAAAAAGCACGGTTGCGTTCACAGTTGGAAGAATTATTGGGAAAAGATGGTTACGACAAAAATCGTTTCGAACAGGAACTGATTTACTATTTAGAGCGAATGGATTTCAGCGAAGAGAAAGTGCGATTGAAAAGTCATTGCGATTTCTTTTTCTCCACTATACAATCAAAAGAAACCAACGGGCGCAAACTCAATTTCATAGGTCAGGAAATGGGGCGGGAAATAAACACGCTCGGTTCCAAAGCCAATCACGCCGGCATCCAGAAATTAGTGGTGACCATGAAGGATGAACTGGAAAAAATAAAGGAGCAATTGCTGAATATTTTATAGAGGCAAAAAATCTGGCTACTTGTGTCTTGATGCTTGCGTTCCGCTGTTTGTGTCAAAAACAATCTGACTATTTTCGCATACTCTCTCCCTCGGTTTCATCGTTATCACAAAGTTGAACTATGGTTAACGCTGTTATTTTTACGCTCCCTGCAATGAAAACTGAGACCGCAAAACGCTACGACAACAAAAAACTTTACGACGAACTCCGCCTCAAACAAACGGAGATGAACTCGTTGTTGCAGGTAACGCAAGCCATTAACGATAACCTTGGCATCAACGGATTAATAAAATTATATACTGATATTCTCATTGAGGAATTAGGCGCAGAAAGAGTTGCTTTTTTTTTACAAGATGATAACTGGCGCTGCCAGCGCGCAATTGGGTTGGAAGAAACATTTACAAAAACCAATCACAAAAAAGACCTGCTCACCTTTCCGCATCTCACCCACCTGAAAAAAGGCAAGCACGCATTCACGCCCCTGTTCGATATCATCGTTCCCGTCTATCATAAAAATCATCCGCTTGCTTTCACACTCATTGGCGGCATCGACCAGATGAAAGAATTTTCGCTGGAAGAACGACTCAACTTCATACAAACCATATCCAGTATTATTTCAGTTGCCATCGAAAACAAAAAATTATTTAAAGACCAGCTCAAGCAACAGGAAGTAAAAAAAGAAATGGAGCTGGCCGGTAAAATGCAAACCACTCTCATTCCCGAACACCTTCCGGCTGACGATAGAATGGAAATGGCTGCCATCTACATGCCGCACTTCGATGTCGGTGGTGATTACTACGATGCATTTGAACTCAACGAAGACGAATTATTTTTCTGCATCGGCGATATTTCCGGTAAGGGAATGGCGGCCGCGCTGCTCATGGCAAGTTTCCAGGCGGGCCTGCGCAGTCTTGTAAAGCAACAAGGTTCGCTTAAAGACATGGTGCACGAACTCAACACCAAGGTAAACGAAATCACCCGCGGCGAAAAATTCATCACGCTCTTTATGGCAAAGTACAATTTCATCACACACACTTTGCAATACATCAATGCCGGTCATCCGCCGCCCGTGCTTTGCTCCAACGGAAAAGTGCAGTTGCTCGGCGAAGGCTGCACCATACTCGGCATGTTCGATAAACTGCCACTCGTCAAGTCCGGAAAAATTTCGCTTACTGAAGATTCCGTTCTCGTTACCTACACCGATGGATTAACCGAACTCGAAAACAAACGGCAGGAAGAACTCGGCATCGAGCGCCTCGTGGAGTTTGTAAAACAACACGAGCAAGATGAACCCAAGCACCTCATAGATGAACTCACCGATTACCTCGTATCATTCAAAGGCCAGAAAAAAATGTTCAGTGACGATATAAGCATCTTAGTTT
>BJGQ01000051.1 GCA_014190575.1 Bacteroidota bacterium | reverse complement strand
GTTGGCAATAAAAAAAATAAAACTGCAAGCAGCATTTTGCCGGAAGCAGTCGTCAAGTTGTTATGAAAAGTATTCATGGTTCTGTTGTTTGTCTTATTTGACTCCGAACAAAACATGAAAGCTGCATTCACTTCAAAAAAAAATTCAGATGAAAAACAAAAGCCTCATCCCTAACCCTTCTCCTAAGGAGAAGGGAACAGCCGCAAAAATCCTAACCTCAAAAATTTTCTTTAGAAAATTTATTCTCGTTGTAACAATTATTTTTTCAGTGATGGAATGTTCTGCACAAACAAATACGCAGGATGTTATTTATCTGAAAGACGGAAGCATTTATCGCGGACAGATTTCCGGAACAACTACTGATGGGTCTATTAAACTTTTAACTTTTGGGAACAACCTTGTTGTGTTAAACAAATTGCAGATTGATTCCATGAAGCAGGAAACAGTAAAGGGAAAAAATTTTTCAGCCATGAACATTAAATCAAAAGGGTATTTTAATGTAACCAATGTGGGATTGCTGGCAGGGTCGAATGGTGCAGGAGCTTTATTCGAAACAGTAAATGGTTATCGCTTCAATCATTTTCTCGAAGTGGGTGGCGGAACAGGAATTGAATACACCAATGTGGTGCTGTTGCCGGTTTATCTTTCTGTTCGCAGCGATTTGTTAAAAGGAAAATCCACTCCATTCATTCATGCCGATTGCGGATATAATTTTTATGTAGGCAGTCGCAACAACTATTACTATCCCTACTACGGCGATTTGAGTTTACAGAAATATATTTATCGTGGCGGCTTAAATGCAAGCGCAGGTGTGGGAATAAAAATTAACACACGAAGTGATTTCGCTTTTATGATTTCATGGGCATATAAATTCGAGCACTGGAGTTACGATTACGATTATCTCGATAATCACACTCATTACGATTACAATTATCAGCGAATGGTTTTAAAACTCGGTCTGGAGTTTTAAAATAGAAAGCTGATTGCGCTGATTCTTAAGATGAATTATGGATTTCTTTTATAAGAATCATAATTCATCGTTTTATTTTTTCTTTAATAGGAAATCATAAAAATCATGCTGAATCTGCCTTCGATTGTTGCTCATGTTCAACAAAATTCTACAATTTGGTAACCTATTGTTAAAATGAGGATTTGATTCACTTACTTAATTCTTACTTTTGGCAACATTGGTTAGACAAGCATCGTTCTTGTCTGTGCCGTTTGAATCAAATTCTTTAAAATGTTTTTAAAAGAACACAACAACAATGTACGAATCTTCAATACTTTATATAGCTATAGCTATAACCGCCATCGTGGCAATTGCCATCGGCTTTTTGATTGGTAAACAAACTGCCGGAAAAAAATCACAACAAGAAAAAGAAATCGCAGAAAAGGAAGCAGCAAAAATTATTGAAAGCGCAAAAAAAGAAGCCGACTCACTTAAGCGCGACAAGTTGCTCGAAGCGAAAGAACAAATGATTCAGCAAAAGACTGAACACGAAAAAGACATGTCGGCGCGCACCCGTGGTTTGGAACAGAAGGAAAGTTCTTACAAGCAGAAAGAACAATCGCTCAATCAAAAAATTGAAAATGCCACACGCAAAGAAACCGAGAACGATACTATTCGCGAGAACATGAATCGTCAGTTGGAACTTGTGCAAACGCGAAAAGCAGAGTTGGATAAATCGCACGAAGAACATGTGAGGAAACTCGAAGGCATTGCTAAACTTACAGCCGTTGAAGCCAAACAACAATTAATTGAGTCGCTGAAAGATGCAGCGAAAGCAGAAGCACTTCGTTATGAAAAAGAAATTATTGACGAAGCAAAAGTTCGTGCAAACAAGGAAGCAAAAAAAGTAATCATCAATACCATTCAGCGAACAGCTGCTGAACATGCAATAGAAAATACGGTTTCTGTTTTTCATATTGAAAGTGATGATATAAAGGGACAAATTATTGGTCGCGAAGGAAGAAACATTAAAGCGCTGGAAGCTGCAACCGGAGTAGAAATTATTGTTGATGATACTCCTGAAGCAATTGTTATTTCTGGATTTGATCCTGTTCGTCGTGAAATTGCGCGTCTCTCGTTACAACGATTAGTGGCTGATGGAAGAATTCACCCGGCGCGTATTGAAGAAATAGTTGAAAAAACCAAGAAGCAACTGGAAGATCAGATAATGGAAATCGGCGAGCGCACCATTATTGAGTTAGGAATTCATGGTATGCAGCGCGAGTTAGTGCGCATGGTTGGTCGCATGCGTTTCCGTTCTTCGTACGGACAAAATTTATTGCAGCACTCTAAAGAAGTGGCAAACCTTTGTGCAGTCATGGCTTCAGAATTAGGAATAAATCCGAAGATGGCGAAGCGTGCAGGATTACTTCACGATATTGGAAAAGTTCCGGATAAAGAAACTGAATTGAGTCATGCGTTGCTTGGAGCAAAAATTGCCGAAGAGTTTGGTGAATCTCCTGCAATTGTAAACGCAATTGGCGCCCATCATGATGAAATGGAAATGCAATATGTTATTTCTCCTATTATACAGGCATGCGATTCTATATCAGGTGCAAGACCAGGTGCCCGTCGCGAAATGATGGAGAGTTACCTTAAGCGTTTGAAAGACCTTGAAGCATTGGCTATGGGATATGATGGGGTAGAGAAAGCATACGCAATTCAAGCCGGAAGAGAATTGCGTGTGATAGTGGAAGCTGATAAAATTCAGGATAAGCAAGCCGAAGAACTATCATTTACCATGGCACAAAAGATTGAAAAGGAAATGACTTATCCCGGACAAGTAAAAGTGACTGTTATTCGTGAGAAGCGCGCGGTGAATTTTGCGAGGTAAAATAATTACCATTAAAAATTTGAAAGCCACATTCGTAATTGAGTGTGGCTTTTTTTATTCTTGAATTTATAAAAGCTATTCCTGTAAAAACCATACTCGATTATTTCTCAATACTCAAACTTCCCGAACTCTGATTCTATGGTGAGTTTAGGTTGGGTGCTTGCTTCGCATTTTCCGATGATTTGTGCTTCGATGCCGAATGATTGTGAGATGCCGATGATTTCGTTTGCTGATTCTGCGGTGCAATAAATTTCCATTCGCTGTCCCATGTTGAACACCTGGTACATTTCTTTCCAATCAGTTTTTGATTCCTGTTGAATCAATTTGAAAACAGATGGAAGCGGAAATAAATTATCCTTAATCACATGAACAGATTTATTGAAGTGCATCACTTTGCGCAATCCGCCACCACTGTTGTGAATGATACCGTGAATATTTTTTCTCATCTCCTTCGACAAGCTCAGGATGACAGGCGCATAGGTTCGTGTTGGTGAAAGCAATAATTTTCCTGCATTCATTTCTGCACCATCCACTTCATGAGTCAGTTTCCTGCTTCCGGTGAAAACTATTTTACGCGGAAGGTCTGTATCGAAACTCTCAGGATATTCATCAGCATAAGTTTTATTCAATACATCGTGTCGCGCTGCGGTGAGTCCGTTGCTGCCGATGCCGCTGTTGAATTCATCTTCATAGTTTGCTTTTCCGGAAGAAGACAAACCAACAATCACATCGCCTGCCTGTAAATTAATTTCAATCACATCACTTCGCTTCATGCGGCAAGCGATGGTGGAGTCAACACTTACGGTGCGGATAACATCACCCATGTCGGCAGTTTCGCCACCCATGTAAACAATGTCCACTCCGTGTTGTTTCATCTTGATGAAGAACTCATGATTGCCTTCAATGATTTGCTGTAACACTTCGCCGGGAATTAAATTTTTGTTGCGGTTGATGACTGAAGAAAAAATAAACGGACCAGTCGCACCCACGCACAACAAATCATCAAGATTCATCACGATGCTATCTTGTGCAATTCCTTTCCAGACAGAAATATCCCCGGTTTCTTTCCAATATAAATATGCGAGCGATGATTTTGTTCCGCTTCCATCGGCGTGAATGATGTTGCAATAGTTTTCATCGCCAACTAATGCATCTTCATAAATCTTGCAAAACGCATTTGGAAATAATCCCTTATCGAGATTTTTTATTGCTGCATGAACATCTTCCTTAGACGCACTCACACCGCGTTGAGAATATTTTAACTCTTCCATTTTAGTAAGTTTCGAGTAAATACAAGTAAGCTACAAGTAAATACAAGATTTTTGATTTCACTTTTTGTTTCTGATTTTAAGAATGAGTGCTCCAAGCATTCTCTGAATTTCAATAACTTTTTCTAACAATTCTTTTTGTTTTGATTCATTGATAAACTCAAGGTCGAAACAAAGAAAAATTAAATTCTCAACTTCGTTTGAAGAACCTAATGAAGTATCAAGAAAGCGACAAAAATCTGCATCGCTGTTTTTACCTGCACCTTCAGAAATATTTGCAGAGATTGAAATAACTGCTCGTCTGATTTGAGAAATAATTCCGAATTTTTCTTCTGAAGGAAATTTTGATGAAGTCAAATAAATATCTTTTACAAAAGCTCTGCTCTTCTGCCAAATAATCAAGTCTTTAAAACTGTGCATTTACTTTCTTGTATTTACTGTTGCTTACTTGCTGTTTACTTGTATTTACTTTTTCAAACAACCACATTTATCATTTTGCCTTTCACTACAATTATTTTCTTCGGTGCTCTTCCTTCAAAATATTTTTTTAGAATTTCCATATCAAGAACTTCTTTTTCAATCGTTGAAATTTCTTTATCGAGCGCAAAAGTGATTTTTGTTTTTGTTTTTCCGTTGATGGCGATAGGATATTCGAAAGAATTTTTAACGAGCAATTCTTCCCTCACTTTCGGAAATTCAGTTGTAACAATGCTTCCACCCTGCTTCATCTCCTGCCACAAAAATTCTGTGGTGAACGGAGCGAACGGAGAAAGTATGAGCAACAAATCTTTCAGCACTTCTGCTTTGTGACATTTTAAATCGGTGAGTTCGTTCACGCAAATCATAAATGCACTGACTGAAGTATTGTAAGAAAGTTTTTCAATATCGTCTTCAACTTTCTTAATAGTCTTGTGCAGAATTTTTAATTCTTCATTCGTAGCGGCTTCATTTGTCACCAACCATTTTCCATCATCGCTGTAAAATAATTTCCAGAGTTTGCGCAGGAAGCGGTTCACACCATCAATTCCTTTTGTGTCCCACGGCTTGCTCATTTCAACCGGACCGAGAAACATTTCATACATACGGAAACAATCGGCACCATATTTTTCTATAATGTCATCTGGATTGACAACATTATATTTTGACTTGGACATTTTTTCTACTGCTGTTGCGCAAATAAATTTTTTGTCTTCGTTCAATTGAAATTTATATTCTGCAAATTCAGGTTTCCAACTTTTAAATTTTTCAATGTCAAGATTTCCTTTCGCATCAACAAGATTCACATCTGCATAAGTCCAGTTATAATTTTCAAAACTATTTCTCAATAAGTCAGTTGAATAACATTTCATTTCAGCTTTGCTGAAATAAACCATTTGAGAAACTCCTTGTATCATTCCCTGATTCACCAATCTCTTTGCGGGTTCTTCAATATGAACCAAGCCAAGGTCTTTCAAAAATTTTGTCCAGAAACGGAAATACATTAAGTGCCCTGTGGCGTGTTCGCTGCCGCCGATATAAAAATCAACCTGCTTCCAGTAATCGAGTTTGTCTTTTCCCGCAAAAGCATTTTTGTTGTGCGGGTCCATGTAACGAAACAAGTACCAACTGCTGCCAGCCCAACCGGGCATGGTGGTTTTCTCAAACTCAAATTTGTTTTTGTACTTCCAGTTTTTTGCATTCGCCAGCGGCGGCTCACCGGTTTCTGTCGGCAAATATTTATCTACTTCAGGTAAGCGGATTGGCAAATCATTTTCATCCACCACTCGCGGAATATTATTCTCATCATAATATACAGGAATGGGTTCGCCCCAGTAACGCTGACGACCAAACACCGCATCGCGCAGTTTGAAATTTATTTTGCGCTCACCGATTTTATTTTTCTCAATCTCATCAATCACTTTCTTTTTTGCATCCGCAGTTTTCAATCCATCGAGAAAAGCGGAGTTGATATTTTTTCCTTCGCCTTCAAAAGCTTCAGCCCCACTCCGGCTCTCCCCTAAGGGGAGAGAGTTGGTCGCGCCTGTATTTCTCCCTTCCTTTGGGAAAGGGTCGGGGATGGGCTTGACCACTTCAATGATTTCGAGGTTGAAATATTTTGCAAAACCATAATCGCGGCTGTCATGACCGGGAACTCCCATCACCGCGCCGGTTCCATATCCCGCCAAAACATATTCACCAATCCAAACTGGAATTTGTTTTCCCGTGAACGGATGAATGGCATAAGCGCCTGTAAATACTCCGGTGATTTTTTTTACTTCGGTCATGCGCTCGCGCTCACTGCGGTTCTTCGCGTAGAGCACATATTCTTCCACTTCTTTTTTGTGCGAGTCGGGAGTGATTTGATTTATCAGTTCGTGCTCCGGTGCAAGCGTTAAAAATGTTACACCGAAAATGGTGTCGGGACGAGTGGTAAAAACTTCAATCTGCAATTTGGAATCTGCAATCTGAAATTTTGCTGATGCTCCCTCACTTCTTCCAATCCAGTTTCGTTGTGCTTCTTTAATGGATTCACTCCACTGCAAATCATTCAAACCACTCAGCAATCTTTCCGCGTAAGCGGTGATGCGCAACATCCATTGCTTCATTAATTTCCGTTCAACCGGATAACCGCCGCGCTCGCTCACACCATCTTTCACTTCATCATTCGCCAACACAGTTCCCAATGCAGGGCACCAGTTCACATACGCTTCAGAAAGAAAAGCCAAACGATACCGCATCAGAATTTCCTGCTGCTCACTCTCGCTGAAATTCTTCCATTCATTATCTGAAAATATTTTCACTTCAGCATGAGCGGCTTTCACATTTGCATTTCCTTCTGTTGTAAAAATTTTTTCGAGCGAAGAAATATTTTCTGCTTTATCAGTTGAGTTGTTATACCACGAATTGAACAACTGAATGAAAATCCATTGCGTCCATTTATAAAATTCGGGGTCGCTGGTTTTTACTTCACGGCTCCAGTCGAAACAAAATCCCATTTTATCATACTGCTCACGAAACCGTTTGATGTTTTGTTCGGTGGTGATTGCAGGATGTTGTCCGGTTTGAATCGCATATTGTTCAGCAGGCAAACCGAACGAATCATAACCCATGGGGTGTAACACATTGAAACCCTTCATGCGTTTGTAGCGCGAATAAATATCACTCGCAATGTATCCAAGCGGATGACCGACATGCAAGCCCGCACCACTCGGATACGGAAACATATCCAACACATAGTACTTGGGCTTTCCGCTCTCAGCATCACCGACCCGATAAATATTTTTATCGCTCCAGAATTTTTTTATCTGCTCTTCTATCTCACTAAACTTGTATTCCATATCAGGGGCGCAAATCTAATAAAGCAATCGGTGGCGAAAACCAACAACATATTCAAATTTCAAATAAAGATTCATGTGTTAATTAATTTGCAAATTGAAATATTAGTTCTGTTTTATTGCTTTCTACTTTCGGCACATGGCAACGAGTAAAAACAAATCACGACGACGATTTAAACCTTCTCATATATACAGTATTATCAGTACAGCTTTAGTTTTGTTTGTAGCAGGAATATTATTTCTGATTTTATTGCATGGAAGTAAAATGTCAGACTATTTAAAAGAGAATATTTCTTTCACTTTGATTTTGAAAGATAATGTTACTGAAGAGACTGGAAAAAAATTGCAGGAAGAGTTGTCTTCCAAGCCTTATATAAAAAGCGCTGATTACATTTCGAAAACACAAGCACAGGACATTTACATTGAAGAATTTGGAGATGATTATCGTGATATGTTGGAAGGAAATCCACTGTTTGCTTCAATTGATATAAAAATGAATGCCAATTTTACTCAACCGGATAGTGTAATGGCAATTCAAAACAGATTGCAGGCAAATCCTGCTGTTCAGGAATTTTATTATGAAAGCAAACTCATTGAACTCTCAAATAAAAATTTTAAAACATTCAGTTTCATCATTATTGTTTTGAGTTTATTACTAGGTTTTGTTGCTTTTACTTTAATTGATTCAACAATCCGATTAGCAATGTATTCTCAAAGATTTTTATTAAGAAGTATGCAATTGGTTGGAGCAACAAATTCTTTTATCAGAAGACCTTTTTTACTGAAAGGTTTAATAAATGGATTCATCAGCGGGCTTATTGCAGTTGCACTTTTAATTACCCTATTGAATGTAATGTTGAACATTTTACCTGATTTAAAGGCATTACAGGATTTTAATCTCACTATTTTACTTTTTATAGGAATTGTTTTTCTTGGAATTCTATTTACAATAACAAGTAGTTTTATCGTTGTAAATAAATATTTAAGAATGCATCTTGATGAATTGTATTAGTGAATTTTCACTATATAAGGGAGAATCAAATAAATCTTTTACAGAATTAAGATTATCAATTACTTTCGTCATCGCGAAAAAATAATTATGGCAACCACAAAAGACACTACAAAAAAAACAACCAACGAAAAAGTTGAATTTCTTTTTAAGAAAGAAAATTATTTAATCATTATTACCGGAGTAGTTGTTTTAATAATTGGTTATTTTTTAATGTCGGGTGGAGCGCAAAAACCGAATGAATGGAAGGTGGAAGAAATTTATAGTTTCAGAAGAATTACACTTGCTCCGATTGTTGTAATGATTGGTTATGTGATTGTAATGGTTGGAATTTTGAAAAAACCTAATGAGTAAGATTTTATTCGAATTGTTACCTTGCGATTAATATTTTATTTAGTTTCACAGCCTATTAATTCAAGAAATGAAAACCAGAATTATAAATGGTCTGTCTAAAATGAAATCTAATTTTGATTTCGGTGATTATATTTTGCAATCACCCAATCATAAATTGAGTCACATCAATCAATTAAAAGTTACCGCCGAAATTTCTGGAGATTCCGAAATTATTTTTAATGCAGTTATTCCGTTTGATGGGAAATTAGTTGTTACCCGTGCCGGAGAAAAAAATGGCTTACCACTTATTTCAGTAAATGTAACTGGTGGTCTTTTTATGAATGCTATTCCTGTTTCAATGCATGATGAAACTGATGAATTAGAATGTGTTCTTTCTTCAGGCAATAAAACTCAAATTATAAAAGTTGAGTTGGTTCATTCAGATATTCATATCTGATAAAATCAGAAGTTATTTTTTCGGAGGATTAGTATTTTGTTCAGAAACTTTATTCTGTTCCTTTTTCAAATCTTCCAGATTTCCTTTTGGTAAAACAAAATCAGGCATCACTTTCAATGCTTCATTGAACAAGGCTTCAGCAGCAGAATTTTCATTCAACTGTTTTGCAATCACTCCTTTAATATTTAAAGCAGCCGCTTTGTATGGTACTTTTTGAGTGTATCCTTGTCCGACATTCACATCAATCTGACCTTTTTCAGCATCAGGATTTTTTAATAATGCATCAATGTTTGCCGAGCATTCACCCAATCTTGCCAAAGAATATTGCAATACAATTATTTGATAAAGATGATACAGGTTCTGTGTTTTAGGATATAACTTTTCGTAATACTCCAAGGATTGCTTTGCATCACCTGCAGATTGTAGAGCAATGGCAACCATTTCGGTCAACCGAATATCATCAGGTGATTTGGTTAATAATTCTTTTCCAACAAAAACAGCCTGATCATAAGCGCCGCGCATTAAAAACAATCTTGCAAGAGTATCTTTCCAGGCAATGTTTGCACTATCGGTACATAATATTTCATATACACTTTGAGTTGCAACAACCAAATCATTGTAATTCATAGCTTGCTTATATGTCTTTTCAAAAAAAGAAATATCACCGGTTGGGTTGGTAAAAAGCGGTTCTGATTTTAAATTCTTTTGAGCAAATAAATTTGCTGCCACACAAACCAGAAACAAGAAAGTGCTTATTTTTTTCATGAAAATTATTTTGATTATTTCAAGATTCAATATTAAAAAGAAAAAGCCACAAAAAATGTGGCTTTCAACTTAGTTGCGGAGGTAGGACTCGAACCTACGACCTTTGGGTTATGAGCCCAACGAGCTACCAACTGCTCCACTCCGCGATGTATCTTTAATTCCTTTCGGAAATTATTCTTTGTTGGAAAATTGTATCGAAACTTTTTTTGGATGAGGGGTGCAAATGTAACGGCAATCTGCGCAAATAAAAATTATACGGTAAAAATAACTGACTTTTGCGCCTCATGAAAAATTTTCGCGCCGGTTTTGTTATGATAATGGGAAACCCAAATGCAGGTAAATCAACCTTGATGAATGCATTTCTGGGGGAGAAAATTTCTATTGTTTCGTCCAAAGTACAAACCACACGACATCATATTAAGGGAATTGTAACGGAAAATAATTATCAAATTGTGTTTTCTGATACACCGGGATTATTGCAACCTAAGTATGAATTGCATAAATCTATGGTGGAAGAAATCAATAACGCTTTATCAGATGCAGATTTAGTAATTCCGGTTGTTAGTGTTTTTGAAAAGGAAGCCGACTGGACAAATCATGCAGAGTTATTATCAGGTGTTAAGAAACCAAAACTTTTCATTCTTAATAAAGTTGACTATTTTAAAACAGAAGAAGAATTAACTGAGGCAATAAATAAATGGAAATTATTTTTTGGCATTGATGAAATGATTGCTGTTTCAGCATTGAAAGAAATTAATATTGAAAAACTCAAAGAGCGGATTGTCGAATTGCTTCCTGAACATCCACCTTATTATACCGAAGACGAACTCACTGATAAATCGCAGCGGTTCATCGTTTCAGAAATTGTGCGTGAAAAAATATTTGAACAATTCAGAGAAGAAATTCCGTATTCATGTGAAGTGATTGTCACTGATTTTAAAGAAGCCGAAGATATCATACGCATTTATTCCAGCATATTTGTGGAGCGTGAAAGTCAGAAAGCAATTCTTCTTGGCAAAGGTGGAAGCGCCATAAAAAAACTCGGCATATCAGCACGAGAAGATTGCGAAAAATTTCTTGGAAAAAAAATATTTCTGGAACTCACAGTTAAAGTAAAAGACAACTGGAGAAATGATAAATTAGTGTTAAAGCAACTCGGATATAAATGAATAATACAGTAGCAATAGTCGGGCGACCGAATGTAGGTAAGTCAACATTATACAATCGTTTGGTAGGTGAGCGCATGGCAATCGTGGATGATTTCAGTGGTGTTACGCGCGACCGCCTTTATGGTATAGGTGAGTGGAATGGAAAAACATTTAACATCATTGACACCGGTGGATTCGTTACACATTCCGAAGATATTTTTGAATCAGAAATTCGCAAACAAGTTGAGATAGCCATTGACGAAGCCACAGTAATAATTTTTTTAGTGGATGTGACTTGTGGTATAACTGATTTGGAAATTGATATTGCCGATATGCTTCGCCGCACTAATAAAAAAGTGTTGGTGGCAGTAAATAAAGTTGACAACAATGCACGGCTTTTAGATGCCAATGAATTTTACAGTCTTGGTTTTGAAGATGTATTTTTTATTGCATCAATCAGCGGAAGTGGCACCGGCGAATTATTGGATGAAGTGGTTCTGAATATTGATGATACTGCTGAAGTTTTGCGTACAGATATTCCACGCTTCGCCATTGTTGGTCAACCGAATGTTGGCAAAAGTTCGATGGTAAATGCCATGCTTGGTCAGGATAGAAACATTGTAACCGACATTGCCGGAACCACCCGCGATTCCATTCACACTTACTACAATCTTTTTCACAAAGAATTTTACTTGGTTGATACTGCCGGCATTCGCAAGAAAGCCAAGGTGCATGAGTTTCTTGAATTCTATTCAGTCATTCGCGCTATAAAAGCAATGGACGAAGCCGATATTATTGTGTTGATGATTGATGCCACAACTGGTATTGAACAGCAAGACCTGAATATTTTCAGCATGGCGGTGAAAAAGAAAAAAGGTATTGTTTTGGTGGTGAACAAGTGGGACTTGATTGAAAAAAATACTAAAACCACCAAAGTGATGGAAGAAAGTATTCATCACCGCATTGCACCGTTTAAAGATGTGCCCATTGTTTTCACTTCAGTAATTGAGAAGCAGCGAATTTTTAAAGTGATTGAAGAAGCCATTAAAGTTCACGAAAACCGCAAGCGTAAAATTTCCACTTCGGTGTTAAACGAAGTAATGAGCAAGGCCATTTCTGAAACACCTCCCCCATCCTATCGCGGCAATTATGTGCAGATAAAATACATAACGCAACTACCAACTTACTTTCCGGCCTTTGCTTTTTTCTGCAATCATCCTGCTGAAATAAAAGAACCCTACCGCAATTTTCTGGAAAACCAATTGCGCAAAAACTTCGATTTTCATGGAACCCCAATTCAAATTTATTTCCGAAAAAAATAGCCTATAACTTGTAGGTTCTCTAATCGTGGTTATTTTTGCGCTCATTAAAAAAATTTAAACCCAAAATGAAAAAAATTTTCACCATCCTGGCTGCTGTGGCTGTAGTATCCCTCGCTGCATGCAACTCAAAAACTGAAAGTACTGAAGCAACTGATTCTACTGCAACAGTTACTACTCCAACTGAAGCTGTAGATTCTGTTTCTACTCCAGCTCCTGCAGATACTTCTGCTGCAAAAATGTAAGTTGATTTTTTAGTCCGGCTTAATGGATCCGGTTGGACTGATAAATAGTTGATCAACTTAAAATTTTAAAACCCTCATCGCTAAACGGTGAGGGTTTTTTATTTAGTATGCCTTGTTGTGAAATTAATTTTACACAACTGAACATTTGATTAATAAATATTTAACACCTTAATCTATAGCGATGAACAATACTTTAAAAATTTCTGTATGTTTTTATACCATTACACATTGTTTTAAAAAATTGCATTTTAAATTTATTTCTTCCCCAATAACTCCACCGCCTTCAACACATCAGTATCAGTGTTGTTCAGGTAACTGAAATATTCATTTTCATCTTTTAGCATTCGGGCCGATAAACTTTCGAGTTGGTAGAGCAATTGTTTTTTCTGCACGGGGCTTAATGCGGTGAAATTAATTTTCAACACCGGTTCAATCAGTTTCACATCACCATCAGTAAACACCCGCCAATAATTAATGGCAAACTGGTAAGCCGCCTCCTGAATTAAAGTGGGGCTCAGGCCCGCAACGGAAGCACCAAACAAGCTTGTGTCAACCGCCACAAACACATCGGGCACTACGCCGCCGCCGCCATAAACCACACGGCCCGATTCGGTATAATACTTTGTGGTGTCGGTTAATTTAATGCTGTCTTTATTGGTGAGCTCGCCATTGCCATAGCGGTTAAGCAAATCGTGATAATAATTTTCGGTTCCTTCTTTATACGATTTCTGAATGCTGCGCCCCGAAGGAGTATAGTAGCGCGCAACCGTTAACCGCAATCCGCTGCTGTCGCTCAAAGTATATTGCTCCTGCACGAGACCTTTGCCAAACGAACGACGACCAACAACGGTAGCGCGATCGTAATCCTGCAACGCGCCCGCAAGAATTTCGCTGGCCGATGCACTTTCATCATCAATGAGCAGGCACATCTCTCCTTTCTCAAACAAGCCTGTTTTGCCGGTGTAGTATTCCTTTTTCGGATACACACGGCCAACCGTATAAACCACTAATTTTTTTTCGGAAAGAAATTCATCGGCAATGTCAACTGCTATATCCAGCACACCGCCGCCATTGCCACGCAAATCGAGAATGAGTTTTTTCATTCCCGATTCTTTCAGCCGGTTCAGGGCGCTGTGCATTTCGTCTTCGGTGGTTTCGCTGAACCGCTCCATTTTAATGTATCCGATTTCAGGAGTAACCATATATGATGCAGTTACGCTCGACAGTGGAATTTTCCCTCTGATGATGGTGAAATATTTCAGTTCAGTTTCTCCTCTTCTCTTCACTCCGATTTTTACTTTGGTTCCGCCGGGGCCTTTGAGTTTTCCTTTTATTGAATCGTCAGCATAATTTTTTCCGGCCACATTCACATCGTTTACACTCACAATCTTATCGCCTTTTTTTATTCCAGCTTGTGAGGAGGGGCCGCCCTGAATCACATTCACCACAGTTGCAGTATCAAACACCGGAAAAAATTCTATTCCGATTCCTTCAAAGCTTCCGTGCATTTGCTGATTCACTTCCTGCAATCGTTGGTAAGGAATAAAAACTGAATGCGGGTCGAGTTGCAACAACAATGCTTCAATTCCCTTTTGTTTGATGGAAGCGAGATTAACCGTGTCAACATATTTCGCTGAGATATAGGAAAGCGCTTCTTCCATTGTATTTGGTTTTCCATTTCCACCAAAAGAAATTTTATCGCCCCCGGAAAGCAGCATTCCCATTTGTATTCCCATAACCAGTACAACAGCCATCATCACTGGCATCCATATTTTAATATTTCCTTTCATTGGCGGCAAAGAAACAAGGTTTTCATCAGCAACGATGATGCGTGAAATAAATTTTTTGCTTTAAATAAATTTCGCACAGAGAGAGTAAAGAGAAGAAAAAGAGGAATACAAGGAGAGTTACTTTGATTTCAGATTCAAATTGTATTCTCTGTGATTCTCCCCTCTCTCTGTATTTTCTCCGTGCGAAACTCTGCAGTAGTAATTACTTTTGTCCGCAACCATGCAAAAAACCACAGAAGAAAACAGCCGCTACAATCACCTCGAACAAATGAGTGTTCACGATTTGCTCACGAATATTAACCGTGAAGACAAAACGGTTGCTGATACAATTGAAAAAAATATTCCCCAGATAGAAGCTTTAGTAAATCACATTTTACCCAAAATCAAGGCAGGTGGACGATTGTTTTACATTGGCAGTGGCACAAGCGGACGGTTAGGAATTGTAGATGCATCGGAATGCCCGCCAACTTTCGGAGTAGAACAAGGAATAGTGAATGGAATAATTGCAGGTGGAGATGCAGCAATAAGAAAAGCACAAGAGTTCGCCGAAGATGATGTGGAACAAGGTTGGAAAGATTTACAACAACACACTATCAATGCACTTGATACAGTTATTGGAATCACAGCTTCGGGTTCAACACCTTATGTGATTGGTGCAATTGAAAAATGTAAGCAGGCAGGAATAGGAACAGGAGGCATTACTTGCAATGCTGGTTCTTCGTTAGCAGCAATAGCAGATTTTCCAATTGAAGTAGTTGTGGGCCCAGAGTTTGTGACAGGAAGTACAAGAATGAAAGCAGGCACTGCACAAAAATTAGTGTTGAACATGATTTCAACTTCGGTGATGATTCAATTGGGAAAAGTGCTCGACAATAAAATGGTGGACATGCAACTCACGAACGAAAAACTGATTGAACGCGGAGCAAAAATGCTGAGCCGACAATTTGCCTGGGATTTAAAAAGAGCGAGAGGAATTTTATTGGAATATGGAAGTGTACGCAAAGTGATGGATGCACATAGGAAGAAGAAATAATTTGAAAATGAGAAACATTACCGCAGAGACGCAGAGGCGCAGAGAAAATAAAAGTATTTATTACCGAAACTCTCTACGACTCTGCGTCTCTGCGGTTAAGAAATTTTAAAGTAGCATGCACAACATCGAACCATACTACAACTGGAAAGACATCTACTCGGCAGAGGAAGATGAGTTGTCGCCGTTTTATAAACGCACTTACAGCGAGTTCGAATTCAGTAATCAGATTTACAACTACTACATACATCCGCAGTGGGACGAGTTCGGCTCTTCCACCATGTACATGAAAATATTGTTTGTTGATTACTCCACACAATTCGCGGTGATTGAATTGATAGGTGAATGGAATGATGCGCTTCACAACGACATCATGATTCTGAAACGGGAAATAATTGATGTACTGATTGAACAAAAAATCACACGCTTCATGCTCATCGGCGAAAATGTTTTGAATTTTCACGCATCAGATGATTGCTACTACGAAGAATGGTACGAAGATATTTCTGATGAAGGCGGATGGATTGCAGCAGTGAATTTCCGCGAACATGTTTATGATGAAATGAAAACTGTTCACCTCGAGCATTACCTATACATGAGTGAAAAATTTTCTGACATCAACTGGCGAACTGTGAAGCCGCAATACTTACCTGATTTGATTGAAGGAATTTTATTGAAGCGATTAGCGCCTGGGGAATAATTATTTCTCCGCCAACTTCAAATCCAACTCTTCATAAATTGAATTGTTGCTGATGTATTCCGGAACAATTTGTTTCATCTTGCTCACGATGGCATTATTATTCTGTTTATCGAAAAGAGAAATAAGTGTTTCAATTTCCTTGCATGCCGCTTCGAATTCATACTCGCGAACTTTCGCAATTAATATTTTCGGATGATGCGTTGGAATTGTGTTCTCAGCATTCGCTAACAATTCTTCATACAATTTTTCGCCGGGGCGCAATCCTGTAATTTCAATCTTTATGTCTTTATCTAATTGCAATCCGCTCAACTGAATCATTTTTTTTGCGAGGTCAATAATTTTTACCGGCTCGCCCATATCGAAAATAAAAATCTCGCCGCCCTTTCCCATCGCACCTGCTTCGAGTACCAACTGACATGCTTCGGGAATTGTCATAAAGAATCTTGTGATCTCTGCATCTGTAACAGTTATTGGTCCACCTGTTTCAATCTGCTGACGAAAGCGTGGAATCACCGAACCATTGGAGCCAAGCACATTCCCAAAACGAGTGGTGATGAAGTGAGTTGCCATCTCTCCCATTTTGTCGACTAATTTTTTATTGAGCGATTGCACATAAATTTCTGCAATCCGTTTTGATGCGCCCATCACATTAGTTGGGTTCACTGCTTTGTCGGTACTCACCAAAACAAAAACTTCCACTCCATATTTCACTGAAAGGTCGGCACAGATTTTTGTTCCGAGCACATTGGTGAGAATACTTTCCGAAGGATTATTTTCCATCAGCGGCACATGCTTGTAAGCAGCTGCGTGATAAACCAATTCAGGTTTCAGCAACCGGAAAACTTTTTCCATTCGTTCTTCCACACGAACATCTCCCAATACAATTTCATATTTCAGATTCGGAAAATCATGTTGCAGTTCTAAATCCAATTCGTGTAATGGAGTTTCTGCCTGATCCAAACAAATCAGTAATGCAGGATTATACTTCGCCAACTGTCGAACAATTTCCTGTCCGATAGAACCTGCAGCACCGGTAACCAGAATTCGTTTTCCTTTTGTTTGTGCTTCAATAATTTCTTTATCCAAACGAATGGGTTCGCGTTCGAGCAATTCTTCAATGCGAACCTGCCGAATCTGATTCACGCTCAGTTCGCCGTTAATCCATTTTGATGCAGGAGGAACAGTAAGCACTTTCACATCATATTTTAAACAAGCGTTAATCACTTTATTCTTCACCGCTGTTTTAACGGTAGAGTCACTGATGATTAGCATATCCGCTTCTCCTGTCGCTAATAATTTATCAAGGTCGCGATCAATATTCAAAACTTTTACTCCTTCAATGTTTTTCGTTTGGTTTGAAAGTTTACTGTCGGTAAAAGCTACAACATCATAATTTTTCTTGCGGTCTTGTTCGAGTGTTCGTTTGGTAATTACACCATTGTTATCTGCTCCATAAATAATCACGTTTACTTTTGGCTTTTTCGATTTTACAACTTCTTCATAAATAGTTTTTACTGCAATGCGATAAGCTGCGAGTAAAAACATGGAGATGAAATAATCAATCAGCAGAATTGAAAACGGGATGAGATAATTTGGTTGAAACTGTGCAACAATAAAATTCAAAATTCCGAGCGTTGCCGTTCCCAATGTAATACTGAAAAAAATTCGCTGCGCATCTTCCGAACTCGTGTACTGAATCATTCCTGCATAAGTGCGGAAAAATATGAAGAAAATAAAACGAATGGCAAACAATGAAAACACAGCACGAAATATCAGTGGTTGCTCAACAGCAGGAACATTGAAATTAAATCGCAACTGATAGGCAAGAATTAGAGAAATAACTACAATTAAACAATCAACAGCAAGCACTGCCCAATGAGTTAAAAGTGCTTTTATGTTGTATTGACGAATCATGAATTACAAAACAGCTTATTTTTTTAAAAAAACTATTGCGTGATATGTGGTTTTAAAAATTGCATCGCGAATTTAAGAGGAAAGAAATAAAGCAACAGAATATTTCATCGAACTATTTTAAAAACTGTTTGTACAATCAGTTTCAAATCGCCGGAGAAGCAGCGGTGTTCGATATATTCCAGATTCAATTTCAATTTTGCCGGCATTACAATTTCAATGTATGCCTGCTCGGCATCAGCATATTTCACGAGTACTTCGTTTTCATTTGAATAAGCAAT
>BJGQ01000050.1 GCA_014190575.1 Bacteroidota bacterium | reverse complement strand
GTGTGAAACGATAATCCGATTGGCAATAAAATACTCAACAGCGGAATTGAATCTGTTACACCTGAAGTGTGCAGCAACAAATTAATATTCTCTGTTAAAAAATTATAGTACTTGAAAACCGCGAGCACGCCGATGTTGGCAATTAAACTCATAATTAAAAATGGTCGCTTCCATTTTGTTGAGCGCTCAATAAATATTCCGGCGATGTAATCAATGACAATTGTGAAACCTAAAATGAGAATATAAACCGGAACAAATGCCATGTAAAAAACACAGCTCATTCCTAACAGCCATGCCCAGCGCCACTTGTGTGGCAGTAAAAAATAAACAAAGACAACGACCGGAAAAAAAACTAAGAACTTAAGTGAATTAAAAAGCATGAACTGTTTTCTGTTAATTCATTTCAATCAATTCAATCAAATGCATGACAGGCGACATTAAGAAAGCACATCGTTTATTGTTGAATGCTTCGGAACGAAAAGTCTGCAGCCATTTGTAATTTTTTTCTTCGAGGATTTTTATAGAAGCGTCAATATCATCAACCAAAAATCCTTTGTGGTAATAAGTGATTCCTTTTTTCATCATGTTGCGAACAACTGATGTTTCGCTTGACGGCTGCACGAGTTCAATAAAAATTCCTTCACCGATGCCAATGAAACAAACATAAACTTCCTGACTACTGATAAAAATTTTTTCGCCGATTGATTCCGGTTGAAACAAACCACGATACGATTCAATGGCTTCATCAATATTTTTTACCAGACAACCGGTGTGATGAAATTTCAGCATTCGTCAGCCGACTTTATTTTTTATGCAGTCAACCATTTCGCCTACATTTTTAAAACCGCTGATTTCGGCAGCAGTAAATCTGATTTTATAAAATTTTTCAGTTGCAACAACTAACTGAATGTTGGTGATGCTGTCCCAGTCTTCAATATCGTTTGCAGTGGTTGAATCGTTCAGCACGATTGATTCGCTATCTAATTCTTCGCGCCAGATTTTATTCAGCGTTTCGAGTATGGAGTTTCGTTCTAATGTCATGGCAACAAATATGGTCAGGGTTTTACAAATGCGGCATACATCAGTGCAATTTTATATTTCCGCGCTTTTTCTTCTGTTACATTTTCGGCAAACTGAACGGCTTCGTTCACAATTTTAAATCCTGCTTTTATAAACAGTTCGCGAATTTCATCGGCATTGTTAAACAAATAAATATGATCAATGGTTGGTGCATTCGCCGGTGTGGTGATGAAGGCAGTTCCACCCGGAGTCAGTAGTTCTCGAACTTTAATTAATAAGGCGAGCGGGTCTTCCACATGTTCAATCACTTCGCCCATCGTGATGAAATCAAATTTTTCTTCCGGAGCGAAATCAAAAATATTCTTTAACTGAAAATCAATTTTCAATCCTTCCATAATTCCTTTCGCTAACTCCATTGAGCTTGGACTGATATCTACTAATTGAAATGAAACATTTTCGGGTGCCTGATTCATCGCTTCTAAAATGTAAAGCGCATGTCCGCCCCCGATTTCAAGATACTTGCTTCTTGATTTTAATTCTTTGCCAATGTGGTTGCTGAAAAAATTAAATCGCGTGAATTGTTCGGGCCAGAGAAATTGTGCGAACACCAATCCGTGCATATGGTATTCAAACATTTCAGGATTCAGATAAATCTGCTTCTCTACATCAGCGAATGAACTGCTCGCATATTTTCCGGAGCGCATAAATTCCAATCGCTCGAAAACCATTTGCGCGCACAATTTTAAATAGCAATCAATTCCGTAATCAATGGTCAGCCCTTTTTTTTCGATGAAAGATTTATAGCGAGTGAAAAATGATTCTGCTTTCGATACAAAAAATTTATCGTTCAGATCAATTAAGACATTCAACCGCGCTGCATGTGCCGGATTATTTTTTTCGATGTAACTGAAAATATACTGTAACAGTGAGGTCATTATTTTAAAACGGATTGATGAATAAAATTTTTTATCGGAGCGAAATCAGAAGTTTCTAAAATCCATTTGTCCCCTTGTGATTTGAAAGTTGAATCGGCTAAAAGAGTTTTAACCAATCCGTTTTTTGCAGTTGGTATGTACTCGCCGACTATTTTTTTCATACCTGCATCATTTGCTTTTTCTACCATCAGATTGCAAACAAATTGTTCCATTCCTCTTTTTAAAACACGGCAACTCATCAGCCAGGTATCAATAAACAAATGGTTGGTTTCCTTTTTCAGAATTACCACACTGATTAAACCATAATCACCATACTTATCGCTTAACGAAAAAGCCAGTCCGGTGTAACAGTCATCTTTCCCGATACGCTCAATTTCTTCTTCGGTATATCTGATGGTTCTTAAATTAAACTGATTGCTTCGCTGTGTCAGTTGCGCAACTCTGGGAATATTGTATCCCGAAAAACTGCTCACTGTCACCTCCATATTTAAACTTTCTAAAAATTCATCTTCGTTTGCAAATGCAGTTTGCACATGCGTGCGCTTCGCTTCTTCCTGATATTGTTTCGTGCGGTTCTCATCTTCTTCGGAAAGCGAAGCAGTTTCAAACAGATGAAGCGATTCTAAAAACATAAGATACTCAGCTGCATCTTCGGGTAATTCAGGAACACAAACTTCAGGAATACCTTGACGAACGATGTTGCGTTCGAAAGGATTGTCGTCAATAAAAACCATCGATTCAAAACCGATGTTGAGTACCTGCTGAATGAATCGGATATTCTCCACCTTGGTTTGCCAATTGGCAACGAACATGGCAATATCATCGAGCCGAAGTTTCATATCCGGGTGCTTTTCAAAAACTTCTTTTGCAATTGTTTCATCGTTCTTGCTGCACACACATAAAATAATTCCGCGCTCTTTCAATTGCTTCGCCCAGTATTGCAATTGAGTAAATGCTTTTCCAATTCCTAAATCACCGAGCTGCAGGTTTTCCCAACCATCGTCGCCCACAATTCCGCCCCACATCGTATTGTCCAGATCAAGAATCAAACACTTGCGAATTTGCCCCCTGATAGCACCGATTACCTGACAAATTTCCAAAGCAACACGCGGCAAAAAATCTAAATGAAAAACAAATCCGCTGTTAATATTTACGGCTGAAGAAAAAGCTGTTACACTTCCTGCATTTGATTGCAACGCATTGACATCAATAATAAAAAGATTTTTAATTTCACTTGAAAGCTTATCGAATTCAACATTTATTGCCCGCAATTGCCTGTTAAAACTCAGTGGAGTTTTTGATGCAAAACTTCCGAACACACCATCATCGTACGGAGCATAATTCATCAGCAAAATTTTTGATTTTGATTTTTGCTGAATGGTTTCGCACAACATTCTCCATTGTGCTGCTTGTGTTTCAGCAAACGATGCGCGACTTTGTTTTTTGGTCTGATAAAATTTTGTCCGCAATTTCTGTGTGCTCGGAAACAATAAAATAAATTCTGCCAGTTGCTGATACAGGTCCGAATCGGGATCTAAAATCTGCCGCTCAATCTGGTCGAAATCTGCCTCCCATATTTCGGCATTCCAGCCAAGAGAATACGCATATCCCGTAACTGCCTGATTTAATAATTGAGTGGGTGAATCGCCCAGCAAAGCAATTTTTACTGCTGGCAACTGACCAAAATCTTTTTTCAGATTTTTTTTCAGTTCACTAAAATTCAACACTCCGTTTTGCATGCGCGCCGCAAAAATAGAAAAGCATGTTGTATTGAATTAATGGAATGAAAATAAAAGCAGGAGGTTATAAAAAACGAGAGGCGGCTTCGAATGAAGCCGCCTCTCGTTTAAAATTATTCAGTTGAAATTATTCTTTCACCAATTTCAGAATTTGTTTTTTTCCGTTTAGTGAAATTTCAATTACATAAATTCCCTGTGAGAGCAATGAAGTTTCAATTGGAAGAATGTTTCCTGCTGTAAGTATTCCGTAGTTTTTTGTTTGCATTAAACATCCAGTCACATTGTAAACTGAAAGAACTACTTCGGCTGCAGACTGTAAATTAAGTTTCACAAAAGATTCATCGGCAGCAGGATTTGGATACAATAATATTTCCTGTGAAGGATCAAAAAAAGTTATTCCATTAATTGTTCCAAGTCCGCCTAAGTCTGTTCCAGTTAAATATCCATTGGCAACGGCTTGTGCAATGGTCGCAGTTCCGGCATTGTCAATATAGTGATTTGATCCGTCATTATAAATCACCATTCCAATAATATGAATTTGGCTTTCATCCCATCCGGCAGGTAATATAAAAGTGAAGTTGTCAATTACAATATCGTTTGCATTTATTGAAGCTGCATAGGCTGCTGCACCATCCCAATTTGGATAAATAAAACGGGCAACATGATTATAATTCATTTGTGCTGCAGGAACCGGATTGCTTAATAATTCGAACCCACCCATTACTCCGCTTCCCCCACCAGCATAAGCATTTGACTGCGACCAACCGCTTGCGGTACTGTGTAAACTGTCTTCGGTTAACACACAGACTAATTTATATTTCGTTCCTGTAACAGCTGCCTGCCAAACAGATTTTATTGAAACTTTTAATTCTCTTGTTGATGAATTATAAATGGCACCATTAGTAATAAAAACTTTTGGCGCAACTAAAATTCTTGTTTGAAAATCCTGTTCAATAGCTGAAGGATCAATGGTTGCCCCTCGATCAACAACTGCACTTGGATAACCGGAGATATATGCTCCCATAGATGCATCATAAGCTGAATCGGTCATGGGGTCACTATTGTGAATAGCAATTCCTGCATAGTAATCATCATATTTTTGAGTCATCATATCCATAAAAACTGCTCCGCGCGGACACCATTGACACCAAGTACCAGTAGCTTCTTCACCAACAACAACCTTACCTGTAGCGGGAGTTACGGCGGTTACTGTTGTGAAAGCTGTATCGTCGGTAATGTCATCATCATTTACACTTCCATTTATATTACTGACAATAACATTGGCTGGAATATTTCCGGAAGCCAGCGCTAAAGATTGATTTAATGTAATTACATGTACTGAATTTGAAGCATAATTTAATGATGTAAAATTTTGTGTAAATGATGTGCCGTTGTAATTAGCAGTAAGATCAAAAGAATTTATAGCTGACACACCCAGATTTCTAACAGTTACCGAAGGAAATCTATTTTGAGTGGCAAGCCCATTTTGAATTGACAAATTCATAACAGCTGCGTTCAAATTCGGAAGTGAATATGGCGTATGAGTGAAACTAACATCATCAATGTAAAATGATGAATTCAAAATTGGATAAAAATCAATAGCAGCAACATTAAAAACCGGATTTTGAAACGAGCCAACATTGTTTCCATCAATTGAAATATCCCAGGATGAATTGTTAAGATTTGAAGTCATTTTAAAATCAAACCACTGACCTTGGGGATAGGTTGTCTGTAACATAAGCGTCCCGCTGTTTTCAAATTTCAAATCGCCATTTGTTTCATAGGTAACATCCATTGACCAAATTTGTCCAAGAGTTGTGCTTGCCTGATAGTTAAAATAAGCGCCTTTGCCTGTTTGAACATTTATCCAACATTCAAATACAAAAGAACCATTGCTGAATACTGAACCAAATGGTAAAACAATATCATCAGGTCCACCGGCTGTTAATGTTGAAGAAAGAAAAAGCGAATTGCTGCCGCTGTGTGCTAAAGCATTTGACACCGGAGCATCATCAGCACCGCCGCCGCCAGCGCCCGCCCAGGTTGCCCATGTGGTAGATGATTGAGCAAGCAGGTTGCCTGCAGTATAGCTTTCAAAATCATCGGTAAAAGATTGTGCATTGGAAAATATTGCACTTGAAATAAGTGCAATCAGGAGAGTAGAAAATTTTTTCATTGTTTGTTTAATTGTGGGAGTAAAAGTAGGTGAAAAATTAAAAGTAAAAAATTATCGATTCATTGCATATACGGGAAAGTTAAAACTGAAAAAATTATTTCCCCTTCTTTTATCAATAGCATCCTAACTGAAACTTCAATTCGCTTATTTACATTTACGCGCAATGAAAAAAATATTTTCTCTACTCCTTGTCACCCTGAGTTTATCGAAGGGATACGCGCAAACAATTCCCGTTGCTCCGAAACAGGATTCAATTATCATTCTGATGAATGGCATTGCGCATCTTGGCAATGGTGAAGTGATTGAAAATTCCGCCATCGGTTTTGAGAATGGTAAAATCACTTTCGTTGCTGATGCACGAACTATTCGACTTGAACAATCAAATGCTAAAATCATAAACATCTATGGCAAACATGTTTATCCCGGGCTAATTGCGTGTAACACTAATCTCGGCTTGAGCGAAATTGAGGCAGCGCGTGCAACACAAGATGCGCGAGAGGTTGGCGATTTCAATCCGAACATCCGAAGCATAATTGCTTACAACACCGACTCGAAAGTTATTGCAACTGTTCGCTCCAACGGAATTTTGTTAGCGCAGGTGGTGCCGCAAGGAGGAATTATTTCCGGCTCTTCATCTATTGTACAGCTCGATGCGTGGAACTGGGAAGATGCGCAATACAAAACCGACGAAGGCATTCATCTGAATTTCCCTTCGTTCTACTCTTATCATTTTAATGAAGATGGCGGAAGAATTGGTGTGAATGAACATTATGCTGATGAAGTACAAAACATCCGCAATTTTTTCGATGAAGCAAAAGCATACAACCAAACTGTTACACATGAAAATGTAAATCTGAAGTTCGAAGCGATGCGCGGTTTATTCGACGGAAAGAAAAAATTATTTATTCATGCAGATGGTGTGAAAGAAATTACCGCAGCAGTGCTCTTCGTAAAATCATATAACATGCATTTTGTGATTGTAGGTGGAAGCGAAGCGTGGAAGTGTACAGATATTTTAGTGGTGAATCATGTGTCTGTAATACTCGGGCGAATTCAATCGTTGCCGGGAAGTGATGATGAAGATTATGATTTGCCTTACAAAACTCCGGCGCTGTTGAAAAAGGCGGGCGTTGATTTTTGTTTGAGCATGGATGGGTTCTGGCAGCAGCGCAATCTTCCTTTTCTCGCAGGAGAAGCAGTAGCTTACGGAAGCATGACACCCGAAGAAGCGCTGATGTACATCACTTCAAATGCCGCGCGCATTCTCGGCATTGATAACAAAACGGGAACTTTAGCAGAAGGAAAAGATGCAAATATCATTGTGAGCGACGGCGATATTCTGGATATGAAAACCAACAATATCGTTTACGCATTCATACAAGGCAGAGTAATAAGTCTCGACAACAAGCAAAAAGATTTGTATGAGATTTATAAAGAGAAGTATGGAATAAAATAATTTCTGATTTCAAAATTATTTTTCTGAATTAAATTTCTCGATGGGGAAAAACAAACTAAAACACTTTGCCGAGATGGAAACATTCACCAATGTTTTTCAGAAAGCAACGGGGATGAAAGGAAAATGGAACGAAGTTTTTTTTCAGAACAAAAATCCAATCACTTTAGAATTAGGCTGTGGTAAGGGAGAATATTCGTTGGCGCTTGCACGCTTATATCCCGAACGGAATTTTATCGGCATTGATATTAAGGGCGCACGAATCTGGCGCGGCGCAAAAACCGCATTGGAAGAAGGAATAAAAAATGTATGTTTCCTGCGCGCTCAAATTGATCACTTGCCCGAATACTTTGAACAAAATTCGGTTGACGAAATCTGGCTCACCTTCAGCGACCCGCATCCTCCATTACACGAAGCGAAGAAGCGGTTGACCTCTCTGAAATTTATTTCCATCTATCACCAGGTGCTAAAGCCCGATGGAATCATTCATCTGAAAACGGACTCAACCATATTGTATCAATACACCTTGGAAATAATTGAAGAGTTGAAATTGAAACTGATTTATCACTCAGCTGATATTTATTCGGGCGAGTTGTATGATAAAATACTTGACGCGAAAACTTATTACGAGAACATACACCTAAAACTCGGCAAGACAATAAAGTATGTGAAGTTTGGATTGTAGCTGTTGATGGGACACGGATTTAAACTGATGCTACAGATTTGAACAGATTTTTAAAATCAGTGACTATCAGTTTAATCCGCTCAAATCTGTGTCCTATTGTATTTCTATTTTATCTCCTGACACAATTCAATCAAAACTCCATTGGTGCTTTTCGGATGAAGGAAGATGACCATCTTGTTGTCTGCACCACGAAAAGGTTCATCACGGGTGAAAATAAAACCGGCTTCTTTTAATCTTTTCACTTCTGCATTTATATCTGCTACTTCGTAGGCAATGTGGTGTATTCCCTCGCCGCGCTTCTCAATAAACTTCCCAATAGCGCCCTCTGGATTTGTCGTTTCCAGCAATTCAATTTTTGTACCTCCGGTTTTGAAAAAAGCAGTGCTCACCATTTCTGATTCTACATTTTCTATTTTATAGCACGAAGCATTCAGTAATGTTTTAAATAATTTTTTACTCGCTTCTAAATTCTTTACCGCAATTCCAATGTGTTCAACTTTCAGCATGGAGAAAATGATTTTCATGCAAAGATGAAAATAATTCTTCGACTGAATAGACCGCCTCGGTTCAAAAACCGACGCGGTTTGCTGAGATTGTCGAAGTGTTGTTAGAAGAGATTAAATTTGCCTCAATAAATTTTAAAACCATGATACAGATTAGCGAGCACGCAAAAAATAAAGTAACTGAAATATTGAAGACCGAAGGAAAAGATGATTCGTACTTCGTTCGGGTTTCGGTTGTAGGTGGCGGTTGCAGTGGTTTGAGTTACAAAATGGAATTCGACCACGAGATGAAAAAAGATGATCAGGTGTTTGAAGATAAAGGAATGAAGCTTGTTACTGACCTTCGCAGTTTTTTATATCTGTGCGGCACCACACTCGACCACAGCGACGGCCTGAACGGAAAAGGTTTTCACTTCGTGAATCCGAATGCTACACGCACTTGCGCTTGCGGGGAGAGTTTTGCGGTGTAAAAGCCCTTGATTTATTGCTTGATAAATTTTTGATTCCAGGTTTTTCCAGAATCCGTTTTTACAAAAATGAAATAAACTCCGCTTGGAAGAGATAGAATATTGATTTGAGTTTTTGTTGAATTGATTTCTTGTGAAAGAATTTTTTCTCCAATTGTATTAGTGATTTCAAGTTTGCAATTATTACAAAATAATTTTGACTGAACAGTTAAATAATCAGATACAGGATTCGGATAAATAAATATGTCTGAATTAATTTTTAAATCTTGCACACCTACAGAAGCAGGATTAAATTTCATTACAAAAAAATCATCGTTCCCATTTGATGAATGAATGTCAGAAGTAGCAGTCGCATCAAAATCAACTGTGTTGTAGAAATATCCTCCGAGAAAAATATTTCCTGTATTGTCACATGCAATACTCCATGCTTCATCATTTCCATTTCCTCCTATATTGAAAGACAAAAGTGAATTTCCATTGAGATCAAAAACTGAAATAAAAAAATCACCATTCCCATTTGATGTCAGTGAATCTGTTCCGCTTCCCGGATCAAAATCGGCAGTATCCTGAAAATAACCTGTTGAATAAACACTTCCGGCATTATCTGTTACAATCGAATATACTTTATCGCCACCAGTTCCTCCGGTGGTATTTGCCCAATCAAGTGCAGGAATTTGAGCATTAATATTTATTCAGATAATTAATGCAATCAGTATAAATTGTTTTCATGTGAAATTAATTTAACGCTAAAATTAAATTCAAAAAAAATTTTAACTGTCAGCAATTTGTAAAACTTGGGTTGCTACAAATTGAGTGATTAAGAAATTTCCGTTATAAATACTCCTGTATCAATTTCTGAATTTCATAAGAAGAAAATTTCTCTTCTAAATTTTCTACCAGAAATAATTTCTCCAATAATTCATCGCGGTGCTTTCCTATCCGTTGTGCTTCGGAATATGGAATGTGTGTGAACGAAACCATGGAGTAAGCCGGAATAAATTTTTCCGGAAAAGCATTGGCAATCATTTTTTCAATCTGCTTTTTGCGCAGGAATTTTTTATCGGCAACCAGGTCGCGCATCTCAATAAAATTATTCAGCGCGAGTTCAAGAATAGCATCTGCATTCGGTTTACGCGATTGCTGGTACAATGGAAAAATTGTTTTCCAATCATCGCCATGTTCATCCATCAACTCACCGAGAATGCGGCAATCTTCAAAACCGCAATTCATTCCCTGTCCGAAAAACGGAACCACTGCATGTGCAGCATCACCAATGAGCGCGGCTTTATCTTTATAAGTCCACGGATAACACTTGATGTATGGAAGCGATGAAGTTGGATTGGCAAAGAAAGCTTTTTTGTAATCAGGCATCATCGGAATCGCATCTTCAAAATATTTTTTGAAAAATGCTTCCACATCATTTTCAGTTTTAAGTGTGGCAAATGATTCTTCTCCTTCGGTATGAAAAAATAAAGTGCAGGTAAAACTTCCATCAGCATTCGGTAGTGCAATGAGCATGAAATTTTTTCGCGGCCAGATGTGCAGCGCATTTTTCTCCATCAGAAATTTTCCTCCTTCGCCGGGTGGAATATGAAGCTCTTTGTAGCTGTGTTCAATGTAAGTTTGAGAATAATCGAAGCGGTCGAGCTTCTGCATCGAGCGGCGCAGCGCAGAGAAAGCGCCATCAGCACCAAAAATTAATTCTGCTTTTTTAGTAATGAGTTGCTTTGTCGTTTGGTCTTCAAAAATTATTTCGCCGCTATCAAGGTTCACATCTTCACAACGATGATTGAAATAAATTTTTACACCCGCTTGTTGCTCCGCCAAATCCATCAGCGTTTTATTCAGCCCGCCACGCGACACAGAATAAATTGCTTCGCCCTTAATACCATAAGGTTGCGAAGACAATGTACCATCAGTGTTGTGTACCATTCGCGCGTTCATCGGAATGGCAACTTTACGAATCTCTTCTTCCAGTCCTGCGCCTGCGAGTCCCCGCCAACCCCTGTCACTGAGCGCGAGATTGATGGAGCGACCTGCTGAAATTTTTTCTTTGCGCATATCAGGTCGGCGCTCGTAAATGTCCACCTTGTATCCGCGCTTGGCGAGGTAAACTGAAAGCAGAGTGCCCACTAATCCGGCTCCGAGAATTGTAACTTCCTTTTTCATTTCTCTAAAATATTTTTTTCAAAACTTTGCCAACCATAAACACATCTTCAAACGAATTATACAACGGCACTGGCGACATGCGAATTACATTGGGTTCGCGCCAGTCGGCAATTACTGTGTGTGAAGTGAGTTGCTCGAAAATTTTCTTGCCGTCTTTTTTTGCGATGAGCGAAAGCTGGCATCCGCGTTCAGCAATATTTTTCGGAGTGATGATTTTTAATTCATGCTCCGGATTTTTCTGGTTGAAATCGTTGATGATAAATTCTAAGAAAGCCGTTAGCAATTCGCTTTTCACTCTCAGGTTTTTTATTCCTGCTTCAGAAAATATTTCCAACGAAGCACGATGAATTGCCATAGCGAAAACAGGCGCATTACTCACTTGCCACGCTGCTGCACCTGCTTGCGGAAAAAATCCTTTCTTCATCTGAAATCTTGTCTGCTCATCATTTCCCCACCATCCGGCAAAGCGAGGCAATTCATTATTCGCGCTGTGTTTTTCGTGAACGAAAATTCCGCCCACACCACCTGCGCCACTGTTTAAATATTTGTAAGAGCACCAGCAAGCGAAGTCAACATTCCAATCATGCAATTGCACCAGAACATTTCCGGCGGCGTGTGCTAAATCAAAACCTACCGTTACACCTGCAGCATGACCGGCGGCGGTGATTTTCTTTAAATCAAAATATTGTCCGCTCAGATAATTTACTCCACCGAAAAGAATCAGCGCGAGTTCATTTTTATTTTCTTCTATCTGCGATAAAATATCTTCTGTGCGCAAGGTGTATTCGCCTTCGCGTGGAGAAATTTCTATGATGTCCGTTTCCGGATTTCCACCGTGAAATTTTACTTGTGCTTCAATCGCATATTGGTCAGATGGAAACGCATTTGCCTCCATCATGATTTTTTTTCTCGCACCTTTCGGTTGATAGAATGAAACCATCAGCAAGTGAAGATTAGCTGTGAGTGAATTCATCGCTACCACTTCTTCTTCTTTTGCACCAACAATTTCAGCCAACATTTTCCGCCCGAAATGGTGATAGGGGAACCACGGATTCTTTGCGTTGAAATGACCTTCCACGCCAAACTTTTCCCAATCGAGAAATTCCTGTTCAACAAAACTGCGAGCACTCTTCGGAAGTAATCCTAAAGAATTTCCACAGAGGTAAATGGCATCTTTTCCATTGTGTTGCGGAATGTGAAACTGCTCACGAAATTTTTTCAGCGAATCATTTTCGTCGAGCTGTTGTGCGAATGATAAAGTGTTTTCGAAATTCATTTTTAAAAATCGGGATAAATATAAACGCAGGATTTTTGGATGATATGACAAATCTCCTTTTTGTATCGAATGTCGCTACCTAAAATTGCTGTTATTAAATTTTTCATAAATGAATGATCATGAGGTGATTTGCGAATGGAAAGGCAATAAACAATTCAATGCAAGCGTGAATAATCATGAATTGATAATGGACGACCGGTTCGAAAGTATGGGAAATGACCGTGGACCACGACCAAAACCACTGATGCTCACAGCGCTTGCTGGTTGCAACGGAATGAATGTAATGAGTGTGTTAAAGAAAATGCGTGTGGAAGTTGAAGAGCTCCGTATAAATGTGAAGGGTGAATTAACCGATACAGACCCTAAAATGTATAAAAAAGTTTTTCTGGATTTTCATTTCACCGGAAAAAATCTTGATGAAGAAAAATTGCATAAAGCCATTCAGCTTTCTGAAGAAAAATATTGTGGCGTGAGTGCCATGTTCAGGAGTTTTGCTGAGATAATTATTGACTTAACTGTTACAGAAAAATAGGTCGAAATATTTCATCCGTTTTTCGTGGCGACTCGTAATAATGGCCGCTTATGGCATTGCACGGCAAAATAATTTTTCGCACCGATGGCGGTGAAAAAATCGGATTGAATCATTTAATCAGGTGTGCGGCGCTTGCTGAAATGTTGCGCGAACAGTATGAATGTATGCTCGCTATTCGTGTTCCGAATCCGTCGGCGCTTCAATTGGTGGGCGGGGTTTTTCATTCTATCATTTCGCTTCCGGATGCTGAAAACTATGATGGAGATGAATTGATTTCTCACTTGCAAGCAGGTGATATTGTGGTGTTAGATGGCATTCAATTTCAAACTGATTATCAAAAAAAAATCCGTGAGCATTGTAAAATTGTTTGCATTGATGATTTACACAGCCATCATTTTGTGGCGGATGCAATCATCAATCATGCGGAAGGAATTTTACCGAAAGATTATTCAACTGATGAACACACGCGCTTTTATCTCGGTGCTCGATATGCATTGATTCGTCAGCCATTTATTAAAGCGGCAATAGAAAATTCCTCACAGAGCCCTGCGGGAGAGCTGAGTATTGCCAGCCGCGCCATGATTCACATTGGAGGAAATGATTTTCACAACACCACACAAAAAGTTTTATCGGCATTGGTGAAAACCGAAATGATAAATGAAATAGAAATTGTGGTGAGCAAAATGAATCCGAATATTTCGTTGCTCGAAGATTTTATTTATGCAAACAGAAAGACGGCAAAAATTATGTTGTGTAAAAATTTACCGGGTGATGAATTGTGCGACCTGATGAAAACCTGCCGTTACATGATTTGCGCGGCGAACAATGTGTTGTACGAAGCATGTGCAGTTGGAATAAAAATTATTTCAGGCCATATTTCAAAAACCCAACAAGAACTGTTACATGGATTGGTTGCAAAAGGAGTAGTAAATAATTTCGGGAATTTTTTAACAGAAGACGAAAACAATCTTCAATCGCGCTTCGAATTATTTATGAACGACGAAACCACTTGGCAACAATTATCCAATCAGAAATTATTGATTGATGGACAATCACCTGTGCGGCTGTTTGAAATATTTAACAAATTATAGTTGAGAGAAATATTTCGCACGGAGGCAAGGAGCTCACGGAGATGTGAGAAATTCTATAATCAAAAATTTTTTCTTCTTTCTTTGCGCCCGAAATAAAAATCATCCATGTCAGAATCAACACTTTTAGTGGTGGGCACTGTTGCCTTCGATGCCATTGAAACACCCTTCGGAAAAACAGATAAAATTATTGGTGGCGCGGCTACTTATATTTCTTTAGCTGCATCGTACTTCGGAAAAAAAATAAATCTCATCTCAGTTGTAGGGGGCGATTTTCCGAAGCAACAGATATTTGCCATGAACGAGCGCGGCATTAATACTGATGGTTTGCAGATAAAAGAAAATGAAAAATCTTTTTTCTGGAGCGGCAAGTACCATCTCGACATGAACACACGCGACACACTCGCAACAGAATTAAATGTGCTTGCGAATTTTGACCCCATAGTTCCTGACTCCTATCAGAACACCGATTTTTTAATGCTCGGTAATTTGGTTCCTGCCATTCAACGAACAGTATTACAACGATTGAAAAAGCGTCCGAAATTAGTGGTGATGGATACCATGAATTTCTGGATGGAAACTGCTAAAGCAGATTTGGATGAAATGATAAAACTGGTGGATGTACTCACCGTGAACGATGCAGAAGCAAGAGAATTATCGGGTGAATATTCATTGGTGAAAGCTGCGAAAAAAATTATGGCAATGGGGCCACGCTACCTGATTATAAAAAAAGGCGAGCACGGTGCCTTGTTGTTTCATGAGAACAATGTGTTCTTCGCTCCCGCACTTCCGCTTGAAGAAGTTTATGACCCGACCGGTGCAGGTGATGCATTCGCAGGTGGCTTCATCGGTTATCTGGCGCAAAGCAGCGACATATCATTCGATAGCATGAAGCGTGCAATTATTTATGGTTCGGCGTTGGCATCTTTTACAGTAGAAAAATTCGGAACCGAGCGATTAATGAATCTCAGTCACGATGAAATTGAAAACCGCATTCAGGAATTTGTTGACCTGGTGCAGTTTGATATTTCTCTTGTAGATTAATATTTCACCAATTACATCGGTATAAACCTTTCAAATGCCTGCATGCACGAAAAACAAAAATGTGTACTGGCAAAGGGTGCTTCCGAAAATAGAATTCATAGTAGTGTCTTCACTTCCGCAATGTGGCACTTGCTGTGTGTTTCAGGTTTTATGAGGGGTGACTAAATAAAATGATTCCAAATAACCTTTAAAAAATTACTCGACTAAAAGTTTTTTAGTTTCGGTTTTTTCTCCATCGCTTACCTGCACAAAATAAATTCCCGGCGAAATATTTTGAAGCAAAAATGTTTTCTTCCCAACGAATTGTTCCGATAAAATTTTCCGTCCAATCAAATCATAAATCACAATTGTAGTTTCTGTTAACTGCTTACTGTCAACTGTAAACTGCAAACTGGCTGGATTTGGGTAAATCTGAAATATAGAGTCTGAAACCTCAAATTCATTACTGACACCATTCGCCCATCCATTCACAAAAACAAATTTTGCCATCACAGGTAAATGGTCAGCACCATAGTGCAGCGCATTGGCAACTGCAAATGAAACCGCTGTGTTTGGCTGATGATTGATTGAATCGTTAAAATGATTTCCATCGTTGCCATAAGCAATGGTGCTGTTCGGAACATAACGCAACGGACCATTGGTATTGATGCTGTTCGAAAATAAAATCAAATCAAAACGATCATCTAATCCTCCGATAATTCCTCCACCGAAACTTCGTGTGCGTGGTGATTGTGTATGGTATTGAGCGAAACTTGAATTGTTCCATGTTCCGTTCATTACAATCGGGTCAATAACATACCCTTCATTTGCGCCTGTATTTTCCTTCAATCTCTGATAGCCGGATTCAGTTGAATTGTAAAAATTAAAATCGCCACAAACAATAAATGAAGTTCCGATTGGAAATGCATCGGTAATTAGTCGCAATTCATTCACCTCAGCTAATCTATCTGCTTCTTCAATGGTACCCGAACTTGCTTTCAGGTGCACAACAAAAACATGAACCGTATCATTGGTTTGTAACTGCACAACGGTGTAATGATTGATATCGCGAAGAGCAGTATGAATAGCAGCATTACTATTACAACTATACTTGTTCGATAAAAAATAAAGCGAACTGTTGGTGTCCGGTCCCGGAACAAATGGTGCACTGTGATAAGTGGTGTCAACTTTTTTCAATACACCATTTAAAAAACCAAGCGAACTGCTTTCGGTTGCAATTTCAAGAGTTGTAATAATATCAGGATGAGTTGCGCTCATTGTTGTTCTGAAATATGGATTTCGCGTTGCTGAATCCTGAGCACTGCCATAATAGTTAAGCAGATTGTAACTCATGAAATGCAGCGTATCCTGTGCGGCACATATTCCTGAAAAAAGTAAAAGCGAAATGAAAATTATTTTTATCTGCATTGCGGCAAATAAAGGTTAAAGCTGTGATGGTTTGATTTATTAAATAAACATTTGTCCGATTTCATCAATCAAATTCTGCTTTTGGTATTCGAGCAATGATGAATTTCAAATAAATTTTATGTGTGCTGTAATTTATTTTTGAAGAAAAATAAAAAATTATATTTATCAAATTCATTCATCCCCAAAAAACAAAAATCAAAAAAATAGAAGTTAACTGGTTAGCATTCGCAGCGGCAGTAGTCGCACAAATAGTAATTGGATTTGTATGGTTTCATCCATCAGTAATGGGTTCTGTGTACGCAAAGACCCGCGGAATTTCAATTGAGGAATTGAAACCAAAAAATCCGGGATTAACTTATGGTCTCACTATTTTGATGACATTACTTTTCACTCTATTTCTGATGGCAAATGTTACAGGGCCCGGCCAGGATGCCGCACCCGACGGACACAGCTATCACACATTCGGTCATGGATTTGTTCATTCCATGATTTTTTTATTTATGGTTTTAATTCCTGTGTTCGGAACTCCGACGCTTTTTGAAAACAAAGGCCGCAACTGGTTTTTAATTCACATTGGATATTGGGGCTTGCCTGCTGTTGCTGCGTTTGGAATATTGAGTATGTGGAGATAAACAGTAATTGAAATGGCAAAGGGTACAAAAGAAAATCCCTGGAAATTAAAAACTCCACCGGGCACATCCGAATACGAAATGTATAAAGATGTGAAAGACGATAAAGAAGTTATTGTTTGTACAGTTGGTAAAACTGTTTTGCTCTACGATGCAAAATGTTTGAACGACTTACATGCAATGTTAAAAAAACACAACGACCGGATGGACTTGGGTGGAGCCGATGAACAAAAGCCAGCAAAGGATGGAACAGTAGAAGCATGGGGCCGCTCACCAAAAAATCCGGTTGGTGGCTGGTATGGTTTGAAGAAAGGTTTGCGCGGAAGATTCGGAGTATACCTTCCACCGTTCATGGAAGAACTTGGATTAGCTGAGTTAACGCATGACGCGAAGAATAACCGGATGAAAGCGAAATGATTTTTTAAGAAATTATTTCTTGGTGATTCATAAAAAATAATGAATCAATAAAAAATTTTTATTCCTATTTAATTTATTGCATTGGAACATCGGGCATATCCATGTTCATGTTCTTGCGTTTGAAGAGTGAGACATCAAATTTTCCGAATCGGTAATTGAAATTGAGTTTAAATACCTGCGCATCGCGGCGGCGGTCAACTGTCTGCGCAAAAAATTCAGAAGAGGAGTAAGTTATATTTTTCTTGGTTTTAAAAATATCGGAAACACTGAATGAAAGTGAGGCCGCTTTGTTTTTCATGAATTCATATTTTACAGAAGCATCAATTCCGTAGGTTGGTTTAGTATAACCCTGAGCAGTAGTTGTGGTTCCACCAAAGTAGCCGCCACCGCCCATTCCGCCTCCTCCACCCATTCCGCCTCCCATTCTTCCTTGACTGTTTCCGCCAACCTGCAATGCTGTTTTAGAACGATAGTCGCCTGAGATTTGTAATGTAAAATTCTTAGGAATTTTAAAAGTCGTATTCACTTTTGTGACCCAACTGAATTGCTTGTTACTCAAATTCTCAACAAGGTTTGTTCCGTTGATATACGAATTGTAAGCGTTTGCATTGAACGATAAATCGAACCACTTGGTAATGGCATTTTGCGTGGTGAGTTCCACGCCATAGGCATAACTTGAATTTGCATTGGCATAAGTTGATATGATTGCGCCATGATTTAACACCGAATCGAATTCAAAAACCTGGTAGTTGGTAATAATGCCTGTTGTGTTTTTATAATACACCGAAACCAACATGTTGTTTTTGCGATCAAATATTTTTTGAAAATTGACTTCGAGTGAATTCACAAACTCAGGCATCAAATCAGCATTTCCGCGGGTAAGATTGAGCGAATCGGTATAATCGGTATAAGGAAGCAACTGAAAAAAAGTGGGGCGGTTAATCTTGCGCGAATAGTTGAGTTGAAAAGTGTTATCGTCGTTAATCTTGTAACTCATGAACCCGCTTGGAAATAAACTGACCGGATATGCATGATCATATTTAACATGGTTGCTTATAATTTCTCCGGTGTAAAAAGAACTTTCGCCACGCAGGCCCAACTGGTATCCAAACTTTTTTAATTGCTGAGTGAAAGTAAAGTAGGCGGCATAAACCTGGTCGGTGTATTTATAATCGCTCACATCGGATGGAATGATTTGATACTCGCTGCTATCGTTATTAAATATTGAATTGGTTGATGAACTGTTGTACTGCCTGATAGCACCGCGCAATCCGGTTTCAATTTTTATTTTTTCAGAAACCGGATTTACATAATCGGTTTG
>BJGQ01000049.1 GCA_014190575.1 Bacteroidota bacterium | reverse complement strand
ATCGCCGGGATGAATGTCAACTCCGTAAGCACATCGCTCCAATATTTCAGCGTAAGTCCAATCCATGTCACCCATGTTTCCCTGCGATACTAATTTTCCGTTCACCCAACATTTCATGTCGAGATTATAATTATTGCCTACATGATTTGGTTTGGCAGGAATCTTATATTGCTCCAGTTCATCGGGTGTAACAAGCATAGGACCAATTACTGTGCAAAAATCTTTTCCTTTTGCAGGACCGAGATTTAACATCATTTCTTCCATCTGTAAAGTGCGGGCACTTATATCGTTCATTATCATATAACCACCAATATATTCATCCGCTTCTTCTGCTGTAATATTTCTTCCCTGTTTGCAAACCACAATTGCTGACTCCAATTCGAAATCCAATTTCTTAAAATGATCAGGCATGCAAATAATATCTCCGCCACCTTGTATTGCCTGGTGATTGGTGAAATAAAAAATCGGATACTGATCGAACTCAGGAATCATTTCCACTTTTCTGTTGCGCCGTGCTGCGGCAACATGCTGACGAAAAGCATATCCATCACGGCAAGACGCAGGATGAGGAACAGGAGCCATAATAGTTAAATCGGCAAATTGTTTTGGCTTAGCTGATTTTACTTTTCCGTCTATTATGCGCTGATTGAATTCTTTCGCCATATCAATCACATCTTCCCAAGCGTATAAAAAAAGTTGCATGTTGTCAGGGAATTGCCAGTCGAGGTCGCGCATGTCGTACACCAGATCGTTGTGTAACAGTCCAAGGCGATCTTGTTCTTCAGTTGGGCTCCAGTAGGAAACGAGTTTCATTAGTTGTGTTTTGTATTTATGGAGGCAAATATAATCTCACAACAACAGGTCTTTATCCCGGTCGTCGTTTGGATTGCTTTTGTAATTTATTCGGGAATGATATTTCTGAATTTGTCTTTCAATCACAAGGTCAGCTAAAACTTCCGCAGGTTTATCAGGATGCTCAGCTAATAATTGATTGGCGCGGCTTTCACTTACATCCACGCGATACAGCACCCACAAAAGTTTTTCGAAGTCGTGATGTAACAGGTCTTCGATTTTATCTTTTAGTGCTTCACGGAATTTTTCGAAATCGCCGATCGATAATTCAGGCAAGTTAAAATTTCTACTAATGATTTGTTGCGCTTGTGTTTTTACATCATAGTTTGGAATCTCCATGAAAATATTTTTTTAAAATTAATTAATACCAATGAATATTTATTTGAAGTTTTCCATTACACCAATTCCAAATAAGGCGAAATCATATTTTACCGGGTCGTCTGTATCGAATAGTTTTAATGCTTGAGTTAATTCAACAGCGGTTTGCCAATCTGCATTTTTTCTGTTGATGAGTCCTAGTTTTCTCGACACTCTTTCTACATGCAAATCAACCGGGCAAACAAGTTGCGATGGTTTTATTTTTTTCCAGATTCCGAAATCAACCCCGCAATTATCGCTTCGCACCATCCAACGCAGGAACATATTCAATCGCTTACATGAACTTTTACGAGCAGGTGTTGGAATGTGTTTGCGTGTTCGGTTGGGTGAATTATCTAACGAAAAAAATAAATCATGAAAACGCATCAATGCATTTTCAATATTCAATTCATTCTTCTTAGGAAGAAAAGCATCTTCCAATGAATTGTGTTTTGAATAATAGTGCTGCAGAAAATGAATGAAGTAAAGTGTATCTGTGAAATTAAATGTCCGATGTTTGAATTGACTGAATTTTTTCAAATCACTTTCCTGATGATCCAGAATAAAATCATGCGGCTGCATATCCATCAATTGCATTACCTCTTTGCTCTTATTGATAATTGTTTTTCGTTGCCCCCACGCAAATACTGCCGCAAACAATCCTGCAATTTCTATATCCTGTTTCTTACTGAACAAATGCGGAATACAAACCGGATCATTTTCAATAAATGATTTGCGATTGTACTGACTGACCTTTTTGTTGAGGAAAATTTTCAGCTCCTCGTTAGTCATGATACGAATTCATGAACTCCACCGTCTTCACAATATCGTCATGTAACACTCTGTCAGCAGTATTGAATGAAACTGTTTTTCTGTATTCAGAAATAAGTGATTCAATTTTTTTACTGCTCCTTTTTGGTCTCCGGAATTCGAGTGCTTGAGCAGCGTTCAATAATTCTATTGCTAAAATGTTTTCGAGATTATTTAAAACACGATAACATTTTGTTGCGGCATTCGCGCCCATACTCACATGGTCTTCCTGTCCGTTGCTGCTTACGATGCTGTCAACAGATGATGGTGTGCAGAGTTGTTTGTTTTGGCTTACGAGTGATGCAGCGGTGTATTGTGGAATCATCATACCGGAATTCAATCCGGGATTGGAAACTAAAAATGCGGGGAGATTTCTTTGTCCGCTGATGAGTTGGTAGGTTCTTCGTTCGGAAATGCTTCCTAATTCTGCCAATGCAATTGCCAGAAAATCCAATGAGAGAGCAAGTGGTTGACCATGAAAATTTCCTCCGCTTAAAATCATATCCTCTTCCGGAAAAATATTCGGGTTATCTGTAACAGAATTTATTTCGGTTGTCACCACTGATTCAACATGCGCAATTGTATCCTTCGAAGCACCATGCACTTGAGGAATGCAACGGAATGAATACGGATCTTGTACTTGTTCTTTTTTTTGTGAAGCGATTTCACTTCCACTCAACCAACTCAGAATATTTTTTGCGATTTGAATTTGTCCGCTGTGCGGACGAACAGCATGAAGCAATGAATTGAATGGTTCCAACTTCGAATCGAATGCATCAATGGAAACACAGGAAATTAAATCTGCCCACTGAGATAATCTTTTTGTCTTCAACAACAATTGCACAGCATATGCGCTCATGAATTGTGTTCCGTTCAGCAGCGCTAATCCTTCCTTCGATTTTAATTTAAGTGGCTGCCATTTGAAGTACGGAAGAATTTCTGCTGAGGAATATTTCTTTCCATTGTAATTCACTTCACCTAATCCGAGTAACGGCAAACTCAAGTGCGCAAGAGGAGCTAAATCACCTGATGCACCAAGCGAACCTTGTTCATATACCACAGGATAAATTCCGAGATTAAAAAAATCTATCAGTCGCCATAAAGTTGTTAAATCAACTCCTGAATTTCCATAAGAAAGCGATTGAACTTTCAGCAACAACATCAGCTTCACAATTTCCTGCGGCACTTCAGCACCAACACCACAGGCATGCGACTTCACTAAATTCTCCTGTAACAGTTCAATCTGATCAGCGGAAATTTTCACATTGCACAACGAACCGAAACCGGTATTGATACCATAGAAAAGTTCGTCGTTGCTTTTTAATTTATTGTCGAGATAATTTCTGCAGGCAATAATTTTATCGCGCGATTCATCGCTGAGTTGCAATTTGTAATCGCCGGAAATTATTTCCTGAATTTTTTCAAGAGTCAGTTTATCAGAAGAGATTAAGTGAGTGCTCGACATATTATTTGCTTTTCAGTTCATTAATAATTTCATCCGCATTTAATATTCTCTGCTCACCGCTGTTCATGTTTTTGAAGGCGAGTTTTCCGGATTTCATTTCTTCATCGCCGACGACAATCACGAATGGAATTTTTTTATCGTTCGCGTACTTCATTTGCTTTTTCAGTTTTTCTGCTGATGGGTAAAGCTCTGACGAAATATTTTCTTTTCTAAAATGCTGCACAATCGGTAAAGCATATTCAATTCCCCTCTTATCAAAACATACAAACAACACTTGTGTGGTCTTCAATGATTCTTCAGGAAAAAGTTTTAACTCTTCCAGCACATCATAAATTCTGTCTGCGCCGAAAGAAATTCCTACTCCGCTCATTCCATCCAAACCAAACATGCCGGTGAGATTATCATAGCGACCGCCGCCGCCGAGACTTCCCATTTGCACTGTTATAGGTTTCACTTCAATGATTGCTCCGGTATAATAATTCAATCCGCGGGCGAGGGTGAAATCAATTTTAATTTCTGAACTGGTTGCGCCGCTGAGTGATAAATAATTCAACACATTTTTTAATTCCCCAACACCCAATTTCCCAATCTCCGAATCTCCCATCAGTGCCTCTGCCTTTTCTAATTTTTCCATTTCCGTTCCGGTCAAAGAGAAAAATTTTTCGAGCACCTGCATCTGACTTTCGCTGATTCCTTTGTTATGCAAATCCTGTCGCACTCCCTGCAAACCAACTTTATCAAACTTGTCAATCGCGATGGTGATGTCAGTGAATTTATCGGTTGCATTCATGGCTTCGGCAATGCCTGAAAGTATTTTCCGGTTATTGAGATGAATGGCAACCGGCAATTTCAATTGAGAAAAAACTTCATCATAAATCCGAACCAACTCCATTTCCAAAATCAATGAATCGCTTCCAATCACATCCGCATCGCATTGCCAGAACTCACGGTATCTTCCTTTCTGCGGTCGGTCGGCACGCCACACGGGTTGCATCTGGTACCGCCGAAATGGAAAAGTGATTTCATTCTGATGCATCACAACATAACGCGCGAATGGAACTGTTAAATCATAGCGCAATGCCCGCTCCGAAATATTTTCTGAGTTGAAAGATTGTTCGAGCATTTTATCAAAATCACTTTTGATTTTCTCTTTGTCTTTCGAATCGTGCAATCGTGAATTCAGAATTTTAAACAACAACTGGTCGCCTTCATCTCCGTATTTCCCGTTGAGCGACGACAAGTTTTCAAACGAAGGAGTTTCAATCGGCTGGTAACCGTACTTCTCAAAAACTGTTCTGATGGTTTCAAAAATATATCGGCGCTTCGCAACCGTTTCGGGGTTGAAATCTCTTGTGCCGCTTGGAATAGATGGTTTTTGTTTTGCCATTGTGCGGCGAATATAATTAGTTGATAGTTGATTGTTTGAACTGCTTACTATTCACGCAAAGCAAATTAAGGAGCAAAGATTTTTCGTGTCAGAGAAGTTTGTTCCATTACAAATGGAACTCACTTAATAAAACTCGATTGCAAATGACGAAGAACCGAAATGAACTCTATCAATTTTACAGAATCATTAAATTTTTTGGGCTTCATTATTACATTTGAAATCATAACTACAATTTATGAGAACACTACTTTTCTTTTACATTGTTTTAAGTTTAAACAGTTACAGCCAAACAGCTGAAGAGTATTATAACAGTGGGTATTCAAAATACAATATTGACGACTTTACAGGAGCAATAGCAGACTTCACTAAAGCAATAGAATTAAAGCATGATAATGCTAATACTTCTAATGCTTATAATAACAGAGGATTATCAAAATATAAACTTCAAGACTTCACAGGGGCAATAGCTGACTACAATAATGCAATAGTATTAAATCCGGAGTATGCTGTTGCCTATTATAACAGAGGAACTTCAAAAGCTAAACTTCAAGACTTTTTAGGAGCCATTACTGACTTCACAGAAGCAATATTATTAAATCCTGAGTATGCAGAAGCTTTTTATAACAGAGGAACTTTAAAAGTTAAACTTAAAGATTACAAAGGAGCTATAACTGACTTCACTAAGACGATAATATTATATCCTGAATTTGCTGATGCATATGTTAACAGAGGTATTTCAAAAGCTGAGCTTCAAGACTACATAGGAGCTACTGTTGACTATACTAAGTCAATAGCTTTAAATCCTAATGATTCTAAATCTTATAATAATAGAGGACTATCAAAATATAAACTTCAAGACTTCGAAGGAGCAATAGCTGACTATACTAAAGCAATAGCATTAAATTCTGAGTATGCTGAAACTTATAATAATAGAGGAATATCAAAAGATGACCTTCAAGACTTCACAGGAGCAATAGCTGACTACACTAAGGCAATTGCAATTAATCCTGAGTTTGCAGAAGCTTATTTTAACAGAGGAGCTTCAAAATATAAACTTCAAGATTTACAAGGAGCATGTGAAGATTGGAATAGAGCTGGTGAATTAGGAATTGCTTCAGCTTATGATTTAAGAAAAAAATATTGTCAGTAAAATAATCCATTGCAAATTGCATTCACTTGATAAATTTTTGATTGCAAAAAAAGTAGAACTGAACAGAAATTTATTTCTATTAAGCATCAGTAGTTTTACTTTCTAATTCCTTAATTTTTATTTTCAATTTTTCATTTTCAGCAATAAGTTTTAAGTTCTCTGTAACTATACCAAAGCATGTCCAATTTGGATACTTTGCTAAATTTCTCAAATAGGAAATAAGATTGCAAATTCCTTTTATTCCAAAATAATTGTTAAGGTGTATCTTATCTAATTGGTGATTAGAAATTGATTTTATCTCACCGTTTGGATCTGAAATCTTATACCAAACTACACTTGTTCTACAATTTATTGGTTCATCAATATCTACTATTGTCCAACCCGATTCATTCCAATTATGCTCTCTTAATTCATTATTGTAAAATGAATAATAAAAATGATTAAAATAATCATCATTATAAAATGACTTGGTTTTTCCTTTATATACTTTTTTAACAACGAAAATCGGGTAAGGTCTCATATTGAACGCTTCCTCTAAAGAACGCACCTCTTTAAATGTTAAATCGCTATAGATTGCATAAAAAGAATCTTCAATATCATCAACTTTGGTTTTCATAGATGGTTATTATTTATTGTTAAAAACAAAACTATAAAATAATGATTAGCTGATATTATTAAATTAAGATTTGATTTCATAAGAGGAGAAACGATTCTGAAACCTATCGCTCACAAAATAATTATTTGGAATAAAATTCAACGAAGAAAAAAATTCTTCCATAAAAACCATTTTCTACACGCGGGAAAATGGGGGGCATAATAAATAATCAAACCAACTTATCAATCGCCGCAGCCAGCTTTCTGTCTTTCTCTGTTACAATATCACCCATTGAATGAGTGCTGAGTTTCATCACCACTTTATTATAAACATTTGCCCACTCGGGGTGGTGGTCCATTTTTTCGGCAATGAGCGCAACCCTTGTCATGAAGGCGAATGCTTCTGAAAAATCTTTGAACTGAAAAGTCCGCTGCAGTGCATTTTCTTTTTCTTCCCACATATTAATCGAAAATTAAATTGTCTCGTGATTTCAAAACTGTTACATCTACAAGTTTCACTGCCTGCACATCGGTTATTCCTTTAAGTTGTTTCAGAATATCTACTTCTTCTCCGCAACATTCGCCACGAATAAGAAACAGATAATCCGCAATTTTCAACTCCGGAATAAATAAACTTCCGTTGTATTTATTTGAAAGCAAATGATATTCCCATTGCATAATTTCATCTTTACAAGAGAAGCGGCTGAAATTTGCAATAAGGTTCTTTTTATGAATATTGACCTCTAAATCCTCTTCCCGTTTCAGTTTTAAAAAAAATGCTTTCTGAATCTGGTAACTCAAATGATAATCGCGTAAGGTGGTGGAAATAGCAAACAGTTTTATATCAAAATCAAATTCAAATTTTAAAATCTCCTTGTGTTTTGGTTTGCGCGCTTTCATACTGGCGGCTCAAAGATGTGAGCAAAACGAAGCGGTTTGCCTGCGCGAAATCAACTGAAATGTGTGTAAGTGTATCGCGTTTGAAAATGACACGGCAGTTGCTTTTATTTGCACCCTCAATTAAAAAAACAAAATTAAAATTCAATTATGTCAGACATTGCTGCAAGAGTAAAAAAGATCATCATCGACAAATTAGGCGTTGATGAAAGTGAAGTAACCAACGAGGCAACATTTACGAATGACCTGGGAGCGGATTCACTTGATACTGTTGAACTCATTATGGAATTTGAAAAAGAGTTTAACATTTCTATCCCTGATGAACAAGCTGAAACTATTACTTCAGTTGGTCAGGCGATCTCTTATGTTGAACAAAATGTAGCTAAATAAATTACTTACATTTTAATGCAGTTAAAACGAGTTGTAGTTACTGGGCTTGGTGCAATTACTCCGATTGGTAATTCTGTGTCGGAGACATGGAGTAACATGCTGAAGGGGGTAAGTGGTGCCGGACCTATTACATATTTCGATGCATCGAAATTTAAAACCCGCTTTGCATGCGAGGTAAAAAATTTCGATGCCTCGTTAACGATGGACAAAAAAGAAGCCCGTCGTCTCGACCGTTTTACACAGTATGCTATTGCCGCAGCACACGAAGCTTTTCTGGATTCAGGAATTGTTACAGAAAAAATTATACGCCGCCGAGCGGGGGTGATATGGGGTTCTGGCATTGGTGGTATACAGGAAATAACAACTGAATTGGAAAGTTATTACAAGACTGGTGAAACTCCGCGCTTCAATCCTTTCTTGGTTCCGAAAATGATTTTGGATATAGCTGCCGGTCACATTTCCATTCGCTATGGTTTTAACGGACCTAATTATGCAGTATGTTCAGCATGTGCTACTGCCACCAATAATATTATTGATGCATTCAATCTCATTCGGTTGAACAAAGCGGATGTAATTATTTCTGGTGGAAGTGAAGCTTCAGTTACAATTCCTGCATTGGGAGGATTTTCTTCAGCGAAAGCTTTGAGCGAAAGAAATGATGACCCGCATACTGCCTCTCGACCTTTCGATAGAGACCGCGATGGTTTTGTTATTGGTGAAGGAGGTGGCGCATTACTTTTGGAAGAATTGGAACATGCAAAAGCTCGCGGTGCAAAAATTTATGCTGAAGTTGCTGGTGGCGGAATGAGTGGCGATGCTTATCACATCACAGCTCCGCATCCTGAAGGTTTAGGTGCGCAGTATTCAATGGAGAATGCTTTTGAAGATGCGGGCATTCGACCTGAAATGATTGACTATGTGAATGTGCATGGCACATCTACTCCAATGGGCGACCCGATTGAATTGAAAGCGGTTGCTAAAATGTTGGGTGAGCATATTTATAAAACAAGTATCAGTTCCACCAAGTCAATGACCGGACATGGATTGGGAGCGGCAGGTGCATTTGAAAGTATTGCCTGCATCATGGCTATTAAGGATGGAATTATTCCTCCGACTATTAATCTGTTTAATCTCGATCCTGCAATTGATCCGAGGTTAGACCTCACGCCCAATGTGGCGAAGAAGCGTGATGTGAATTATGCACTTAATAATACTTTTGGTTTTGGTGGTCACAATGCGTCAGTGATATTTAAAAAATACGCTGAATAAATTTTGCGTCAGCTTGCGCGACAAATCATTGCGGGATTATTTTCCCTGAATAAAAAATTCTCTAACAAAGTATATCATCTCACCGGAGTTTATCCGATGAACACACAATTGTATCATCTCGCGTTTCTGCACAGTTCGCTTGCATCGGAATCGAACATGAGTAATGAGCGATTGGAATATTTAGGTGATGCAGTTTTGAGTTTAGTGGTTGCTGATTATTTGTTTTTGAAATTTCCGTTTCGTGACGAAGGATACCTGACTGACCTACGCAGCAAAATGGTGAGCCGCAATAATCTGAACAACATTGCTTTTAAAATGGGAATAGAAGAAATGCTGCAATACAACAAGAGCGATTCTTTTCTAAGCCGGAAATCTATTTCGGGCAATGCACTCGAAGCATTGATCGGTGCTGTTTATCTTGACCAGGGATATATTCAAGCAAAGAATTTTATTTTGAAAAAACTGGTTGCCCAGCACATGGATATTGAAGACCTCGAAACTTCGGAGTTCAATTACAAGAGTAAAATTTTAGAGTGGGGACAGAAAAATGATGTGAAAATTGATTTCGTAGTGCTGGAAGAAAAGCGAACCATGCGCCACAGTTTATATAAAATTGCTTTGATGGTTGACGGAAACGAATCCGGCATCGGTGAAGACACCAGCAAAAAAAACGCAGAGAAAAAAGCTGCGAAGGAGGGGTTTGCTAAGTTGGGGATTAAGGAAAAGGGATAGTTGAGTGAAGAACTTATAGTAAAGAGTTTTTGTCAATTCTTATTTTAAAAGTGTAACAGTCAGCAAATAATTATTTTATCAATCTCGATTTCTTTTTCGGATGTTGTCGTGTATCCCAAAAGGCGAGTAAATCAATCTGATTTTTCTTTACACAATACAGCAACAAGTTATGTTTAGTAATAATTGCTTCGTGAATATTTATCCGTGATGACCTGCGAAACATGTCAGGATGCTCACTGATATTCTCAATAATTTTATTTGTTAGCAGCAGAAATTTTTCAATTTCTTTTTGAGTCCAGTTTTCTCTGAGATAAATTATAATCCGGTCAAATGATTTTTCTGCCTGCGGAGTCCAGATTATTTTTTTAGCCATTGGCTATATTTTTTCATTACCGCGCTGTGTGGTTTTCCTTTTCCTGATTTTGATTCTTCCAAACCAATGAGAACCGAAGCTTTTATTTCTTCCGGTAATTCGTCCCACAAATCTTTTTCTTCCTGTTCGGCAAAAGATTTTACAACGGTGAGCACTGCTTTCTTTTTACTGTCAGATAAATGAGAAAGATAGTGGTTGATTTCTGTTTCGATTTTCCGCGCAGTTGACATACTTATTTTTTTCTCATCCAAAAGTAACAGATTTATTCTTCACTCTTAACAACTCACTCTTCACTGCTAAGGAAGGTTGTGCGCTGTAAAAGATTTATTAAGCAGCAATACTTTTTCAAAATACATTTTCGAACCGGGAAACAGTTGTTTCATTTCGTTGAGTGATAGCAACCTGATTTCGTCAATGTATTGTTTTGAAAATTCGTGATTCCATTTTTTGCCGCGGCTAAGTTTTGTTTTGGTGAGAATAAAATATTTTAACGAGGCAGGAAAAAACTGAAACATCGGCAACAAATAATGCGGCTCAATGGGGAAATATTTATTCGGTGTTTGTACAAAATGATGCTTACCCACGCGCATCATTTCAGCAGCCATTTTCAGTTGATTCTCTTTTGTGTAAAGGTGTTCAATTACTGAGTTGGAAAAAGCAATGTCGAACTCGTTGTCTTTGTATTGTGATAAGTCAGTGGCATTTCCTGTAACACTTTTCATATTACTGCAGGTAACGGTTGACGGAATCAGATTCACCAATGTAATTTGCACATCATTGTTATTTCCGAAACCCTGACTGAGCCAGTATTTTTCAGTACCACCCACATCAATAATTTTAACGGGAGTCGGAAATTTTTTAAGTGCCTCACGAAAAAAACGGAAGCGCCTCGTACGGAATTTATTTCCTAATGAATCGGGATTGGAGGATGCGGAAAAGATTTTAGCCACTTACTGTTTGGTTCAATTATTTATTTGAAATAATAACGGCGGCAAATATATAAGAGCGAGTAGAACTTGTTGAGTGAAGAACTAAGAACTGATATATAATAGCTTTCTAATCACTTGATTTTGGCGGTACTGAACTTGAACGAAAAATATATCCAACTGAAATGCCTGCATCCAAAGCAATTGGATAATCGCTATGTAAAATAAAGTGACTGAAATAAAATGATGGGTCAGCGGAATAAAAACCCCTATCAAATTGCATAAAACTATATCCAGCACCACAATAAATATTCAATGACAATTTATTACTAATCAAAAACTGATGCCCGAAATTTAAAAGAAAGGTTTCTGATTTTACTTCGTCGGCATAGTTATATAAAAATGCATTATATATAAAGACAGGACTAATGTAAGTGCCTCTGAAATGTTTGTATAGTTCAAGTTTATAAACTGAATTTTTTGAAACGAAATAAAACACCGGACTGCATTTGAAAAAAAATCCACTTAAGCTTTTGTATTTTTCTTTGTTGCCCACACCAATATAACCCACTCTGAAATCGAGTGCTATGTGTTTGTTAAATGCTGTTTCGTAACCCAATGCAAAATAGTTTTTAAATGGTGCTACCACATCAAGAGTCAATTGATTGCCGCGTGGTTTTATAGAATCAGTAGCATAATCATTTTGCGCAACAGATAAATTTGCAATACAACTGGTAATAAGTACAATAACTAATAACCGGAAAGAGAATTTCATTTCGAAAACTATGACCAACGGAAAAGAGGTTTAAGTATTGTTCATCAGGGTCCTTCAGAAGTTCCACTTCTTGAAGAAGTGGAACTTCTAATGCGTGTCAATCTCTGCCTACTGTCAACTGCTTACTGCTTACTGCCCTTCTTCACCGCCAAAAAATAAACCGGCGCACCAAGAGCCACAATGAGCAAACCACTTCCTGTGTTAACAGTTTTTGTGTAGAGCAGAATAATGCAAATGCTGAGTGCAAGTACGATGTAGAGAATCGGCATCAGCGGATAACCAATTACTTTGTAAGGTCGCTTGGCATTGGGTTCGCGGCGGCGGAGAATAAATATTCCACCAATGGTTACAATGTAAAATAGCAGCGATGCAAAAGTAGTGTAGTCGAGCAGGTCGCCGTAAGTACCACTGAGGCAAAGCACACTTGCCCAGGCAGCTTGTATCCACATGGCAAAAGCAGGCACACCATTGTTGTTCAGTTGTTCGGCCTGTTTAAAAAATAAACCATCCTTCGCCATGGCATAATACACCCGACCACCTGCCAGAATAATTCCATTGTTGCATCCGAAAGTTGAAACCATAATGAGCGCCGCCATTATATACACAGCCACATTGCCAAAAATTAATGAAGCTGCAGCGGTACCAACTCTGTCGGTTCCTGCTCCGGCAAACTGAATTCCCTGCCCGATAATATCTGTTGCATGTGCGGTTCCTTTCAATGGAAGAAGTGATAAGTAAGAAACATTCGCAAGCAAGTACAACACGGTAACTATTCCTGTTCCCATAATTAAACTGCGCGGAATATTTTTTTGCGGCTCGCGAACTTCACCTGCAATAAAAGTAATGTTGTTCCACGCATCACTCGAAAACAGCGAACCGATTATTGCTGTACCAAGTGCAAGCACCAAAGCAATTCCTGAAATGTGTTCTACCATCCAACTGCCATCAGCAGCCTTGCTCGTGGTTTGCGCATTCCACATATCATAAAAATTGCTGAACAATGTTTGGTGTTGCAGTCCAATTAAAATTCCTAATACAATAAGAAAAGCAAGCGCAAGCAATTTCGCCGAAGTGAAAATGGTTTGTATCATTTTTCCGTTTTGAATTCCTCTTGAATTTATATAAGTGAGAAACACAATCAGCGCAATGGCGAACAATTGACTCGCCGCAATTTTCACCGGACCAATCACTAACAAAATATTATCGGGGCTGAGAGCCGGAAAAAACACTGCGCTGTACTTTGCAAATGCAACAGCCACTGCGGCTATCACTCCGGTTTGTATAACAGTGAAAACTGTCCAACCATAGAGGAACGAAATAAATTTGCCGTACGCTCTTTCAATGTACACAAACTGACCTCCTGCTTTGGGCATCATGCCGGCGAGTTCGCCGTAACACAATGCGGCCATCATAGTGATAGCGCCACTCAGTATCCATAAAAATAAAAGCCATCCTGCACTTCCAACCACGCGACTCATATCGGCACTCACAATAAAAATTCCTGAACCAATCATGGAACCGGCCACCATCATGGTTGCATCATACAACCCGAGCGAGCGTTTCATTTCATGTTTGTTTTCTGAATCAATTGGTTTGATTTCTTCCATGCACAATTATTTTTTTTGAAATGTAAATGAAAATAAGTGAAGAGTGAATAGTGAACAGTGAAGAGTATTCACTATTCACTATTGTTTATGTTTGCGCGCCGAAAACAGGAATGAAAAAAAATAAAAAACCACGGATAGCAATCATAGGTACGAGGGGTTATCCTTCTGTTTACAGTGGTTACGAAACATGGTTGCGCGAATTGTGCGAACACCTTCACGATAAGTACGAGATACATGTTTATTGTCATCGTTCTTATTTTAAAGAGAAACCGAAAGTGGTGAATGGAGTGGTGCTTCATTACATACCATCCATCGAAACAAAAATTCTGAGTCAGATTACCAACAGCGCACTAAGCACTTTGCACGCGATGTTCATGAATTACGATTTATATTTTTTTGTGAATACTTCCAATGGTCCGTTCGGATTATTTCTTCATTTGTTCGGCAAGCGAACCGCTATTAATACCGACGGAATAGAGTGGGAGCGACCAAAGTGGAAAGGACTAGGAGGAAAATATTTTTTATGGGCCACAAAAATTGCTGTGAATAAATTTGATGTATTGGTAACCGATGCATTCGGAATGCAGAATTTTTATCGAAAAAAATTCAATGCCGATTCAGTAATGATTGCATATGGTGCATATCCAAAAGAAAGTAAAAGTGCGGGAGCAATTGAAAAACTCGGACTTTCAAAAGATGAATATTATTTAATTGTTGGGAGATTAATTCCTGATAACAATGTTGAAACCATTATACTGGGATTTAACCAAAGTAAAACGAAAAAAAAATTAGTGGTTGTTGGCGATGTACCATACAATGATGAGTATGCCACACGAATGAAAGCGATGGCAAACGAGCAGGTGATTTTTACCGGATACATTACCGACCAGGATTTATTAATGGAGTTGTTTGCCAATAGCTATTGTTACATGCATGGTCATGCTTATGGCGGAACAAATCCTTCGTTGTTAAAAGCACTGGCTTATGGTTGCTGTGTAATTGCACACGATAATATTTTTAACCGCGAAACATTGCTCGATGATAAACATGGTTTTTATTTTAATGAAAATTCAAAATCGCTGGCGCAACAAATAGATTATGTTGACCAGTATCCGGAAGAAATAAAAGTGAAAAAAGATATTTCGCGCCAGCGGATTACTGATAATTATACTTGGAAAAAAATCTGTAAGCAGTATGATGAGTTGTTTTTAAAAATGTTGAACGAACCAAAGTGGAAGTTAAATGCTACAACCTCTGATAAAAAATAGGATTAAAACATAGCGTAAATATCATTATCACACATGCTTTGAATTAACTTTGCTTTCTGAATTCAACCGAGGTGTAAATGTTCAAGCAAAAGTTTCTAATATATCGTGCTATCACATTATTGGGAGATTTAATTATTCTTAATTCAGGATTTTTAATATCACTTTATTTTTCGCGAGATTTTAAAAGTGCAAACGAAAACGAGTTTGCCATTAAAATTTCATTGTGGGTTACTGTTGCATGGATATACCTTGGCTATTCGTTTAAATTATATAATGCTAATCGTATTGAGCGGTTTGAACAATCATTTAACCATCTATTCCGGACATTATTTATTCATGTACTTGTTATTTTTTCGTTAGTTTTTATTCTTAAAAGTTTTGAGTTAACCCGTGATATAATTCTTCAGGCTTATCTGTTATTTATTCCGTTTGATTTAATTTGGAGACTTTTTTTAATATTCTGGTTAAGAAATACCAGAAACAGCACTGATCATTTCCGAACTGCAATCATAGTTGGCTCAGGTGCTATGGCTAGTCAGATGTTGAAAATTTTGCAAACGCACAAAGGATATGGATATAAAGTGTTAGGTGTTTTTGACGATTCATTTTCAAACGAAACCCAAGAAATTAAAATTGATGGAGATATTAATGCTGCTCAATCATTTTGTGAGCAGAACAATATCGAAGATATTTTTTGTGCATTGCCATTGACAGAAACAAGTAAAATAACACAGTTGCTTTCATTTGCCGAGAAGCATTTAATCCGATTTAAAATTGTACCGGACTTTACTGCAATTCATAACAAACCATTCGCCATTGATTATTATGGATTTGTTCCTGTTATATCACCTGCTCCTGAACCGCTTAGCAATTATTTTAACAATTCCATCAAACGGATTTTTGATATTTTATTTAGCCTGTTGGTTATTGTTTTGATTCTTTCATGGCTAACTCCGATAGTAGGAATTGCATTGTGGATAGAGTCAAGAGGTCCGATTTTTTACCTTCAAAACCGATCAGGATTGAATTATAAAACATTTCGTATTTTGAAGTTCAGAACCATGAATGTGACAGAAACAGATGAACAATTTATTCAGGCAAAAAAAAATGATCCGCGGGTTACAAGGCTTGGTAAATTTTTAAGAAAATATAACATTGATGAGTTGCCTCAATTTATAAATGTGTTTATTGGTAACATGAGTATAGTTGGCCCGAGACCACATCCGCTAAAGTTGAATGAAGAATACAAATCCATTGTTTCAAAATACATGATTCGTCACTTAGTAAAACCGGGCGTAACTGGTTTGGCGCAGGCCAGAGGTTTCAGGGGTGAAACTGCCAATCATGATATAATGGAAAAGAGGATTGTTGCTGATGTTTTTTATATCGAAAACTGGAGTTTTCTTTTAGATATTAAAATTATATTACTAACGATTATTAATATGATTAAAGGGGATAAAAAAGGATATTAATGCGAACAACAATATTTATTATTATCAAAAGAAATTAACCAATTGAAAAATCTTTCAGTTATTTTATTTAGTGCCATTTTAACTTTCGTTGGTTATAAATCATTCGGGCAGCAACTATTTATACCGCTTGAAAAACAATCGCTCAACATTTACGAATCGAATCTAAATCAAAAGAATGTTGTTTTTCATACTTCGTTCAAACCATATATCGTTTCATCTCTTCCGGCATCTTGCTACGAAGATTCTCTTTTTGGTTGGATAAAAACTCCAACTGATTCGCACAAACCACTTCGATGGTTATATAACCACTTAACGAGCGTTAACTTTATTAATATTATAGATGGCGATTTTAACATGAGCATCAACCCGTATGTAGATTTTGAAATCGGGAAAGATTTTAACTGGGACAGAACAATCTACACCAACTCCCGCGGCGCAATTGTGAAAGGCGATATCGGAAATAAATTTTCATTCGAAACTTATTTCTCCGAAAATCAATCGCTCTTTCCAAAATACCTAACCAATTTTGTACGAGATTCAAATGTGGTTCCCGGAATCGGAAGAGCCATTCGATTTAAAAACGATCAGAGTTACGATTATGCATCAGGCACAGGATATATTTCATACACACCCTCCAAACATTTTAATTTTCAATTCGGACAGGAAAAAGTTTTTATTGGTGATGGTTATCGTTCATTGTTGTTGTCAGATAACTCGTCTTCTTATCCGCTTCTGAAAATCACAACCACTGCCGGCAAATTTCAATACACTAATATGTGGGCACAAATGATCGACAAAAGAGACGGGGCCATATTAGGAGAAGGATTTCGAAGAAAATATTTAGCGCTTCATCATTTAAGTATCTTGTTGGGTAAAAGAATTGAGGTGGGATTTTTTGAAGCCATTGTATGGCAGGCACAGGACTCCTCTTCGTACAGAGGATTTGATGTCAGTTATTTGAATCCGATAATTTACTATCACTCGGTGCAATGGAATTTAGGTTCACCGGATAATTCGCTGATTGGATATAATTTCAAATGGAAAATTTCAAACACCCTATCTTTTTACAATCAATTTCTTTTAGATGATTTTGATTTAGCAAAGTCGAAAGGCAAAAAAGGTTTTTACCGAAACAAGTATGCCTATCAATTGGGCTTAAATTATTTTAATGCATTCGGATTGAACGGATTTTTTATACAGGCAGAATACAATGAAGTGTGGCCTTATACATATGCGCATAAAATCCCGGTAATAAATTATGCGCATTTCAATCAATCACTTGCTGATCCGCTTGGAGCTAATTTCAGGGAAGGTTTATTGTTTTTGCAATACAATCATCATCGTTGGTTTGGCGGATTGGAATTAATGTATGTGTTAACCGGAATTGATTCCACATCAGGCGATGTTGGACAGAATGTTTATCTGTCAGAATTTTCAATTCCTAACAGCACTGATGTAAATGGAAAATTTATTGGCTCATATGGAAATTATGTTGGGCAGGGCGTTGCATCAAATATCCTGTTCGCACAATTGAAAATTAATTACCTGATCAACAAAAAAAATAATTTGCTTGCTGAAATCTCTTATACATACCGCAATCAAACTATAGGTGTAAAAAGTAACACTTCCAATTTCATTACTTTTGGCTTCAAGACTTCTTTGTTTAATCATTATAACGATTTTTAAAAAAATAAAGTAGATGAGTAAAATTCGATTTGCCGTTGTTGGATTCGGTCACATAGGAAAGCGACATGCTGAAATGATCAGAAGAAGAACTGATACTGAATTGGTAGCTGTCGTTGATACTAATATTCTATTGAGAGAGTTGGTTGAAAAGGAATACGGAACTTCATTTTATGGTTCAATTGAAGAGTTGTTTAAATCCAATCTTTCTATTGATGTAGTAAATATTTGTACTCCAAATGGAATGCATGCATCACAATCGCTATTAGCTCTTGAAAAAAAATGTCATGTGGTTTGTGAAAAACCAATGGGATTAACAAAGGCGAATTGCGAACAGGTGATATATAAATCACTGCAGGTTTCGCGTCAGGTTTTTTGTGTGATGCAGAACCGTTACAGTCCTCCATCAGCTTGGTTAAAATCATTGATTGATGAAAATCGATTTGGGAATGTATTTATGGTGCAAGTGAATTGTTATTGGAATCGCGATGACCGATATTATAAAAAAGGTGGATGGAAAGGATTATATGATTTGGATGGAGGTCCTTTGTTTACTCAGTTCAGTCACTTCATTGATATTATGTATTGGTTGTTCGGCGATATAAAAGACATTAACGCAAGGTTCGAAAATTTCAATCACACAGAAAATACTGAATTCATTGATGATTCAGGTATTGTGAATTTCCATTTTAACAATGGCGGAATCGGTTGCATCAACTACACCACATCGGTGTGGGATAAAAATTTAGAAAGCAGCATTACTATAATTGGCGAAAAAGGAAGTGTAAAAGTAGGAGGGCAGTACATGGATAAAGTTGAATACTGTCACATCAAAGATTATATGATGCCTGAATTAGCACCAAGCAATCCACCAAACGATTATGGCGCATACAAAGGCAGTGCAGCCAATCATCATTTTGTAATTGATAATGTTGTTGAAACCTTACAGGGAAAATCAACCATAACTACCAACGCAATGGAAGGATTGAAAGTCGTTGACATTATAGAAAGAATATACCACCAGGTGAAGCGTTGAGGCTTTCGTCATGATAAAAAAGCTAATTCCGAAAACTGAATTCAGTAAAAATGTAGCGAATGTTGTGGGCGGTACATTGATAGCGCAAATAATAAGCATTGCATTATCACCGGTTTTAAGCCGCATATTTTCTCCAGCTGATTTTGGTTTGTATTCTATCTTCATAAATCTTGCTGCCACTACAGCTATTGCATCAACTTTCCGATATGAAATGGCGGTGATGCTTCCGCAAAATGAAGAAGAAGCCATTAATGTAGTTTCACTTTCTTTTATCATCAGTTTCATTTTTTCAATTATAGTATTTCTGATTTTTCAATTGAGCGGAAAAGCTTTATTGCAATTTATTCATGCCGAAGAAATCTCTTACTATATACCATTCCTTGCCTTGTATGTTTTCTTTTTTGGAACCATGAACACATTAAACTACTGGCTTTCGAGAGTTAAAATGTTCACACAACTAAGTGCAGGAAAAGTTGCTCAATCAGCAGGTACTTCATTATTCAGTATCGCACTTTTTTATTTTGGTTATGAGCAAGGCGGGCTAATTCTGGGAGCTATACTTGGTCAGATTAGCATTGGTACAATGTACTTGCTTTTTTTTCGAAAAGATTGGCTTCGACTTAAAGTTCATGTGAGTCGGAATAAAATGAAAGAACTATTTAAACGGTATATTCATTTTCTTACTTTCAATACACCACATTCATTCCTCAATGTCGTTCAGGATTTAATTGTTGCGGGTTTAATAAAATTTTATTTTGGCAATGCAGCTGCCGGTTTCTTTTTTATGTCGT
>BJGQ01000048.1 GCA_014190575.1 Bacteroidota bacterium | reverse complement strand
ATTTTGGAAATCATGGAGCAGCAGATTATTATGTTGTTAAGTTGAATGATACCGGAAGCGTTCAGTGGCAAAAATGTTTTGGTGGTACAACAGCAGATGTTGCTTCTGATGTTCAACTAACTACAGATGGTGGTTATATTTTATCTGGATATTCTAACTCAAACGATGGCGATGTTTCAGGAAATCATGGCTCAAATGACTTTTGGATTCTAAAAATAAATTCATCAGGAAACATACTGTGGCAAAAATCATTGGGTGGAAGCAATGATGATGAAGCAAATTCTATCAAACAAACTATTGATGGAGGATATATTGTTACAGGTTTAACTTCTTCAATAGATGGGGATATTAGTGGAAGGACTTCTTTTGATACTGACTTTTGGACTGTAAAATTGGATGCTTCAGGAAATATTCAATGGGAAAAACATTTAGGTGGGACTCAAGTTGACAAAGCAAATTCAATTATTCAAGATAGTGATGGAGGATATGTAGTTGCTGGTTATGTTAGTTCCAATGATGGTAATGTAATTGGAATGCACGGCTATGTGGATTTTTGGATTTTGAAATACGATTCAAATGGAAACCTGCAATGGCAAAAATGTTTAGGTGGAATAGATTATGAAGAAGCTCATTCCATAATTCAAACTAACAATGGAGGTTATATTGTTGCTGGTGCAGGAGCATCAAATGATGGCGATGTAACAGGTAATCATGGCGAAAATGATTTTTGGGTTGTAAAATTGGGAGCAGGAGTTGGAATAAATGAAATCAATTCTAAAAATAGTTTTGAAATACTTCCTAATCCCTCTAATGGAAATGTAACAATTGAGTTTTTAGAACAAAATGAAAATTGCCGAGTGATAATTTTAAATCAACTAGGTCAAGAATTATATTCTGAAATATTAAATCAAAAATCTCAACTTTTAAATCTCAAATATCTTCCGCAAGGAATTTATTTTGTGAAAGCACAAATGCAAAACGGAGATATTGAGGTAAAGAAATTTATTAAGCAATAGAACTAACGAAAAAATTCTGTTGACCGATGTCTTTAAAATTAAATCGAAGCGAAGTCAATGCTAAGAAAAATATTAAGGGAGAATTTGTGTTGACTTCGAAAAAAAATAAACCAATAAACGATTTACAAAAATTAATTCTAAGCGCACCAACTTGGACAAATGCAGAATATAAAAATTTTCTAAAAGGAAGAATAAACAAACGATAGAATAAATATTCTTGAGGCAAACTGTCAACTTCCAACTAATTATATTCGCCCCAACATGGCAAAACAAAAACCAACTATTCCAAGTGGTACTCGTGATTTTAATTCAGAAACAGTAGCTAAGCGCCGTTATATTTTCGAAACTATTAGAACTGTTTTTGAGAAATATGGATACCTACCTATTGAAACACCAACGATGGAAAATCTTTCAACTCTTGAGGGAAAGTATGGTGAAGAAGGAGATAAGCTATTGTTTAGGGTTCTTGATTCAGGTGATTATTTATCAGATGTAAAAGATGAAATCGGAGAAAAGTTCGACTCAAAAGTTTCGGGGCTTTATAAATGGTTAGATGAATTAGAAACTTTAAGAAAAGCCGAAGGTGAAAATCAAATAATCAATCAACAAATAATTGCTCTTGCGTTTGAAAAGGAAAGGTTACTTGAACTTAGAAATGAGATAGGAGAATTATATTCTATTTATTCTTTGACAAAATATATTTCTGAAAAAGGATTGCGTTACGATTTAACAGTTCCCTTCGCTCGTTATGTGGTGATGCATCAGAATGAAATCACATTTCCGTTTCGTCGTTACCAGATGCAACCCGTGTGGCGTGCCGACCGACCGCAGAAAGGAAGATACCGCGAGTTCTGGCAGTGCGATGCCGATGTGATTGGCAGCGATTCATTAATTCTCGAAATGGAATTGGTCAGAATTTACGATGAAGTTTTTTTGAAATTGAAATTACCAGTTGCCATTCATCTCAACAACCGGAAAATACTTTCAGGCATTGCAGAAGCTATGAATGCAACAGATAAATTCACTGACATCACCATCGCGATTGACAAATTTGATAAAGTGGGTTTGCAGGGAGTGCGACAGGATTTACACAATAAAGGAATCAGTGAAAGTCAGATGCAGGTGCTCGAAAAGTTTTTCTCATTGACCGGAACTGAAATGGAAAAATTAGAAAAAGCGAATGAGTTAATGGGCAATTCGGAAATTGGTAAAGCAGGTGTAACAGAATTAAAAAATGTGCTGAATTACTTATCACTTAGCGGAACAACCAGCTCCGAAATAAAAATTGATTTCACACTCGCACGCGGATTGAATTATTACACCGGCGCAATCATCGAAGTGAAACCTGTAACAGTGCAGATGGGAAGTTTGGGTGGCGGTGGTCGCTATGATAATCTCACCGGCATGTTTGGTTTGGATGGAGTTAGTGGTGTCGGAATTTCTTTCGGCGCCGACAGAATGTATGATGTGCTGGAAGAGTTAAAACTTTTCCCGGAAGAATCATTGAAGACCACACAAGTGTTGTTCGTTTGCTTCGATGAGAAGGGAATTGAATATGCTTTGCCAATAGCACAGCAATTCAGAAAAGAAAATATTTCAACTGAGATTTATCCATCAGCAGAAAAACTGAAAAAGCAAATGAAGTACGCGAACGATAAAAAAATTCCATTCGTGATTGTCATCGGTGATGAAGAAATGAAATCGGGAAAACTCGCTTTCAAAAACATGAACAGCGGAGAACAGAGATTAATGAGTAGTGATGAAATAATTACTGAATTGAAAAAGTAAATCGAATGGAAAACACACATCTTATTTCATCAGAGAAATTAACATTAGAAAAAATTCAGGAAATAATTTCCGGCGATTTCAAATTGCAACTCAGTGATGAGTCGCGCGATAAAATTATTGCCTGCAGAAATTACCTTGACAATAAATTAAAAAGTAACGACGAACTTTTCTATGGCATCAATACCGGTTTCGGTTCGTTGTGCAATGTGAAAATTTCTGCTGACCAGATTGAACTGTTACAGGAGAATTTAGTGAAGTCGCACGCATGTGGTGTCAGCGCTGAAGTGCCACAGGAAATTGTGAAGCTGATGTTGTTGCTGAAAATTCAATCGCTCTCTTACGGAAATTCAGGAGTTGATTTAACTACAGTTTGGCGGTTGATAGATTTTTTCAATCTCGGAATTTATCCGGTGGTGTATGAACAAGGTTCGCTTGGTGCTTCAGGTGATTTAGCGCCACTTGCGCATTTGAGTTTACCGTTGTTGGGTTTGGGTGAAGTGAATTACAACGGAAAGAAATATTCCTCAGCAGAAATTCTTCCGCACTTCAAATGGCAACCACTGAAATTAAAATCGAAGGAAGGATTAGCATTGCTGAACGGAACACAATTCATGAGCGCTTATGCTGTGCAATTGTTGTTGAAGACAAAAAGATTATCTCAGTGGGCAGATTTAATTTCCTGTGTTTCCATTGATGCATTTGATTCAAAATTGGAACCATTCAATAACTTGCTTCACATTGTTCGTCCTCACAACGGACAAATTCAAACTGCAAAAAATATTCTGAGTTGGTTGAGTGGAAGTGAAATCTCTTCGCAAAAAAAAGAACAAGTACAAGACCCGTATTCTTTCCGTTGCATTCCGCAAGTTCATGGCGCTTCAAAAGATGCAATTGCACATGTTGAATCAGTGGTGACCACCGAAATAAATTCCGTTACAGACAATCCGAATATTTTTCCGGAAGAGGATATGATTTTAAGCGGCGGAAATTTTCACGGTCAACCGCTCGCACTCTCACTTGATTTTTTAGCAATTGCATTAGCAGAGTTTGGAAGCATATCCGAACGCAGAACCTACCAACTCATCAGCGGACAAAGAAACTTACCAGCATTTTTAGTTTCCAATCCCGGACTTAATTCCGGAATGATGATTCCGCAATACACCGCTGCATCACTCGTCAGTCAGAACAAACAACTCTGCACACCTTCATCTGTTGATAGCATCGTTAGCAGTAATGGACAGGAAGATCATGTGAGTATGGGTGCAAATGCCGCAACAAAATGTTACCGCGTTTTAACTAACCTCGAAAATATTTTAGCGATAGAATTATTGAATGCAGCACAAGCACTCGAATTCCGCCGACCAAAAAAGAGCAGCGCGAAAATTGAATCTCTTATTTCTGAATACAGAAACGCGGTTTCATTCAATTCTGCTGACAGAGTGTTACATGATGATATTGTAAAGACTGCTGAGTTCATGAATTCATATCATGACTAATCAGGAACTCAAAATTTTCCTAAACAAAAAAGTCAATCAATACAATCGCAAATCATTTATTGAAAATGACCCTGTTTGCATTCCGCATTTGTTCAGCAAGAAACAGGATATAGAAATTGCAGGATTGTTTGCCGCCGTTTTTGCATGGGGACAACGAAAAACAATTATCAATAAGAGCAAAGAGTTAATGCAGCTGATGGATATGCAGCCGCATGATTTTATTCTGCATCATGACGAAAGTGATTTGAAAAAATTCAGTCGCTTCAAACACCGCACTTTTAATTACACTGATACACTTTACTTCATTCATTTTCTGCAGAACTATTATTCAAAACACAATTCACTGGAAGATGCTTTTCTTCCGAAGAAGAAGGAATCGAATATGGAAAATGCACTGATTCGTTTTCACGATTTATTTTTTTCACTGGAAGATTCACCCAACCGAACACGCAAGCACATTCCGACTCCGGCGCGAAAAAGTTCGTGCAAGCGATTGAACATGTACCTGCGATGGATGGTGCGCCGCGATACTTGCGGAGTTGATTTCGGAATCTGGAAAAAAATAAAACCATCGCAACTCATTTGCCCCGTTGACTTGCATGTGGAAAGAGTAGCACGCAAACTCGGGCTCATCAACAGAAAAAATGCGGACTGGCAAACAGTAGTTGAATTAACTGACTCATTAAAACAATTCGATGCAAACGACCCGGTGAAATACGATTTTGCTTTATTCGGAATTGGGGTGATGGAAAAAATAAAATGATGTTTATGTTTAAGAATTAATTTTCAAAAAGAATTCTAAAAATAATTTCATGGAAATTCCTAATGATGAAGTAAAAACACAGGCACAACAAATCATCAGCAGAAATTTCAATCTGCCTGAATTATCCATTGGCGATTTCGAAAAATTCCGTGAAGTACTAAAAGATAAAATCGAAGACCTGTTACACCACGATTTCGAGAAGCTATTATGGATGCTATATCGTGTGGATGTAAGTGAAAGTCGCGCCAATCAATTGTTAGCCGAGCATCCGGATAAACCTGCGGAAGTTTTAGCTGATCTGGTGATTGAAAGACAAATTCAAAAATATCATTCCCGAATAAATTACAAAAGCAATCCGAACGACGACAGGGATAAAGACCTGTTGCTATGAGATTATATTTGCCGCCACTTATTCAAAACACACAATGAAACTCGTTTCCTACTGGAGCCCAACTGAAGAACAAGATCGCCTCGGACTGTTACACAACGAACTGGTGTACGACATGCGCGACCTCGATTGGCAATTCCCCGATAACATGCAACTCTTTCTTTATGCATGGGAAGATGTGATTGACATGGCAAAAGAATTCAATCAGCGGGTGATAGATGGAAAAGTAAAAACCGCGAAGCCAAAACAAATTGCTGATTTAACAATCATGGCGCCTGTTCCGCATCCTTCATCGTGTCGCGATGGATATGCATTTCGTCAGCATGTTGCAGCAGCACGCCGCAACAGAAAAGTAGAAATGATTCCAGAGTTTGATCAGTACCCGATTTTTTATTTTACCAATCACCAGGCAATTCAGGGTGGTGGAGATATTATTTGCATGCCTGATCATTTTAAGAAACTCGATTTCGAATTAGAGTCGGCGATTGTTGTTTGCAAGCAGGGAAGAAATTTTACTGCTGAAGAAGCAGATGATTATATCGGCGGTTACATGATTATGAATGACATCAGTGCGCGCACTTTGCAGATGGAAGAAATGCTGTTGAATCTCGGTCCTGCGAAGGGAAAAGATTTTTGTACTGTGATTGGTCCCATGCTTGTGACTGCTGATGAATTGGAACAATATAAAATCCCTGCAAAGCCAAATCATGTCGGTAATAATTTTAATCTCGACATGAAATGTTGGGTGAACGGAAAATTAGTATCGCAGGGAAACATGGGTGACATGGATTGGACTTACGCTGAAATATTGGAGCGATGTGCTTACGGAGTTGACATTCATCCCGGCGATGTAATTGGAAGTGGTACTGTCGGCACGGGATGTTTTCTTGAACTCAATGGCACAGGAAAACTCAATGATCCGAACTATCAGGAACAATGGTTACAGGAAGGCGATGTAGTGGAAATGGAAATAACAGGACTCGGAAAAATTTCAAACACAATTGTAAAAGCCGATTCTGATTTTTCAATTCTCGACCGAAAAAAAACTTAACCGCAATAAAAAAATAACCGCAGAGAAACAGAGGCGCAGAGAAAAAAATTCTTTTGTTACAATCAAAAAACTCTGCGCCTCTGTTTCTCTGCGGTAAAACTTGAAATTATGATTCGAATTGACCCGAAAGAAATTGCAACAGCAAAACTTCATGCCTTCATGCTCGGGAGTATTGCTCCGCGACCAATTGCATTCGCAAGCACAATAGATAAAAACGGAGTTCCTAATTTATCGCCGTTCAGTTTCTTCAATGCGTTTGGATCCAATCCTGCCACACTAATTTTTTCACCGGCGCGAAGAGTTCGTGATAATTCTATCAAGCACACTTTAGAAAATGTTTACGATATAAAAGAAGTGGTCATCAATGTGGTGAACTACGATATGGTACACCAGATGTCGCTGTCAAGTGTTGAGTTTCCGAAGGGAGTAAATGAATTTGAGAAATCAGGATTCACTCCCATTGCATCCGAAATCGTAAAACCATTTCGTGTAAAAGAATCTCCGGTACAAATGGAATGCAAGGTGGTGGAGGTAAAAGAAATGGGACACGAAGGTGGCGCAGCCAATCTCATCATCTGCGAAATAGTATTGATGCATGTAAGCGAAAATGTATTGGATGCAAATGGAAGAATTGATCCGCACAAAATTGATTTGGTGGCGCGCATGGGAAATGATTATTACTGTCGTGCAAGCGGCTCTGCCATATTTGAAGTTCCGAAACCGAATACCAAACCTGCCATCGGTTACGATGCCATTCCTGAACGCATCCGGTTAAGTAAAGTGCTCACCGGAAATGATCTCGGTCAGTTAGGTCATGTAGAAGTGCTGCCCGAGTGGGACGAAGTTTCGCTAATCCGTAAAGATGGTCGCATGCAGGAAGTGTTCGAGCGCTTTCAGTTAGATGAAGAAAGTATGGAGTATCATCTTCACCTCCTTGCCAAAGAATTTCTCGAAGAAGGACGGGTGATGGATGCATGGAAGGTTTTATTGCTTCCCGATTTTCATGAGTGGGAAAACAAAGAATAACAGTTTGTAATAACTGTTAAACCATAAACTATTTTTCAATTTCCCATTTGCATTCGAAAATTAGTGTGAAATATTAAGATATGTAACACCCTTTTTATTTCGGTTAAATATTGTTTAGTAAATTTTATAATTTCTTAAACATAATTTCTTTTAAGAAATTGATAAATTAATTATTTCAGGCCATTTCAAGGCAAGCAATTCATATAAATATGGAACTTACCAATTGCAAATAAATTCATTTAATTTATTGGTATGTGCAGATCTATTTTTCATTATTTTCATTGGTAATTTATCATAATATCAGTCCATATGTTTTAATTAAATCAGTTCAAAAAATCATCGTTGGGTTTGTTTGTTTCAAATAATCTGTTGAACAAAAAATTATCTATTGATTTTCAATGGATTACAATCATTATATTATTTTGTTTAACTTTTTATTGTTTTTGTTAAACAAAACATATTTAATTTGCACTCACTAAAGCATGCTAGTACTAAAAACAATCATTTAAAAAATCAAAAACTAAAAACAAACAAAATGAAAAAACTAAAAACCATTACGCTAGCCACATTAGCTTTCTTAAGCTCCATTGGCTATGCATCGGCTCAAACCGCTGAACTGCAGGTGATTCACAATTCGGCTGATCCTGCGGCCGCACAAGTTGATGTTTATGTAAACGGAACATTAACATTAGACAATTTTGCGTTTCGCACTGCTACTCCGTTTGTAACACTTCCGGCTGGTAGCACGGTAAATATAGGAATCGCGGCATCTAACAGTACTTCAGTAAATGACACTTTGAAAAACTTCTCATTGGTACTTACTTCAGGAGAAAGATATGTAGCCATTGCAAATGGAGTATTGAATCCTTCAAACTATGCTTCTAATCCTGATGGTGCATCAACTACATTTACATTGTTTATTCAGAACAATATTCAAACTGCTGCTACCATGATGGGTAATGTTGATTTTCGTGTAGTTCACGGAGCAACAGATGCACCGACTGTTGATGTCATTGCACGCAATGTTGCAACACTGGTTAATGATGCACCTTACAGTGCTATTACACCTTACATTTCTGTACCGGCTGCAAATTATTTATTGGATGTTACACCTGCTACCGGCTCTCCTATTGTTGCCACTTTTCAAGCTGACCTTAGTGGATTAGCTGGTGGATCAGCAATTGTTTTTGCTTCCGGTTTCTTAACTCCTTCAGCTAACCAAAACGGACCTGCATTCGGTTTGTTTGCTGCTTTGGCAAATGGAACTGTTGTTGCTTTGCCTCAGACGAGTATTGCAACACTTCAGGTAATACACAATGCTGCAGATCCTGCGGCTGCATCAGTAGATATATATGTGAACGGTACATTGACTCTTGACAATTTTGCATTTCGCACCGCAACTCCATTTATTGAAGTTCCTGCTGATGTTCAGTTAAACATTGGTGTTGCTCCTCCAACAAGTATGTCAGTAAATGATACTTTAAAAAACTTCCAGGTGACACTAACTAATGGAGGTTCGTATGTAGCTATTGCAAACGGAGTATTAAATCCTTCAAACTTTGCATCAAATCCTGGGGGCGCCTCAACAAGTTTTACTTTGTTTCTTCAAAACAATATTCAGACTTCTGCTACCATGATGGGTAATGTTGATTTCCGTGTAGTGCATGGAGCAACTGATGCTCCTACTGTTGATGTCATTGCGCGCAATGTTGCAACACTGGTTAATGATGCACCTTACAGTGCCATCACTAATTACATTTCTGTACCGGCTGCAAATTATTTATTGGATGTAACACCTGCTGCGGGTTCTCCGATTGTTGCTACATTTCAGGCAGACCTGAGTGGATTAGGGGGAGGTTCAGCAATTGTTTTTGCTTCCGGTTTCTTAACTCCTTCAGCTAACCAAAACGGACCTGCATTTGGTTTGTTTGCTGCTTTGGCAAATGGAACTGTTGTTGCTTTGCCTCAGACGAGTATTGCAACACTTCAGGTAATACACAATGCTGCAGATCCTGCGGCTGCATCAGTAGATATATATGTGAACGGTACATTGACTCTTGACAATTTTGCGTTTCGTACTGCAACTCCATTCATTGAAGTTCCTGCCGGAGTTCAGTTAAACATTGGTGTTGCTCCTCCAACCAGCATGTCAGTAAGCGATACTTTAAAAAACTTCCAGGTGACACTAACAAATGGCGATTCATATGTTGCCATAGCAAACGGAGTGTTGAATCCTTCAAGTTTCGCTTCAAATCCTGATGCAGCTTCTACCGGGTTTACTTTATTTCTTCAGAACAATATGCGTCAGTCTTCTATTAATGCAAATGAGGTTGATTTCCGTGTAGTACATGGAGCAACTGATGCACCTACTGTAGATGTTATTGCACAAGGTGTTGCCACAATTGTTAATGATGCACCTTATAGTGCAATCACTAATTACATAAGCGTTCCTGCTGCATCATATACATTAAATGTTACTCCTGGAAATGACAATACAACAATTGTTGCAAGTTTTAATGCACCACTTTCAACGGCAGCTGGTGCTTCAGCGGTAGTTCTTGCATCTGGTTTTTTAAATCCAGCTTCAAACCAAAACGGTGAAGCCTTTGCTTTAATAGTTGTACTTGCTGATGGAACTGTTTTAACTCTTAATAATACCATTACAGGAATTGATGAGAAAAATATTTCTGATAAAGTTGAATTGTATCCTAATCCGGCAAGTGCATCAACTACCATTTCTTTTGCCAAAATAAATGATCGGATTAATGCAATTGAAATAACCGATATCACCGGAAAAATTGTAAAAAATATTTTACCTCAATCTAATCAGAATTTGATTCAAATAAATATTGATTCATTTTCTTCAGGTTTGTACATGGTAAAATTGATTGGTGAAAATTCTGTAATGACTAAAAAATTAATAGTGCGTTAGTATTTCTGGTTTTGATTTTGAAAAAGGGAGCATTCATAATGCTCCCTTTTTTTGTTATTTATTTAATAGCAATTGATGAGTTCATCATTTGATAAATATTCGTTTAAAAGCGCTGAGAATAATTCATCATTTTTTATTTAGGTTTCTTTTTCAATTATAAGCGTCATAAAATTCTTCACTCTCCTGTTACATTTGCAAAAAATTATTACAAGCAAATGCAATTGAGTGAGCACGAAGTTTTACGCCGACAAGCTTTAGAAGAATTAATTAATCTCGGCATTAATCCCTATCCCGCCGATTTAGTGGAAGTGAACGATAACTCATTTCGCATAAAAACTGAATTTGAAAAAGATGCCGCGCAGTATGAAGGCAAAACCATTTCGCTTGCCGGACGAATCATGAGCCGCCGCGATATGGGCAAGGCAGCATTTGTGGTGATACAGGATTCGGTGGGCAAAATTCAACTCTACATTAAGCGCGATGATATTTGCCCCGGCGACGACAAGCAACTGTATGATGTGCTGTTTAAAAAACTATTAGACCTCGGCGATTTTATAGGTGTAACAGGTTATGTGTTCCGCACCAAGACGGGAGAAATATCGCTGCATGTGCAGCAACTGAAACTGCTGTCGAAAGCGCTGAAGCCGCTGCCGGTGGTAAAGGAAAAGGAAGGCGAAGTGTTTGATGCGGTGAGTGATGTGGAGTTGCGCTATCGTCAGCGGTATGTTGACCTGAACATTAATCCGCATTCGAAGGAAGTGTTTCTGCAGCGCAGCCAGTTGATGATGAGCATGCGCAATTTTCTGAACTCGAAACAGTATGTGGAAGTGGAAACTCCGATTCTGCAACCGTTGTATGGAGGTGCTGCAGCTCGCCCATTTAAAACGCATCACAACACGCTCGACATGACTTTGTACCTGCGCATTGCGAACGAACTTTATCTGAAGCGCCTGATTGTGGGCGGCTTTGACGGGGTGTTTGAGTTCGCAAAAGATTTCCGCAACGAGGGAATGGACCGCTTTCATAATCCGGAATTCACGCAAATGGAATTGTATGTGGCGTATAAAGATTATTACTGGATGATGGATTTGGTTGAGGAGATGGTGGAGAAAATTTGTATTGACCTGTACGGAAAAACAGAAGTGCAGGTGGGTGAGCATGTCATCAACTTTGCACGACCATGGAAACGGTTCACGATGTTTGAAGCGATACAGCACTTTACCGGAATAGATATTTCGGCAATGGATGAAACGGCTTTGCGCGCGACTGCAAAAGAATTGCATGTGCCGGTTGACAACACGATGGGAAAGGGAAAACTGATTGATGAAATTTTTGGTGAGAAGTGCGAAGCGCAACTGATACAACCAACTTTTATTACTGATTACCCTGTGGAGATGAGTCCGCTAGCGAAGAAGCATCGTAGCAAGGAAGGTTTGGTGGAACGGTTTGAAGCCATTTGTAACGGAAAAGAAATCTGCAATGCATTCTCAGAGTTAAATGATCCTCTTGACCAGCGTAAAAGATTTGAAGAGCAATTGGAACTTGGCAAGCGTGGTGATGAAGAAGCTATGATGCTCGACGAAGATTTTCTACGCGCTCTTGAATATGGTATGCCGCCAACTGCAGGTCTCGGAATGGGTATAGACCGCTTGTGTATGATTCTGACGAACTCACATTCCATTCAGGATGTGTTGTTGTTTCCACAAATGAGGCAAGAGCATATGGATTGAAGCAGTGCGCCGAATTCGTGAATGCTATTAAAAAAAAATAATTCAATGAACAAATGCGACCCGAACACACTGATTAAAAATTATTTACCTTAGAAATACTGAATTCACTTAATTAAGTTATTAAAGTAATTTTTTACTGCGAAGTATGCGCTCATAAATTGTTGCGTTTAATAATATCAGCAACAGTCCGTAAAAAAAATCTTCGATTGGAATGGTGAGAAATCTGATTCCTAAATTCTGATTATTGTTATACCACACAACCGGAGATTCTAATCCGGTACCGGTTAAAATTCCATTGCAGATAAAAAAAGGAATTAATAAAATGAGGTAAGCAAGAAAGAATTTTCCCAATGAAAAAGTGAAATTGAATTGTGCAGTAATGAAAAGATAAATTGCCAGAGCGATAAAAGTGGAAGAAGTATAGAGGTGATTGAAATAAAAAATTCCAATGATGAACAAAACAACACTTGCGATTTTAGAAATTAATCTCGCTGTGTTTTCATCAGGTGATTGCTGTAACAGTATTTTAAAACAGTGGTAAGTAAAAATGCACGCATATGGTATGCAGAAAAAGAAAAGGTATTCCTCAATCGGTAAATTGAAAAAATAAATTCCTGTTAAATAATCCGGATTGAAACCCCACACTCCAATGCGGGTGAATTGAATATCTGCAACAATGAAAATGCTGGCTGCAATAATCATGGCCGGAAAAAATGCAAACCATGTTTTATAAAATTTCAGTTTCGGATGAAAACTGAAAATGAATGGAAATAAAATCGCTCCAATATCAACTGCGAGATAAGTGAACCGAATCATTTATCCCCAGAGTTCGTTTTTCGATTTCTTCGCTTCGTCGTAATACCTCTTTGGTATGAAAAGCATTCCGAAACATTCGCCTTCTTCCTTGTTTAAATGTTTGTGATGCACTTTATGTGCCTTGCGCAGCGCACGGAAATAAGTTGAATTCAATTGCTTCAAAATTGGAAACCGCTGATGAATAAAAATATCGTGCACAAAAAAATAAGCTGCTCCATACAATGTAATTCCGGCTCCCATCCAGAAACGAAAATCGGAATACGAATGTGTGAGTCCATACGACATCAGAATAATTCCGGGAATGGCGAACAGCAAAAAGAAAAAATCGTTGTGCTCAAAAAATCCGGGATGCTCTTTTAAATGATGGTCGTGATGCAGCGACCACAAAAATCCATGCATGATGTACTTGTGCGTGAACCACGCAACTCCTTCCATTAAAACGAAGAAAGAAGTGAGCACAAATAAGTTTAACAAAATAGTCATGATTGAAATTCGTTTGTGTTAATTGTAATTTTTATGCAGCGGATTTTGATAAAAATTTTTCTGTTACTCTGAAAAAATCAAATGCTTTTTCATAAATGATTTTAAACCATTCGGTAAAGGTATCAGGTACATCATTCATTTCATCTTTTAATTCTTCCCACGAAACATAACGATAAGCTGAAACTTCATCTTCATTTATATCAGGTAAATTATTGCTGATTCCGAAAAACACATGGTCAACTTCGTGTTCGGTTAAATGATTGCCTACATTTTCTTTATACAAAAATTTGAAACCGAATTTTAAATCGCAAAGCATTCCCATCTCTTCGTTCAATCTTTTTGCAGCAGCGCTTGTAATTACTTCTCCCGGTTCAGGATGACCGCAACAAGTGTTCGTCCACAAACCACCTGAATGATATTTTTCATCCGCGCGTTTTTGCAAGAGCAATTCGCCATCGGTATTAAAAATAAAAATCGAAAAGGCGCGATGAAGCTGGCCTTTAATGTGCGCCTCAAGCTTTTCCATTTTTCCGAGCGCTACATCCTGCTCATTCACGAGCACTACATTTTGAATTGGTTTCATTGTATTGAATTTTTAAAAGTTGTTAAAGCACGGTTTCTTGCAAAACGATGTTCGACTATTGGTTTACAATAATCAGCGGAAGAAAATTCCTTCACCCACCTGTTGATGTATTTATTTTCAGGGTCAAATCTTTTTGTTTGTTCCTCGGGATTGAAAATTCTGAAATAGGGCGCAGCATCGCATCCACATCCTGCACTCCACTGCCAGTTGCCGTTGTTGGAGGAGAGTTCGTAGTCGAGCAATTTCTCTGCAAAATATGATTCGCCCCAGCGCCAGTCAATGAGCAGGTGCTTGGTAAGAAAACTCGCAACCACCATGCGCACACGATTATGCATCAATCCGGTTTCGTTCAACTCGCGCATGCCCGCATCCACAATCGGAAAACCTGTAACACCGTTACACCATTTCAAAAATTCCTCTTCATCATTTCTCCAGGCAATGTTGTCGTACTTCTTTTTAAAACTTTTCGTCACCACCTCCGGAAAATGAAAAAGTATCATCATAAAAAACTCGCGCCAGATTAATTCGTTCAGCCATTGGTCATTCAATGCTGCCGCCATTTGCGCGAGTTTGCGCACACTCACTGTTCCGAAACGGAGATGCACGCTGAGTTTACTGGTGCCATCAACAGCAGGTAAATTTCTGGTTTCATGATAATGCTTAATTATTGTTTTGTCAACTTCAATGGAAGGAACTGTAACAGTTGTTTCTTCAAAACCAATATCTCTGAGTGAAGGAAAATAAAATGGTTTTGTTTTTAAATAATTTGATTTGAAAACTTCACTCGGAAAAAGCTGCTGACTTTCGTTTCTGAATTTTTCTTTCCACAGTTTTGAATAGGGGGTGAAAATGGTGTAAGGTGTTCCATCGCTCTTCATCACTTCTGATTTTTCAAAAATCACCTGGTCTTTAAAAGTTTGGAATGGAATATTTTTCTTACTGAAGTATTCACCGAGTTCTTCATCGCGCGCAATCGCATAAGGTTCATAATCGTGGTTGGTGAAAACTGCTTTTACATCAAAAGTTTTTGAAATTGTTTTGAATGCTTCAAGCGGTTCTGCATAAAGTACATAAAGAGATGAACCTACTTTTAATAAATCATCATTCAGATTTTTCAATGTTTGGTGAATGAATGAAACGCGCTTGTCTTTTTTATTCTCAAGTGCTTCCAGAATATTTTTATCGAAAATGAAAACAGGAAGAACCGCCTCCGAATTTTTCAATGCTTCATACAATCCATGATTGTCGCTCAACCGCAAATCGCGGCGAAACCAGAAGAGTGTAACAGATTTTTTTTCCGTTTTCAAAGTTGCTCTGTGATTTGAAGTTTACTTACATCCAATCCTTTTTCAACCAGTCGAGAAATAATTTGCTGATAAATTGCATCATCCATTTTCGAAGTTCTTGAGAGAATCCATAAATATTTTCTGTTCGGGTGACTGACTACCGCGTAACTGTAATCATCTGCCAAATCAATTATCCAATACTTGCCGGTAAAAGGCCAGAAGAATTGTACTTTCAATTTTGCGTTGTTTGTTCCGGCTTCTATAAATGCTTTTCCTTTTATGTATGATTCTTTTCCTGTTACACTTCCTTTGTTGCATCTGTTCTCCACAATCACAAATCCTTTTTCGCTGATGGTGTAAGTTGCAGTTGTGCAATGGCATCCTTTCTGAAATCGCTGCGGGAACGAAGCAATTTCGTACCACTTGCCTTCGTACTTTTTTAAGTCAACATTAGATACTGCCTGCAGTGGTTGTGCGCTTGTCATTTTCATATTTATTAAAAAGAGAAAAAAAGAAAATCTTATAATGGATTCTAACTGAAATTGTCCTTGCATAATTCCTTCTTTAATTTTTTTATTTAAACCAGTCATCAATTATTTTCAGAAGAAAAATATTTCACCATTCGGTTGTACAAATCGTTATCGGCATTTTTTAATTGCGAATCATAAATTCTATTCTTTACAAATTGTTTATCTGAATTCGCATTTGAACTATAACCTAAAAACGACGGCACATTTTTTTGAATGGTATATCGTAAAAATCTAAGCTCAGTGTTCTCACTATTCATTGCAATTGCCTTTTCCAATAAATTTTTTCCTTCATTAAAGTATTTCAATTTGCTATATGGATTGTAAGAATAATTGCAAAGCATAAACGCAGCCATTCCTTTGTACCCAACCATTAAGGCGGTAGCACTTGCTGTAGCACTCTGCATCTTGGCATAAAATGAATCAGCAGATTCACCATTTACCTGTGCGCGATAAAATTGTTCTCTGATTTGAATCAGCGACTGCGAATTCGCCGCGAACGAAAAACTTAAAATAAAAATCAGGTAGAAAAATATTTTCATAGCATATTGAATTGATGACGGATAACAGAGTTAATCAGCAATCGGAATTTCTGATTATTCGGAACACGAATTCGTTCACGCATTACTTTTTCAGCAGGTACTGATTTGATTTTTGTGAACAGTGCTTTGTAATAAACAAACGCCACATACACTCCCAACCGAGCACCCTTAGGCAGATTTCTGATTCCATTTAATGCGAGTGTGAAATCAGATTCAATGTCTGATTCAATTTTTATTTTCTGTGCGTAATCAAAATTATCTAGATCAATTCCGGGGAAATATGCTCTACCTAAATGATTGTAATCCTGTTTTAAATCTCTTAAGAAATTCACTTTTTGAAAAGCAGCACCCAAGTACATTGCCGCTGGCTTCAATTTTTCATACATCTGATCATTTCCTTCTGTAAAAACACGAAGGCACATCAGCCCCACTACTTCAGCCGAACCAAGAATATAATTGTCGAATGAATTTTTATCGTGAAAAGCTTGTGTTAAATCCATTTCCATACTGTGCAGAAATGTGTCAATCAATTCCTGTTCGATTTTATATTGATGCACACATTTCTGAAAACTATTCAGAATCGGATTCAAACTGATGCGTTCGTCAATCGCTAATTGAGTATCTGCACGAAAGCGCCGTAATAATTCTGCTTTATTAAAATCATGAAAGCTGTCAACGATTTCATCAGCCAACCTAACGAAACCATAAATTCCATAAATGGGTTCATGAAATTTTCCGCTGAGAAAATAAATTCCCAAAGAAAAACTAGTGCTGTAAGTTCTCGTCACCATTTTGCTGCTGCGTGCAGAAATTCTGTCAAATAAATTTTTCATCAATTAAGATTGAGTTGTTTAATTACTTCTTTAGCTACTATTTGTCCTGATATTAAAGCCGGCGGAACACCCGGACCGGGAACAGTTAATTGCCCGGTGTAAAAAAGATTTTTTAATTTTTTATTTCGGATTGATGGCTTCAGCACCGCTGTCTGACGAAGCGTGTTTGCTAAACCATAAGCATTTCCTTTGAATGCATTGTAATCTGATTGAAAATCGTTGATGGCATAACTTCTCTTGTGAATAATATTTTCACGAATGTTCTCTCCAGTTTTCTTTTCCAATCGTGAGAGTACGATGTCGAAATATTTTTCCCGTGTTGCATCATCATCTTTTAATCCGGCAGCAATAGGAATCAGGATAAATAGATTTTCCATTCCTATTGGTGCCACTGCCTCATCAGTTTTCGATGGACAGCATACATAAAATAGGGGTCGTGTCGGATACTTCGGAGTTTCGTAAATTTCTTTTGCATGTTGTTCCAGGTCTTCATCAAAAAACAAATTGTGATGCTCCAGATTTTTAATTTTCTTTTTTACTCCGAGATAAAAAATAATGGATGAAGGAGCCATCGTTCGCTTGCTCCAGTACTCGCCTGAATAATTTCTGAATTCTTTTGCAAGCAATTTTTCATCTGTAAAATGATAATCGGAAGAAGCAATGACCGAATCAGCATCAAAAAATATTTCATTCGAAAAAACTCCGGTAACTTTTTTATTGGCAACCGCAATTTTTGTTGCCGGAGTATTGGTGATAATTTTAACATTCAGCGACAGCGCTAAATTTTCCATCGCGTCAATAATTTTTTTCATTCCGCCGATGGGATACCAGGTGCCGAGTGAGAGTCCTGCATAATTCATCAGACTGTAAAGCGCGGGAGTATCTTTTGGTTGCGCGCCTAAAAACAAAACAGGAAATTCCAGAATGCTGATGAGTCGTTTATCTTTAAAATACTTCCGCACATATTTTTGAAACGATTGAAGAATGTGTAAGCGTGTTAAACCTGCAAGCACTCTTCTGTCGGCAAACTCCATCCACGAAAGCGCAGGTTTGTAAACCAGTTCCTTCATTCCGACTTCGTACTTATACTTTGCTTCTTTCAGAAATTTCCGAAGTTGCAGTGCGCTTCCTTTTTCGATTGATTCAAAAAGATTTTCTAAATCTCTTTCCGACTCAGGAATATTTATTTTTTCATCACCATTAAAAAATACGGAAAAGGAAGGCGACAATAATTTCAGAGCATAATAGTCAGCCACATTTTTTCCAAAGAGCTGAAAGAAATTTTCAAACACATCAGGCATCCAGTACCAACTTGGTCCCATGTCGAACAGAAAACCATCGGCTTCATAACTGCGCGCACGGCCACCCGCCTGTTCATTTTTTTCCAACACTGTTACATCAGCACCTGTCTGTGCCAGACAACAAGCAGCCGCAAGACCCGAAAACCCTGAACCGATAATGACAATTTTCTTCTGGAGTGCCATGAAATTTTCTGTTGTAACTAAAACAAAATTTGAACCCCTTGTTTTATTTTGTTTAATCTTTATGCAAATATATTAAACAAAATCTAATTTCCAATAGTCCGGAAAAATTTATTTTATCAGTTTTAAATCTTCCGGACTTTTTAGGCGAACGAAATTTGAAGCGAGTTTTATTTTATCGAGTAAATTATTGTTGCCACTAATATATATAATGGCATTATTGCAACCAACAGAAAGTTTTTGCAGGTAGGTAGTAATTTCCTTTTGGTTACTTGGTGTGATAATGAAGAGCAATAAATTTTTTGCATTGGTAGCTTTATAGGTCGCTATTACATTATCGAGTGGCACACCTTGCCCTAGGAAAATGGTATGTTTTCCCATTGAACGAAGTAAGTAATTAGTGAGCAGCAATCCGATTTCGTGCAGCTCACCTTCGGGAAGAAATAAAATGAAAGTATCTTTTTTATCTGTGTTCAACAATAAAGAATCAGTGGCTGAAAAAATTTTTTGCTTTACGAGATTGGTAATAAAATGCTCTTGCGCCGGAAAAATTTCACCACTATTCCATAGAAAACCTATTTTATTTAGTAAGGGATATAATACTTTATAAAGCGCTTCAACAAATCCAAGTTTTAAAACAGCAAGCGAGAATGCTTTATTGAAAATCTCTTCATCAAACTCAAATAAAGCAAACATCAACGCATTTTGCGCTGTAGGAAGAAAATTTTCAATTGGTGACTCTACATTTTGATCAACGGAAATTTCCTCTTGAATTTGTTTTGATGAAAGTTTGCTGATGTTTGAAATTTTCATTCCCTTATTTATGAGGGATGAAACATTCAAAAGTTTTCTCAAATCATCATTTGAGTAGTGCCTGATGTTGGTATCAGTGCGTGATGGTGTAAGCAAACCATAGCGCAATTCCCAGATTCGAATTGTATGGGCTTTAATGCCTGAAAGCTTTTCTAAATCGCGAATAGAGTATTTTCCTGTCATGGTTTGCAAATGTAATTGTTTAATGAATATTTAAAAGTATTAAACATTATTTTTTTTGAAGGGAGTAATATTCTATCTTTTTGAAGCGCCAATTTCCGGCCATTCCTTTCTTAGGAGGTGTTAATTTAATTTTAAACTTGCAATCAAAGAGTGTCACATATTTACAACCATGAAAAGAGAGAGCAATAAAATTATAATGAGAACAATAAGAATGGCAACTGTTACAATGTCAATTCTGACTCTTCACTTTTCACTCTTCACTTTTAGTTCTGAAGCGCAGGTGTTGGATATTCCGCAAACAACCGACAGCACTTTTTTTCGTGTCGACCTCGCGCTAAACAATCCACAAAAGTGTTTTTATCTTTTTTTAGAATACGATTCCTTGGCAGTGCTTCCGGATATGAGTTCGCTGACAAATCTGAAAGGGATAGCTTTCAGACATTGCACCCGATTAAATTTCAATCAGGCAATCAGTAAACTCTCGGTGCTTCCGAATCTGGAATATTTCGAAATCAGTATTTCGGCACTGTTGAAATTACCTGGAAACATCAGCACACTTTCACATTTGCAAACACTGAATCTGAAAACAAATTTGTTGCAAATTCTTCCTGAAGAAATCAGTGAGTGTAACAGTCTGAAGAATATTATTATTCCTTATAACTCTTCCTTGCGATTGGAAGAATTGTTTACACGATTGGAGAAATTAAAAACTTTGGAATACTTAGACATTGCCGGAAATCAATTCAGTGTGCTGCCTGATAATATTGGCGACTTAACCGCACTGAAAAAATTAGACCTTGGGTCAAATTATTTTGTTCAACTGCCAGCAACTATTTCATCATGCACCGAAATGGAAGAAATTGATTTAAGCAATAATCTCGCTCTTGATTTCAAGCAGGCATGTACTACAATCAGTAAACTCATTCATTTGAAACAACTGAATATTTCTTCTTGCAATCTCATTGCTTTACCTGAATCCATTGGAGAAATTACTTCTCTCGAAAAAATTGATGTAAGCGGAAACCGTATTTTGATTTTTCCAAACACAATCGGTAAACTCATCAACCTCACTGAATTCAATATCAGCACAGGCAACAGAAATTTAAATGGAGAAGCAATTGAAAAATTCCCCGCTTCATTCGGAAATCTGGTTCAGCTAAAAACATTACTGATGAGCGGAAATTTTTTAGCTACACTTCCTGATTTAAGTAAGATGAAAAATCTGGAAGAACTGGATGTGAGTTGGTGCGGATTGGGTGAACTGCCTTCATACATGAAATCGCTCACCGGCTTAAAATATTTAAGAGCAGCGCATAATTATTTTCAATTGCTGCCTGATTGGATAGGCGATTTGCAAAGTTTGAAAGTGCTGGAGTTGGATGGGAATTTTTTCCCGAACATGGCTGTGCCACATTTAATTAAATTACCGGAGTCAATTGGCAATCTTAAAAACTTAGAAGTACTTACGCTCGACGACCAGATTATTAAAACACTTCCGGCTTCCATTATACAACTCACTAATTTAAAAGCGCTGCATCTTCGCAACAATGCTATCACTGTATTACCCGATGACTTTGGAAAACTTACTCAACTTGAAATTCTTGATTTGAAAGCGAATGATTTAAAAACACTTCCTCCTTCATTCAACGATTTAAAAAAACTGCA
>BJGQ01000047.1 GCA_014190575.1 Bacteroidota bacterium | reverse complement strand
TGGGCATTGTGCATGCGCCCGATGCGCAACTCGCGCTGTTGTTTGCCAAAGAACAATTCGGTCGGCGATTGGCGTGTGTGAATTTGTGGGTGACAAAATCATCCGACATTTTTTCGTTCAGTTATGACGATGAAGATATTTTCGACAATGCCACTGCTCCCGAAAAACAATATCGCGAAGCAGCAGGATTCAAGGTGATGGAAAAAATTAACCGGTATAAAAAAAGCAAACAGAAAGCATAAACTATGGAAGCGATAAAAAATTTATTGTTCCGCATGGCGGACGACGAATTGATATACGGTCACCGCATGAGTGAGTGGACGGGCATGGGCCCCATTATGGAAGAAGACATTGCCTACTCATCCATGGCGCAGGATAAAATCGGTCACGCGCTTGCGAACTATTCTATTCTCGAAAAAGAATTTCAAACTGCGAATCCTGATAAGCTCGCTTTTTTCAGAAAGGAAAATGAACTAATGAATTGCCAGTTGGTTGAATTATCGAATCATGAATATGATTTCAGTCTGGTGCGGCATTTTTTATTCGACCATGCTGATTTCATTAGGTACGAAATGCTTTCGACATCATCGTTCGCGCCGCTTGCACAGCTTTCGAAAAAAATAAAAGGCGAATTAAAATATCATGTGCTGCATGCTGATACCTGGCTCACGCGATTGGGAAACGCAACTGATGAAAGTCATGCGCGCATGCAAAGTGCATTGAACGAGTTGTGGAATTATGCACTCGGAATTTTTGAACCATCAGATTTCGAAGCAGAATTAATTGCTCAAAAAATATTCGACGGCGAGAAAGTGTTACAGCAGAAGTGGCTGGAAAAAATTTCACCCATCATTGAAAAAGCAAATCTGAAAATTCCATCAGCAACAGCTCCTGTTTATGGTGGAAGAAAAGGTTATCACACCGAACACCTGCAACCACTGTTAACTGAAATGGCGGAAGTGATAAACAGTGAAGCGGAAGGAACTGAATGGTAAAAAGCCCCATCTCTAACTCTTCCCCAAAGGGGAAGAGAACAGTCGCGATTACATTGACACAATAAATGAAAACTGAAGTAGAAAATAATTCCGTAGCAACCAACACCTCCCCTTGGGGGAGGACGGGTGGGGCTGCAATTTATAAATCGCTTGAAGAAGTGATGGACCCGGAGATTCCGACACTGTCGGTAATTGATATGGGAATGATTACAGGCGTGGAAGAAACCGCTACAGGTGTGCGCGTGAAAATGATTCCGACTTTCACGGCATGCCCCGCCATTCATGTTATTAAAGATTCGATTCAGAAAAAAGTGGAGTCGCTCGGGTATGAAAATGTGGAAGTTCAACTGGATGATTCAATTGTATGGGACAGCGACCGCATAACACCCAACGGAAAAATATTGCTGGAAAATTTCGGGCTTGGAACTCCGCAGCGCCACTGCGGTAATTTCGGGATGGAAGAAATTGCGCACAGCAAGTGTCCGCATTGCGGCAGTGAAGACACCACGATGAATTCTATTTTCGGAAGCACCCTTTGCCGCAGCACCCATTTTTGTTTTTCGTGTAAGCAGGCATTTGAACGGTTTAAGCCAGTATAAAAATTTATATAGCCTTATTTCTAGTTCTCTTGATTGTTTTTTCCACTATCCACATCACCATAAAATAAACAACTGCTATCACAGGGTAAAAAATAATATTCAGGAAAACATATCCATGATACCTTCCTGCTTCGGCGCCAATCAGGTTATCAATTATTCCGAATGAATTCATATAAAACAGAAGACTTAAGAATGGAATAATCAAGCTTCCGATGATTAGTGTCCACGAAAACTTTTTGTGCAAATTATTTTTTCTGAATTTATAAATTAAAAACAAATGAAGCAGCGCAAGAAGAATAATAAAAATGTAAGCGAGATTATCGAGACCAATCAGGATTAAAGTTTTTGCCAATGAACTGACGGCCGGTACATAATTGATTTGAAAATAATTTGCTGGAAGTTTTTCAAAATTCCATGAAGCAACAGAATCCAATTTGCCTGAAGTTGGTTGATTGAAATTGGTGGAAATTGATTGATGAAACTGAAATGCATCAACCACCACTTCCAATGAACCAAACGATTTCCAGAATTTTGCAGGTGATAGCGAGTAACGAAAACTATATTCCTTTATCCAGTCAGAAACATCTGTCCACGCACTTGCTTCATATTCTACTCTTATGGTGTGTTCGCCCCTTGATAAATTGGCTTCAAAATATTTTAAGTTGTTCAGTTGGTAAACGAATCCGGAATTTTCATTCCAATAAATAGTTACTGTTTCTGATTGTTCATATTGCGATGGCGGTGAAAATATATTTGAGAATTTTTGGAACGGGGAATTTGCAGTCGTGAGATATTGTGGCGGAACAGCCGATACAATTACTTCACTATCATCCATCAAAACTTTAAAATCTCCTTTGTAATCCATTGCAAAAAACAACAGCGGAATTTGATTTCCCTCTGAATCTGTATTTATAAAATATTCAATTTTATAAAGCGCTGTTTTAAAATCTTTATCAATTGTTACATGAATTTTTTCTTTCAGAATATTAATGTCTCTGCTTGAAAATGCAGCACTCGAAAATGTTCCTTCGGTAACAGGAGAAGCCATATTCGCGAAACATAAATTTTCAACGAATAAAAAAACAAGAATGAAAAATGATTTCATTTTATCTCTAAACAAAAAGAATTCAGCATATAAAAAATTGATAAAAAATATTCGCTTCAGAAAAAAATAAAAAACTATTTAAATTTTATAATCTGAATTTCTTTTCCAAAGTCATTTGCATCAGCACCTAAATCACCACTTTGTTTTACAATGATTCCATCAAACTCAAGTGATTTATCTTTTGCAATGTTCACTGCTTTTTCACAAAATGAATTGATGCGCACTTTGTATGGATCGCCGGCATTGTTTGCCACACCGATACCGGTTTGCCCTAGTGCACTTTTCTCAAATGTATCGAGCACATTGTAAGGTTTGTTTGGAATGGATGCGAAGTACACATATTTGGGACCTGTTTTTTTAGTGTTGTAGATGTATGGATAAGATGCACCGTTTACAACTGAGTTTCCAAGACCATTATTAAATTTTTATAAACTCCATTTGCTTGTACTGGCCGTAAACAATTACTCCATCAAACTTTTCCATCTTGCCCTTGGCTTCCTTCTTAATCATTTCGTCAATGGTCATTGTAATTTCTGCGGTCATAATAAATACCTTGTCATCAGGTTTTGCTTCTTCTATTACTGTATATGCCTGAACAGGGGTGGTCATCACGAATACAATTTTATTCTGATATAGACTTGTAGTGCCCTCAGGGCCGTTCGGTAAATCTTCGCCGGGCTTCGAAATAGAATTAATAAATGAAGTTGAGAAGAACACTATTACTATCAAAGCAATTTGTAAGAGAATATTTTTTTTCATGATTGTTTTTTTGTGAGTGTAATGTAAAAGAATATTCAATTATACAAAATGACTAAACCATTTTGATTGTCATTTCAAACCCAATAACTACTTGCTGAGCAAACACAATATTTCATCGAACAATTTTTATTTCAATAAAAAAAGTTCAGCAATACAAAGTTTAAGCGCCGAACTGCCGTAGGTGATGGTCGGTATGATTGTAATTTAATTTACCCCAATCGGCTTTCGAAAATTTTCCGCCTAATTTATTTTCAGGTAAAAAAGACGAAGCTGTTGTAAATGCATTCAGTTTATTTTTCAAATTTGTTTTCTCTGTTTCAAAATCTGTTGGGTTAATATTATTTGCCACCATATTTATTTCAACAAAAGTTTCAGCCCGTTCTTTCGGTGGTTTCGTATTCAGTAGAAAAAATTTCATCAACCACTTTGGCATTGGAGGCACTCTTGATATGGTCGGGTTCAATTCACCGGTCGGAATCATGAACGCCATTGCTATGTGTCGCATTCCCTGCATCACATTCATTTTTCCCAAAACTGCTTTTGACTGCGGAGTTAATGAATCTATTCGCTTTAAAATTTCATTGGTTGCTTCCGGTTGAAAAAGATTTTTCATGAAGGTCAAAATTTATTTCTGCATAAATAATAAAAGAAACTTGTTCCTTCAATCAGAATAAAAATGTAATGATTGCTAAAGCAGGTATGAGTTGAAAAATTTATTATATAAAACTTCCTATATAAACTTCCGCTCAGAATCTTTAATTGGTAAATCATTTATGCTTGCAAATCGTTTTGCCATTAATCCGTTTTCGTCAAACTCCCAGTTTTCATTTCCATATGCTCTGAACCATTGCCCTTCAGAGTTTTGATATTCATATTCAAACCGAACAGCCATTCGGTTTTCGCGAAAACCCCACAATTCTTTTTTCAATTTATAGTTTAATTCCTTTTCCCATTTGCTTTTTAAAAATTCTTTAACCTCTTCTCTTCCATTTAAAAATTCGGTTCTGTTTCGCCATTCCGTATCAATTGTATAAGCAAGGCAAACTCTTTCCGGGTCCTTGCTATTCCATGCGTCTTCTGCCATTTGTACTTTTTGTTTTGCTGATTCCATTGTAAATGGCGGAAGTGGTGGTTTTTGATTTTCCATTTTAACTATTTTTTTTTAGAATGTAAATGTGCGACTAAACGATAACTGAAAATAAATTTTCAAAGAAAATTTCTCATTGTCTACTAAAACCATTTTATGGAATTGAATGAAGTTTTGAATCTCACTGAAAATAAAATCAAGAAAGATGAAAACCAAAATCATTTTAATGTTTGTGTTGTGTTGTAATTTATCAATTGCGCAAACCCCAAAAACAATTTCGTGCAAACCCGAAAAAGCAACGGTGTATTTTACAGGCGCACAAATTTATTATTCTGAAAATGTAACGATACCGATTGGCACCACTGAATTTGCGTTTCAGGGTGTATCGCCGTTCATTGACCCCGCAACAATTATTACATCGGGCAAGGGTGACTTTACCATTTTAGATGCGCAATTCAATACCAGATATCCTGAAAACATAGAAACAAAACCCGACAATCCGTTATTATTAAAATATAAAAAAGCGATTAAGACCAAGCAGGATAGTGTATATGAATTGTATTACCAGCTCATGCTTATTCAGGCAAATAAAGAAGAGTTGATTGTTGAAAAAGGATTTCTGCAAAGCAATCCGATTATTCGCGGAACATCAAAGCGGGATAGTTTAGTGCTGATGAAAGATGCCATTGAATATTACAGACAGCGACAAGGAAACATTGATGCAGAATGGGTGAAACTCACTCGCGAGCAAGATAAACTCACTGCAATAAAAACACAATTGGAAACCGGCATTGCAGAAATTAACGAACTCATAAACAAAGTGAACCAAGGTGCTCCGGTTGATAATGCGCAACCGATTTATGAAATACTGATTACAGTTTCCGCTGATGTAGCAACAGTTGCAAGCATCCAGTTTAATTATTACACCGCTAGTGCATCGTGGGCGCCGGAGTATGATTTGAAAGCAACATCAACCGATAACTCGCTCACTTTAATTCAAAAAGCAAAACTGATTCAGAACACTGCAGTTGATTGGAAGGATGTGAAGCTGACTCTTTCAACCGGAAATCCATCGCTGAGAAATACACGGCCAACACTCAATCCGTTATTTGTTCAATTGATAAATTATATGCGCGAAGAAACACTTTCAAAAAATTTAACCTCACTGAATGAAATTGCAACAACAACAACCGGAGGAACATTTAGTAATGATGAATTAAAAGACATGGATGCTAAATACAGTTTCGATTATTCAACTGTTAAAACCAACATGGTGCAGGTTGAATATGCCATTGCGCTTTCGTATTCTATTCCATCTGACGGGAAGCCGCACACCATAGCCGTTCAGAAAAAAGAATTGAATGCGTCATTTGAATATTACTGTGTTCCGAAATTAGACAAGGATGCCTTTTTACAGGCGCGCATTGTTGATTGGGAAGATATGAATCTGGTTTATGGTGAAGCGAAAATTTATTTCGATAATTCGTATGTTGGAAAATCAACCATCAATCCAACTGATATGGACGATACATTGAACATTGATTTAGGTCGCGATAAAACAATTTTGGTTGAACGCAAACTGATTAAAGAAAAAAGCAAAACCGGGTTTGTTGATGGAATGAAAACAGTAACACGCAGTTTCACCATCACTGTTCGAAACACAAAAGCAAATGCAATAAATTTTGTGTTGCTCGATCAGATTCCTCTTTCAAATCAAAAAGACATAACAGTTACTGCCGAAGAAACAAGCGGAGCAAAACAGGATGAAACAACAGGTTCTCTAACCTGGAACATGAATTTGAAATCTAAAGAAGTAAAAACTTTTAAATTCACTTACACAGTTAAGTATCCGGGAAATCAACAAATAAATCCTCTGATATAAATAATTAAAACACATTTAAGCGCCAACTAAATTTTGTTCAAACAAAAATAGTTGGCGCTTGTTTTTTAAATTAATTGATAACAGCCTTTCAAAAATGTTTGTCATACGAATGTAATTCTATTTTAAAATATTTTTCTAATACAAGGCTGTTTGTATCATTACAAAAAACAAGTTCAATTATGAAAAAACACCTACACTTCTTTTCACTTTTAATCATTTCGTTTGCCTTTTCTTATTCAGAAGCAAACGCAACAACACAAGTTGTAACAGTTGCGAACTTTCAGTTTGCTCCTACAAATTTCACCATCAACCTTGGCGACACCGTTTTGTTTACATGGATAAGCGGAACACATACAACCACAAGTACTACTATTCCGGGTGGAGCAGTTTCCTGGAATCACTCAATGAATTCATCATCTGTTTCTTTTGTTTATGTGCCGGCAGTCAGTGGTATTTACAATTACAACTGCGCTATTCATGCAAGTATGACCGGACAGTTTACCGTTTCTTCATGTGTAGCTCCAGATTATTCGAACGCCATTGCATTAAATATCAGTGCATGTGATAGCCCATTTGTGATGGATGCCACCAATTCAATTGCAACCGATTATCAATGGGTTTTTAATAGCAATCTGATTTCCGGGGCAACCAATGCAATATATGCGGCCATGAATGCAGGAGCCTATTCCACCATTGTTTCTAATAGCTGTGGAACCGATACTACCCCAAGTAATAATTTAAGTTTTATTCCAAAACCAATAATTTTAATTGACGCTTCAAACGATACTATTTGCATTGGACAATCTGTAATATTGGTTGCATCCGGAGGGCTTACTTATACATGGTCGCCGACTAATGTTGACCCGTTTTCTTTTGGCGGAGACACTGCAACAACTACTCCTTCCACTTCTTTTGAGGTAACAGTAATCGGAACGAGCTTTAGTGGTTGCACCAATACCGATTCAGTTTTTATTACAGTGCTTTCAATTCCCGAAGCTGAATTTTCTTTCACACAAAGCGGAACAACGGTTACCACAAACAACACTTCATCTTTTGCAACGGTTTACGATTGGGATTTTGGTGATGGCTTTACAACTAACAACCCAACGCCATCACACACTTATGTCACCATAGGAGTTTTTACCATTCAATTAATTGCAACAAATGCGGAAGGTTGTACCGATACTTTTGAAACGGTAGTTGACCTCACTTCCGGAATTTCAGAATCGGGAAATGACCCCTCTATTTCGCTTTCTGTGAATCCAGCTTCTGATAAAATTTATTTGACTTCCAATTCAAAAATTAATTTGTCATCGGTAAAACTTTATGATATTTCTGGAATAAAAATTAATGTTAATGCCGAACAAATTGCTGTCAACTCAATTTCTGTTTCAACCAAAAGCTTATCCGGTGGAATTTATTTTGTTGAAGTTGTTTCGAATGAAAACAGATTTATTCAAAAAGTTTTTGTGCAATAAAAAAATTTCTGAACTGTTTAAGAAACAAATTAATTTCTTATTCTTTCATCAAAAAATTCCCTGTCAAATAACATTCACAGGGAATTTTTTTGTTAGTCAATTTCAGTGAATTGAAAAGCGCAATGAATATTTCAGGTGAAATTTATAATGATATTTTCGCAGGCACTAAAAATCAATATGAAGAATTTTTTTATCACACTAATTTTGTTCACTGGCATAAGCACAAGTAAAGTTTTTTCGCAAGCAGATTTTTCTGCTATAACTATTGGGCCTGTTTATTCAATTCATAACCGACCGGGGCTTGCTAAGTACTTGCATGCAATTTCTGATACCATGCATTTAAAAAACGATTTGCAATACAATCCAAATCCCGGATTACAGATTGGGTTTTTATCGCGAGCCAATAAAGGGGAATTTGAAGTTGAGGCTTCTTATTCATATAACCGAAACGAGGTAAATTCCGACAGTGGGTATATTTTAATTTCGAATACACACGATTTTGGAATGTGCTTCGGAGGGAATTTTGTTCCCGTAAAATTTTTCTTTATTGGTGGGCAACTTGTTATAAATTCTTTTGGTGGAAACACAAAGGGTGGAGATGCTAACAAGTTTCAGTTGCCTGCCGACACCGATTTTAATATTTTCAGAGGATACTCAATTGTATTGCGCGCACAAGCAGGGTTTAACATTCCGCTTAAATCAGATTGGTCAGCAGGAATGCGCCCGGTCGCTTTTTACGATTACGGATTAACCACCTTTAATTTTTATACCTCTTCGACCATCAATTAGTTGCTTACCCCGGCAGCAAGCGAACAGGTTCAGCCGGTTATGGAATAGGGCTGATGTTTTATTTGTAGCAGTTTTTTATGGGTTAAATTTTTCTATCACTTTACTGTTTTAATTATTTTATTATTGTGAGAACTAAAAAAAACGATCATGAGCGCGAGAGAAGAAATATTGAATGGCAAACACGACATTTTAAAAAATCTAGCCGACAAAAAACCGAATATTGTTGAGCAGCTTTATGAAAACTACCTTGATTTTGCAAAAGCAAACTGGAATTATGCAGCACAATCAGGCAAACAAACGGCTGATGATTTGTTGAATGGCACTGGTAGAAAAAATGTTGCCTGTGGCACAATAAGAGAGGGTTTGAAGATGATGATACGCACCGCTTAAAAATGATAGCTGCTGATGCAAACCTATATGATCGTTTTATTTCGAAGCCGAATTATAAATGTTTCGATACAAAGGTGGTTGGCAACATGGCCAATCCGGGCTCCACAAATTTTAATCTCGGATGTTTTTTTAGTGGACATTTTTTTGTTGAATGCGAGAATAAGTTTTATGACCCTTGTTTATCTACCATTTACAGTTCTAAGGAAGAACCTATACTTTATAAGGCGAGTACAATTAATACTGGTGCAGTTCCAATGTATGCTTTTGGCAGCGGTAAGACAGTAATTATTCTCCGACAATTATTGGGTACCGTGGTACCCGGCTTCGAAACCACCTTTGAAGTGCTTTCACCTTTTAAAGATGATTTAAAGAAAAAATTAACAGCGCAACAATATGCCGGAGCATTACAAAACAGGGTGTTAATGGCGGCAGGAATAAAATAAAAAAACACATTTATAGATGCGTTAATTTTCATTGATAAAAATGTTCCGCGTTTAAATTGATAGCAAAAATTATTTATTGATTAAAGGTGACACCTGAGTTCCAATTAATTCAATTGCATGCATTAGTTTGTTGTGAGGTATATCAGCATTGTCCATTTGAAAACTGAATCTTGAAATTCCACCAAGCGCTTCGCTGTGGCGAAGAATTTTTTCGGCAATTTCTTCCGGACTACCAACACACAATGCACCTAATAATCCATTTTGTGAATCAAATCTTTCACGCGAAACGGGGGGCCAACCTCGCTCTCTTCCTATTCGCGTAAAAGTTTCTGCATATCCGGGATAATATTCTGCTATTGCTTGTTCAGTTGAATCTGCAACATATCCGAGTGAATGGAGGCCAACTTTTAATTCTTCGTTTTTAAATCCTGCTCGTTTACCCGCTTCTCTATACAAATCAATCAATGGACGAAAGCGATGTGTTTCTCCCCCTATTATTGCCACCATCAAAGGCAAACCAAGTGACCCTGCGCGAGCAAACGATTCAGGAGTTCCGCCTACTCCCAACCAAATTGGAAATGGATGTTGAATGGGGCGCGGATAAATTGCTTGGTTGTGAAGTGGGGCACGAAATTGTCCAGTCCAACTAACTACTTCGTTATCGCGAATGGTTAAAAGCAGATTTAATTTTTCATTAAACAATTCATCGTAATCGTGTAGGTTCAATCCAAATAATGGAAACGCTTCAGTGAATGAACCTCGGCCTACAACCATTTCAGCTCTGCCTTTCGATATCAAATCAAGTGTGGCAAAGTTTTGAAAAACCCGGACTGGGTCTGCTGCACTTAAAACTGTTACAGCACTTGTAAGTAAAATATTTTTTGTTCTGGCAGCGGCTGCTGCCAGAATAAGTGTAGGTGCCGAGTCTAAAAATTCTTTGCGATGATGTTCACCTATTCCGAAAACATTGAGCCCCATTTTATCTGCATGCTCAATTCTTTCAAGCAATTCGGAAATGGACTGCTCACCGGTAATTACCTTGCTTTTATTCTCATTTAATTTTGCAGCAGCAAAACTGTCAATTCCGATTTCCATTTTTAAATTATTGAAGATCTGCAAAGCAATTCTTTTATTGCTTTCAATTGTATATCCAACTAATATTTATTGCTATGAAAAAATCAAGGCAATTCAGTGTTCATTGCTTCTGCAGCGATTTCGTATTTGAATGGATAATTATATATTGACTTTAATTCATAAAGTAATTGATTGAGATGTGCATTGGTATGTTGCGGATTGCGAAGAGCAAGTAAAAGATGTTTACCCAAGCCAGTTCTGCAATCTTTTTTGCATCATCCAAACTACTGTATCCGCAACCCGTTTTTTAAAATATTGTGAAGACAAGTATTGCGCATCGTGCAACATCAAATCAGAATTAATAGCCTCACATTTCAGAAGGCACATAAAAATTTCTCTCACCAATAATTTCAACTGCACTTCCTGTTTCAATAAGTTTTCCTGTTTCTGTTTCGGGTATATAACAATTTACAGTAAGGTAGTAATGGTGCCTGTAGTTATTTAATGTTGACCATTGTGGCAGACTTGTGTTCCGATATTTGGTAAATGATTTTGCAAAACCATATGTGATAATTCCTGTTTCAGGATTTCTGGTTGGAACAACACATCTTTCGCGCGGACTCATTCCAATTATTGTTACATCACCGACTTTGAATTCAATACCACTGCCTTCAGTAGAAAATAGACGATCTTCCCAAAATGCCGGGACATCCCCAATTTCTAAAGTGGCCCGGAATCGTTTTCTGGTTTCGGTCAACTTTATGTTTTCATACCACTCAGAAACAGATTCTAAACTGGCTGTAGAAAGAACTGTTACTCCTGCAATATCCGGAATGTCCATAAAGCGGCCGGTTTTGTTTTGATTAAGCACTACATGAACACCAAAATAATGAGATAAGTATGATTGGATTTTTGATTTTTCTTTTTGAAGATGAAATTGATTCCAGGTTTCTTCATCTTGCAAACGAAAAGATACAGTCTCGTTTTCTAAATCAAATGAAGTGCGGATCTTGTGAACAAGGGGGTTTGTTTTTCCAACTATAAAATTTCCTTTTTCATCACTGATTGCAAACTCCCGATCGTGCAATAGACAACCGCCGTCAGAGATTTCCGCTTTTTCTAAATCAATACCATCCAATGATTTTATCGGATAAATTGTAATGCGGCTTAAAACAGGTTTCGGTTCCATCATTTATCTTTTCATTAAAAAATCAGGAATGATAAACCCGTGAAGCAATGATTTTTTCATTTCTGATAATAAGTACTTCACCCACCCTTAAATCCGTTTCGCCGGGTGTGTGGCGGGTGTATTCCATAAAAATCTGCTCGCCATCAGCAGTGAGCTGTAACAGTTCGTAAGACAATTGTGGAAGTCTTTTAAATGCATCGGTCCACCAATCTCGCAAAGCGTGTTTGCCTTTTATTAACCCGTTTGTTTCGGGTTGATGAACTTTTAATTTAGGACTGTAGTGTTCTGCTTGATCATCATACAATGCAAGCAGCATTTCAATATCGTGCGCATTAAATGCATCGAACCATTTGCGTGCAATTTTTTTCAAATCATTCATGCATCAATAATTATTTTCAAAGGAAAATTGAAAAAGCAATCATCAGTATGGTGATGAACAACAGACTTAAAGAAATGATAAACGCTTTGACAGCACCTTGTTCATAGCGCGCACTTAATTTTTCTTTTGTTGCATACATTGATAAAAACGAAAGCAGGCAACTCATTCCTAAAAAAACGGAAATGATTCCGGTTACTTCATCAATGAATGTGAAAACATTAAACCCTGAAATTTTAAATGTTGTTAATACCACCAAACAAAACCCAAGTAAGTTTGATGAAGTGCCTAATATGTTTGAAGCTTTTTCTGTTGCCATAATTTATTTAAAATTATTGAATCTGAGTTTTTTATTCGTGCTTAAGACTAATTCCTAGAATGAGCCAGAAAATCCATGTGCAGGTTGTAACTATAGCAACCGTAAACGGAAACCAGAAGGCAAGAATTGCAAGCAGCGAATAAATTAGGAAGGAATAATATCCATTACGATGGTTGATATGCATTAATGAATTAGCTCTTTCACTTTTTGTTAATTTGTTTTTAATTGCTGCTCCACTTAATAAGATCCATGCAATGCTTTGTGCGGCAATAATTGCATTATAAAAGAAAACTGCAGGAGCTGCATGGTCAGTTAAAATGAATTCTCCAATCAGTGAAGTAGGAAACGGAATAAAAACAATAGTTAAAAGTAAAAGTCCGTTTGAATACAAAAAGTAAGGAGACGATTTATTTACAAGCTTTAAACTTTCGTGATGATTTACCCAGGTGATAAGAATAATTATAAAGCTCAAAACAAAAGCAACCATTGAAGGAACAATTTTCCAAAGCGTCATCCATAAATCGTTTGTGCTGTTTATCTTAACATCGGACGGAATTTTAATATCAATAATCAGTAGCGTGAGTGCAATAGCAAACACACCATCGCAAAAAGCTTCGAGGCGAGAGTTTGGATTTGATTCACTCATTTGTCTGAACAATGATTCATTTGATTTGTGTGATGAGCATGATTTTCTAACACCGAAAAAAATTACTGAATCACAATTTTTTTCCAAGCCTGGGAATCCTTAGATGAAAGCTGAGCGAAATAAATTCCCGAAGGGAGCGCACTTAAATCAACAGATGAATTATTTTTAATCGTTGCTGATGTAAAAACTTTTTCACCAAGTGAATTAAATATTTCGAACGCAACAGGTACAGATGATGCTAAATTGAAATTAATTTTTCCATCAGAAGGATTCGGGAAAACAGAAACTAATTCGTCAGAATAATTTTCATCAATTGCGCTTGGAACTTCCCACCCGGCAATGTATCGCGCAGGAATTCCATCGGCATTATCAAAATATCCGCTTGCGTAAAGTTTACCATTATAAAGTTCGAAACAATCCACTTCATCATTCATTCCGGATCCGCACTGCGCCCATGCTGAACCATTCCATCGGGCAATGTAATTTGCAGTGGCGCCATTATAAAGCGCATCGAAATAACCGCCGACATATAATTCACCACCATAAACCGCAAGGTCATAAACCCAATCGTTGGTTCCACCATCGCAGCCTTTCCATACTGTGCCATTCCAGTAACCGATATAGTTTACACTATCGTAATCAAAATCACCACCGGCATACAAACTTCCATTGTAAGTTTCAAGGGTGTAAACCTCACCATTCAATTCATCGTTACCAAGTGCATCCCAATCTGTTCCGTTCCACTTAGCAATGTAGTACATGGTATCAGGCACTGAACGGATAAAAATTCCTCCGGCATATAATTCACTATTGTAAACTGCGAGCGCATTGACGGGCGCATCGAAACCTGCGTCCATTGCGCTCCACGATGTTCCATTCCATCTCGCAACCTTATCAGCATTTACACCACCCGCGTAATAAAAATTTCCTCCAACAATTAAATCACCATTAAAAATCGTCATGCTATAAACTATTCCATTTAATCCACCGCCCAGTGAATCCCAAGAAGTGCCGTTCCACATTGCAATGCAATTTGCTGGATAGCCGTCCATTGCTGCGAAGTATCCAGCAACAACCAGATTATTATTATAGACTATCATCGTCTTTATGCCACCAACATCCGGACCGCTACCACCGAAAGCAGACCAGCTTGTGCCGTTCCATTTTGCTAATTGATTTACACCAATGCCACCAGCACTGTCGGTGTTGCACACAATTAATTCATTATTGAAAACCACCATGTCGCTTGGGGAGTTATCAAGACCTGAACCGCAAGCGGTCCATTGTGCATTGGAATTATTTATTGCAAGCACAGAAAAAAGAATGATGATGAGTAAATGTTTAAGCATAAAAAAAATTTTGTTGTTGTAAATATAAAATTCAGCTCAAAATAAATTCAACTGCATCGTTTCTTTTTTCACTGCGAGCGGAATGGTTTCACTTATTGTTTGGTGCGCTATTTCATACACCGGAGTTTCTTCATCGCGTGATGCAACAATAATTTTTACCTCGCCTGCATGCTGATCAAAAAGTTGCTGGACAATATCCGGATGATTATTGTTTTTCGAAAGATGCGATAACAACAAGTGACTCATGTATTTCGGTTTGTGCTTGATAAAAAGTTCGAGCGCTTGTGTGTTGGATATATGTCCCTTGCCTCCGCTGATGCGATCTTTTAATCGTTGCGGATATGCTCCTTGGTGAAGCATCTGTTCATCGTAATTGCTTTCGAGAAAACACGCATGACATTGTTTGAAATAATGAATCACTGTTTTGCAGGCAATCCCAATATCGGTAATCACTCCGGCTTTAATGCCCTTGTGTTCCACTACAAAACTTACCGGATCCTGTGCATCGTGATGTTTATCGAAAGGTGTAACATTCAGATTACCGATTGAAATTTTTTCATTGCAATTGAAATTATGAACGAATGCTCTATCGAGATGAATGCCTGAATGTTTGTAGGTGCGCGGTTTTATATAAACAGGTAAATAATATTTTTTGCTGAGTCGCGCTACTCCACGAATGTGATCTACATGTTCGTGCGAAATAAAAATTGCTTTCACCTTTTCAATCGGCAATTGCAACCGATTCATTCGCTCTTCAATTTCTTTGCAAGAAATTCCGACATCGACTAATACAGCTTCGCTTTCGTTGCCTACATAGTAGCAATTTCCATTGCTGCCTGAATTGATGGAGGTAATGAAGAGCGACACTGGTCTGAACTATGATTCTTTTGATTTTTGTGATTGAAATGATTTGATATGAATTATTTTAAAATCATGACAAATATAATTTTGAAATCTTGTTCTAACTTAATTCAGAATTTGTGCTGAATATTTTGTGCTGAAAAATTTAACTGTTGATTATAAAACTCCGCTCACTGAAAGCGGGAAGAGATGGTTCTCCTTCGTAAAAATATTTTATCTCGTCAGTTGAGTCCATCAATCCAAGACTATATAAAACAGGAACATAATGATCGGGCGTAGGTGCTGCAAGTTTACCAAGCTTGTGGCTTGTTTCGTAGTTGATGATGTTCAGTAAATTCCGCTCATCAATTTGTTTTTTCATCCAAGCATCATATTCAGCCTCCCATCCATACGGAGTCATATCACCTGATTGCATTTTTTGCATGGCAAGTTTCAAGTTGTGAATGAGCGAACCACTTCCAATAATCAATACCCCTTTATCGCGCAACGATTTTAATTGCTTGCCAAGCTCGTAGTGATACTCAGGTTTAGCATAGTAATCGATGCTCATTTGAAAAACCGGAATGTTTGCTTTAGGAAACAAATGCATGAGCATGGGCCACGCGCCGTGATCGAGGCCCCAGTCGGTGGTTTCTGTTATTGAAGGAATAATTTTTTTCACTTCGTGTGCAATTTCAGTTGCGCCATGTGCCTGATAAATTACATCGTAGTATTCTTTCGGAAATCCGTAATAATCATAAATCTGTTTTTGCTCTGGAGAAATATTTACTAAAGTTCCCTTTGTGCACCAATGCGCCGACACCACAAGCGCAGCTTTCACTTCATAATTATTCTGCAATTCATTTCCAAGATTGAATAGCGAATTCCAGAACGGGCGCTGCTCCTTGGTGAGCGGAATATCCATCGGGTTACCGTGCGAGGTAAATAACACCGGCATTTTTTTGCTTTGTGTTGGAAGTGTATCAGTAAATTTTTTGAAGCTGCTTAAAGCGCCCATGGCTGAAAATGCTAAAACGGTTTTTATAAAATGTTTGCGTTGCATTGCAATTGGTAACTGATAGTGAAAATAAAAAGTTCATGTTGTATGCACAATGAATTTCAGTATTATTAATCAATGAAAAAAATTCTCCCTTTCTTTTTTCTTCTTACACAAATAAATTGTTTTGCGCAGCAGAAGGATTATAAAATCATTGCTTACTGCACAGGTAATTTTGAAACTATCAAACAATATCCGATTCAAAAACTCACACACATTATTTATAGTTTTCTGAAACTGCAACACGACTCACTCACTTTTCACAACGAACAACAAAAGCAAACGCTGCAACAACTGGTCGAGCTGAAAAAAACTTTTCCGCAATTAAAAATTATGGTAAGCATTGGCGGATGGGGTGGTTGTGCTATGTGTTCTGAATTATTTTCTTCTGATGAACACCGAAAGAATTTTGCAAGGTCTGCTGTTGGGCTTTTTAAAGAATACAATATTGATGGGCTTGATCTGGATTGGGAATATCCTGCCATTGAAGGTTATCCCGGTCATCTGTTTCAGGCGAGCGACAAAGAAAATTTCACAGCACTTGTAAAAACTTTGCGAAGCGAGTTCGGAAATAATTACCTGCTGAGTTTTGCCGCCGGTGGATTTATAAAATACCTGGAACAATCTGTTGACTGGAATGCAGTATTGACCGAAGTGGATTTTATAAACCTGATGACTTACGATTTGGTTGGAGGATACAGTACTGTTACAGGTCATCACACGCCGTTGAAAGATTATATGCCCGACCAGCAGAGCACCGAAAAATGTGTGCAGTGGTTGCTGAATAAAAATGCGCCTGCAAGCAAACTGATTATAGGCGCGGCATTTTATGCGCGGGTATGGGAGCATGTTGGCGCCGACAACAACGGATTGTACCAAAGCGGAACATTTAAGCAAGGAGTTGCTTACAAAGATTTTGAAACATATTTCAACGATACATCCGGCTACAAATATTATTGGGATGAAAAGGCGAAAGCACCTTTTGCTTACAATGAGTCGAAAAAATTATTCGCCACTTTTGATGATGCACATTCCATTGCGGAGAAAACAAAATTCGTTCGCCGAAAAAAATTAGGAGGCATTATGTTCTGGGAATTGATTCAGGATAAACCTGTGGGTGGATTGGTAGATGAAATTGCGAAGCAGTTGGCTGAACGATGATTAGTTCAGACATTTTATGTTTGCAAAAAAAACAAATCAATCTATGTGGTGGATATTCGCTTTGCTCTCTGCTCTTTTTGCTGCACTCACTGCGGTGTTTGCCAAGGTCGGAATTAAAAATGTAAATACTGATCTTGCCATTGCCATTCGCACTTCGGTAATTATTGTCATGGTGTGGGCCATTGCATATTTCCGCGGCGGCACCAATACTTTTCATTTACTCACGCGCAACCATTTATTTTTTCTCACGCTGTCAGGTATAACTACCGGGTTGTCGTGGGTGTTTTATTTCAAAGCGCTGCAATTAGGGAATGTTTCGCAGGTGGCTCCGGTTGATAAACTGAGTCTTGCTTTAGTAATAATTTTCTCAGTGGTATTTCTTGGCGAAACGCTCACACTTAAAACCGCTATTGGTGCAGGGTGCGTGATTGCAGGAACACTGGTGCTGGTGCTGTAACAGTGTTACACTTTACGAAAGCTTACCCATAATTCTTTTTGCCCATTTCAGCTTTTGTTCTGTGTGCGGATAATACTTTAATGGCGTTTCGAATGATGTGCCTTTTTCCAATACACCTTTATAGTGCGAAAATGTTTTGAAACCGGCTTCACCATGATAACTGCCTATTCCACTGTCCCCCACTCCGCCAAAAGGTAAATGACTATTGGCAATGTGCATGAGCGCATCGTTCACTGCACCGCCACCAAATGAAATCTCAGTGATAATTTTTTGTTTAGGTGATGTGCTGTTGGTGAACACATAGCACGCAAGTGGTCGTGGCATTGATTTTATTTTCGCAATTACTTCATCCAGATTTTCAAACACAATCACAGGTAGTATTGGGCCGAATATTTCGTCGCGCATCACTTCATCATTAAACGAACTGTTATGCAAAATTGTGGGCTCAATGCTTCTTGATTGCAGATCCGCTTTACCACCACAATAAACTTTAGAAGGATCAATCAGCTTTGCTAACCGGGTAAAATTTTTATCGTTTATAATCTGTACATAATTATCATCTTCAATGGTAAAATGTGAGTTGTCTATTTCCTGCTTAGCTCTTTCCAGAAATTGTTTTTCAATTGATTTATGCACGAGTACATAATCGGGGGCAATGCAGGTTTGACCTGCATTCAGAAACTTTGCCCATATCAGCCTTTTAACTGTAACACTCAGATTACAATCTTCAAGAATAAATGCCGGGCTCTTTCCGCCCATCTCAAGGGTAACAGGCGTTAAATGTTTTGCAGCGGCTTCGTAAATAATTCTGCCAACACGGTTACTTCCTGAAAAAAAGATTTTATCAAATTTATATTTAAGCAGTTCGGTTGCTACGGATTCGCCTCCCTGCACGACAGCAAAAAATTCCGGATCAAAATGTTCATTTATAATTTTAGCTATGGCATTGCTTGCGTTTTCTGAAACCTCACTTGGCTTCAATATCACTGTATTTCCTGCGGCAATTGCGGCCACTGCCGGAGCGAGAGAAAGCTGGTATGGATAATTCCATGTTCCGAAAATAAGTGTAACACCCAACGGCTCGGGAACGATGTACGACTTTCCCGGAAAATTGGCAATGCTGGTTTTTACTTTTTTAATGGCTGACCATTTCTTTATATTTTTTATGTTTTGATTTATATCATTATAAAGAGGTCCAATCTCAGTAGTATATGTATCAAATTTTGATTTTTTAAAATCTTTATATATGGCATTTTCCAGCAAGGCTTCATTTTGCTGAATTGCGTCATACAGTTTTTTCAGCTGTGCTATTCTGAAAGCGATATCTTTTGTTTTATTCGAATTAAAATATTCGCGTTGAGCTTCTATCAGTTTTAATACTTCCATTGTTATTGCAATTTACTATAACCTGCAACAGCACAATGCACCAATAAGTTTTAAATGATAAGAATCATATAAATAACACCATCACTCCACCACAATTTTCTTCCGTTGAATATAATTGCGCTCGTCTTTCAGTTCGCAGAAATAAACTCCGCTTTTTACAGGCAGTGTAACAGTTGTTGACGGATCAGTAATTTCTGTTTCATAAAATTTCTCTCCCAGTAAATTATAAATCTCAATCACCTGATTGGCGTTGGTTTCAACTGTGAAATTTCCATTTGATGGATTCGGGTAAATATTTAAGTAGCTAGAATTTACTTCCACCACTCCCGCAGCATTATGCGTGATTTCAAATTCACTTGAACAGGTATCGCCATTGTAAACAGCGCGGAAAGTATAAATGCCATCTGTCGTAGGCAACACTTTCGAATAAGCCCATAAACCTACCAGGGTGTTTGCATTGCTGGTGTAAGTCCAGCTGAGATAAGTTGACCCGTTCGGATTCAGAATACTTAAATCGGCAATCAGTCCGCTCACTTCATTGCGAAGGAAAATATAAAACTTCGCATAGCCGGGAGATAAGCCGGGACCCTGAAACGGAATCTGGTAAGTGGTGCTTTCATTCGGAGTTTCAGTAGCGGGGCATGCCGGAAAAACCGCATCAGTAATATTTACTGATACTTTTATAACCGCTGTTTCTAAATAAGATTTCTGAGCAGCCCACCACGACGAAGCGTTTAACAGATTACAGGTACCCGAGAAAGGGTCAACCCGTGTTGCCGCTGTGTTGCCGCTCCATATTTCAAAGTGCAGGTGTGGACCAGATGAGCTTCCTGAACTTCCAACCACCCCGATATGATCTCCCGTTGCAACCGGCTGACCAATGGCCACCGTAGTAATTGAATTCTTTTTCATGTGCCAGTACAAAACAGTTGAACCATCAGCATGCTGAACTATCACATAATTAGCTGTTAATCCACTGCCTACTCCAACACAATTTTTGTCGAACTCACCATCGTGTTTATCAATAATAATTCCGGGTGCGGCCGCAACTACTTCCACTAAATCGTTGTCCATCTTTACAAACGGGTAAGGCCATATGGCAATGTCGGTTCCGCCATGACCATCGTAAGCAATTGTTCCACAGTTATAATCCTGAAAGGCGCCACTGGCTGTATTCTGATCAACATGTGCTGAAATAAAATAGTAACTGCAATCGTGCAAATTCACTGATGGTTTCAGCGGCCACTGCAACAAAGTAACTGCGCGGCTTCCGCCCGCGAACGAACTGCTGTCAATGTGCAGCGCTTTCATGTTGTCACTTATTCGTTTTTCGATCAGAGCATATTCAAGAGGAGAAATACAAGGGTTGCCTGCATCATTTTCTTTTACTGTGTTTATTTCAGAAAGATTTTGCGCCGGGGTTTTAATGGTAAACACGCCACACAAAACAACGAGTGTAAAAATTCTTTTCATCATAGCAGAATTTATACGCAAGTTACTGAATAACTATTCGCACTCATGCCCTCCGATATACAAGTGGCGGTGTTAACTGTACAGTCGGGAGAAATTATTAACCCGCTGCTTTACTGCTTTATCAATTTGGTTCGGCTTATAACAGCACCACCTGAAATCAGTTCAACAAAATATATTCCTGTTGACAGCCATTGAATATTCAACACTTCGGAATTTTTCATTGCCTGAGTCTGATGCAATATTCTTCCCGACAAATCAAAAACCTGAATGGTGTTGCCCGCAAGATGGTTGCTTCGTACAGTTACCCTGTCGGCAGCAGGATTCGGATAAAAGCTCACATCCGCCTGATAATATAAATCACGAATGCCTGATGCAGTATCGGCAATGGTAATGGGGAAACTGCAACCCAGTGAATCGTAGAACAGGTAGTAAAGATTCAGGTAGCCGGTGAATGGAAGTGTGAGCGGAGCAATCACCACCATTTCGTGCAGCTGTGGTCCGCCGCCGATGCCGAAGTAGGTAACATTTTCTTTGGCAATGGTATCCATGTTGGAGTCAAATAATATAAAGCCGGGATAACCAAACAGCTCGGTTGTTGTATTCGATGCGTTGAGTGAAATGGTATCGTTGCCGAGTGTGCAGCAATCAATAACCAGCGAATCGCACTGCGGAAGATTTTGTGCATGAATAAAAAACGGAACAGAAAAAAAGAATGCGAGAAAATATTTTTTCATGTGGATGAATTTTTTTGAAGATGCAAATATATAAAACCTGCTTGCTGTTTTTCATTTCTGAATTTCAATCTGCTTTGTTCATCTTTAGTTTTTGTATTCATACTTGTACTTACTTAGTACTTGTATTGACTGAGTAGTTTTTTTTAAAGCATGGATGTCCACAGCAAAAAAGTAAGGAGCTACAACATGAGCCGCATTAAGGGAAA
>BJGQ01000046.1 GCA_014190575.1 Bacteroidota bacterium | reverse complement strand
AGGAAGTAAAGTGATTTGCATAAACAGGTTTATCATTTACATTTGCCGACATCAGGTCGGATGGCCGAGCGGCTAGGCAAAGCTCTGCAAAAGCTTCTACAGCGGTTCGAATCCGCTTCCGACCTCTTACTAAAGACGCTGAAAACCTTCAGCGTCTTTTTTTTTATTTCATATTTAAAGCATATTAAATGGAGTTAGATTTGTCAAAATAACTTGAACAAAAAAATGGCAAGCAAAATTCTTGTTGTGGACGATGAGGCGGATGTGGAAAGTTTATTCCGCCAGTTTTTTCGAGTACAAATAAAAAAGGGCGAATTAACTTTTGTGTTTGCCGCGAATGGAAGTGTTGCTTTGGAAAAATTAATAGCTGATCAGGAAATTGATGTTGTGTTCACTGATATAAATATGCCGGTGATGGACGGTTTAACTTTTCTGGAAAAGAAAAAAGAAAATAACCTTCTTCACAAAACAGTGGTGATTTCAGCTTACGGCGATATGCAAAATATTCGAGGTGCTATGAATCGTGGCGCATTTGATTTTATTACAAAGCCAATAACTTTTGAGGATCTTCAGCTCACTTTGATAAAGTCCATTGAAGAAATGGAATTATTGAAAAAAGGAATTGAAGCACAGAAGAATTTGATTCAGGTGCAACGCGAAAAAGAAATTGCCCTGATTGAAAAAGCAGAAGCACAACAACAAGCACTGCAAAGTTTACAGGAAAAAGAAAAATTAATCCTGTATCAAAATGAATTATTGGAATCGCAGGTAATTGAACGAACAAAGGAAGTTGTTTATCAAAAGGAGTTGATCGAAATAAAAAATAAAGAGATACTTGATTCTATTCATTATGCAAAGAGTTTGCAGGAAGCTATTCTTCCGCCTGAAAATGAATTGCGTGGTTTATTGCCACAGAGTTTTATTTTCTTTCTTCCGAAAGATATAATCTCCGGAGATTTTTATTGGTTTGAATCAACAGGGGATAAAATAATAATTGCTGCTGCTGATTGTACCGGTCATGGTGTAGCAGGAGCGCTTATGAGTGTGCTTGGAACTTCATTGTTAAATCAAATTGTAAATGAAAAACATATTCAATCTCCCTCATTGGTTTTAAAGCAATTAAATAATTCAGTTGTCGGTTCACTTAATAAATCAGATTCGGATTCGCACTCCGGAATGGATATTGCCGTTTGCTCCATTGATATAAAAAATAAGATAATTGAATTTGCCGGAGCCAAACGACCACTCTGGATTATCAGAAACGGAGAATTACTGATTACTTCAGGTGATAAATTTTCAATCGGAAGTCAGTATTGGGATAAAGAACTTTTCACCAATCATTCCATTTCGATTTTACATGGCGATTTGGTTTATCTTTTTTCAGATGGGTTTACCGACCAGTTTGGTGGTGAACATGGAAAAAAATTAATGACTAATAATTTTAAAGAGTTATTGATTTACAACCAAAACAAAAACATGAATGAACAGCGTATTTTATTAGGTGATTATTTTGAAAAATGGAAAGGAAATAGCGAACAGGTAGATGATGTAATGGTGATAGGAATAAAAGTTTAAAACTTTATAATATTTTTATTAAGGGGATATTTAATAGAGGAAGTTTTTATAATTGTTCTGTTATTCAATTCAAATTTATTTATGGATTGATTTAATTCAAATCACCAACCAATATTAAGAATTTTATTTTGTTGCCTTAAGCAATTGAGCTTATGATTTCTATCATGTTATTAAATTGATATTGCTCATGTTTAATAATATGAGTTAGCAGAAAATTTGTATTGATAAAAATAGATTTATGAAAAAAGTAAAACTTCCCTTAACTATTTTGATTGTTCTGATTGTTTCATTCGAAGCTATCAGCAGTAAAAATTCAAAACCATTTCAAACTGCTCCATGGTTGGTGCCTGCTTCTGCAAGTGATATTAAAAGTCCAATGGGAGGAAATACAACTGCTGCATCTACAGGGAAGCTTTTATATGTAAAGTATTGTGTGGTCTGTCATGGTAACGCAGGAAAGGGAGATGGTGTAGCTGCACCTGCGCTCGCAATTCCTCCTGCAGATCACTCATCAATTAAAGTGCAATCGCAAACTGATGGCGCATTGTATTGGAAAATCACAATTGGTAGGGGAGCAATGGCATCTTATAAAACAACACTGACTGATCAGCAGCGCTGGCAACTGGTGAGTTACATAAGAACTCTTGCAGCGGTTAAGAAAACAAAATAAAACTCAACTAAAATTAATCATCACTAAAACTAACAAACCCATGAAATCACTTTTCAGATTCTTCATGCTTGCATTCCTCCTGATGCCGGCAATGACTTTGGTTTCTTCAGCACAGGATTCAACACAAACTGAGGTAAACAAAAAAAATCTTTCTGCCGCATCAGGTAAAACTAAAATGCTTTTAACAGGGGCAGGTTGGTTTGGTTTTGCCTATGACAAGGATGCAAAATTGAATTTTAATTCTTATGGCTTCGCTCCCGTTTTCCTTTGGAAAATTTCAGACAAATTATTTTTTGAGAGTGAGATTGAAGCACCACAAGGTGAATTTGAATTGGAATTTGCAAAATTGAATTATGCAGTAAATAATTACATTAGTATTGGTGCAGGCAGAATGTTAACTCCGTTTGGTGCATATGGCGAAAAATGGGAACCTGCTTTCATTGAGCGCTTTCCAAACAATCCAATCATTCCCGATGAAGATTTTCTTCCCGGTGGTACTCATCTTAACTGGGGTGCAATAATGGGGTTAGATGTTCGCGGTCGCGTGCCATTAGGAAATTCAAGGTTGAGTTATGTGTTGTTTGTTTCAAACGGACCTTCGCTTGATAACAGTAACGGATTAATTGATTATGAAAATCTTGACGACAATAATGCAAACAAACAAGTTGGCGGACGAATCGGGTTGCTTCCGTTTTCTAATTCTTGTCTTGAAGTAGGATTTTCTTATGAGCAGGGTATAGCTGGAAATTCTGAAGATTCAGTTTATCAGATAAATTCTGAATGGAAAGATTATTCAAAAGTTGGTGCAAGTGCAATGGCTGTTGATTTGAATTTTGTAAAATCAATTCCGAAAATAAAATCCATCATTAGTGTGAAAGGGCAGTTCGGCAGTTACATGGTTGATGATGCTTACTATTCTGTTCCGGAAGGGTTCACTGCCAACAATTATGCTCCTGGCGATTCAACTCTTTATACTTTTAATAACACACTTCAAAATTATTATGCGCAGTTTTCATTTCGTCCGGCGCTGCTTAAAAATAAATGTTTGAAAAATGTTGAGTTGTTGTTTCGTTACAATTCACTCACTGAACCAAAAGATGCAGCTTGGAGTGAAAAAGATAATAATGGCGCAGGCGGAGTTGTAACTAGACTGGACATCGGACTTTGCTACTGGTTGAACTGGCGCACAGGTTTGCGTTTTGCATACGAGGGCACCACACATGTAAATGGTGAACAAAGCAATGAATTGTTAGCACGCTTTGTAATGGGATTTTAATTTTTAACTCAAGTTCATCAACACAAAAACTCAAAAGTCATGAAAAAAATAACTTCACTTTCAATAACAATTATCTTCAGCATTGGAATATTATTGTTTATCAACGGATGTGCCGCTACTGAAAAAGTTACAGCAAAATCAGGCGCTCAGATCTGGGGCGAAAATTGTTTGCGTTGCCACAATGCACCCGACCCTGTTGATTATAGTGACGCGCAATGGGAAACAGTGGGAATGCACATGAAGCAACGGGTAAATAATTTAACCGAAGCAGAAATTAATAAAGTGGTTGAGTTTCTTCAATCAGCAAATTAGATTTCAGCATCAATTAATAGGACCGTTCCGTTTTGGGGCGGTCTTTTTATTTTATGTGCAGTGCGGATTTTATTGAGAAGGAATTACTAACAAAATAAGATGAGTGTGGAGTGCTGCTGAATAACAGAAGCAATAATAAATTATGAATTCAGAACTTATCGCACTCGCTTCTGCGCTTTAATCATCACAGTTGTAATTACCAGAATCAATGCTGAAAGTGTAAAAACTGCGGTAGCCATAAAAAAGATTTTCACAAAACTATTGCTGTCAATTGTTTTGAGCCGTTAATAAAAATGCTGTTTCAAACAAAGTGTTTTTTTTTGTATCCTTTAAAATACAAGAGCAATAAATCATTTCATTCGTTAAGTTTGAAAAAAATATTTTATGAAGTTCAGACGCTTGGGAAAGTCAGGATTACAAGTAAGCGAATTATCATTTGGTTCTTGGTTAAATTTTGCAAAGCTTGGTAGCAATGATTCAATGGAAAAATGCATGAAGTATGCGTATGACAATGGAGTGAATTTTTTTGATAACGCCGAAGGATATGTTTATGGAAAGTCTGAAGAGTTGATGGGAAAAATTTTGCAGAAAATGAAATGGTCGCGCGATTCTTATGTAGTGAGCAGCAAAGTTTTTTTCGGTACAGGCGGTAAACTTCCAAATCAAACCGGACTAAGCCGAAAGCATGTATTTGAAGCGTGTAACGGAGCTTTAAAAAGATTGAAGGTTAATTACCTCGATTTATATTTCTGTCATCGTCCTGATGTAAACACGCCGATAGAAGAGACTGTTTGGACAATGAATCAACTTGCTGTGCAGGGAAAAATTTTATATTGGGGGACAAGCGAATGGAGCGCCAAGCAAATTACTGAAGCGCATACTATTGCCTCAAAGCTAAATCTACTCGCGCCATCAATGGAACAGCCACAATACAATATGTTTCACCGCGAACGGTTTGAAAAGGAATATCAAAAATTGTATGCTGATTTCGGAATGGGAACTACCATCTGGTCTCCTCTGGCATCTGGTGTTTTAACCGGAAAATACATTGATGGTGTACCAAAAAATTCACGACTTGGATCAAAAGGATTGGAATGGTTACGCGAAAGTGCTTTAGGAGATAATGAAAAATTGGACAAGGTGAAAAAACTTTCAACACTTGCCGAAAAATTAAAAGTGCCAATGAACAGACTTGCTTTGGCCTGGTGTTTAAAAAATCCAAATGTCAGCACAGTCATTGTTGGTGCTACAAAATTGGAGCAGTTAAAAGAAAATTTAAAATCAATTGAAACGGTTGAAGTTTTAACTGATGCAGTGCTTAAAGAAATTGAAAAAATACTTGGGAATAAACTAAAACTTAGTGAAGCATAATTTTCTTAGTTGATAAAATAAAATCTTTTATTGTTGTTATAAATACTTTCTGATTTGAGCAAAGAAAATTCTTATGCATTTATTCTGAATCCTGTTTCATCAGGAGGTAAGTCATTAAAATTCTGGAAGAGTTTTGAGCCTGAACTTAATAGGCATAATATTAATTTCATTTATAAGCAAACACTAAAATCAGGAGATGCAACAGTACTCGCGCAAGATGCAATCAATGAAGGACACCGAAAAATTATTGCAGTTGGCGGTGATGGAACATTGCATCAGGTTGCCAATGGAATTTTATTGCAAAAGGAAATTGATTCTAAAGAAATAAGTATGGGATTAATCCCAATGGGAACCGGAAATGATTTTGCCCGATATTGGAAATTGCCAAATCGAAAAGAGCAAATCATTCAACTGCTGAAAAAAAATAACGAAGTGTTACAGGATGCGATTAAGGTTTCATTTCTGAATGAAAATAAAACAGCCTACATCATCAGTATGGGGGGATGCGGTTTCGATTCACATGTGGCTGTTAAAGCGCACAATGAAAAATTGAAAGGCAACGGAGGTAAGTTGGTTTATCTGCGTTGCCTAGCGACCTCTTTGTTCAGCTATAAGGCACAGAAAGTAAGTGTCACAGTAGATGGAAATGTATTGAATGGAAAAATATTTTCAGTTGCCATTGGAAATAATCACAGCAATGGCGGAGGAATAAAACAATGCCCTGAAGCATCAATGACAGATGGAAAATTAAATATCACTGTTATTGGTGATATTTCAATTCCACAAATTATTCTGAACTTGAAAGGGTTGTTTTCCGGAAGTTTTACAAAACATAAAAAGGTAAAAACTTTTTCAGGTGCTAATGCAATTATAAAATGTGAAGGAGAAAATATTTTGGAATTAGATGGCGAACCTTATTTCAATTTGCCAGCGGAAATTGAAATTGTTCCTTCGTGTTTGAAAGTTATGGTTCCGGTTTGTTAACTGTTAAGTAAGGTTTTATTTTTTCAAATTCTGATTCTGTAAATGAATCAGTATTTTTTATTTCGTCCACACTTTTAAAAGCACCATGTTGATCACGATAATTTACTAAAACCATTGCTTGTTTTGAATTGATATAAGGATGAAAATTTAATTCATCTTTTCCGGCAGTATTTAGATTTATTTTTCTGATGGAATTTGGTAGAGTTAAATCACAACTTATTCTTTCTTTAATAGCAGAATAAGTTTCCGGTTTCATTCCATATACTTCGGCAATCTGATCAACAGATGAAAACCCACCCAAGGCATTCTTATATTTTAAAATTTTTGAAGTTATATAAGGACCAATTCCTGGTAGTTTATCCCATTCAATTGAGTCAGCAGTATTAATATCTAATATTTTAGGTTGATAAGAAGCAAATGATTTTTGTTCTGAATTATTTTCCTTAGGACTTGGATGATCGATAATGATAAAATTTTTTAGTAGGATAAAATCTTCTTCTGAAAGAGTGTATATCTTTTTAAAATCATCAGGCGATTTAAATTGCCCTCCTTTGTTCCGATAATTAATTATACTTTTTATAGTTCTGTTCTCTAATCCAAGTTTTTTAAAATCATTTTCAGTTGCAGTATTTGGATCGAAAGAAAAAAGCAGAGCAATTTTTTTTTCTGAAATAGATGAATCAAATTTTGAATGAGCAGAAAAATCTTTTTGTATTATTTCATTGTTATCGTTTTTGTTTTCAGATTCAGAATTGATTTGACTGGCATAATAATTTTTTACTCCGGCTTCAAAAACTTTATCATCAACCTTATCATCTGAATGTACATACAGATATAACTGAGGCGCAATTGCCAATAAAACTATGAGAGACGATAAAATTAATACAGCTCTTTTTTCTCTCCTGTTAAAAGTAAAATATTCTTTGGCTGATCGTTTAATTGACATAACCCCATATTTCTATTGGTATAAAAATAACAGAAAGTACATAAAAAAAAGGCTCCGAAACCGGAGCCTTTCTTCAAGTAAATGTCTAAAGAGAATTATTTTGACACAACAATTTTCGTGTAGGTTTCATAATTTCCTTTCTTAATTCTCACATTGTATAAACCATCTTCAATAGTTGAAGGAAGCTGAATCAAGTTGTTCAATTTGCCTTCGCTTAAAGTTAAGTTTTTAGAATATACAACCTGACCAAGTACATTATAAACATCAATGCTTACTTCAGATGATGAAAGATCATATGAACTTAAATCAATAGTAAATTGACCTTCGTTTGGATTTGGGTATAAAACAACATCAACCATTTGGGCAACTTGTTCTTCACTCATTTCCTCGGCGCGACAGGTGTTTACATTAAAATATACCAAAGGTGTAAATTTTAATGTTCCACATGAATCAGTCATAGCAACTCTGTAAGCCCCACTAAGTGTCACCAAATAAGAAGTATTGGTAGCACCGTTAATTGGAGTAACTCCTTTAACCCATTGGTAATTCAAATTTGGATTTGTTACACTTGATGAAAGAAGGATAGTATTACTTATACATGGCCCAACTATAAGTGTAGGATTTTGGAAGTTGATCATTGTGTAGTAAACCGAATCTTTTGCATAACATCCACCACCAATTACATCCGTAACTTTTACAGAATACTTAAATGTACCTGACCAAATAGGTGTGAAGCTATTTGTAGTAGCGCCAGGTATTGTGAATGGGCCGCGTTTCCATTTGTATGTATAACCAGCATCAAAAGGTGTGGTTAATGGAACAGCTTGACCATAACAAACTGTTACAGGTCCGGCAGGAGAAATATCAGCAACAGGATATTCAACAGAAGTTGAAACTGTATCAGATATGCAGCCAAGCACGGTGTAAACTATATTATAAGGACCTCCAATTCCCGCAATTGCAGGATTAAAAGTACTTCCATTAATGCCAGGTCCGCTGAATATTCCACCTGCAGTAACAGGAACAAGTGTAACCGCTGAAGAAGCAGGGCAATACCTGCTATTCAAAGTTGCGAATGATGCATCAATGGAACCCGGATCTGTCAAAACTATATTTGTTGAACCAACTGTCCCTAAAAAACCATCTAATTCTACATAATAAGTATTACCGGGTGTTAAACAATCAGCATAAACATAAGAGGAGAATATTGTAGAACCATTTGCCACATAATTTGGATCATCATCATTAGCTGCAATCATTGTAGCGGTAGCAAGAGAATTACAATCTGTAGCATCCCATATTGCTAACTCGGTATCAAAATCAGGTGATTGAATAATGATTCTTCCACTTGCCGGAGCTGTGAATGTAAACCAAAGTGTATTTTCTGGCAAGTTTCCACCAAAACCACACCAACTGTCGTTTGCTTCGCAATCTGTACCAGGAACAGGAGGATCGTTTGAGTCTGTTGTTGCAAAAGTATTATCATAAGGACCATTTATACCCAATGCTAATGCAATAGCTCCACATGGTTGGTCATTTGGAGGAGGCGGTGCTGCATCGTAAACACAAATATCAAAAGTTGTTGTAGCAGGGTAACCGGTATAATAATCATAAACTCTAATGTAATAAGTCATACTAACCATTAACCCGGTTAATTGTTGAAATTCAATTCCACCTGTAAATGAAGCATCAATACATGCAATTTGATTTCCACCACATGCATCAAAAACTTCAACAACAGCATCAAAGCTGGATGAACCTGTAACTTGCACAATTGGGTTTGCTGAAGTTGCTACCCATTTGTACCACACATCATCGTTTGGCGAACCACCGGTACAACCAGGACCTTGTTGAATAAATGCACCTGCAACATCTCCGGTTGTAGGAACACAAGTTGTATTTTGAGTTAACAAAATCGCACTGTCGCAAATATCATTTTGAACGGTTATTGGAGGAGTTGGAGCACATACATAAGTTATGTAAGTATTTTGTCCACCGCTACATGGATAACCATCAAATAAACTTGGAGAAATAAAATATATCCAAGTTCCAGTTGCAAGATAACCTGAAAGACCTAACGAATCACATTCGTTTGGAGTAGTAACAACATCTGTAAAATTTGTAATACCAGGGCAATCACCAGCAGTTACTGGACCAGGGAAAGGACCGATATACCCCATTTGAGCAGGGAACTGACAACGGGCATTAATTGTATAAATGCCACCTGCCGGAACATCAAAAGTATACCAGTCAGTATCACGACCACCAAAAGGAAAATTAGGTGTAACAGCCGCCCACGCATTTCCACAAATTGTATCACCACAAGTAATTGGTTGGAAGAATGGAACAGTCATGTTACATCCTCCGTTAATATCATCACCACAAGCTTCTCCTTCCGGTATATATGTAGGTGAACAAGTTACACATGGAGGACCAGCATTGAATACACAAATATCAAAGGTTGTTGTAGCCGGATAGCCAGCATAGTAATCATAAACTCTGATAAAATAAGTAACCCCAACAGTTAAACCACCAATTTGTTGAGATTCAACACCTCCTGTAAATGTAGCATCAATACATGCAAGTTGATTTCCACCACATGCATCAAAAACTTCAGCTACTGCATCAAAACTTGCAGAACCGGTAACTTGAACAACAGCGATATTTGAAGTTGCAACCCATTTATACCACACATCATCATTAGGTGAACCACCTGTGCAGCCCGGTCCTTGTTGAATAAATGATCCAGCTACATCTCCTGCAGTTGAAACACAAGTAGTATTTTGTGTAAGCAAAATCGCGCTGTCACAAATATCATTTTGTACAGTTATAGGAGGTGTTGGTGCACATACATAAGTGATGTAATCATTCTTTCCACTTCCACATGGATATCCATCAAACAAACTTGGGGATATAAAATATATCCATGTACCGGTGCCTAAAAATCCTGTTAAACTTAATGAGTCACATTCATTTGGTGATGTAACAAAATCAGTAAATGAGGTGATACCCGGACAATCACCTACAGTTACTGGACCAGGGAATGGACCGATGTAACCCATTTGAGCAGGGAAAGAAGTTCTTGCATTAATCGTATAAACTCCACCGGCTGGTACATCAAAAGTAAACCAATCGGTATCGCGGGTAAATCCGGATGCCCAACCAGTACCACAAATTGTATCGCCACAAGCTATTGGTTCAAAGAAAGGAATAGGCATATTACATCCACCATTTACATCATCACCACAAGCTTCGCCTTCAGGAACATAACTGGGTGAGCAAGTTAAACAAGGTTGAGCACAAGAAAATTCTATTTGAAAATCTCCGGTTGCGTTGTTGTAACCATTAACTAAAACATAGTAATTGACACCAATTTGGCTTAAGAAAGAAACTTGTGATTGTAATGCACAGAAATCATCATTACCGTTTACACATGTAAGAGTGCTACAATCACCTGAATAAACATTAATTTTTGAATCAAAAAAAGTTCCATTGCATAATGAAGCTGTAATAACCGAACCATCACCTGCAATTACATACCAAACTCCTGGAGCTGATGGATTGGTACCACAAGTAGAAGCATTTAAGTCTGAAGTAGCAGAAATAGTTGTACCTGTTACAATGTCACCACATATTACCGGAATGGCATCAGCACATAAATCATTAGCAGGCCCAAGAGGTGCATCGAAAACGCAAATATCAAATGTGGTTGTTGATGGAACCGTGGCAAAGGCATCATATACTCTGATGTAATAGGTTTGTCCTACATTAAAAGGAGCAAATGTTTGGGTAGCAATTCCACCTGTTCCAGTTCCGGGAATACAACCTAATTGATTGCCGGGACAAGCATCATAAACTTCAGCCACCGGATAAAATCCTGATGATCCGGTAACCTGAATAACAACATTTGGTGTTGTTGCAACAAACTTAAACCATACATCATCCTCAGCAGTGCCAAAGCAGGCAGCCCCTGTTTGAATAAATGCACCTGCAACATCACCTGTGGTTGGTACACAAGTTGGGTTTTGTGTAATCAATTGTGCTCCATCGCAAGCATCATTTGCTACAACAAGTGGTGGAGTAGGAGAACATACATAAGTTAAATAATTATTCTGACCGCTTCCACATGAGTAACCATCAAATACACTTGGAGAAATAAAATAGATCCATGTTCCCACAGTTAAATATCCTGTTAAACTTAATGAATCGCATTCATTTGGAGTTGTAACATAATCAGTAAAAGCAGTTATCGGGCAAGCTGCGTTAGGTCCAATATATCCCATTTGTGCAGGAAACATTGATTTAGCAAAAATTGTATAAACTCCTGGAACAGTTACATCAAAAGTAAACCAATCAGTATCACGACCTCCAAAAGGGAAATTTGCATTTACTTCGGCCCAAGCTGTTCCACAAATTGTATCACCACAATTAATAGGTTCAAAAAACGGAATTGCCATATTGCATCCTCCATTAACATCTGAACCGCAAGCTTCTGCTTCCGGAATTGATGTTAAAGGGCAATCAAAACAACCTGTATTCCAATATGATGAGAAAGGATATCCGCTTGAATCAGATGCACTACAAAAAGTTGAAACTTGAAATTCATATTGTGTAGCAGCTACTAACCCTGAAACAGCAAGTGTAGCAGTTGGGGCAGTAACTATAGTAGGGTTTGCCCAAGTAGAAACCGAAGTTGCGTCGATTGTTTTTTTATACCTTACTTTATAATAAGAAGCGGATAAATTGCCTGTCCAGTTTAAATCAGCTGTTGTGGTTGTAGGGTTCGTTACATTTAACTGCGTTGAAAATGGGCAAGTTGGACCAGGCTGAACATTAATTGTATAATCTTCTGTTTCGCCATAGTATGATGTATTAGCATTACATGGTTCAGGTGCAACATTATAGGTCATCATTACCCTTAGGCGAGTAATTCCTAAAGTAGCAGTTAAAGGCACATCTACATTTCCAGTGAAATTGCCACCTCCATTATCTGTTAAAATATAAGATTCTCCTGCATCAAAGAAATCAAGATCCTGATTCCAGTCCGCATAAACAGTAATTAGATCTCCATTATAAAAAGGAGGGCCAATTGTTACTGTTATCGGATAACTTAACCCTGCAAACAAATCAGTAAATGTTGAAGTGTAATCTTCATACTGCGTACTAGGAGAACCAGAGGGACAAACACTCCCGTAATTTATTGTTCCGATGTTCACATTACTTATGAATTCATCGCAAAAACCGTATCCGTATGTAGGAGTGCAATACTGCGCTTTTGAATTCGTGGTCGCAAACACGATTGATAAAAACAGAAAGCAAAAAAATAATTTGCGCCATCCTGTTTTATTGGGGGATTGGGAAAAGTATTCCATAATGTTTTGGTTTGGGTTTAATTGTAAGTTGGCATAAAGAGAATTAAATAATTCTAATTATCAAATGATTTTTATAAAATTTTTGAAAATTAATTTCTCAAAAAAAATTGGATGTATGATTTTTCTTACTTTTAGAACAAAGGTCTGCCAATGATTTCGCGGAATGGCCAAGGAATTGAAGCGAGCATAATTAATAAAGAAAGCAGGAAATAAATGGTGCCTTTTGAAAATCTTGCTACATCTGTTTTTGCTTTTTTTACCATCACTCTTCCAATGTGAACAAGTGCAATTGCAATGACCATCATTGCAATATGCTCCATTCCCCAGAAGCGACTGAATGTATCTTTCATATCAATATGAAATGAATTGGTAATGGGGCTCAGAAATAAATAAAGCACTAACCCAACTATTAATTGTACATCCATCGCAATGGAATAAAACAAACTGATTTTATTTTCAGAAGATGTGAATTGTTTTTTTTGCAGCCATCCGAACAAATATTTTACAACTGTGATAAGTGCAAGAATTAATACTACCCATCTTAAATAGGAATGTGTTTTTAAAAATACTTCGTACATAATTTTGTTTTTAGTAAGCTCTGTTTAAATCATACTGTTCTAAATAATCTGCAACTTTTCTTAGGAAGGAACCACCGAGCGCTCCATCTACAATTCTATGATCGTAAGAAAGCGATAGAAACATCATGTGTCGAATTGCAATCACATCTCCCTGCGGAGTTTCGAGCACAACAGGTTTTTTCTTTATCGCTCCTGTTGCCATGATAGCAACTTGTGGTTGATTAATAATAGGAGTGCCCATGAGATTTCCGAAGGTTCCGACATTGGTTACTGTGAAAGTTCCACCTTCAATTTCGTTTGGTTTCAATTGACCTTTTCGTGCGCGATTGGCTAAATCATTTACTTCTTTTGTAATGCCGATTAAATTTTTTGTATCGGCATTTTTTATCACAGGCACAATTAAATTTCCACTCGGAAGCGCCGCAGCCATTCCGATATTAATATCTTTCTTGCGAATGATTTGTGTTCCATTCAATGAGGAATTCACTAAAGGAAAATCTTTTATCGCTTTCACAATTGCTTCAATAAACAACGGAGTGAAAGTTATTTTTTCTCCTTCGCGTTTTTCAAAATCTTTTTTTACTCGCTCTCTCCACAAAACCAAATTGGTTACATCGGCTTCCACAAATGAAGTAACATGTGCACTCACCCGCTTGCTCATCACCATGTGATCGGCAATAAGTTTTCGCATGCGATCCATTTCTATAATTTCAACATTACCACTTGTTGAAACTTGTGGTTGCTGATAAGTTGGTTCGGGTGCAGGAATGGTTGTTGACTGAACTGTTACAGTTTGAATTGCACCTCCGCTCTTTCGTGCAGTTACATAATTCAGAATATCTTTTTTTGTTACGCGATTTTCTAAACCTGTTCCTGCCATTGCTTCGAGTTCGCTCATACTTATACCTTCACTTCGTGCAATGTTCAAAACGAGCGGAGAATAAAAACGCGCACCATCGCTGTGTCCATTAGTTGCAGGGACATTTGCTGTAGCAACAGAGACTGACGCGGTTTTAGAAACCGCATCGGTCTTGGTTGATGCAGAAAAAATTTGAGGTGTAACAGTCGGAGCAGAAACAGGTGCTGCAGATTTTGCAGCAGCGGCGTCGGTTGAAATTATAGCAATCGGTTTATTTACTGCAATCACATCGCCGACTTTGTAAAGAATTTTTGAAAGCGTACCTGCAAAAGGTGATGGCACTTCGCTATCCACTTTATCGGTTGCAATTTCCAAAACAGCTTCATCCAGTTCCACTTTGTCTCCTTCGTTCTTCAGCCATTTTAAAATGGTTGCTTCTGTTATGCTTTCGCCCATCTTGGGCATAATGAGTTCCACTTCAGCCATTGTAATTTTTTTCTGCCGCGAAAATAAGAATCAAAATTTGTTTGGAAATTTTATGTTGTTTATTGCTCCAATGTGTTGAGTAATTCCATTCGTAACATATTCAATGCAGCCACGCAAGTCATTTCAATATTCTGAATGCGATTGCGATGAAAGAAAAATTTCTTTGCAATAATTTCTTTTTCCGTTGCGAGTGCAATCCATACTGTTCCAACAGGTTTGTCGGGAGTGCCACCATCTGGTCCTGCAATTCCACTCACCGCAATTGCATAAGTGGTTTTGAATTTTTGTTTTACACCTGCCACCATTTCGCGAACAGTTTCTTCGCTCACCGCTCCGGAGTGCAACAGTGTTTCGTGATTCACGCCGAGAAAATTTTCTTTCGCATCGTAACTATAAGTAATCAGCGAGCCATCGAAATATGATGAGCTTCCGGAAATAGAAGTCAGTTTGTGTGCAATGTATCCGCCTGTGCAACTTTCAGCGAGGGCGATGTTTGCATTTCTTTCCTTCAGCATTTTTCCAACCACACTTTCCAATGGTTCATCGTCGTAACCAAAAACATATTTGTCAATGAGTGGAATGAGTTTGCTTTCCTGATCTCCAATTTCTTCTTTCAGTTTTGATTCATCGGTTCCGGTTGCTGTGATTCGCAATCGCAATTGATTTAATGCAGGCAGGTATGCAAATCGAAAATGTGTTGGAAGATTTTCTTCCCAGTCTTTTATTAGTTCAGCAAGAAATGATTCTCCGATTCCGCAAGTCATAATGGTGCGATGAATAATTATTGGAAACGAAAAAGTTTTTTTCAATCGTGGAATAATTTCTTCGGTCAGCATTGTTTTCATTTCGTACGGAACACCGGGCATAGAAACAAAAACTTTTTTCTCCTGCTGAAACCACATGCCGGGCGCTGTTCCGTTTTTGTTTTTTATCACCACACAATTATCCGGCACTTCGGCTTGCTTCAGATTTGTTTCGAGCATCGGGCGATTGAGTCGAGTAAAAAATCCTTTCACATTGTATAACACTTCTTCATTCACTATCAGCTTCGCACCGAAATATTTACACAAAACATTTTTTGTAATGTCATCCTTTGTAGGTCCGAGTCCGCCGGTGATTAAAATAATATCAGCAACTTGTTTTGCCTGATCAAGTGCGCGCAAAATATCTTCTTCGCGATCACCGACACTGATGCGCGAATGAATGCGCACGCCAAGCTTGCTCATTTCCTGGCCAATGAAAGCGGAGTTGGTATCCACTACCTGACCGATTAAAAGTTCATCACCAATTGTTACAATGCAGCAGTTCATAAATAATTTTCAGGGGATAAATGTAATAGTGCTATTCATTCAAAGAATTTATGTAACACATTTTCGAACTATCCACACCAACTGGTCGTTAAATTTTTGCAAGTCATAAATTAATATGAGTTGCCCGTTTAATTTTGAGAAGTAAAGTAGCAGCAAACAATTTTTACTTTTTATTTTTTAATTGACTGAAAAATGCAAGAAGCATATATAGTAGAAGGACTCCGCACCGCAGTGGGCAAGGCGAAGAAAGGCGGTTTCCGCTTCACGCGCCCCGATGATCTGGCGGTAGAAACCATCCGGCAGTTACTCGCGACCGTTCCGCAACTCGAACCACAGCATGTAGATGATTTAATTGTAGGTAATGCAGTTCCCGAAGCCGAGCAGGGTTTGCAGATAGGACGCATGATAGCAGTGCGCGCACTACCAATGAATGTTCCGGGCATGACGGTGAACAGATATTGTGCAAGTGGATTAGAAACAATTGCCATTGCCACCGCGAAGATTCGTGCAGGCATGGCAGACTGCATCATTGCAGGAGGAACAGAAAGCATGTCGCTCGTGCCGACAGTCGGCTGGAAAACAGTTCCGAATTACACCGTGTCGAAATCAACTCCTGAATATTATTTAGGAATGGGCTTAACAGCCGAAGCAGTTGCGAACGAATACAATGTGAGCCGCGAAGACCAGGATATTTTTTCTTATCAAAGTCACAAGAAGGCAATCAACGCTATCACTAACGGATATTTCAAAAACCAGATTGCACCAATCACGGTTGAAGATGTAACAGTCAATGCAAAAGGCAAGCGCGAAACAAAATCATTTATAGTTGATACCGACGAAGGTCCGCGCGCCGATACTTCGCTCGAAGTGCTGAGTAAATTAAAACCGGTGTTCGCTGCAAAGGGAAGTGTAACAGCCGGCAACTCTTCGCAAACTTCCGATGGCGCAGCATTCACAATTGTGATGAGCGAGCGCATGTGCAAGCATTATAATATCAAGCCGATTGCGCGCTTAGTAAGTTGCGGCAGTGCGGGAGTGCATCCGCGCATTATGGGAATCGGACCTGTGGAAGCGGTGCCCATCGCACTCAAGCAGGCAGGATTAAAACTGAAAGACATTGACTTGATAGAACTGAACGAGGCATTCGCCTCGCAATCCATCGCCGTAATTCGTACACTTGGAATAAATCCGGAGATTGTAAATGTGAACGGCGGCGCCATTGCACTGGGTCATCCGCTCGGTTGTTCGGGGGCAAAACTTACCATACAACTCATTCATGAACTCAACCGCCGCGGAAAAAAGCGCGGCATCGTCACCGCATGCGTGGGAGGCGGTCAGGGAATTGCGGGGGTGATTGAGGTGATGTAGTTAGTGAAAAATGAAAAATTAGAAAGTAGAAATTATAAACTCTGTCTTTGGCAGAAAAATAAATTCAACATCAAAAAAAAATATCATGGCTGAAACACTCACAAAGCAAGCGCTCAAAGGCGGTGAATTCTTAATCAGAGAATCTTCATCGGCTGATACTTTCATTCCCGAAGAATTCAATGAAGAACAGAAGATGATGGCGCAGATGGCGGAGGACTTCATCAACAACGATGTGCTGCCCGTGAATGAGCAACTCGATCATCAGGAAGAAGGACTGATGATTAAGCTGATGAACAAAGCCGGTGAACTCGGTTTGCTCGGCGCAACAATTCCGGAAGAATACGGTGGCTTCGGAAAAGATTTTATCACCGGAACATTGCTTACGGAAAAAATAGGAGCAGGTGGTTCGTTCGCAGTTGCATGTGCGGCGCATACCGGGATCGGTACGCTTCCCATTTTGTATTTCGGAAATGAAGCGCAACGGAAAAAATACATTCCGAAACTCGCGAGCGGCGAAATGAAAGCAGCATATTGTTTAACAGAACCCGGAAGCGGAAGCGATGCACTCGCTGCAAAAACAAATGCAAAACTTTCTGCTGATGGGAAATATTATTTATTGAACGGACAAAAGATGTGGATCACCAATGGTGGTTTCGCCGATGTGTTCATTGTGTTCGCGAAAATTGACGGAGAAAAATTTACTGGTTTTATTGTTGAAGCAAACAGCGAAGGTTTAACGCGAGGAGAAGAAGAAAAGAAAATGGGAATCAAAGGGTCATCCACTCGACAAATATTTTTTCAGGATGTGAAAGTTCCGGTTGAAAATCTGTTAGGAGAAATTGGAAAAGGTCACCTGATTGCATTCAATATTTTAAATATCGGACGATTGAAATTGTGTGCTGCAGCAATGGGCGCAACAAAAAGAATGGCAACTATTTCAATTCAGTACGCAACACAACGCGAACAATTCAATCATAAAATATCTGACTTCGGAGCCATAAAATATAAATTGGCTGAACAGGCAATTAAAATATTTACAGTAGAAAGCGCCATGTATCGTGCTTCAAAACAGATAGAAGAAAAAGCGCACAACCTCATCGAATCAGGATTAGAATATCCGAAAGCGCTGATGGGAGCAGCAGAAGAATTTGCAATTGAATGTGCAATACTCAAAGTATATGGAAGTGAAATGCTGGATTATGTAGTGGACGAAGCTGTGCAGATTCATGGAGGATTAGGTTTCTCTGAAGAATATACTCCCGCCCGCGCTTACCGCGACTCTCGCATCAATAGAATATTCGAAGGCACAAATGAAATCAATCGATTACTTACAGTTGACATGTTGCTGAAGCGTGCACTGAAAGGTCAGTTGGATTTAATGACTCCGGCTATGAACATTCAAAAAGAATTAATGAGCATTCCGGATTTCAGTTCGGAAGACGAAGCACCTTATGCGACTCAGCGCAAACAGATTTCAAACATGAAGAAAGGAATTCTGATGGTGGCAGGAGCGGCAGTGCAAAAACTGATGATGGCACTGGAGAACGAACAGGAGTTACTGATGAATGTCGCCAATATGATTTCTGAAACCTACTTGTGCGAATCTCTTTTGCTTCGTGTAATGAAGATGAACGAAAACGGAATGGCAACTCAGGAACACAACGATATTCTCAATGTAAACTTTCACGATGCTGCCGATCGCTTTCACTTCGAAGGAAGAAATGCACTCGCCACTTTTGCTGAAGGAGATGAATTAAGAATGATGCTTCTGGGATTAAAACGATTTTCAAAAACCGAAATCATTAATACAAAAGATTGCAGAAGAAGAATTGCTGAGCGATTGATTGATGCGAATAAATATTGCTTCTGATTAAATACTTTTGATATCTAAAGAAAATAATTTTTCATCCGCTAAACTTTTAGGCATTGTGTTTGTCTTAAATCGCACACAAAAAAAATAAAACCATGAACAAAAAAATTCTTACTGCTGCAATTGCACTTTCAGTAGCTGCAACTTCAGCATTTGCACAAACAAAGCAACTTTCAGCCCCAACAAAAACTGAACCTACAACAGTAACTCAGACTACATCAACTCCAAAACCAACAACTCCGGTTAAAACAACCCCACAAGCGGTTACTCCACCTGATGCAGTTGCCACAAAATTTAAAACCATGTATCCAGAGGTTCAAGGTGTAAAATGGATGCAGAATAAACAAACCAATTATGTAGCTGTTTTTAAAAGCAAAGTGAATGAATGTCGAACCGTTTTTAATGCAGATGGTTCAGTAGTAAGAGAAATTATGGTAATACAACAAAGTGCCCTACCTGCACCGGTAAGTGCTTACCTGACTAAAAATTTCGCTGGAAAAACTCCTAAAAGGTGTGAGCAATCAAAAAATGAAAAAGGTAAAATCATTTACATAATAAAGTACGATGATAAATTGATTCGGTTAGATAGTGAAGGTAATGAAGTAAAGCAGGTAGAAGAAATGGAAAAGAGCGAATAAGTTTTTTAATTCATTTAATTAAAAAGTCCTCCGGTTTAATTGGAGGACTTTTTTTATTTTAACTCGGACAATGTTTTATAATTCTTGTTTGAAAAATATTACAACAATTTTAAATTAGGACTAATAGTTTTGATCTGTAGCAAATAATTGCTTTTAAAATTACTTGGCTGATTAAATTATTTCTGAAGGATTAATTTTAAATTCTAAGTTCAGAATCAATAAAATTTAAAGGGATGACTTATCCTGAAGGAGAAATTTTCTATTAAAAAAGTTATAGCTTAATTCCCTTCAAAATATTCGAAGGCATCTACGATATCGAGGTATGCGCCATCGAAACCCGAGTCCAATAATTTCTGTGTGTAGGAATCGGAAGTTCCGTAAATAATATTTTTCCAGTCGGTCATCCAGTAGCGCACTTTATAATTTCCTTTCCATTGCGGATTTTGTTTTTCAATGAAATCAGGATTGCCGCGCTTCCAGTTTTTTTGCCAGTACCATCTGTAATCTTCTGCTTCACCAATGCTCATGTAAGCAATTACTAATCGAAAGCCGCCGTTTGCTTTAAGCTTCAACTGGTTTATTTCTGAAGCAGAAAAAAGTTCGTCGTTGAAAAATGCATCCATGATAATCACATCATAATTTGTTGCTGAAACTTGCTGAATAAAATCCTGCCTGCTCGTGAAATTATCGGTGTTGATGAGGTATAAAAAGTTTTTTGCAGAATCAAGATTTTCAATGTCGGCTGCGTTTTCGTTTTCAGGATTTGAAGGATAAGTTGGAATGGCGCGCAGTTCGCGGTCAGCGGATGGAAATGAAATGAAACCGTGTGCGCTGTTTATTGAAAAACAATTATCAATGAATGAATGATCGGAACAATAATCGGTGACTAAAACTTTTTTTCCGTGGTTGGCTGCAAGGGTGCAGAAATCGAGCATGTATTTATTGTCGTCGGACTTGGTGCCTTTGTTGTCGTTGTCATAACCATAGTTGAGGTCTTCGCGACCGACTCCGTTTATCGAGTCAAAAAAATCGGGAACCACATCGCCCGACGAAAGTCCGTTTGAAGTATAAAGCTCGGGACCATTTTGCGGAATGATGATGAACGATGGATTTTTCGCGCGTGCGTAAGCCGAAATTTCCATGATGAATTTCCGCATCTCCTGTTTGAAATCTAAATCAGGAAAATTCTTTTTGCAGGCGGGGAAGGGAAGCAGCAGAATAATTATGAGTGCAGAAAAAAGTTTTCGCATGAAGTGTGTTTTCTGAATCAAAGGTATTTAATAGTTAACCACTGAGTAACACAGAGTTCTGCTCAGAGTTGCACAGTGAATATAAATTCTTTTAACTAAGAGTTGAGAGAGAAAAGTTTTTAATGTGTAAGGATTTCTTACAGACTGCTGCTTGTGATTACAGTGTGTTCCAATATGGAACTAACTGAATTGTCAATGATTCCTTGATAGTTAGTTTTTGAAGTGTTCGGAAATTCCGAACTGTTATTTTTCAAATCATTCCTTAACAAATTTCCTGACTGTTACACTGCCGTCTTTCATTTGAACTTTTATAAAATAAATTCCGGAAGGAAAACATTGAAGACTTATTGATTGAGTTTTCAGTTCTGATTTTGAATAATAAACCTCCCTTCCTAAAATATCCATTATGGAAATCCCATTCATAGATGATAGTTTACTTTCAATATTTAAATGATCAATAGCAGGGTTTGGAAAAAATTCAACTGAATTATCATTCAGAGTTTCACTGATTCCATTATCGTTTCCGCTCAAAGTAATTTCGTCAACAATAACACTCGTACCAGCCTGTGCTGAAGATAGATTGCCTGCAATAATCATTACTTGTGCGGTATCAGGAATCAATGCGTTCGTATGTGTGATAGGAAAAGTGAGGCAATGAAACTGCGACATTGTACTATCAATATGAAATGAGCAGTTGCCCACTGCAGCAATCATGGTATCATTTCTCCACGAAGAATAATAAACTAAAATCTGGTCGCCGGTTGCTACAGTTGATTTCATACAAATAGTCATTTGAGTCGGACGCTGATGTGATAAATAATTTATGTATGCCATACCAGGAATAACAGCAACTCCGAGGTCGGTACTTGAAACCTGCATAGAAAAATTTCCGGCATAAGCGGGAGTGTAAGGTCGAACACTCGTATCAGGTGTTGAATTTGAAGTGGTCCAGAATTTTGGATTCCAGTTACCATCCACATCGTTTTCCCAGGTTTCAAATCCATTGTTGGGAACCTGCGCTTTCAGATTGAAGATGCTGATTAAACACAGTACAGAAAATAGTAAAAGTGTTTTCATGATTTGTTTGTCGGAGTTTATAGAGCTAACTCCGCTCTTTGATGTTTGTTTTCTCAAAGGTTAAAAAAATATTTTTAGCAGAGGGAAATTATTTCAGCCCATCTCCTAACCTCTTCCCAAAGGGAAGAGGAACAGTCGCGCAAGATTTGCATCGTCTGTATTAATGCCTCCCCTTGGGGGAGGTTAGGTGGGGCTCTTCACAAATTTCCTGACTGTTACACTGCCATCTTCCATTTGAACTTTTATAAAATAAATTTCAGAAGAAAAGGAGTTAACTAATAGGAAATGTTTTTAAAAACTCCGTCTGTAACATGATGAAAATGTGTTCCAGAAGTGTCATTGCAATCGAAATAAAAACTTCCATCAATAATATTATGTAAAGTATCTACCTTGGAGATATTTATTTCTCCGGAATCAATCATACAATAAAGAGGAGGACCGCTTAAGAAATAAAAAAGTCCTGTGCTTTTTCCTAACCCAAAATTTCCTAATTGAATTGAACAGGTATCACTAATTGACAAAGTAAAAATTGCAATCCCTGTTCCTGTATAATCACTGCCGCTTATCACTAAAGCACCTCCATTAGTTGATGAATAAATTGCGTGTCCAGGCATTGAAGGAATCCCAGAAGGTGCCCATGAATTTCCATCAATTTTTGCTGAAAGAGATGGACTTGGCAAAGGACAAGCATCACAAGTTCCACCACAATCAATATTGGTTTCATTTTGGTTCTTTATTCCGTCAGAACAAGTTTCGATTGGTTCTTTCTTTTTACATTCAGAAAAAAATATAACCACCGAAAGGATGAAAAGTGTTTTTACAAAAAATGCTATAAAACTCTTTTTCATAATTTACATTTTGATTTATTAAAAGTAGTATGCCAAAATTTAATTCCTCAACGGCTTCCCCGTCTCGAGCGTAAACTTAATTCGCTCCATTGTTTTTTTGGTGGTAACGAGGGAGAGAAAAGCTTCGCGTTCCAAATCAAGTAAATATTGTTCGCTCACTTGTTGCGGAGAAGTTAAGTCGCCGCCGCACATAACGAAGGCGAGTTTTTCGGATACGAGTTTGTCGTGGGCGCTGATGTAACCGCCGGTGAGCATGGCATTGATGCCGGTATAAAATGCGCCTAACCCGGAGCGACCAAGCACAGTAATATCGGTGCGTGGTATTGGTTGTGTGTAACCCTGTTCAGCCATTTCAATTGCAGCGGCTTTCGCTTCGGCAATCACACGACTTTGATTCATCACAATATGGTCGCGGTTGTGTTTGAGTATATCCATGTCGAATGCTTCGGCAGCAGAAGTTGCCACCTTTGCAGTGGCAATGCTCATGTATCGTTTTTGCAATTCGGGAAATTCAATTTCGCCTTCGGCATACGCATCGCTTGCGCGAAGAGTCATCTCCTTGCTGCCACCACCGGCAGGAATAATTCCGATTCCGAATTCAACCAAGCCAATATATGTTTCAGCAGAAGCAACAACTTTATCTGCATGAAGTGTGAACTCGCATCCACCGCCCAATGAAAGATGATGCGGCGCAACCACAACCGGAATGCTTGAATAGCGAATGCGCATGCTGGTGTTTTGAAAAATGCGAGCAGCAAATTCCAACTCATCATACTCTTGGTCAATGGCGAGCATGAGCATCATGGCAATGTTTGCACCTGCAGAAAAATTTGCTCCGTCGTTTCCGATTACTAATCCATGAAAATCTTTTTCTGCAATCTCTATACTCTTGTGCACGGCTTCGAGCACTTCACTTCCGATGCTGTTCATCTTGGTTCGGAATTCGAGATTCAAAATTCCATCGCCAATATCGAGCAATCGAGTTCCGGAATTTTTCCAGACAATTTTATCTGCAAAGTTTTCAAGCACAATAAAATTATCGGTGCCGGGAATGGCTTCATAATTTTTTGTCGCTGGGTTATAGCATTTCTTCCTTCCGTTCTCGGTGATAAAGAAAGATTTTTTTCCGGAGGCGAGCATGTCGTAAATCCATTGGGCAGGTTTTTGTCCGGCGGCTTCCATGACTGTTACACTTTGCTCAACACCAACAGCATCCCACGAAGCAAACGGACCAAGTTCCCAACCGAAACCAGCAACAAGCGCATCATCGAGGCGATAAATTTCATCAGAGATTTCAGGCACACGATGGCTGATGTAAGCAAATAGTCCGTAGAAAAATGCGCGGTAAAAATCTCCGGCTTTGTCTTTTGCTGCAAGAGCGATTCGCATTTTCTCGTGCAGGTCGTCTGTTTTTTTCAGCTCATCAAGTGCAGCAAATTTTGGTTTCGGATTCAGTGCATACTCGAATGTTACAGGGTTGATGGCGTGAAATTCTTTTTTGCCCGCAGCATTCTTCACCACTTTAAAAAATCCCTGCTTGGTTTTATCGCCGAGCCAGTTGTTGTCAACCAGCTTTTGCACGAAGGCAGGAATGTGAAAGAGTTCGCGCGCTTCATCATCGGGACAACTCTGGTAAACAAAGTTTGCAACCTTCACGAGTGTATCAATTCCAATCACATCAGCCGTACGGAATGTTGC
>BJGQ01000045.1 GCA_014190575.1 Bacteroidota bacterium | reverse complement strand
TCCAAAACTCTTTCCGGTGGTCGGCCAATAATTGCCTTGCCATCTTTAATTAAAATCGGTCGTTCAATAAGTATCGGATTCTTCGAAAGTATTTTTATCCATTCGGCATTCAATATTTTTTTGCCTTCATATTTTTCTTTATAAAGAGATTCTTTCTTCCTAACAATTTGTTCCGCCTTTAATCCAAGCATTTTCAATACTTCACGAATATCTTTTTGAGTGGGCTGTTCCACTAAGTATTCATACAATTCAATTTCTTCATTGGTATTTTCTTTAATAAGTGAAAGTGCAGTGCGACAAGTACCACAAGTTGGCTTGAAAAATATTTTTAACATAATTATGAAAATTGAAAATCAAATATGGTTTAACAAAAATAAAAACGAGCGAAGAAAAATTTTCTCCGCTCGTTTCAACTAAACATTTTTTTTATTGACAATTCATACTTCACCAATAACAATTCACAAATCAATTTTTAACCACTACCCTATTACTAATTTCTTTCTGAGATTTCACTTTCAATAAATAAAAACCTGCTGCAATTTCTGAAGTATTAATCGTTTCATTTTCGTTGGAAGAAACAGTGCTGAAAAGAATTTGCCCTTGAGCATTTATTAAATCAATTTCATTTACCCCTTTCATGTTTTGCAATTCAATAAAATCAGTAAATGGATTTGGATACATTAGGAATGAAGAATTATTTAAATCAGAAATTCCAACACCAAAATAACCGAATGGAGGGGATTGACTTTCGCACCCGTGAACATTTGAAATTATCACAGAGTAATTTCCGGTTTGTTGCGTTGGATTATATATCATATCCGTCGCACCCGAAATTGCAACACCGTTAAAATACCATTGATAACTTGAGGCATTATTAGCCATAGCAATTAATACTGTTCCTGATTGAACAATAGCCGGAGTAAAAGGATTTGGATAAACAGTAATTGGTAAACCATAAGTTGTTGAACAATTTGAACTGTTTGTTGCAGTTAAAATATAAGTTGTTGAAACAGCAGGTGTAACAGTTAAATGCATTTCGCTCATCATTCCCGGATTCCATGAATAAGTCCATGATGTATCTCCATCAATGCTTATGAATGCAGCATCGCCCGAACAAATTTCCGATGGTTGAATCCATCCTGAACAAATTGGTGTATCAATAACCGAAACCGAAACTGCAGTTGATGCTCCGGTGCATCCATTTACATCAGCAACCACAACAGTAAATGTTCCTGCTGCATTAACTATTACGGATGATGCTGTTTCTCCATTAGACCAGTTATAAGCTGCATAGCCTGTATCGGCATTTAGTGTAACAGAACTACCCTGGCAAATTGAAATAGAACTGTCCGATAAAATGGTTGGAGTCGGAACAGTACCGATTGTTACAACATGTACATCAGTACCGCTGCATCCAGCTGCATTGGTAACTGTTACTGAATAGGTATTGGCAGCGGTTACAGAAATATTCTGGTTTGTTGAGTTAGTTGACCAATGATAGGATGAATAACCTGCTCCTGCATGAAGTATAATATTTGAACCTCCGCAAATAGAAGAAGCACCTGTAATTGTTGGAGTCGGCACTGCATTTACAGTTACAATTTTAGAAGCTATACCCGAACAACCCGTTGCATTGGTGACGGTTACTGAATAGGTATTTGCTGTGGTTACTGATATTGATTGTGTAGTTGCATTGGTTGACCAATGATAGGAACCGAAACCAGTACCAGCATTAAGCGTGGTGGTTGCACCGGCACATATTACTGATACACCAGTGATTGAAGGCGTTGGGTTTGCATTAACAGTAACAGTTTTTGTTGCGCTTCCTGTACATCCGCTTGCATTGGAAACGGTTACAATATAACTTCCAGCTGTACTCACAGTAATACTTTGAGTTGTTGCATTTGTTGACCAATGATAAGTATTGAATCCGGTTCCTGAATTTAACACAGAACTTGTACCAGCACAAATTGCTGATGCCCCTGAAATAGTTGGAGTCGGTGTGGTTCCAACAGTAACTGTTGCCGAAGCAATACCTGAGCAACCAGTCGCATTTGTTACGGTTACTCCATAAGCACCAGCTGCTGTTACTGTTATTGTTTGTGTTGCAGCATTTGTTGACCAGTGATAAGTACTGAATCCTGTTCCTGCATTAAGTACAGTGCTAGATCCGGAACATATAGCCGTTAAACCAGAAATTGTAGGAGTTGGATTTGCAACTACAGTAACGGTTTTTGAAGCAGTGCCTGAACAACCAGTTGCGTTGGTTACTGTTACAGAATAAGTACCGGTTGTTGATACCGAAATTGTTTGCGTTGCTGCGTTGGTTGACCAATGATAAGTACTATATCCTGTTCCGGCATTTAGTACAGTACTTGCTCCTGAACAAATAGAACTTGCGCCGGAAATTGTTGGTGTTGGTGTTGAACCAACTGTAACAGTTGCAGAAGTAGCGGCTGAACATCCGGTTGAATTTGTAACAGTTACACTATACAATGCAGCAGTTGTTACAGTAATTGATTGAGTTGAAGCATTGGTCGACCATAAATAAGAACTGAATCCGGCACCTGCATTTAATACTGTGCTTGCACCAGAGCAAATAGAAGTTGAACCGGAAATAGTCGGATTAGGTGATGCAATTATAGAAACAGTTGCTGAGGCAATTCCTGAGCATCCGGTTGAGTTTGTCACTGTTACTGCATAGATGCCTGCAGTACTTGCAGATATTGTTTGTGTCGAAGCATTTGTTGACCAGTGATACGAACTATAACCAGCCCCTGCATTAAGTACCGAACTCGTACCAGAGCAAATAGTAGTTGTGCCAGTAATAGTTGGGGTTAAACCTGAACTTACAGTTACTGTAATTGATGCTGTTCCGGTGCAGCCTGTTGCATTTGTAATCGTAACAGAATAAGTTCCAGCTGTACTTACACTTATAGTTTGAGTTGTTGCATTGGTTGACCAATGATAAGCCGAGAAACCAGCACCTGCATTAAGGATTGAACTTGAACCTGTGCAAATTGTAGATGAGCCAGAAATTGATGTTGTTGGCAATGAATTAACCGTAACAGAGGATACTGTTGAAACTGCTGAACATCCACCGGCATTTGTAACTGTTACGGAATAACTTCCTGCCGTTGTTACATTAATTGTTTGTGTTGAAGCATTGGTTGACCAATGATAAGTTGCTGCACCACTTGTTGCGCTCAATGTTACACTACCACCCTGACAGAAAGAAGTTGCACCACTTGGGGTAATAACAGGAACAGCTGGTGAAGGATTAACAGTAACAGAAGTTGCAGTTGAAACGGCTGAACATCCACCGGCATTTGTAACGGTAACAGCATAACTTCCTGCTGCTGTTACATTAATAGTTTGTGTTGACGCATTGGTTGACCAATGATAAGTTGATGCACCACTAGATGCACTCAATGTAACACTTCCGCCCTGACAAAAAGTAGTTGCGCCGCTAGGTGTAATAACAGGAACTGCCGGTGCAGAATTTACATTAACAGTTGTAGCTGTTGAAACAGCTGAACATCCACCTGCATTCGTAACAGTAACAGTATAATTTCCAGAAGCCGATACATTAATTGATTGCGTTGTTGCATTGGTTGACCAATGATATGTTGAAGCACCACTGGAGGCACTCAATGTAACACTTCCGCCCTGACAAAAAGTAGTTGCACCGCTTGGTGTAATAACAGGAACTGACGGTACAGGATTTACAACAATAGCAGGTGATGTTGCAGTTGTTGAACAACCTGTGCTATTTGTAACTGTAACTGTATAGGTTCCTGCTGATATGCAATTAATGGTTTGTGTTGTTGCATTGGTTGACCAGTGATAGGTTGAGAACCCACTTCCTGCGTTCAATGTCACACTTCCACCTGCACAAAAAGTTGTCGGCCCATTAGCTGTTACCGCGGCACTTATTGAACATCCTCCTTCAATTACCGATAGAATGGAATTATAAATATGGTCGCCACTTTCACTTCCATTATTATTTGCACAATTGAATGAACCATAAAAATTCAATGGTCCGCTTCCTGCAACAGGTGCAATCCAATTAAAAGACCAGGTATGATATCCTGTTGTGCCGGTTGTTCCTGCTGATTTATGCTCTACATATTTGCTGCTTCCAACAAGTTGTGTTGTTGTAGTACTAGTTAAAACTAAAGTTCCAAGTTTTACACCTGCTGTATTTTGCGGGCAAATCTGAAACCCAAATCTTACAAGTGCCGCATAAGTTGCAGTTGCTGTAATAGTATATGTTGTTCCAGGAATATAACCACTTGCAGGAATATTAGAAGTTATCCAACCTGTTGCTGAAGTTGTTGAACCATTGTGACACGAGGTGCAATTAGTAAAATTATCACTCGGAGCGCCACATTTTCCGGCGTTAGGCCCAGAGGTATCACCGGTAATTTCGCTTGATGAAAACAACAAACCAATTGTGCTTACAATAATTCCTACGAAAATTAGTGGTAGGCTTTTTCTCATCGCTTTTAGGATTTTGTAAGTACAAAACAAGACCACTTTAAAATGAAGAGAAACACAATGTTGGTGAAATGCTTTAATAAAAAGATGAACAGGAATTATAAATGGTTCAATGAAAAAATTATTGGAATGATTTTTCTGAAAAATTAAAAACGAGCGAAGAAAAAATTTCTCCGCTCGTTTTTAATTAAAATTTAAATGTGAAATATTTTATAACAATTGACAATTCACAAATCAATTCTTCACTACTACTCTATTTATTATTTCCTTTTCAGATTTTACTTTCAATAAATAAAACCCTGCGGTAAGAGTTGAAGTATTTATGATTTCATTTTTTGAAGAAACTGTAATCTTAAAAAAAATTTCTCCTTCCACATTCAGTAATTCAATTTCGTTTTCTCCATTAAGATTTTCAACCGAAATAAAATCAGTAAATGGATTCGGGTAAATTTCGAACAAAGCATTATTCAGTAAGGAAATTCCGTCACCAAGATAATTGAAAGGTATTGATTCACTTTTGCATCCTAATGAATCTGTAATTATCACTGTGTAATTTCCGGTTTGTTGCGCTGCATTATAAGTAACATTGGTTGCGCCATTTATTATTGTTCCATTTATGTTCCACTGATAAGCATTTGCCATTGATGAGTTAGCTGTTAAAATTCCTCCCGCTTGAACAATGGTAGGAATTGCAGGTAAAGGAAATACTTGAACAGGCACTGCAAATGATGTGGAGCAATTATTACTATTAGTGGCAATCATGGTGTAGGTGGTGGAACTTGATGGGATAAGGATAACTGACATACCTACTATTCCTCCCGGAATCCATTCATATGACCAAGCTGTATCTCCCGAAGCATTTGCAAAAACAGAATCTCCATTGCATACCGGATTCGGAAATATTGATGCATTGCTAATAGGCGTATCAACAACAGATATTATAACTGTATTGGATGATCCGGTACAACCATTCGAGTTTGAAACATTCACAGAATAATTTCCAACAGCATTTACCGAAATTGTTTGAGTAGTATTTCCATTCGACCAGTTGTAGGTATTGAATCCGCTTCCTGCATCAAGTGTAACAGAACTTCCCTGGCAAATTGTATTTGAACCGCTTGAAGAAATGGTCGGTGTTAATGCTGAACCAATTGTTGTAGTTATGGAAGTACTGCCGGTACATCCATTTGAATTTGTAACTGTAACCGAAAAAGTATTTGCTGTGCTTACAGTTAATGTTTGAGTTGTTGCACCGGTTGACCAATTATAGGCACTGTAACCCGACCCAGCATTTAATGTGGAACTTGCTCCAGAACAAATAGTTGATGAACCTGTTATACCAGGTGTTGGCAACGAATTTACTGTTACATTGATTGCAATTGAGTTTGAGGAACAACCATTTGCATTGGTAACAGTCACTATATAATTTCCTGCCGTTACAACGGAAATTGATTGTGTTGTTGAATTGTTTGTCCAATGATAAGCAGCCAATCCGCTGGTTGCATTTAAGGTAACACTTCCACCCTGACAAAAAGTGGTTGAACCAACAGGTGTAATTACAGGAATTGTTGGTGCCGGATTAACAACAATTACAGGAGAAGTTGCAAGGGCCGGGCATCCGCCACTGTTGGTAACAGTTACACTGAAACTTCCGGCTGTTGTAACATTTATAGTTTGAGTTGTTGCTCCATTCGACCAATTATAAGAAGAGAAACCTGATCCTGCATTCAGTGTTACACTTCCACCGGCGCAGAAAGTTGTTGGTCCACCTGCAGTAACAGTTGTACTTGCTGTGCATTGTGGAATTACTAAAGTTGAAGTATAAATATGATCACCGGAAGAACCACCATTACTGTTCGAACAATTGTAAGCACCATAAAATGTTACATCACCGGTTCCAATGGCTGGTGCTGTCCAGTTGAACGACCAGGAGTGTGAACCCGTGGTGCCAATAGTGCCGGCAGATGTTTGTTCGATGTATTTAGTAGAAATAATGTGTGTATTAATTGCATCAGTTACAATCATGGTTCCTAAATAAGTTCCGGTTGCACTTTGAGGCGAAATTTGAAAACCGAATTTCACGCATGCCGCTTGCGTTGCAGTTGTTGTAATGGTATAAGTGTTCCCGGGAATATATCCGGTGACGGGTACATTGCTCGTAATCCAACCAACGGATGCAGTTGTTGGCATACCCGTGTGACAACCATTTACATTGCAGGTTACACCACCATCGCCAGGTGAGCCGGTATGAGCTGCCGGTGCACCACCTGAACTGGTAAAAGCATATTCTGTAACAGTGGAAAGAAAAATAAATAAAATAAAGGAAGAGAAAACGAGGAGTAAATTTTTATTCATGAACAAAGGGGTTTGAGTGCAATATAAAATTGTTTTATAGTCAAAACAAAATGTCCATAAAGGGTACTAATATATTACTCTAAATAAAAAGAGCAGATGCATTGCATCTGCTCTGAATTTTAAATCGAGAAATTTATTTATGCCTGAGCAGTTGGTACGCCAAAGTTCATATTCATACCTGGGAAATCTTCCATATCCGCTATCTCGCCATTCTGACTTTCATACTTTCTGATGTTTTCATTCAGTGCTTTCATAAATCGCTTTGCATGTTGTGGAGTTAATACAATACGGGCTTTCACTTTTGCCTTTGGAATGCCAGGCATCATTTTGATAAAATCTAAAATAAACTCCTGATTACTATGGGTAATTATTGCGAGGTTGCTGTAAATGCCTTCTGCAATTTCTTCGGTCAATTCTATATTGATTTGGTTTTCGGGCAATGGGTTTTTTTTATCCATGTTAAATTAGTTTTTAACTTTATGTATTAATCGGTTAGCAATTATTAAGTGTAAATTTATTTATTAACAGAAAAGCCATCCGCTTTTAAAGTGAATGGCTTTTCTGTTTATTTATTTTGCAAGCTGCATACTGTAAACTGTTTACTGCCTACTGTCTATTCATCAACCTCATCAATAGGAACAAGCAATTCTTTCTTGGATGCTAACAAGCGCTCGTATTCTTCTTTTGAACCAACCACTAAGTTTTCATACTCAGGTAAACCTGTTCCGGCAGGTATCAAATGACCGATGATTACATTTTCTTTCAAGCCATTTAAGAAGTCTGTTTTACCAGTGATGGCGGCAGTACTAAGTACCTTTGTTGTTTCCTGGAACGATGCCGCAGAAATCCAACTCTTGGTTCCCAACGATGCACGGGTAATACCGAGCAACATTGGTGTTGAAGTAGCAGCAAACGCATCGCGGTATTCAACCAGTGCCTTATCATTCCGGCGAAGTACAGAATTCTCTTCACGCACCTGACGCACAGTTACAATTTGTCCCACTTTCAAGTTCGGAGAAGCACCTGCTTCAGTCACCACTTTTTTGTCGAACATATTTTCGTTCTCTTCAAGGAACTCATGCTTGTTCACAGCTTCACCTTCCAAGAAGGTAGTGTCGCCCGGGTCAACAATGTGAACCTTGCGCATCATTTGACGGACAATTGTTTCAATGTGCTTGTCATTGATTTTTACACCCTGTAATCGATATACTTCCTGAATTTCATTCACCATGTATGACTGTAAAGCAAATGGCCCTTTGATATTTAAAATATCAGATGGAGTTATGGCACCATCAGATAACGGAGTTCCTGCTTTTACAAAGTCACCATCCTGAATCAAAATGTGCTTGCTTAATGGAACAAGGTATTTCTTTTGTTCTCCATCGCGTGATTCAACAATGATTTCACGGTTACCACGCTTCACTGTACCGAACTGAACCACTCCATCAATTTCACTTACAACAGCAGGGTTACTTGGGTTACGAGCTTCAAACAATTCAGTAACACGAGGAAGACCACCGGTGATATCACCTTTTAATTTTCCCATTGAACGAGGAATCTTTACAATGATAGTTCCAGGCACTACATCATCACCATCTTCAATGTTAATGTGTGAACCGACCGGAATGTTGTATGATTTCAATTCATTAGAACCCTTCATTACTTTAATAGAAGGAATCTTTGTTTTATCTCGCGACTCAACAATTACTTTTTCGCGGTGACCTGTTTGCTCATCTGATTCTTCACGGCAAGTAACACCTTCAATAATGTTTTCAAATTCAATTTTTCCTTTGAACTCAGTAATGATAACTGCATTGTAAGGATCCCATGAACAAATCTCCTGACCCTTTGTTATCTTTTCTCCTTCCTTAACATTTATGTAAGCACCATAAGGAATATTATAGTTAATTAATTGCTTACCTGTTTTTGGTTCCACAATTCTTAATTCTCCCATGCGGCTTAAAACCACATTTACATTTACACCCTTCTCATTTTTATATGGTGTGATTTTTAATTCTTCCGTTTGAATAACTCCATCAAATTTAGCTTCAAGTTTTGATTCAGTTGTTCCACCTCCAGCAGCACCACCCGTGTGGAAAGTGCGGAGTGTTAACTGAGTACCCGGTTCACCTATTGATTGAGCAGCAATAATCCCAACTGCATCACCTAATTCTGAAGTTCTTCCGGTTGCAAGGTTTCTACCATAGCATTTAACACAAACACCCTTCTTTGATTCACAAGTAAGTACCGAACGGATTTCAACACTTTCAATAGATGTGTTGTCAATCATCTTGGCCATGCCGTCAGTAATTTCTTCTCCACCTTTGATAATTAATTTATCAGTTAGCGGATCGAAAACATCACTCAATGCAACGCGGCCTATGATACGATCACTCAAAGGTTCAACTATATCTTCATTATCTTTTAACGCCGAGATTGCAATTCCACGCAGTGTTTCGCAATCACTTTCAGAAATAACAACATCCTGAGATACATCCACCAAACGACGGGTTAAGTACCCTGCATCAGCTGTTTTTAAAGCTGTATCGGCCAAACCTTTACGAGCCCCGTGAGTTGATATAAAATATTCCAATACTGAAAGTCCGTCTTTAAAGTTTGCAAGAATAGGATTCTCAATAATTTCTCCTCCAGTGTTACCGCCTGACTTACGGGGCTTCTGCATCAATCCACGAATACCTCCTAACTGACGAATCTGTTCTTTAGATCCACGGGCACCGGAATCAAGCATCATGAACACGGAATTGAATCCTTGTTTGTGTGCTGATAATTCTTTTATCAAAACATCAGAGATACGATTATTAACACGAGTCCAAATATCAATGATTTGATTGTAACGCTCGTTGTTTGTAATCAATCCCATGTTGTAATTATTCCAAACATCATCCACTTCTGCCTGAGCAGTTTTCAGCATTTTGTCTTTTGATTCTGATTCCAATAAATCAGAAATATTAAACGACAATCCGCCTTTGAAAGCCATGGTGTAACCTAAATGTTTTATATCATCTAAGAAACGGGCAGTGCGTGGTATATCAGTGATTTTGATTATGTTACTGATAACTTCGCGAAGAGCTTTTTTGGTTAAAAGAATATTAATAAATCCAACTTCTTCAGGAACTGATTGATTAAAAATTACACGACCAACAGTTGTTTCCAAAAGTTTATTTACCAAAACACCGTCTTCAAGAATATTTACTTTTACTCTAATCCATGCATGCAAATCAACCTTACCTTCGTTGTAGGCAATTGTCACTTCTTCAGGAGAATAGAAAGCCTTGCCTTCTCCTCTTACTTTTTCTTCTTTAGTTGTTTTCTTTCCTTTGGAAATATAATAAAGCCCCAACACCATGTCCTGAGAAGGAACAGTAATTGGCGCTCCGTTTTGCGGATTCAAAATGTTATGAGAAGAAAGCATTAACAACTGCGCTTCTAAAATTGCGGCATTGCTTAAAGGTACATGTACCGCCATTTGGTCACCATCGAAATCGGCGTTGAACGATCCACAAACTAATGGGTGCAGATGTATCGCCTTTCCTTCTATCATTTTTGGCTGGAATGCCTGAATAGATAGACGGTGAAGTGTTGGAGCACGATTTAGAAGAACAGGATGCCCTTTCAAAATATTTTCAAGAATATCCCAGATAATTGGCTCTTTCCGATCAACTAATTTTTTAGCTGACTTTACAGTTTTTACAATTCCTCTTTCAATCAGTTTGCGAATGATAAATGGTTTAAATAATTCGGCAGCCATGTCTTTGGGTAACCCACACTCGTTTAATTTTAATTCTGGTCCAACCACAATTACAGAACGACCTGAGTAATCAACACGCTTTCCTAATAAGTTCTGACGGAAACGACCTTGTTTACCTTTTAATACATCACTCAAAGATTTCAACGCGCGACCACCTTCTGCTTTTACAGCATTAGATTTACGCGAGTTATCGAACAATGAATCTACTGCTTCCTGCAACATTCTTTTTTCATTTCGAAGAATTACATCAGGCGCTTTTATTTCCAATAATCTTTTTAAACGATTGTTGCGGATAATGACACGACGATATAAATCATTCAAATCAGAACTTGCGAAACGGCCTCCATCCAAAGGTACAAGTGGACGAAGTTCAGGCGGAATAACCGGCAAGTACTGAACAACCATCCACTCGGGGCGATTAACAGTTCTTGTTTGCGCATCGCGGAAAGCTTCAACAACACTCAATCTTTTCAGTGCTTCTGCTTTTCTTTGTTGTGAAGTTTCGTTTGCTGCCTGATCGCGTAACTGATATGATAAAGCATCAAGATCAATGCGTGATAACAATTCACGAACTGCATCGCCACCCATCATAGCGATGAATTTGCGAGGGTCAGAATTATCTAAATGCTGATTATCTTTTGGAAGTTTGTCAACTATATCGAGGTATTCTTCTTCAGTTAACAAATCCATTTTGGCGCGGTCTTCCACCACACCAGCTTGAATTACTACGAAGCGCTCGTAGTAAACAATCATTTCCATTTTCTTGGATGATACACCAAGAAGGTAACCGATTTTATTTGGTAATGATTTGAAGTACCAGATGTGAACGATTGGAACCACAAGTCGAATGTGCCCCATGCGCTCGCGGCGAACTTTCTTTTCAGTAACCTCTACACCGCAACGGTCGCACACAATTCCTTTGTAGCGAATGCGCTTGTATTTGCCGCAGTAACATTCGTAATCCTTAACAGGACCGAATACACGCTCGCAAAACAAACCGTCTCTCTCGGGTTTGTAGGTTCGGTAGTTAATGGTTTCGGGTTTCAGAATCTCTCCGAAACTTCTCTCGAGAATTGAATCAGGAGAGGCAAGACCAATGGTAATCTTGGTGAAGTTGGCCTTTATTTTAATATCCTTTTTGAACGACATAAATCAAAGCGGATTTAGTTGGTTTAGAAAATGTGAACGAAATAAAACAGGCACACCACAGGCAGATTGATTCAACCAGGATGATACACATAAAGCGGTGTATAATATTAGTAATGAGTGCATTAATTTGTTGTAGCGGCCAGCCAAAAAGTTTTTCCTTTTTCAAGGGAGTGCAAATGTAACTAAATATGTGACATTTGCAAGTGAAAATTAGCAACAAAACCCTACGAGTAATATTAGACTTTTACAGAAAACCTTGATTTCATTAAAACCTCCCAACTTCCTTGGCAGATTTTTGGATGGATATCAATAAATACAAAATGCATAATTCGCTACTCAAATATTTTATCTCTTAATACAACATTCCATTTTCACCATTTTGTTATCAGAATGGTTTTCTTCGGGGCTGATGTATGGAATTCCAAGATTTAATCCTCGCATAATTAATAGCAAATATTTTAAGTAATTTAATTTGTCCGTATTTTATACACTAATCAATTGCTAAAATTTTAAAAAACTTTTTTCTCATGCGCTTAATCATATATTGATGTGACACAAGTCATTTTAAAAACTTATTATCAAGCAGACCTTCGAGTAAATTTTTACAGAGATGAAGACGATATTATTCCCAACTGATTTTTCAAAAAATTCGGATGAAGCATTAAAATATGCCTTGGAAATTGCAAGTGTTTTTCGTTCCGAAATAATTTTATTTAATTCCTATCCTATACCCATTTACATGGCTGATGTTCCTATTGACATGGAAACAAATTCTACATTAAAAACAGAATCGGAAGAACGATTAAAGGAAATTTCCAACAAAATAAAAAAAACAAATCCTGATATTAAAATCACTTGTGCAAGCAATTGGGGGTTTGCAGCCGATGAAATTGTTACAGCAGCCAGTGATCTTTGTGCTGATTTAATTATAATGGGAACTAAAGGAGCAAGTGGTTTAAAAAAATTTTTAATGGGAAGTAATACGGCTTCAGTAATTTCAAAGGCAAAGTGCCCAGTGCTTGCCATACCAGAAGGAATTCAATTTTCTTTAATTACAAAAATTGCATTTGCCAGTGATTGTATGGAAGAAGAATTTAATGCCTTAGAAAAACTAAATGAATGGATAGAAAAATTTAATTCTGAATTAACGCTTATTCACATTGTAGATGGAATCTTAAATCATAATTTCGAAACAACAGTAGTTAGTCGATTTAAAGAAAAAGTAAATGAGTTATACAGAATAAAAAAAATAGAGTTTGAAAATATTGATGCTCCAAATTTCGCGAATGGTATTAATGAATTTCTGACTGAAGGTTCATTTGATTTTTTGGCAATGGCTCATCACAGCAGAAATTTCGTTTCACACTTATTAAATCCAAGCCATGCCACCAAACTTGCCTATCATTTGGCAGTTCCACTATTGGTATTACCAATTGATAAGATAAGGTGAACTGATAAAAATCAGTTTTAAAACTGAAAAGAAAATAAATATTCGCGCATTGTTATATAACCAAATGCAACAACCTTTAAGGGAAAGAGACAAATTTCAGAAAAATAAAAAATTTCTGTTAGCCGATTTGATTTTATGGAAAGAAATAAGTGGTAGGCGCATAGCCAATTGCCGCTTCCTTCGCCAACAGGAAATAGAAGGAATAATTGTAGATTATTACTGTGAGGAAAATAAAATCATCATTCTTGTTTCGCCATCTCACAAAGGAATTATAGTTCAGAATGAAATTGCGATCAGTCAATTTTTTGAATCAACTGGTTACAAAGTTTTGCGTTTCGATTACGATATTATTTTAAATGATATTGAAAAAGTAATTGAAGAAATTAAAAGCAATTTATAATTCTCTTAATTTAACTCTGATAAAAATCACTAACTAGTTTGATAAAAATCAGTCTCAATACATCATTCAATATGCTATGTTTGAATTGTCTTTATGCAAATAAAGATACAACGGGGAGTTGTGATTCATTTTTAATGAATTACAACATGCGGGAAGATTTTGAACCGGTCTTCCCGTTTTTTATTTTCTGTAACCAACATTCCGCCTGCTACATTTACCGCTATTAATTATGACAAAAAATAATAGCAAAGAAAATTAAAAACTCATTATTGTTTATCTGTCCGGATTGATGCTGCTTGGGCTTGACCTGTATTTCAGTCCACTTCTTCATTTCTCCTATTTATTTGTTGCGCCCGTATTAATTACCGCTTGGTTTAAAGGAAAAAACAGCACCCTGCTTTCAGGATATTTTGTTACAGTGCTTTGTATAATTGGTTTATATCCTGATATAAAAACAAGTCAACTCTTAATTCCTCAATTGATTAATCACCTTCTGTCAATTGCAGGTATATGGGTTGCTGTATGGTTTGTAATACGCAACAAATTTTCTGACCGGTTAAAATTTCGTGAGCAGGAAAAATTAGATGCTCTTTTTGAAAACGCAACAGAAGGATTTTTAATTACCGATACAAAAGGACAGGTTGTGCTTTCTAATCCATCTGCCACTAAACAATTTGGATTTACAAAGGAAGAATTAATTGGGAAACCAGTTGAAGAACTAATGCCAAAGCGTTTTAAAAGCGGTCATAGTCACTACCGAAATTCCTACTATGTAAATCCACATTCTCGATCAATGGGTTCAGGAGTTGAATTATTTGGGATGCGAAAAGATGGAACTGAATTTCCAATTGAAATAAGTCTCAGCAGTTTTATAACTGAAGAAGGAATGTTTGTAATTGCTTTTATCATTGATATTACAGAACGAAAAAAAGATGAAGGAGCAATAGCGCATCATGTGGAAGAAATTCAAAACCTTAATGCGCACCTTGAACAATTGGTTGAAAAAAGAACTACAGAGTTAGCTCAAGCAATTATAAAATTGGAACGAACCAATAAAAATTTACAGGAAAATATTTCTGAGAAGCAACATGCTGAACAGGCCTTAAAAGAAAGTCAGCGTATTTATAGTGCTATCGCTCACAATTTTCCAAATGGAATTATTGCTTTACTCGATTCAAACCTCAATGTTATTTTCATTGATGGAAATGAACTGGTGAAATTGAATTTAAATCCATCTGAATTATTAAATCGCAATCTGACTTCTAAAATTCCTATAAACAATCCCGACTTTATTTCTGAAAAATTAAATAGAGTACTTGACAAGAAACAACAGTCCTTTGAAATCTCAATAGTTGAAGAATCCTATTTTGTAAATGCTGTTCCATTGATTGATTTATATGGCGATGTGAATCAATTACTGATGGTGTGGCTAAATATCACAGAGCGAAAACGCGCTGAAGAAGAAATTAAAAATGCATTGGAAAAAGAAAAGCAACTGAACGAACTGAAATCCAGATTCGTGAATATGGCGTCGCATGAATTTCGAACACCACTGAGTTCAATACTATCTTCCGTTACACTTATCGAAAAATATCCCGCGGAAGCACAACAGGAAAAACGATTAAAACATGTTGACCGAATTAAAGGTGCGGTGAAAAACATGAATGAAATTTTAAATGATTTTTTATCGCTTGGCAAATTAGAGGAAGGAAAAATTCAATGCAAACCTGACTGGGTGGAACTAAATTTTATTATAGATGATGTATTGGAAACAATGAACGGCATGCTTAAACAAGGGCAGCGAATTAATATTAATCTGCCTGAGCTAAGCGAAAATATTTTTACTGACAAAAATTTATTGCGGAATATTTTAGTGAACCTATTGAGCAACGCAATAAAATATAGCCCGGAAGAAAGCGTGATTGATTTGAAAATATTAATTATTAAAAGTGAAATGATCATTGAAGTAACTGACCAGGGAATCGGTATTCCGAAAGAAGATCAGGTTCATTTATTTGAACGGTTTTTCAGGGCAAACAACTCTACCAACATACAGGGCACCGGACTAGGTTTGAATATTATAAAAAGATATTTAGAATTATTAGGTGGTACCATTACATTTAAAAGCGAAATAAATAAAGGCTCTTCTTTTTTTATTCAACTTCCAAAAAATCAAAATTAAATTATGAAAACCATTCTGCTGATTGAAGACAACCGTGATTTGCGTGAAAACATTTCGGAAATGTTAGACCTTGCAGGTTACAAAACCGAAACTGCATCCAATGGAAAATTAGGTTTGGAAAAAGCGCAAACATTAATGCCCGACTTAATAATTTGTGATGTAATGATGCCTGTTCTTGATGGTTTCAGTGTGCTCCGCATACTTAGCAATAATTCAGTAACGGCTGGAATCCCGTTTATTTTTCTTACTGCTAAAGCTGAAAAATCTGATTTCAGAAAAGGCATGAGCCTTGGCGCCGATGATTACATAACTAAACCATTTGACGAAAGTGATTTACTGAATGCGGTTGAACTTCGGCTTAAAAAAACTGAAATGGCTAAGCACTCCGAAGAAGCATCCTCATTCAATGATTTTAATTCCTTTTTTAATGATGAAGAAAAACTGGAAGAGTTGAAAGAAATGTCACAAAATTTTGATTCAAAAAATTTAAGAAAAAAAGAAATAATCTTCAGCGAAGGCAGCCACAGCAATGGATTGTACTACATACAAAAAGGAAAAATAAAAACATATAAAACCAATGATGATGGAAAAGAATACATAACAGGTTTACATAAAGAAGGAGATTTTCTTGGCTATGTAGCTTTACTTGAAAACACACCTCACACCGAAGGAGCAGAAACACTGGAAGATTCTGAAATAAGTATTATTCCAAAGCAGGATTTTTTAAAACTGGTTTACAACAATGCTGAAGTAAGTCACAAATTTATTCGGATGTTATCTCATAACCTGAAAGAAAAGGAAGAGCGATTACTTGCACTTGCTTACAACAGTGTTCGTCAAAGAGTTGCTGAAGCGCTTATTCACCTGCAAAAAAAATATCAAAACGATCCAAAAGAAAAATTTTCAATTTCTTTTACCCGCGAAGATTTAGCAAACATGGTTGGCACAGCAACTGAATCTTTAATCAGAACACTTTCTGATTTTAAAGATGAGGGAGCTATCGAAATTCATGGAAGCACCATTGGAATTAAAGACAAAGGGAAGTTGGAGCGGATTATTTCCTGAGTTTTTTCCTTACTACTAATTAAAAAACTGCATCAACTCTTCAAAGTAGTTTTTCGCTGAAAATGATAATGTCTTTATAATTATTCAACCTTGAATCGGATAAAAATTAGAACTGGTTTAAATAAACTTTATTTACCATTTTCAATTTGGAATTTTGTTTATTTTAAAACCACAACTTTACCACAAGGTATTGAGCTATATTCAGTTTCAATTCTGAAAAAATAAATTCCATTATTCAATAAATTGGTATTGATTTCAAGTAAATGCTTAGTTGCATCAAGCGGATTATGAATTAAATCTTCTCCATTAAAATTATATAAACTATAGAAATATTTTTGGGTAACAGGAAGAGAATATGAAACTGAAAAATTTTCAGCTACAGGATTCGGATAAATGGAAATTATTTTTTCATCTGCATTCAAACTATTTGCCTCATCATTTAATGCTGAATAATAATAAACATCTTTTAGAAACAACGAATCGTAACCCAAGGCAACATATGCTCGAGTGGGGAATGAAAAAGCAATAGCTCCACTTCTTGCTGCAGCAGGAAATGAATCAAATGGTGACCATGAATCTGATAGAGTATCATACTGCATAAAATCATTACAGAAATGATTAAGTGTATCATAACCCAATCCAACAATTCCTTTTCCATTTAAAGTAAATGCCACACAACCACTGCGCGGTGTTCCGGTAAAATCTGTTTTCTGAATAAATGAATCGGCAATAGCATTGTATTGCCAGCAACCATTTGTTAATTCATTCTTGTCGCCGTTGACAATAAATGCTTTGTTACCCAAAACAAAAACAGAGGCCGATTTCCTTTTTGCGCCATTAAAATTATTTTTCTGGTGCCATGTGTTTGTGGTGTCGTTGTATTGCCACAAATCTTTTAACAAACCGGTTATTGCATATCCAAGACCAACATATCCTTTGTTATAGACAGTAAAAGCAATGGCGGAGTGTCTTGACTCACCAGGTAGATCTGCTACCTGACTCCAAGTATTGTTGATAGAATTATATTTCCAGAAATCATTAGAATAAGTGCTGAGTCCGGTACCGGTGCCTATAAATGCATTGGTGCCTATAACAAAACTAACAGCGGCACACCTTGGAAATCCCTGAAAGTCAGGGGCATTGTACCACTGATGTGTGTAATTATTAAAAATGTAAAACGATTTTTTAAAGTTAAATCCATCATACCCTAAACCAACAAATGCCTGTTCGCCAATTACAAATGCTGTGCAAGCACTTCTTCCAGTATTCGGAAAATACGGAGCAAGAATCCAATGAGGAATTGCACTTGACGATATTGAAAAACAAATTAGAAATAACATGGTTGCATATATTTTTTTCATAACACCATGATTTTTTTAATGGGTGAATACAAATTTCGGTTTGAAGATTTTAATTGAATAAAATATTCTCCACTTGTTTTAAAAATATCTCCGGACATAAAAATATTTTTTTTATCAGTTGAAGTTTTATCAATCAGTTTTCCGGATGAATCAAAAATTTTTAATTCAAAATTTCCTTCCGGTATTTCATTCAATTGAATAAATGAATTTACTGAAACAATATTCGGATAAACAGAAAATGTTTTTGCGAAAGAAAATTGTTGAACTGAATTAGGTGGTTCCTGAGCTTTGTAAGCGAGTTGCCACAAATCTCTTTTTGTTCCGAAAGCAGATTTTCCACAAGCAAGATAACCATAATTATAAAGCGTAAATACAGAAGCTCCTCGTCGTGCATCTCCCGGAAATTGATTAGCATAATTCCATTGATTTGAATTTGGATTGTAATACCAGAAATCATTTGTGTATCCGCCATCACTGCCTGTTCCAACAAACGCAATTGTATCGAGTGTAAATGCTACGGAAGCAATTCGAGCTGTACCTGGAAAATTTTGTTTTTGCGACCATGCATCCAATGTTGCATCGTACTCCCATAAATCATTAAAGAAATAATTATCGTCGCTGCCTGTAGTTAAATAAGCTTTTGTACCAATGGCAAATGCTACTGCTCCATTTCTACCGCCAAACATCGGGAAGTTCATTTTTTGCGTCCATGTATCAATCCCAGGGTCATACATCCATGTTTCAGATACAGGTGCACCCCATACTCTTCCGGTTGAAACATATCCTTTTCCGCCTACTGAAAATGATGCGGCTTTAAAAACTCCATACGATAAACCACTGCCCATAGAATCTATTTGAATCCAATTATTGAGTGATGCATCGTATCTGTAAAAATCTGACATGATGGTTCCCCATGCCGATGAATCATCAATACCGGTTCCAACATAAGCAAAACTATCAATAACAAATGCAACGGCATCTCGCCGCGCTGTTCCCGGAAAATCCGCAACCTGCGACCAGGAATCAGTAAGTGTATCATACTTCCAGAAATCGGTACGAACCATGTTGGCTGAATCTAATCCGGTTCCTAAATAACCAAATCCGTTTATTGAAAATGAAACCGCGCGGTCGCGCTTGCATCCAAACGGTAGCGAAGCTTTTTTTGTCCAAACCCATTCGGCATTTACAAATTGGGTGATGGTAAGCAGTAATATGAAAGTGAAAAAAATTTTCAATTTTATATTCATATCAAAATAATTTTTCCTGTTTGAATTTTATTTCCATGAATTAAAACTGAAAAAAGATAAACGCCATTATTTAAATTTCTTCGCTCGAACAGATAATTATCACGAATATTTTTTTCTTCAAAAACTTTTTTACCTAATAAATCAAAAAGCAAGAAATCAACAGAAGAAACTTCTACTTGAATAGTTGCGGAAATGGAAACAGGATTTGGAAATATTTCTATCGGATTTTTTCCATTCAATTCTTTTAGCAATTCAATTCCTGTGGTATCAATGGTCGATATGTAATAATAAAATTCCCAGAAATCTTTAAGGTTGGTGCCATTGGTTCCGGTGCCGAAATATCCTTTATTGGCAATGTTAAATCCGGGAACATAATGCCTTCGTGATCCTGGAAATTCTTCAAGTGTATCCCATGAATTTGATAATGGATTATATTCATAAAAATCTTTGAAATCATTGTAGCCGAAATCGCATCCTAAACCTATAAAACCTTTTCCGTTAATAGAAAAACCTGTTGCACCGAATCGAGGTAGCCCCGGAAATGGAGTTTGTGACAACCAGGCATCAATTGATGGATGATAAGATAACAAAGACGAATATGAATAATCGCCTGTGCTTACATAACCTACTGTGTCAATTACAAACGAAGCAGCATAGGATGGTACAGTGCTCGGGTAAATAGCTTTTGTTAACCATGTATCGGTTTGCGGATCGTATTCATACCAATCATTGTAATAACCCAAACCCATGTATCCCTTTCCGTTAATTGAAAAACCTGTAGCACCATCACGCGCGGTGCCGGGCATTGATGCTTTTTGTATCCAGGTATTTGTAACAGGATTGTATTCCCATAAATCATTAAAGTCAACATATGCGGCCGATGTTCCTGTACCGACATATCCCTTGCTACCAATAGAAAATCCAACGGCACCAAATCTGGTTCCACCTCCGAAATCTGCCTTTTGAGTCCATGAATTTGTTGATTTATCAAACTCCCAAAAATCAGGATATGCAATATTTACTCCTCCTGCATTTATATGCCCTAACCCTAAATAACCTTTGTCGCCAATTGAAAATCCAATTGCTCTGTGCCGTGCAAGCGGTGGAAATTCGGCCTTCTGCACCCAGATGTAAAATCCTGTGGTATCAGCAAGTGATGGTGCTGAAGAAGCAAGAAAAATGAAGAGTAAAATATTTTTCATTAAAGTTATTTTATGTTGATACCTAAACTATCTAACTCATGCGGTGTAATTGTTGGCGGCATAATGTTGTTTTGAATTTTAAAACATACAAACGATGCAGCAATTTTTGCTTCTGTTTCACTTTGAAAATACTGATTTCCACTCACCGCAGGAACGGTTGACTGATGAATGTATCGCTGACCATTTAGAATAATGTCGTATCCAAAGCTTGAAGATTTATTTGTTGAGTCAATCATAAAAATGCTGAACGAAATATCTTTTTCAGCAATAGATTCAGGAATGATTTTATCATTTGGCTCTTTAATTTCAGAAGCAGAATTACATGAATAGATAAATGCAAATAATACAACCAGAATTAATTTAAAATTATTAAAGAAAATCATTTTTAAAAATCAGGAGTGTTAAATTGATTGGTGAAAAGTAATAAGTTTTTAATAACGGAATTATTGATTCGCCAAATAAAGTGTTGAAATCTTACTCCTCCCTGACTATGGTAAATTTTCCATTGAGCATTTTATCCGCGGTACTTACCCGAATAAAGTAAATGCCATTCATAAGGTTTGATGTATTCAAAAATATTTTTTTTGTATTGTTTGATAATTTTTGTTCGAGGATAATTTTTCCGTTCACCGAAAAAATTTCAAATGAACTGTTGCAAACAAAATTATTTAAATCAATATTCAAATAATCAGTCGCCGGATTTGGATATATACTTAAAGAATTATTTTCAAATAAATTCTGAACAAGGGTAGTATCAATTATAACAGTATCTTCAATTGCTATTTTATAACCCAATCGACCAACAAAAATATCATCAACCCCGTAAGAAGTTAAATATAAACTATCAGTAACGCCCGTATCTATCTCACAATAAAAAGTAAAATATCCTGCAACATATACATGTCCGGAGTCATCAAGTGTTATAGCATTTAACCCATCAATAAACGAACTCACGCTACCACGAGCCCAATGAAAAGTTCCGGTATCATTATATGTACAAACGAAAAAATTCTTCACAGGCACCAATGAAAAAGTATCAGCGCCTTCACCAAAAACCGGAGCACCGGTATATTTTCCGCATATATAAATCAATGAATCATCATGTATGATTGCAGTTGATATAATGCCACCTGAAACACTGTATCCTGCATTTTTAGCAAAGAGAAGATTTCCGTTGGATTGATAACTGCCAATAAAATTTTCGTTCCCTGGATTAACAGAATTTAAAACAACGCTTCCTGAATCATTTCCGAAGTATCCACTGTTCACATAAATGCCGGTCAATAAAATTTCCTGGTGTTCATTCATATCCATCGCATGCGAATAATCATTTCCGGCTCCGCCAATAAATTGTTGCCACTCTTTTTGCAAGCCTGAAGAATCAAAATGAAATTTTAATAAATAGATATTTGTACTTCCACCTGCATCACTAAGCCATGTTGTATCAGGATAAAATCCAACAACCGGCTCACCATAATAATTTCCCGATAAATAAAAATTATCCATTGTATCACTAACAATTCCTGTTGGGGTTAATTGCGAAGTGTTGGATACAAGGTCTTTTAAAAATTGAATTTGACCATTCACATTATATCCTAAACTCCAAAGGTGCCAAGTGAAATCAGAAAACAAAGTGTCGGAAACAGTATCGCTCCCAGCAATAAAATCAGAAAACCGTGCGCCTTGAATTACAATTCCTTTTTCAGTTATAGTTGAAGCAATTTTATCATCTTCAAATGAGCCGAGTTGTTTTGCCCAAATCAAATTTCCATTTGATTGAAATTTAGCAACAAAAAAATCTCTGCCCCCATTTGAAATATAAGAAGGCCCTGAAACAAAATCAATATTTCCACCAACGCTTAAATCTCCAAAATATCCGGTGATAAAAATATTTCCGGTGCTGTCTTCAAAAATTTTTTGAGCTTCAACACCGTTATCAGCCGTTGCAATTTTATTTGCCCAAATCAACGATCCATTTTTACTGTACCTGGCTAAAAATAATCCATCAGGTACAGTTGCTAAAGTGGTGACACCAAATTGTGCAGTATCCTGAAAATATCCTGCAACTAAAATATTTCCGTCATGAGAATAAGTAATAGCATTTGCTCTGTCACTGTTATTGCCTCCTGCCGTTGCAGCCCAGTTCCAATAAGGAGCTTGCGCATTTGATTGAAGGTAAAAAAATAAAAAGTTAAAAAAAAAGATATTCCGTGTGATTGATTTCATGCTTGCAAATTACATTGTTAATGATAATTTATTTTCTATAAATTTATTATTGATCACGCTTTATCGGTGGCTTGTATTTTAAAAAATATATTTAACTGAATAAAAAATTCATTTATTTAAAAACCTTACCTCATCATTTCGGTTATCGCTTCTATATTTTTCTATCTTGCGCCACGAATGATAAATTATTCAACAATAAAATGTTTTTGGTTAGTCGTATTGCTCTCCTCAATACTATTAAGTACAAACGAATCAAAAGCACAATCCTCTTTTCAGAAAAAAACAATTGACATTGGTAATAACGGAATGACCATTTCTAATTTCGGTACCATTGGTAATCCTGTAATTATCAGTAATCCGGATGATGTTCCTTCATTGGAATATCCAATCAATTCAGGTATAGAACATTTGTTTGAAGGCGGATTATGGATAGGCGCAACCATCGGCGGTCAAACTGTTGTTTCAACCGCATCAGTTGATGCCGCAAGCGGTTACACTACAGGCGCTGCAGGTTTCGAATTCAGTGCACCGCAAGGAAGTACTATTAATCAACGATCCACACTTACTTCAAACGACCATTATTCGCCCGATGCAATTTCGCATCAGGATTTTATTATGGACTTTACGGATGCCAATACCATTGTTCCAGGAACTTCTATTTTAATTACTGACCATACAACACCGTTAAATGCCGGTGTTCATCTTGAATCATACGCCTGGAATTATTCGTTTGCCGATTACTTTGTTATTCTCAATTACACCATCACTAACAATTCAACTCAAACATGGGACAGTGTGTACCTTGGTATGTGGACCGATCTGGTTGTGCGCAATGTAAATGTGGCTACTGATAACGGCTCTGCATTTTTCAGCAAAGGAGGAGTCGGATACATTGATTCATTGCATGCATTGTATGCTTATGATGTGAATGGCGATCCCGGATATACCAACTCTTATGGAGCCACTCAATTTCTTGGTCTGGTGTGGCGCAATCACTTTATTCATCCTGCTAACGATTCCATCATTCAATCACTAGGTTATCCTTCACCTGAAGTGAATGCAAATTTCTGGAAGTATAAAACCGACGATGGCTTTTTAGGCACCTACCCTTCTGATGATATATTAAAATATGGTCGGCTAACTACTCCACTCGATTTTTCAAATGCAGCTATCACAAATACTTTTTCTTCTGCTTCTAACCGAACCGATTTACTTTCTGCCGGTCCATTGGTTGAAGTATTACCCGGCGAGAGTTTTCAATACACCATTGCTGTTGTTTGCGCCGCTCAGTTACCTGCAAGTTCATTGGATGCACCTGAAGCACGAACAGAATTAAATGAACATCTGGGTTGGGCGAAGCGAACTTACTTAGGTGAAGATGTAAATGAAAACGGAATACTTGATGCGGGTGAAGACCTCAATAACAACCAAGCACTCGACCGATTTATTTTACCGGAACCACCTGCCGATCCAATTGTGAAAATGATTCCATCAGAAGGAGCCGTTGATATTTATTGGGACGATGCTGCCGAAAATTCCATTGACCCAATAAGCAAACAAAAAGATTTTGAAGGATACAGAATCTACCGCAGTAATGCCGGAGATGATCTGAATGTGCAAACTGCCGGCAACCTCAACCAGATTGCTCAATGGGATAAACCCGGAAACAATTTAGGATTCAACAACGGAATGGAACCAATAAAACTTTCTTCGCCGAAAAAATTTGAAGGCGATAATACTTCCTACACTTACCACTACCGCATTGAAGGTTTGCTCAGTGGATGGCAATATGTTTTTGCCATCACATCGTTTGACGAAGGCAACAAGCAACTCAATTTGCAAAGCCTTGAATCGTCAGTAACTGCAAATACTTATCGGGTGTTTGCCGGCATTGAAGGCAAGGTTTACAACACCAAAAAAGACTCGTTAAAGCCCGGGGTTTATCCAAACCCATATCATGTGCAAGCCGCATGGGATGGCAGCAATGCACAAACACGCCGCATCTGCTTTTACAATTTACCGGTTCAGTGCACCATTACTGTTTATACATCGGCAGGTGATGTGGTTACTGTTTTAAACCACAATGAAAATTACAAAGGAGAAGATGCGCAATGGTTCAGCAATTATGCCGGCAATGTTAACGACCGCGTGCTTTCAGGTGGCGAGCACTACTGGGATATATTAAGTGAAAGCAAGCAAGCGGTATCGCAGGGCATTTATCTTTTCTCGGTTAAAGATTTAAAAACCGGAATAATTAAAACCGGAAGTTTTGTAATTGAGAGGTAAGGTTCTTAGTATTTTAATATCCCTTTCTCATCCCCTCGCCCGTGACTCCCGCCGCCAGTGGAATGAACAGTGTGGGACACGGGTGCTTTAGCGCTCTGAGGGTTGTTGTGTATTTCATCTTTTATTTTACTCCTTCACAAACTTACCAACTGCAATATCTCCGTTTTTAAATTCTACTCTCAGCAAGTACATGCCACATGCTAAACTGCTTACATCTACTTCTGCGGCATTAGTGTTTGTTTGAAATACTGCTCTTCCTGTAATATCCATTACCACTATTTTTTCTGCTGATTGCTTACT
>BJGQ01000044.1 GCA_014190575.1 Bacteroidota bacterium | reverse complement strand
AGTAGTATTCTATTCATACTTGATTTATTTTTTTGAAGGGACGAAAATATTTTAGCATCGGTGGTTAGCACTATTATTTTCGTCGAATCATTAATTTTATAAGTCCAATTAACTTTATTGACGGTTTAATCAATAGAAATAAATTTTATGGTAAGAACAAATAGTAGTTCGAAAAAGAATATATCAGAATTAAAAAAATTATATTTAGTTTTAATTGTAGTATTCCAATTATCCAAAAATATTAAGCGAACCAAAGAATAATTTAATCAGCTATAATGGAGTAAACTATAAACCACCAATTAGAATTTTATTATTGAATTGTATCTACAACAAACGCATCTCCAGAAATAGGGCAATAATTTGTTCGTGTGGTTAAGATAGATCCTTGCGTTAGCTACTGTATCAGTTTCACTGTTTTATTCAACTGTCAAGTTTTAAAAACAGGGGGATGTACATGTATGGAACCTGCATATGCGCTTCCGGATTCTATGGAGTGGATTGTAGCACTTTTGAACCCGTTAAAAAAAACTATAAAGTGACCTGTGAAATTGGATGTGGAGATTTTGAAGTAATTTATAATAGTGATTCTGCTCAAACAAGCGCAACCGAATATCACAAGAACAATAGCTGGTCTTATACTTTCTATAGAAAAAAAAATCAAGTGGTTTTATTATTTGCATATAATTCATATTCGGTTGCACAAGGCGATACTGCAACCATTAAACTCAACTATAATATGCACTTAAGAAAGTTGATTTTTTTTTGGCTTAAAAATTTTTGCTGATACCTTATAAAGCGCTTCAATAAAAATTCCGGATTGAAAAAATTGATAGTTTACCACTTCAAATAAAAACCCCCTCGGATTAATCGTAGGGGTTTTAGCTTTCAATCTTTCGATTTTCAATCCTTCAAAAATCTTAAATCAAAAATCAGAAGTGTAAAATCAATCATGCTTTCTTCTTCGCTCCTTTCGGATTGATGATGATGTGCATGCGGTTGCCTTCTAATTTCGGAAGGGCTTCTACTGAACCGGATTCAACCAAGCGCTCTATGAATTTTAACAATAAGAGTTCGCCACGGTCCTTGAACACGATGCTGCGTCCGCGGAACTGCACATAAGCTTTTACCTTGGCTCCTTCGGCTAAAAATTTTTCAGCATGTTTGGTTTTGAATTCGAAATCGTGATCGTCAGTGTTTGGTGTGAAGCGAATTTCCTTCATCACATTTTTCTGCTGCTTCGATTTCATTTCCTTTTCCTTGCGCTTCTTCTCATACAGAAACTTGCTGTAGTCAATGATGCGGCAAACGGGCGGATCTGCACCGGGTGTAATTTCAACCAGATCTATTTCTAAATCTTTGGCCATCTTAATGGCATCGCGGGTGTCGTACACACCAGCTTCAATATTTTCGCCGCTGACTCTGACTTTTAGCGCGGTTATTTCTTCGTTGATACGATGTTCTCTGGCTTTCTTTCTCTGGAACGGCTGAGGACGGTAGTAAGGCTGTGCTATGGTATTTGATTTTAGGTTTAACGGTAATTTTCTATTTCTTCTTTTGCAAACGAAATGAACTGGTCTATGCCCATTGTTCCCTGATCGCCTGCGCCTTGTTTTCTGAAACTGATTTGGTTGTTGGCTTCTTCTTTTTCGCCAACTACAAGCATGCAAGGTATTTTTTTTATTTCAGCATCGCGGATTTTTTTTCCAATCTTCTCATTGCGCTCATCAACGGTGACACGAATATCAGCATTTTTTAATTTCTCTTTCACCAATTCTGCATACGGAATAAATTTTTCTCCCACAGGAAGTACAGTTACCTGCAAAGGTGAAAGCCACATCGGAAATTTTCCGGCATAGTGTTCAATCAAAAATCCAATGAAGCGCTCGTGCGTTCCAAGCGGTGCGCGGTGAATACAGATTGGTGTTTCGGGTTGGTTGTGTTTATTCTGAAATGTTAAACCGAATCGTGCGGGTTGTCCGAAGTCAACTTGATTGGTTGCGAGTGTAAATTCTCTTCCGATTGCACTGTAAATCTGCACATCAATCTTCGGCCCGTAGAAAGCAGCTTCGTCGCTCACTTCGATGTACGGAATGTTGGAAGAAATTAAAACGCGACGAACCATATCTTCGGTTTTCTTCCACAACTCAGGCATGTCTAAATATTTTTTTCCGCGCTTGGCAGGGTCGTGAGTGCTGAAGCGCATGATGTATTTATCAATGCCGAAAATTTTAAAATACTTCAGATACATTTCATTCACTGCGCGAAATTCTTGTTCAAATTGTTCTTCAGTACAATAAATATGTGCATCGTTCATGTTCATACTGCGCACACGCATGAGTCCGAATAATTCGCCAGACTGTTCGTAGCGATAGCAGGTTCCGTACTCAGCAAAACGGATGGGTAAATCTTTATAACTTTTGGGTGAAGCAGAAAATATTTTGTGGTGATGCGGACAGTTCATCGCCTTCAGATAATATTTTGTTCCTTCAATTTCCATTGGAGGAAACATGCTTTCGGCATAATATGGCAAGTGACCTGAAGTGAGATATAAATTTTCTTTGGCGATGTGCGGAGATTTCACACGGGAATATCCGCCACGGAATTCGGTGGTCTTTGCTAATTTTTCCAACTCTTCAATCATAGCTCCGCCATTTGGCATCCATAGTGGTAAACCTTGCCCAATGTCATCGTCGAAAGTGAATATCTCCATCTCTTTTCCAATCTTTCGGTGGTCGCGCTTGCGAGCTTCTTCGACCATGGCGAGGTACTCATCTAATTCTTTTTGTTTTGGAAAAGTGATTCCATACACGCGGGTCATTTGCTTGTTGTTGGAATCGCCACGCCAGTATGCACCTGCAATGTTTGTTAACTTAATTGCTTTTATGAAAGAAGTATTCGGTAAGTGCGGACCACGACACAGGTCAGTAAAATTTCCCTGCTGATAAAAAGTTATTTCGCCATCATTCAAATTACTGATGAGTTCCAGTTTGTATTCATCTCCTTTTTCAGTAAAATATTTCAGTGCATCTGCTTTAGAAACTTCAGAGCGATTGTAAGTTGAATTAGCAGCAGCGAGTTCACTCATTTTTTTCTCTAACACGATGAGGTCTTCATGTGTTAAAGCAGTTCCACCTAAATCAACATCGTAATAAAATCCATTGTCTATAGCAGGACCGATTCCGAATTTCGCCCCCGGGAACATCGATTCCAATGCTTCGGCAAACAAATGTGCGCTGCTGTGCCAGAAGGTGCTCTTGCCTTCTTTATCGTCCCACGCTAAAAAATTAAGTATTGCATCTTCATTAATCGGGCGAAGTAAATCGCGCACTTCATCATTGACTTTCGCCGCCAATATTCTTCGTGCTAATCCTTCGCTTATACTTTTTGCAATATCTAAAGCGCTTGTTCCTTTCGGATACTCCCGTTGAGCTCCATCGGGAAATGTAATTTTTATCATCAGTGTTTGTCAGTCAGATTTTCGGGTGCAAATAAAACAGTTACAGTAGCAAGTAGCAAGATATACAGAATAAGATTTAGCGTTTGTTAATAACGACTGTCATAAAATGTAATCAGATTAAAAGCTGAAATGGAATTATAAATCATTTCTTATCCAACTTATCCAGTTCATCCTGTGCGGCTGAGTAATCAGGTTTCAGATTTAATGTTTGTTGGAAATCAACTGCTGCCTGGTCTTTTTGTCCTTTCGCTAATTCACACAAACCTCGGTAGTAATATGCTTCAGCATATTGCGGAGAAACTTTTGTTGCCAAATCAAAATGACGCCATGCTTTATCAATTGAATCCTGCTGTAAATAAATAAAGCCGAGATTAAAATAGGCAAACTCGTACTGCGGATTTTTAACTATCAATTCGCGATAAGTTTTTTTCGCTGCTTCGTAATTTGTTTTTGCTTCAAGATTATTTTTCTTTTTATCAGCAGCATCAGCCTGATCCTGATAATATTTTGCTTTCGCATACCAAGCTTCAGTTTTACTGCTGTCTAAACGGATAGCATTATCAAAATAAGATGGCGCAAGGTTTTTATTTTGTGCTGAATGCAACAATCCCAATTGCATAAACGCATCATAAAAATCTTGTTTGTATTGAACGCATTTTTGAAAAGCTGCAATGGCGCGAGTAGTATCTTTTAATTCTTTGTAATTCATTCCCATTAAAAAATAAGCATCCGGATTATTTTCATTTGATTTCAATAACTCTTCAATCTGCGCCAATGAACTCTGATGATCTTTTACGAATAGATAAACTTTCGCCAGCTTGGCTCGCGCAATAAAATTATCGGGCTGCAATTTTATAATGGTTTGTAATTCGCCAATGGCTCCATCGGCATAACTGCCTTGTAAAAAAATATCGGTCAACAGGAAATGATACTTCACATTGGTTGAATCCAGCTCAATGGCCTTTTCAATATCATCATAAGCAAACCGAAGACTATCAATCTGCACAAACGCTTTACTGCGCTGATAATATAAATCTGAATTCTTCGGGTCATCACTTATCTGAACCGTTAAGTCCATTAATTGGCGGTTGCCTTGAACCACTGCAGTTAAACTGTCTTCGTGCGGGTCAACAGTATGATTGCAACTGCATGAAGAAAAATGAATGGAGGAAAAAATTCCAACTGCGATGAAAAGAAAAATTGAAATGTGTTTTAACATCTCGACAAAAGTAAATAATTCAATTTCGATGTTTGGGTTGAAGATTATTATTTACTAACGAAAAACTTCAAATAGAATAAAAATTATTTCTGCATTAAATATTTCACTTGCTCTTCTGATAAAACGCGATTGTAAATTTTCACATCATCAATAGCACCATTGAAATAAAAATTTACTCCCCACGGTCCGCCAACTCCTATCATGAACGATGCATCGGTGTCGTTAAAATCTTTTCCTGCATTGTAATTATCAATTCCTGTTTGCAGAATTCCATCTGTATAAACTTTTAATGAAGAACCATCAGCTACATAAGTTATCATATGCCACTCATTTAATTTTAAAGTTAATGATGCTTTGAGCGGGTCAATGCCATACACACTTCCGTTTCCATCATATGGCCAGTTATCCAAATTGAAAACTGAATGACTGAAATGATTATCCAAACTGTATTCAAACGGGCCACCCGGATTTCGCTTACTCAATACAGCGCCGGTTTCAATAGAATCAATCGGATTTACCCAACAATTAATAGTGAACACTTTTGAAATGAGCGAATAATTTATATGGTCATTAAAATTGATGAACGAAGAATCGGTACGCGAAAAATTCATTGCCATTCCATTTATGTTGTTTCGGTTTTTGGTTGATGTGACTGAATGAATAATTCCGTAAATATTATTTACTGAATCATACGCACTTCCATTCAATGGAAAAAAAGCAACTAAGCCAGTGGTAATATCCGGCATCGGGTTATCTTTTTTACAACCGAATAATTGAATGATAAGAATCAGCCAAATGAAATGCGATTTTATTTTCATGAAATAATTTCAGTGAATATCGAATTAAAAGATAAAATATTGTGCGCGGTAAATTAAAGTGCACAACAATTCATTTCGGAAAAATTACATGTATTTATTTTGAAATAATCAAATAACATAAATCAGTTTTTAGAATTTCTAATTTCTGTTAAGTTTGCCGCCCCGTATGAAAAATTCCCTACTAGCATTTCTATTTATTGTTCTGTCGAATAATCTTTTTGCCCAATCAGTTTCATCTTCTGACTCACTGATTTTTGCTGGAGAAAAACATTTTAAAAATGTGAAGCAATTAACTTTTGGTGGCGACAATGCAGAGGCTTACTGGAGTTTCGACGGAAGGAAACTGGTTTATCAGTTCACCAATCACAAGGATATTATGTGCGACCAGATTTTTGTTGGAACTGTTCCATCGGGAAAGAAAAAATTTAATTCACATATGGTTAGTACCGGAAAAGGAAGAACCACCTGTGCTTATTTTCTTCCCGGAGATTCGTTGATGCTTTTTGCAAGTACACATGCCGATGCAGATTCATGCCCGCCTACACCTGATAAAGTAAAATTGAAAAAATATGTGTGGCCGGTTTATAATTCGTTTGAAATTTATTCCGCTGATTTAAAAGGAAACATCCGCAAGCAACTGACTTCAAATAATTTTTATGATGCGGAAGCAACCATTTCTCCAATGGGCGACCGAATGATTTTTACCAGCGACCGCAGTGGTGATCTGGAATTATACACCATGAATTTAGATGGCTCGGATATAAAACAAATCACCAACACACTCGGTTACGATGGTGGCGCGTGGTTTTCGCCCGATGGAAAAAAAATTGTGTGGCGTGCATCGAGACCAACTTCTGACGAAGATGTGGAAGAATATAAATCACTGCTTGCGCATGGTTTGGTGGCGCCAACTAAAATGGAAGTGTTTGTAGCGAATGCTGATGGTTCTGATGTTCACCAGGTAACTGATATGCCGGGAGCAAACTGGGCACCAAGTTTTACACCCGATGGACAACACATTATTTTTTCCAGTAACTACGAACATGCAAAAGGATTTCCTTTCAATTTATATCTCATTAATTTTGACGGAACAGGTTTAGAAAAAATTTCTTATTCCAATACATTCGATGCATTCGCTATGTTTTCACCTGATGGAAAGAAATTGGTTTTCTGCAGCAACCGCCACAACGGCGGCGGACACGATACAAATATTTTCGTGACTGATTGGGTAAAATAGATTCAAAATTTTTAGTTAATAGTTCAGAGTTGGAGATTAAATATTCTTCTTCATCTTTAGCGAAAAGAAAATCAGTATGGAAAGATTTCAGGGATTGATTGGAATTATTTTAATTCTCGGTATTGCCTTTCTGGCATCGAACAACAAACGACGGATTAATTATCGCTTGGTTATCAGTGGAATTTTATTGCAGATAACCATTGCATTTTTAGTTTTAAAAGTTACACCGGTAACTAATTTTTTCAAGTGGATTGGAAATCAAATCGGGCACATCGAAGGTTTTGCCAAGCAAGGCGCTTCGTTTGTTTACGGCGGCATTATGGTGGACAATCATGCGGGCGGCACTTTGCCTTACGGGGCTGAGCAAATGTTCATTTTCGGTTTCAGTGTAACAGCTACCATTATTTTAGTGTGCGCTCTTGTGGCTATCTTTTATCATTTCGGCATTATGCAAAAAATAGTTTCGGTCATTGCCATTGCCATGAATTTTGTGATGCGCGTGAGCGGTGCCGAAGCACTCAGCAATGTGGCGAGCGCCTTTGTAGGGCAGGTGGAAGCGCAAGTAATGATTCAGCCTTACTTAAAGGGAATGACGATGAGCGAACTGCTCGCGAGTATGAGCGGAAGTCTGGCGTGCATTGCCGGCGGAATTTTAATTGTGTATGTGAACTTCGGTGCGAGTCCGGAATATTTATTAACCGCTAGTTTAATGGCAGCGCCCGGCGCATTGGTGATTTCGAAAATCGTGTGGCCCGAAACAGAAGAGAGTCAGACGATGGGCAAAGTGAAATTAGAAGTGAAATCACCTTACAGCAATGTGATTGATGCAATATCTCACGGTGCCGGCGATGGATTTAAAATTGCAATGAATGTGATAGCTATGATTATCGGTTTCGTGGCAGTGATTGCAATGCTTGATTTTATTTTAGGAAAAGTGGGTGTGTGGACGCACATGGATTTTGTGCTTTCGCTCGACTGGATTTTCGGAAAATTATTTTATCCGATGGCGTGGGCAATGGGTGTTCCATCGAAAGATGTGAATGCAGTTGCAACATTAATGGGAACAAAAATTACCATCAACGAATTTGTTGCCTTCTTTAATTTAACTCATGGTGTATCGGCCACACTGAGTCCGAAAGCTTTGATGATTGTGAGTTTCGCCATTTGTGGTTTCGCCAATTTCAGTTCAGTTGGAATGCAGATTGGCGGTATTGGCGCAATAGCACCCGAACGCAGAACTGATTTAGCAAAGTTGGGAATGCGCGCATTGCTCTGCGGAACACTTGCCTCCTATTTATCGGCGACAATTGCGGGGATATTGATGGGATAGTTTTTTAAGTGAATAACTAAGAATGAAGAGTGAATAGTGAAGAATTTTTTCACCTCATTAGAGAAATAATGAAATGGATTTGTTGTCTTGTTCTGATTTTATTCAATCTGTTTTATGTTTCGGCTTAAAAAAAATTCCGTTCATTAAATCATTCAGAAAAAATAACAGAAATATTTATTTGTATAAATTTAAAACTCTGCTTTCTGGTTTTTAAAATTGTGAAACAAATAAAAGCTTAACAAATTATGGATTTGCTACTTGGAATACTTGCAGCCGTTGGGGCAATGATTGTTTTAGTTTTAATCATTGCCGCTTTCGGCAAAAACAAATTTTCAATTGAAGCAAAAATTACCATCAATAAACCCAAGCAGGAGGTTTACAACTACCTGAAAATTCTTCGCAACACAGAGCAATACAGCATTTGGGTGATGGCTGACCCTTTTATGAAAAAAGATTTCAAGGGAACCGACGGAACAGTTGGTTTCGTTTATAGCTGGGAAAGCACCAATCAAAATGTAGGACAAGGTGAACAGGAAATAAAAAATATTATAGATGGTGAACGAGTGGATTACGAAATCAGATTTAAGAAACCATTCAGCGGAACTTCATTTTCTTCAATTTCAACAATAACAGCTTCTCCTGAACAAACAACTGTTACATGGATGTTTAATGGATCAAAAAATTATTTCATGAAGGTGTTATACATAATTCTGAACCTGAAAAAAGTTTTGAAGAATGACATGCAAAAAAGTTTGAACAACCTGAAAAATATTTTAGAGAAATAAATAATTTTGATTCATGCAAAAGTCAGTGAACTGGAAAAATGTTGATGAGTACGCCGTGAGAGTTTTGCTGAACATTTAAAAAATTACAAAACTTCATAAGGTGCAATTCATTTTTTTCTTTTTGCTTTTTGAATTCATCAATCCCCAACAGTCAGTATCAAAATAACAATGTGATTGAGTGAGGCCTTTTTACTATCCACAATTTTTTTGTTCTCAGGTGAGAGGTAATTTTCAACTGAGAAATATTTTTGTAGTTCTTTTAAAAAAGAAGCGATATTTTCAATAGCCAATTCACAGGTGAATTTTAATTGTGTAATTTTTTGCTTTTTATAATTCAGTAACCGTCCATAGCGATTTATTATTTGCTCGCAGAAAGTTATTGCCTTCCGTTTATTAACCGACTCCAATGCAGTGATAGTAATAATCCATTCAAATGAATCTTGTAATTCTTGTTCCATGGTTATACTGATTTATATAGGCGAAATCTTATTTATTGTAATAAATTTTTTATATCGATGCGTGATGTAATTCTTAATTAATTAAAATGGATTTCTTTTTTTTTAAAGTGAAAATTCAATTAGCTTAACTTTATTTCTCATGAGGTATTGCCGGATTATTTGCTGCGTATCTCGGTTGTCGTTATAATGATTTATTGTATCCACCAATTCGTCCCAACCTGAAATGGACTGTTGTTCATCCAAGTACCCGAAGCCTTTGTAACGACCTTCTTCCAGGCATACCACAGCTTTCTCTCCATGTGTTCTTCCGGATTCAACAATGGCAAGATTCTGTTTTGTTTCGTTACTGAAATATTTTATTGCTTTCTGCACGCGTTTGTTATAAACATCAGGAAGTTCCTTTCCAATACAAGCACCATTGCATTGATGAACCGATCGATAAAAACACGCTCCTTCAGTTTCATATAAACCGGTTAGCTTTTGGCAGAGCCGGTAGTTTTCAAGAATATGTTGCATGGAAGCCTTAGCTTCTTTTAAAGTTGCATATGTAACAATGGCTTCCTTATCATTAGCGCTCATTGCTTCTGATGATAAACACAAGTAGCCTTCCGCATTTTTACTTACACAAATACCATAATTAAATCTGGCTCTTTTTAATGCGCGATTAAAAAAAGGTTGATGTTTTTTAATTTCTTCTGATTCCAATAACAATGCAACCAGTTCACTACCTGTTAAGGTGAATGAAACATCCGCAATCATTCTCTTCATCATCCCGGCCTTCTTCGAATTTTTTCCATCCAGGTGTTGCATTACTCTTGGGCGAATACTATTACTTTTTCCAATGTAGATGATATTTCCTTCTTCATTGTGCAAATAATAAACGCCTGTTGATTCAGGCAACTCATCCAATTTTTCTTTTTTCAGTTTTGGATGCAGCCCGCTGAACGCAAATCGTGAAGGAGAAACCCTTGACTCTATATAATCTTTATTGATTCCATATAGCATTTCAAATAGTCGTGCAGTTGCAACTGCATCGCCGGTTGCTCGGTGACGGTCATTTACTTTTATTCCTACTGATGTGCAAAGATTACCTAAACTATAAGATGTTTTTCCTGGAATCAAAGCACGACTCAATCGAACAGTACATATTTGGTTTCGTTTAAAATCGTAACCAAGTTGAGAGAACTCGCTTCGAATAAAGTTATAATCAAATGCAACATTGTGAGCAACGAAAATATTTCCTTCAGTCATTTCCACTATCCTTTTTGCTATATCGCAAAAGCGAGGAGCATCCTTAACCATGTCATCACTAATCCCTGTAAGCCGTGTTATGTTCCATGGAATACTTCTTTCCGGATTAATTAATGAACTGAATTCATCTATCACATTTACACCATCATGAACTATAATAGCTATTTCAGTAATGCGGTGATAGGGTGCGTTTCCTCCAGTGGTTTCTATGTCGATGATGGAATACAATTCTTAAACAGTCAAGTAAAAAGTGATTAACTGAAGTGCAAGTTATTTCACAACAGACTTATTACTATCGGTCATTATCAACAACACTTTCCGAATAATTTATTTACATAAATCACGAACCGCATTGGGTGCAATGTTGTGGCCTAGTTGAGCTGCCTTGTTTAAATCGTTGCATGCCTCGCCTTTACGGCCGAGGTTGTAATAAACTATTCCGCGATTGTAGTAAGGGTCGGCGAAATTCATATCAAAGTCAATTGCTTTTGTGTAATCTTCCAAAGCCCCCTGATTATCTCCCATCGTTGATCGAACACTTCCACGATTACTGTAAGCAGTTGCAAATTTAGGGTCGAGGGTAATTGCTTTGTTCAGGTACTTCATTGCGGTATCGTTATAAACCTGTTGCAGGTTTTTATTCTGCAAACCCTGTTGCCAGAAAATTAATCCTATGTTGCTCCAGGTATCTGTATTATCCGGGCTTAAGCTTAATGAGTGCTTGTAATCTTTCATGGCTTTCTCAAGCTCCCCTGCCTGTTTATACAAAACACCTCGGTTATTGTAGGCAAGAGCTACTTCATTTCCTTTATTAATTACATCGCTCCATAAAGTCATTCCATCTTTCCAAACCTGTGTTCGTTGGTAAGTCATGAAACTATAACTTGCAGTCATCACCAATAACAATGCAGTTGCAATGGTTTTGTATGAAGAATTTTTATAGAGTTCGAATAAACCAAAAGCAAATAATAGAAAAATGCCAATGGATGGAATATAACTGTACCGGTCAGCAATAACAGCTCCGCCAACAGGAAGCAATTGCAACACCAACGCAACAGTAATTGCATAAAAACCGATGCTGAAAAAAACTTTGTTAGTTTTTTTAAACGAATAAAAAACTCCTGCCAATAATGCAATAACAATAACCGGATAACCATAATATACTCCTGGAATGCTCTCCCCGGTTTTTGCAGGATACGGATAGTAGGCACTAAGATTTATTGGGATAATTATTTTTAATATGTAGGTAGTGAAACCGTAACATGCAAAAACAATTCGTTGCGGAAAGCTGAATATTGCATCCTGTATGGCACCTAAATCCTGTTGGGCTTTAATAGCTACGACTCCGAAAATGAAGGAGAGAATGAAGAATGGAATTTTTTCAATAAAGACTTTCCCTTCCATTTTTCTTCCTTTAAAATAATCAACCAACAATAAAACAATGGTGAGTGATACACCAACACCTTTTGAAAACAATGAACACAAAAAGAAAAGCAAACTGAATAAAAAATATTTTTTATTGAAATCGTTTTTCAAATATTTTAAATACCAGAATAAAGAGGATAGAAAGAAACAGGTGTACATTAAATCTTTCAATTCACTTACCCAGGCAACTGACTCCACATGTATTGGATGAATACCGAAAAGCAAACTGACTACTACAGCAATTTCAAAAACATCAGTCAATTCCAAAATCACAAACAACACGAGCGATGTATTGATTAAGTGAAGGATGAGATTGACAGTGTGATATGCTTTTGGTTCTAATTGCACGAAAGAATAAATCCAGGTATAAACCATCATGACCAACGGATGATAATTTCCCATCCAAAATGAAGTGAACAAAACTTTTAAATCAAAATGACGAATCATCTGATTGGTTTCGATGTAACGATCATCGTCAAGGTTTACGAAACCATTGCTAAGCGAAGGCCAGTATGAAACTAAAGTGAGTACTAAAATTCCAGCTAATGCATACCACAATTTTTTGTTGGAAGCAAAATTATTTTGATTCCGTTTTGATTTATGCTTTGCAGTATCAGAAACTTGATGCGGATTGTTTTTTTTCTTTTTGCTCATATGTAGTTATAAAATTAACAGCTCATGTATTTAACAGGCAGCTGGATTTAAAAATTTATTTACACTGTGAGTTCATTCTGTTCACTCGATTTGAATTCTAATTGCAGAAATTATTGTACATCTCATACGCATCTTTATTTCCTAAATTAAATGCAGTTTTGAGATCCTGACAAGCTTCTCCCATTCTTTTTAATTTTAAATATACTCGTGCGCGATTACTATATGCCAATGCAAACATTGAGTTTAATTGTATAGCCTTTGAATAATCAGTTATTGCTAAATCCTCCTGTTGATTTAAATCATAAATATTTGCCCGATTGCAATATGCTTCAGCTAATTGCGGATTCAATACAATTGATTTATTAAAATCAATCAACGATTTTTTATAATCGCCTTGGTTATAAAATAAACTACCTCTGTTATAATATGCTTTGGCATTTAACGGATCCAATTCAATGGTTCTGTTACAATCAGGTAATGCCTCATTGTATTTTCCCAAACCTATGAGCAAATTACTTCGATTCATGAATGCTTCTTTATAATTTGGAGAAAGCAATATCGCTTTATTAAAATCATTTTCTGCGTTAACAAAATCGCCAACATTTTGATATAGCATTCCTCGGTTGCTATATGCCATGGGCACCTCTCCGTTTTTTAAAATATCATTATAAAGGTTCATACTGTTTTTCCAAATTTCAATTCTTTGATAAGAGAGTACGCTGAAACAGATTGAAAAAAATAAAAACAAACCAATTGCCACAATTTTAAAAGTCTCAGATTGATAGAGGTTATTTAGACCAAAACTCAAAATCAGGAATAGTCCAATCGATGGAATGTAAGTGTATCGGTCAGCCATCAAAGCACTGCCAACAGGTATTAATTGGAGCACAAGAAAAATAGTTGCAGAAAAAAAACAAATACCAAAAAATATTATTCTGTATTTTTTTATGGCATAAAAACAACCTGCAATAATCAATAAAATCAATACAGGAAAAATGAAAAACGAATCGGGAATATTTTCACCAACCTTGCTTGGATATAAATAATAAGCACTCAGATTAACAGGAGCAATTAATTTTACTATATATAAAACGAAAGAATAACTGGCAAAAACAATTCTTTGTGAAAGTGGATAGATTTCATCAGGTATAGCACCTGAATTCTTTTGAGCATTTAATGCAATTACACCGAAAACAATTGATAAAATAAAGAATGGAATTTTTTCAAGAAAGATTTTTAATTGAATTTTTCTTTGCAAATAGTAATCAATTAATAATAACACAACAGTAAGCGAAACGCCCATGCCTTTTGAAAACAATGAACACAAAAAGAAAATCAAACTAAAAACGAAATACTTTTTACTTAAATCGTTCTTAATGTATTTTATATAAAATAACAATGAAAATAAAAAGAAAGAAGTATACATCAAGTCTTTCAATTCACTGACCCAAGCCACAGATTCGACATGCATTGGATGAATTCCAAAAAACAAACTAACAACAATGGCTATTTCAACTACTCCAACTAACTCATAAATTAAAAATAAAACAATAGCTGTATTCAACAGGTGAATCAGCAAATTAACAAGATGATATGTGAATGGTAAATCCTTTGCAACTGAATAAATAAATGTATAAACTGCTAACACAAAAGGATGATAGTTTCCCATGCAATATGAAGTAAACATGAGTTTTAAATTAAAATGTTGAATCAATGGATTGTTGATTACATAACCATCATCATCCAGTGAAACGAATTCATTTTTTAAAGAAGGGAGATAAATAATCAGAGTCAGAAACAATATGGCAATTAACGACCACCAATATTTTTTGCCTTTAATTTCAGGAAATCTATTCTTTTTATCAGAAGAAAAATGATTGCTTTTATTTTTTTTTTTATTCATTTCAAACTTCTGATTAACTATAAAAGGATAAAAACCTATTTCAGTTATTTAATCATATCCATCATTACCTGGGCTGCCTCATTTAGGTAAATATCTTTCTTCAATGATTTTAACATTTCCTTATTGCGAGCAGTGTATGTTGAATCGCTATTGATGTGTTGAATATCTGTAATCAAATTGCTGATATCTAAACCAGTTAAAGTTTTTTGAACTTCATCAAATTTTTTATTTTCTTCTTTTCGGGTCTTTTGTTCTAACTGGTATTTTTCAAGGTTAAGCGAAACCTGTGTGTTATCGCTTTCACTTTTTAATTCAACAGATTCTTCTTCAATTAAACTGAAAGCTTTTTGGTCTTCCACCCTTTTTTGACTGGTGGCTTTTAATTTGTTCAAATCATAAGAAGGTTGAAACTTTGTTATTGGTGTAGGTTTTATTTCATCCCATGGCATTGGAAAATCTTCTTGTTTCTCGCCATATTTTATTTTGTTCCAAGCATCCGGCAAAATTATATCAGGAGTAACTCCGCGTAACTGAGTTGATGCTCCGCTTACACGATAGAATTTCTGCATAGTAATTTTTACTGAACCAAGTGGTTTCATTGAACTGTATGTAGCATTCACCATATCATCCATATTATACATTCGCTGAACAGTTCCCTTACCAAAAGAAGTGGCGCTGCCGATAATTACTCCACGATTATAATCCTGAATAGCGGCGGCTAAAATTTCAGATGCAGAGGCACTGTTCTCATTTATCATTACTTCGAAAGGGCCATCGTAAGTTACAGAAGGATCTTTATCTGTATATAAAGTTGGGTTTGCATCACGAGCTTTAACTTGCACAACCGGTCCTTGTGGAATTAATAATCCAACCATATCAACAACACTCTCAAGTGACCCGCCACCATTGTCACGCAAATCAAGTATCACTCCTTTTGCTCCTTCAGTTTTTAATTTTTCCAATTCTGATTTAATATCCTTTGCGCAATCGCGGCCTCCTGCACCACTAAAGTCAGCATAAAATCCGGGCAAGCGTATGTATCCTATTTTTTTTTCGTTGTTAATGATGTAAGATTGAGCATAGGTATCTTCCAAAACTATTATATCTCGAATGAGGGTGATGACCTCAAAAGTTGCATCTGGTTTTTTAACCGTAAGTCGAACTTCAGTTCCCTTTTTACCTCTGATTAACTGGATAGCTTTATCCAATCTCATTTCAGATACATCAACTGGCTCAGCTGAACCTTGAGCAACTTTTACAATAATATCTCCTGGCTTTAATCTCCCATCTCGATACGATGGACTACCGGGCACAATACTGGAAACTTTTATTTCATCATCTTTTTGTTGCAACTGTGCACCTATTCCTTCTAGTTTTCCGCTCATAGCAATATCGAAATTCGCTTTATCAGCTGGTGGAAAAAATTCAGTGTGCGGGTCCTGCGCATTGGCGAAACAACCAACATATAAATTGAACCTGTCAGTCCGATCTAACTCAGATAAATTCTTAAATGCATCATCAGTACTTTTTAAAACTTTTTTACGCGCATCGTTTTCTAAATCATCATCTGTTTTTTTTGCAATTGCGGAGGTGTCTTCTTTTTCTTTTGCTTTTTCTCTTGCTTCAAGCATATCATTAAGACGAACAAGTGTTTGATATTTTAATGATTTGCGCCAGGCATCTTTTAATTCAACTTCATTTTTTGCATAAGGAATTTTATCGCCATCGGTTTCAATGGTTTCATCTTCTTTAAATTTAAAAGGTTGTTCAAGAATAGATGCATAATAAGTTTTTGCTTGTGCAAATCGCTTTTCATAAATGGCATTTGCTTTATCGAAAAACTCAAGCGAGGCGTCGTTTATCTGATCATCAATTTTTTCTTTGTATTTACTTAGTTCATCAACATCAGATTGAAGGAAAAATTTTTTGCTGTTATCCATTCTTTTCAAAAACAAATCAAAAACACGAGTCGAAAATTTATCGTCAACTTTTAGAGGATTAAAGTGCTGTGATTGTACTCCCTGCATGACCACCTCCATTATTAATTGCTCCTTTGTTAATCCGGAAGGTTTTCTCGTTAACTTGTAGGAAGCAAAAACACTAAGCACTAATAACATACTTGCAACAAAAATTAATCGAGACCTACGCATTTTATCAGATAGATTTGTCAGGGTTTCATTCATACGGCAAATATATGTGCTAACAATTATTTCAATCACCCAATTCTGAAAACCATATTTATATAAAATTATTTTCCCTTTAAATTATCACCATTTTAATTTTATAAACCCATATTTGCAATTGTTGAAAGATAAAACCTTTCCCAATGAAAAAAATTATAGAACTATCACTTTTACCACAAGAGGCCGACAACAAAAAAATTATTGATGAAAGAATCAGTCGTCAAAAACATTTAGGAAGAATTACAGGATTCCGAATCAATAAGAAATCTATTGATGCAAGAAGAAACCCCATTAAAGTAAATCTGCAGGTTGAAGTTTTTATTGATGAAGAAATTTCATCACTTCGATTTATTCAACATCAATTCAAAGAGGTATCAAAAAATAAAAGTGTCGTTATTATTGGTGCAGGTCCATCTGGTTTATTTACTGCACTGCGTTTATTAGAGGAAGGAATTAAACCTATTTTAATTGAGCAGGGTAAAAATGTAAAAGAAAGAAGAAGAGATATTGCCAATATAAACAAGAAACAAATTATTAATCCAAATAGTAATTACTGTTTTGGGGAAGGTGGTGCGGGAACATACAGTGATGGCAAATTATATACTCGAAGTAACAAGCGAGGCGACACAAAAAAAGTATTAGAACTTTTTGTGCAACACGGTGCTGATGAAACTATTTTAATTGAAGCACATCCGCATATCGGTACAAACAAACTTCCAAAAATTATTGAGCAAATCCGTAACACAATTTTAAATCATGGTGGTGAAATTCATTTTAACACCTTGCTTACAGATATTGAAATAATAAATGATAAAGTAGAAAGTATAACGGCTAAAGATGTTGAGTCGGGTGAAGTAAAAAATTTCGCAACTGAAATTTTAGTGCTCGCTACCGGTCATTCGGCGCGTGATATTTATATTTTGCTTCAACAAAAAAAAGTAGTACTCGAAGCAAAACCATTTGCGATGGGAGTTCGTGTTGAACATCAGCAATCGTTGATTGATAAAATTCAATATCACTGCAACGATTTAAAAGCAGTAGAAAAAATTCGTGAGCACTTGCCGGCCGCAGCTTACAGTTTAGTGCAACAGGTGGAAGGCAGAGGTGTTTATTCATTCTGTATGTGTCCTGGTGGAATCATTGCGCCATGTGCTACTGAACAAAATCAGATTGTGGTGAATGGATGGTCGCCATCGAAACGAAATAATCCGTACGCTAATTCGGGAATGGTAGTGAGCATTGAACCAACAGATTACAATGAATTTAAAAATCAAGGAGCACTTGCCGGAATGTATTATCAACAGCAACTTGAGCAAACATGTTGGCTTGCCGGGGGAGAAACACAGGTTGCTCCTGCGCAACGATTACAGGATTTTGTAAATGGAAAAATTTCCTCATTGCTTTCTGATTGTTCGTATCAACCCGGAATAAAATCATCAGCACTGAATGAATTATTTCCATCATCTATTTCAAAAAGACTACGAGAAGGATTTAAACATTTCGGAAAAAAAATGAATGGATATTTAAGTAACGACGCAGTTGTAGTTGCGGTTGAATCGCGCACCTCCTCTCCTGTTCGCATTCCGCGCAACCCAGATACCTATGAGCATGTAACAGTTTCCGGATTGTATCCCATTGCAGAAGGCGCAGGATATGCAGGAGGAATTATGAGCGCAGCAATGGATGGACAGCAGTGCGCTTCAAAAATTATTGAGAAAATTTTATCGAAATAAAAAATGAAGAAGTTAATCACTCTTGGTTTTTCAATTTTTGTTTTTCAGTCTGCAATTGCACAAATTTTTTCCGATTCAATAAATATTACTATAAACGGAGCAATCAATTTTCTTATCAACTCACAACAGAAAGAAACAATTGAAACAATATATTTTAAAGGTGAGTGGCCGGCATATGTTACCAACTTGGAAACCAGTTTATACTTAGGCAGCCGAGGTGATTCTGCCTGGGACTCGCAATGCTTTAGTAATGCAATGATTCATAATGTGCTTGCCGAAATTGTTTTATCACATCCGAATTATTCTCAACTCATTCCATCACTTGATTTGTCGTTGCAAAATATTAAATCGTTTGAACGCAAAAAGGGATTTGCCTTTTGGCATGTTTTGCCACCAGCACCGTGGTGGAAAAAGAAAAAACATTTTGAAAATCCTGAATTGTATTACCAAACGCGACCAAACAATTATCAGTACAAAGGAAATTTTTTGAACAAATATGCAAACATTGCCAATGATGCAGATGATACCGGCCTGGGTTATCTCGCTTATCTGAATTCAAAAAAAATAAATACCTATTTAAATATTGGAGACACTATTCTCCTTCCAACATTTCTTGATTCACTTTACAATACATGGAGAGATACACGAAAAGTTCGTCGTAGTTTTTCAACATATAATCTCACTTACGGTTATGTACATCGCAGTGGTGCATACTTAACATGGTTGAGCAAGGAATCTTTTTATTATCCGTTCCGGTTATTTTTTCCGTTCAAACACAAACAGAATTTACCAATGGGAAATAACGATTTGGATTGCGTAGTGAATTGCAATGTACTTCGTGTTTTAAATGCTTATCATTTACAAACAACAGTCGGATACAAGAATGCAATTGCATTTATATCTGATGCGCTTGATTCAAAAAAACATTGTTTCTCATGCGGAATTTATTATCCGAGCGAATTCACACTTCACTATTTTGCTTCGGAAGCTTATAGCGAAGGAGTTATTGAATTAAGGAATGCAGTGGTGAATTCAATTCCGTTTATTCTTTCCTCACAAAATAAAAATGGAGGTTGGTCGTCGGAATTACCACAAAATAATTTCCATGTAACAGCTTTGTGTTTGAATGCACTCTTAAATTCAGGAGTTAAAACTGATTCGGTACTGCATGCTATTGAAAATGGAATTCAATTTCTTTTAGCCAATTCAAAACAAAACACGAACGGAATTTTCTGGACAGGAGGAATATTTTTTACGAGCGGATATACCATTCGTCATTCACATGTTTGGCGTAGTGATGCGGTTACAACTTCGTTGATATTAGAAGCCTTGGTTCATTATCAGGATTTGACATTAGAAAAATAGAAAAAAACATAAGTTTTTACTTTATCAACACACTTGCAACAATCATATTTCTCTTAACATTCATTTAACATCTGCACATATATTTGCCCCAACCAAACTAAAACTTGAATGAACGAATCGGGTACAAAAAATCCGGCTGCTGACATTAGCAAACTCGGATTAAGTAAAGTAAATAATGCCTTCTGGAATTTATCACAAACAGAACTCGCTGAAAAAACAATTCAATTAAACCTCGGAGTATTTTCCGATACAGGTGCTCTCTCAATTAAAACCGGAGAATTTACCGGCCGCGCTCCCAAAGACAAATTCATCGTTAAAGATGCAAAGACCAATAATACTGTTCATTGGGGAGATGTGAATCTTGCCTATGATGAAAACAAGTTTCAACCACTATATGACAAGTTGGTTGCTTACATGGGAGGAAAAGATGTTTTTATCAAAGATGCCCGCGCCTGTGCGAATGATCAGTATCGTTTAAATGTTCGTGTCATTTCTGAATTACCGTGGGCAACCATGTTTGCCGGAAACATGTTCATTCGACCAAGTGCTGAAGAATTAAAAACTTTTGAGCCTGATTGGTTAGTGATTCATGCACCTGGTTTTCATGCTGATCCTAAAATAGATGGTACACGCCAGCATAATTTTGCAGTGTTAAATTTCACCCGTAAAATAATAATCATTGGTGGCACAGGTTACACAGGAGAAATTAAGAAAGGAATATTTACCGTTTTGAATTACTGGTTGCCGCAAGAGCGCAATGTTTTAAGCATGCATTGCTCCGCTAACATTGGAAAACATGGCGATACTGCTGTATTCTTCGGATTAAGCGGAACAGGAAAAACAACTTTGAGTGCTGACCCGAACCGCGGATTGATTGGTGATGATGAACATGGATGGAGCGATGATGGTGTATTTAATTTTGAAGGCGGATGTTATGCAAAGTGCATTGATTTGACTGAAGAAAAAGAACCTGAAATATTCCGTGCAATAAAATTCGGGGCCATTTTAGAAAACATAGGTTTTTATCCCGGCACACGCAATGTGAATTATGGTGATATTAAACTAACAGAAAACACTCGCGTATCCTATCCGATAGAATACATTGATAATGCTGTAAAACCATCTACAGGTGGCATACCAAAAAATATTTTCTTTTTAACCTGCGATGCTTTTGGAGTTCTTCCTCCTATTTCAAAACTTACGCCGGGACAGGCCATGTACTGGTTTCTTAGCGGATATACTGCAAAAGTTGCCGGTACTGAAGCTGGAATTACCGAGCCTAAAACTACTTTTTCAACCTGCTTTGGCGCGCCATTTCTTCCGCTCAATCCAAACACTTATGCAAATATGCTTGGAGAGAGAATGAAAAAATACAATGTTAATGTGTGGCTTGTAAATACCGGATGGACTGCCGGTTCGTATGGCGTTGGTAACCGAATGAAATTGAGTTACACCAGGGCAATGATTACTGCGGTATTAAATGGCGAATTGGATAAGGTTCATTACGATATTCATCCGGTGTTTGGATTAGCTTATCCGAATGCTTGTCCAAATGTGCCTATTGAAGTATTGAATCCTCGCAATACATGGGCTGATAAAAATGCTTATGATGAAAAAGCGATTGATCTTGCAAAACAGTTCAATAAAAATTTTGAAAAATTTGCTGCTACAGCAAGCCCTGAAACATTAGTGGCTGCACCTAAAATTCCTGTAAATGCTTAGTGAGTGAAGAACTAAGAACTAATTGTGAAGAGTAAAAATCAAAAGCCGTATTCAAATTGAATACGGCTTTTGATTTTTATATTGATTTAGAATACTTATCTAATAATTAAATTATTCAATCGCCTAATTCAATAGTTTAAATTCATTTTAACAATAATTAATTATTTGCTTCATAGATATTTCGGGTGACTTACATTCGCCGCCTCAAAAAAAATTACATAGATGTTAAGTGCAAGAAATATTTCATTGAGTTATGGTAAGCGTGTGTTGTTTGATGAAGTAAATATCAGTTTCATAAAAGGCAATTGTTATGGTGTTATTGGCGCAAATGGTGCGGGTAAGAGTACCTTCTTAAAAATATTGAGTGGCGAAATTGAACCCAACAAAGGAACTGTTGAAGTAGGTAAGAATGAACGGATAAGTTTTCTGAAACAAAATCAATTTGAGTTTGATGAATTCACTGTGCTACATACCGTTATGATGGGGCATAAAAAAATGATGGAAGTTCAGTTGATTAAAGATACTATTTACAGCGATCCGAATTCCACTGAAAAAGATTTTTTAATTGCAGGTGATTTAGAAGCTGAGTTTGGCGAAATGGGTGGATACACCGCCGAGAGCGATGCCGCTACTTTTTTAAGCGAGTTGGGTGTGAAAGAAGAATACCATCAATCGCTGATGAAAGAAATTCCGAGCAACTTTAAATTGCGCGTGTTACTGGCTCAGGCACTGTTTGGTAATCCTGATATTTTATTGCTGGATGAGCCTACTAACGGATTAGATATTGAAACCATTATATGGCTCGAAAATTTTTTAGCTGATTATGAAAACATTGTTTTGGTAGTGAGCCACGACCGACATTTTCTTGATGCGGTTTGCACCCATGTGGCTGATGTTGACAAAAGCAAAATAAAAGTTTACACCGGCAATTATAGTTTCTGGTACGAGAGCAGTCAGTTAGCTGCACGGCAGTTAAACGATAAGAATAAAAAAACTGAAGATAAACGAGCGGCGTTAATGGATTTTATCGCGCGCTTCTCGGCTAATGCAAGTAAGAGCCGACAAGCTACCAGCAGAAAAAAAGCGTTAGAGAAATTAAACATTGACGAAATAGAACCGAGTAACCGGAAGTATCCCGGAATTATTTTTCAACCGCTGCGCGAAGTTGGAAATCAGATTTTGAATGTTGATCAACTTTCTAAATCCGTTGATGGCAGAAAACTGTTTGATAAAGTTTCATTCAGCATTCATAAGGGAGAAAAGATTGCAATACTTAGTAAAGACCCACTTGCTGTTACTACTTTTTTTGAAATTATAAATGGATTGGCGAAACCTGATGATGGAAAATTTGAATGGGGCACCACTGTTTACAAAGCATACCTGCCGCAGGAAAATGAATCGTTCTTTAATTCGGGTTTAAACTTAATGGATTGGTTGCGACAGTTTGTTCCGAAATATATTACTGATGCTGATGAACCATTTATCAGAGGGTACTTGGGTAAAATGTTATTCGGTGGCGACGATATAAATAAAAAAACCGAAGTGCTGAGCGGTGGCGAAAAAGTGCGATGCATGATCAGTCGCATGATGCTTCAAAATCCGAATGTGATTATTTTAGATCAGCCAACCAATCACCTCGACTTAGAAAGCATACAAAGTTTTAATGAAGGTTGCCAGACTTTTCCGGGCATTGTATTGCTCACTTCGCACGATCATACTTTTATGGAAACTGTTGCCAACCGCATTATTGAAATTACTCCGAAAGGAATTATTGACCGCCTCATGGACTTTGACGAATACATTAATGATAAGCGCGTGAAAGAGTTGCGGGCTGAAATGTATTTATAGTTTAAATTAAAAAGCAGAAAGCCGCTCCAAATTATGGAGCGGCTTTTTAATTCTTGTACTTACTTGTATTTACTCGTTGCTTACTTGTTCTTACTGTTTAACAAACTTAACCACATCTCCTGTTTTTATATTTCTGAGCAAGAATATTCCGGTGCTGGCTTCAGGTAAATTTATGTAGTAACCGTTTGCTGATTTGGTGAATGATGCATTTTGTTTATGGCCTATAATATCTCTTACTATTAATTTACATCCGGCGAATAATATTTATTGACCAATCAATCATAATTATTGAAATTAATAAAATTTTATACTTTGATTTTAAATTCATTTTAAGAAAACAAAAAAAAGTTTCTTTATTATTTATTAAATCAAATATCATCCAAAATAGAGATGAAACAATTCCAATTGTAAAAGGAATACATAAAATATTGTATTGAAAAGATTGAGAAATATTTCCATTGAATAATTCAAGAGTTGCTCTTCCCATACCACAACCAGGGCAGGGTATTCCTGTTATTAATTTAAACATACAAAGTGTTTTATGACTATGTATTAAATAATTATCATAAACAATTAATACAAAATACCCACCAACAATTAATGAAATTGTCAGCAGGTATTTAGTAAATAATTTATGTTGAATTTTAAAAAGCAACTTGACAAAATTTTTGATAATTTATTTCTTTTGCCGCCCCTTTAATTTTAAACCAATCAACAATAGTCCAAATTCCTACACCTCCACAAGTTAATAATTTTCCAACACCCAATCCAGTTTGCCCAAGCATAAATCTATCAATGCCTAATCCACCAATTAGAATTGAAACAATTAAAATTGTAGTTGGGTCTTTGTAATCAATTGATTGAATGACCATCAATTTTGAGTCATCAATTTTTTCAAGTTGGTTTCTCATTAACATTAGCTTTTCACCCGGAAATTTGCTTCCCATTGAGGCGATAAACATTTCAATTTTATTTTGTTCCATATTGTTTTGATTTTAAGTGTGTTTTTAAAAAAATAATAAATTATTTATAGTCTCCGTCTTTTGGTTTTAAATTTTTTATTAGAATTCTTACAAAATCTATCATCCATAAAATACCAAAGAAACCGCCGGTTAATAATTCTAATATTCCTATTCCTGTATAGCCTAAATAAAATCTATGAATTCCTAATCCGCCTAAAAAGAAACACAATAAAACTGCTACAATCCAACTTTTGCCACCTGATGGTGCAGGAACACTTTTTGAATTTTCTTTTTTATCAAAATTCTTTGAAATGCTATTATCAATTTTGATTATTAATTTTTCCGGAACAGAAACTTTAATAGAATTTGTCTTTACAGATTTTTTAATTGTTGTTTTCTTCTCCTGAGTTTGATTAACTTGTTTTGATACTGATTGATTTGTTGTACTTACATAATTCATTATTTGATTTGCAACTACATTATCAGTTGATGGATTATTCTTAACAATTGAAAAAGCGTTACTTGTACTATTCACTGTTTTTCTATTGCCTTGTTCAATCAATTTACCTTGGTCATAGTTTCCTCCATTATATGAAGAAACTAATTTTTCAGATGAGCAAGAAGAGAACAAGTAGCAAATGGTCATTAACATTAAAAGGTTTTTCATAAGGTTTGTTTTTGGTTTTTGTTTGTTATTGGTTTAAAAAAATTATTTGTTATTATTTATTATTTGAATTGAATGGCATCATATTCATCAAGGTCATCATTCTTAATTATGACAGCATCTGCTGTTGGATATTTTTTCTTTGCCTTGCTTTTCATTTGTCCGAATAGTTCTGAGGGCTTTCCACTCCAACTAACAGTTGTTTTTAATGTTCCTAAGTAGGTGTAATCATCTACAGGGTCGCACTGATAAAACAAATACATACCATCAGTTTGTCGCATTCGCCCCATCCGTTCTGTAGGGCTACTATGTGTAAATGAAATTGCAAATGCGATTACCCCAATTACAATTATTGTGAAAGAGAAAATTTTTGTTTTCATTTTTTTGTTTTTGATATTTTAAAAATTATTTCAAAGTGTAAAAAGAAGTTCCACTTTTCCTTTTAAAGTGGAACTTCTAAGTAGCGCAAAGTTTTTAATCTCTGATTTAAAATCTACTGTACACGGCTAACCGCCTCACTCCATGCACCGTTACCTGCGGCATTAAAGCCACGCACACGGTAGAAGTAG
>BJGQ01000043.1 GCA_014190575.1 Bacteroidota bacterium | reverse complement strand
AATGAAACACAATTTACTTTTTTCGATTGCGGACAAGCGCTCATACTCACTGATGATGCATAACCATTTCCACAAATCAACACCTGACCATTTTTTCCAATTGCAACATCATACACAGTTCCTGCTGTTGTTACTGATGAAAGTAAATTCAATGTAGCATCATATTTACAAATCTTGTTTGTTGAGCCGACATAAACATTTCCGCAACTGTCAATTGCAATTCCATTATTGTTTGGTGCAATGCCCTGCACAAAAAGTGGATCAGTAAAACTTCCACCGGGAATTGCCCCCTGATTGAGAACTGCACCGGTTGAAATATCTCTTCTGAAAATTGTTTGTCCGTTCATGGTGTAGATGTAATTCGAAGTGGCGCGAATTACATGCTGTGGCTGTGGCGTGAATCCATAACTTGGACTGCTGTAAGCATAACTGTAAGATGTCAGCAATCGCCAGTTAATTCCAAGTGAAGTAGTTAAAGCGCCAATGGTATCGAGTGTATGGAAATAGAAATTTCCATTCGGTGATGAACAGATAGAGCGGATTTCATTTACATCACCAATTATAAAACTCGGAATAGAATGCGCAACTACTACACTGCTAATAACACTTCCGTTCGTCATGTTAATGTCGAATGCTCTTCCATTACCTGTAGGTATTAGTCCGGTAAGTCGTGTTCCACCGCAAATCAATTTTGTGTAATCGCAGTTAAAGGCAAGCGACCAGTATTCATCAAATAATCCTCCGTTAGCATTCCATTGTGTTACACCTGTATTACTTACTTTTTTTATTGCGGCCGTTGAGCCAATCGTTACATAACTGTTTCCAACCAAATCAGTAGCAAGAGTTCCTATCCACGAACTTGAGTCGTAACCCGCAGTGGTATTCGTCCACTGTAACGCTCCGGTAAGATTATATTTCTGCAATTTGCAATTGGGCCAGTCGCCTCCGTAGATGTATGCATTGCCTGCGCTGTCAGATTCTATTTCCCAAACTTTTTGCGAGTTCGGCATTGCAGGATTTATTGTCCACGGGTCAATAATTATTTCTTTCGAATGGTCGTAATTATTTAATGCAAATGAAATAATGTTTTGATTTTTTGTAAATGAAGAAGCGATTGCCGATTCGTCAGAAGCATAAAAAGTTTGTGGAGCATGATCAGTAATATCTCCGAATACAGTTGTAATTTTCAAATCGCCATTGTTTTGCAACAACAGTTTTTTATTTCCTGAATACTTCATTTGAATCATTGAAGCATCAGCACCGGGATGAATGATGAATGAATATTTAATTCCTTCCACTGCATGAAAAATATATTCGACATCAATGCCGGGATATAAATTTTTATAAGTGATTTTTTTATAGGCAGCAATCTGATTGAAGTTTTTGTATTCCCCGTTTACCGGAACTGAATAATTGTAATACTCTGTTGTCAATTCTTCAGCCACTACGGTAGTATTTGGATTTGCATTTGCCCAAATCATGCTTACCACATCCGATTCAAAGTCAATATGCTTTTCTTCTTTCTCTTTTTCATTCCAGAATTCCACATCGCCTTTTTCCAGTTCTTTCTTTTCGCGTAACAGTTCTTTTTCTAAATCCTGTTCACTTTCTTTTTTAATAATTTTTTTGAAAGAATAAGTTACTCCTGTTGAAGTAAAATAAATGATGCTCGCACCATTGTCGATAGCGTATAAAACATTTGAGGTTCCGCTGCCAGCAGGCAATTGAAACTGCCCTTGATTTTCGATAAATACTTTAGAGGAAGAAAAATTTGTTGACCAATTGGGCGCTCCATCACCGGCAAAAGTTCTTGATAAAATTGAAAGCAAAAAAATGGTGCACAGACTAAAAGTTTTTTTCATGATTTGGGATTTAAAAGTTTTTGTTAAAATTTCTGCGATTGAAAAATAACAAAAAGAATGAGAATGAATAATCATTTGTTGAATGGAAATATTATTCATTCAAACACTTAAAAAAAACCAAGAAAAAATTTGTGAATTGAATTGATACTGAATACTCAGAATCCTATTTGCATACTTGCTCTCACTCCGAATTTAGCAGCGTTCGGTAAATCGCGATATGTCAATCGCCAAAAAGCATCAATTCTTATTACACGAAAAATATTTTCAATACCAACTCCTGATTCTAAATATGGTGTTGATTCCGGAATATGAATTTCATTATTATAATTTGCTTTTTTGTTTGCAGTGCTCATTCCACCCCATAATATTTTGGTGGTTGCAACGGAGCGCCACTTTAATTTTTGCAGCAAAGGAAAATACCGAAATGGAAAAGTGCCGAAGTGTTCGGTAATCATGGCGCTTACATAATGGTCGGTAACGAATTCATAATTATTCATTCCGTTGAATGCATAGTTACTGAAGTAATAAGTTTCGTTTCCTCTTGCAACATTCAAGGCAGGATATGGAAGTGTGCCGAAAGTTTTTCCTGCTGCAATATTGTATTCCAATCTTCCAAAAAAATGCAGATTGATTTTATCATTCACTTCAAAATATAATTTCTGATATTCAAAGTTGCTGTTCATTATTCCTTTTACTGCTCTCGTATATTTTAATTCCACAATCGGAAATTTGCTTCCCATGCTCGTACGCAAAAACTCGCCTGTATAAAATTTTTCCTGCCACGCAAAGCGAGCCGAGTAAGTGATTTCAGTAAGTGTAATCGGGGCATTTTTTATTTTATTTGACTCAGTAGTTGGTTGAAATGAATAATCCCAAGATGGAAGAAGTGAGCGGTGTTGCAAAATAATTTTGTTGCTGAATCCAATCAACCATTCTTTTTCATACATGAATTTTTCGCTTTGCATCCAAACTGTTTTCATCGGAATATCTTTTCTGAAAAAGGAGGCGAATACATTGTCGCTTCCCAATTCGTTGAAGTGGTCGCTGCCATACGCATAGTCAGAAATAAAATCGGCACTGATGGTTTGTCGCGGCGTTTTTCCGAGCATGTATAAAAATCCCCCGTTGTACTTCCATCTGTTATCAACAGTTCCATAAGCACCATAGCCATACAACATTAAATTTTTACTGAACTTGTTGCTGGTACGCAAACCAAAACGATAGCGGGTTCCTTCAATATTATTCTTCGTGTAAAAATTATAGAACGGTCCGATTTCAAATAAGCCCTTTGTTAAGTAGCCGGTACCGAGCGTATTTAAAACAGTGTGATAATGTTTGTATGCTTTGCTGTTGAGCAGCGAATCCATCATACGATAAGTTTCTTTTTCCTGTGCGCTCAGTTGTGTGTGTCTGGCGCCCGCCCAGTATTCTTCGCTCTTCTGCAAAACTTTTCCATCCAGTTTCACAGAAATCCGATCGTCAAATATTTCATGAATGGCATTTTCATTTACTGCCGTGTTTTTATATGAAGTATATTTTTTTGCCACCACGACAAACATTTTTTCGGGCAACCGGAAATGCACTTCCATTTCATCCACGCTCATCATTGTTTTTCTGCCGCGCACTTTTTCGAACTGCTGATGAATGGAAATATCTTTTACAAAATTCAAATTGGATTTTGCTGAAAGATTCATTTCAATATCGGTTAATGCGAACGACAAACTGTCCACCCAAAAACTACCAACAAAAGTATTTTCACTCGGGCGACGCGGTTTGAATTTTACCTTGAATGTTTTACTGTGAAGTGTAACAGTGCTGTCAATAATATAATATTTGTAGTAAGCCAGTCCGTTATCGGCAACCGGACTGATGAAATTTGTTTTGAATAACGACAAATAATTTTCATACACATTAACATCCTCATACATGCTGCCGGTAAACTGCGCCATGCTTTGATTTTTTACGCCCGTTATTTTGCTTGACTTGATAATTTCTTTTTCGGCTTTCGGTTGACGGGTGAAATAATAATCGGAAATGGTTTCGGATAAAAACATTGGCAGCAGCGTGTGGCCATTTATACTGTCTGCATTTTGAAAAACAAAATCAAATGGCTTCAGAATTTTTTTGTGCTGTAATTTTTCACTCACATCTTCCATATCAAACTGCAACTTGTTATAAACTTCGTAGCTGTATGATTCCAGATTGCGTTTGTCGTTTTCCGGTTTGTGTTCAATGATTTTTTTGAATAAAATATCAGTAGGATTTTTTCCGGCATAAACCGTTACTTCATTCAGATTGTAATCAGATGGTGTTAAACTGATTGCTAATGGAAATTTTGTGTGTTCGGTAATTCCTTGTTCGATGGTTTTGAAACCAACAGAAGAAACCACCAATGTATCAGCGCGGTAAGCCGATGAAAGATGAAAGCGACCTAAAGAATCGGTTGTGAAACCAATTTTTGATTTAGATAAATAAACCGTGGCAAACGAAAGAGAGTGTCCATTTGAAATATCTGTTACAGTTCCTTTGAATTGAAAGAGCTGCGCCCTTGCTTCAATCGAGAAAAATGAAACCAATACCACCACGCAAATGCGAAGAAACCGAAAGGATAGAGCCATGAATCGTTAAAAAGTGTAGCACGGTAGAGGCGTGATTGTTCTTTCTTACTGAACGATTCAAATAAGGTTGTTATTGCCTGAAAGGGAAATGAGTTTATTGCGAAGATTTTTCTTCAGCTGAATCTTCGTTGCTAATTGGTGAAATATTTTCAAGTGTAACAGTTCCATCCGGGTCAACAATTTCTTCTTTCTTAAAAAATCGTTTCTGAAAAATAAGTATCGCAATTACGCCTGTTGAAATAGAAAAATCGGCGACATTAAAAATAGGTCGGAAGAAAACAAAGTACTCACCTCCCCACAGTGGAACCCATTGCGGAAATGTTCCTTCCATCAATGGAAAATAAAGCATATCAACCACGCGACCATGTAACCAAGAAGCATAACCACCGCCTTGTGGAAACAGTTGTGCGATTGGACCGCCGGGATGACTTTCAGAAAATATAACTCCATAAAAAACAGAATCAAAAATATTTCCCATAGCGCCGGCAATTATCATTGCTACGCTGATAATTAATCCCCAATTCGCATTCTTCTTAACTAAATTCCACAACCAGTAACTGAAAAAAGAAACAGCAGCAATGCGAAAAAGTGTGAGTAATAATTTTCCTCCATCGCCGCCCCACTTCATTCCGAAAGCCATTCCTTCATTCTCAATAAAGTAGAGATAAAACCAGGGAGTAATTTTTATGCTGTCGGTAATAGGCATGTGAAGTTTCACCCAAAACTTTAAAGTCTGGTCAACTGCAAGTATTAATAAAATTAGTAGTAAAGGTTTAAGAAACTTCAATGTTACTTGCCCTGCATCATTTTAGCTTCGATACTTAAAGTAGCGTGAGGTACAGCGCGCAATCTTTCTTTATCAATCAACTTTCCGGTAACACGACAGATGCCGTAAGTTTTATTTTCAATGCGCAATAAAGCTTTTTCCAAGTGGTCAATATAAGTTGACTGGCGTGTTGCCATCTGTGACATGTACTCGCGCTCCATTGCAACAGAACCATCTTCAATTGAACCGAATTTATTTTCAGTATCGTCAGTTCCGTTATCGTCTTTACGATTAATCTGGTCGTTCAAATATTTTAACTCTCCTTTTGCCGCTTCCATTTTCTCGTCAATAAGGTTTTTAAATTCCAATAATTCTTTATCGCTGTATCGGGCGCGATTGTCATCAGATTTATGGACTCTTGGTTGAGCAACCAAATAAGAAGCATGCCTTTTTACTTCAGCTTTTGGTGCTTCAGGTTTGTGTGCAATATGTTTAATTGCTGCCGGTTTTGCACTCACTTTTTTAGCAACAACTTTTTTAGCAACCGGTTTTTTTGAAACAGCTTTTTTTACAATCACCTTCTTGGCTTTAGGAGCCGGTTTCGCTTGCTTTTTGACTATCGATTTTTTTGCCGCCGGTTTATTTGCTTTTTTCGGAGCAACTTTTTTTGCTACGGGCTTTTTAGCTTTTGGCGACGCTTTTTTCACCACCTTTTTTGCAGCCTTTTTGGGGGCTGGTTTCTTTGCAGTTTTGCTTGGTTTTTTTGCCATAACCTGCTCTATTTTTTTTGTTTGAGAATAATTTTAATTGGAAAATCATTTACCTCAACCACCTCTGCATCTGATAATTGCTCTACCAGCTGCAAATCATCCGCTAAAATTTCGGCGCAAATATAATTTTTAAAATGAAGTATGGTAGCGTTTATAAAATCTTGTTTCTCAATGGTTAATTCTACTTGGTCGGTGATATTAAAACCACCGTCTTTTCGCATTTTTTGCAATTTATTCACCAATTCTCTGGCATTTCCTTCTTCTTGGAGTTCATCAGTTATTGTAATATCCAGAGCAACAGTCAGTTCGTTTTTATTAGCCACCTGCCAGCCGGGAATATCTTCTGAAATGATTTCAACTTCTGCCATTAAAATTTCAACAAGTTCATTTTCAAGATTTATTTGGATGGAATGGTTCTTTTCCAACTCAGCAATCTGATTTTGATTGAAAACGGCAATAACATCAGCAGCGACTTTCATTTTTTTACCTAACTTCTGGCCAAGTAATTTGAAATTGGCTTTTGCTTTTTTCTTTATCACTCCTTCAGTTTCTGTGATGAATTCAATTTCCTTCACATTCACTTCCGAAAGAATTAAATCTTTTACTGCTTCTACCTGCAATTGAAAATATTCATTCAAAACAGGAATCATTATTTTATTGAGCGGCTGTCGAACTTTAATATTCACTTTTTTTCGGAGCGAAAGAACCAACGAAGAAATATCCTGAGCAATTTGCATTCGTTCTTCCAGCGATTTATCAATTGCATTTTCGTTTACCTCAGGCCACTGGCTCAAATGAACCGATTCTGAATTTTCTTTTTCGCTTACCAAATTCAAATCGCGAAATAATTTATCGGCGAAAAATGGAGAAACCGGTGCCATGAGTTTTGAAATCGTGAGCAAGCAAGTATAAAGAGTTTGATAAGCAGCAATTTTATCTTCAGTGTATTCTCCTTTCCAGAATCTACGGCGGCACAATCGAACATACCAATTGCTCAGGTGCTCATCAACAAATTCCTGAATAGTGCGAGCGGCGTGAGTTGGTTCGTACTTGTCAAAATCTTCCTGAACAGTTTTTACTAGACTATTTAATAACGAAATTATCCACTGGTCAATTTCTGGTCGCTTCTCTAATGAAATTTCATCTTCTTTATATATGAATTTATCAATGTTAGCATACACAGCAAAGAAGTTGTAGGTATTATATAGCGTACCGAAAAATTTCCGTTTCACTTCATCAATTCCTGCAAGGTCAAACTTTAAATTATCCCACGGTTGCGAATTTGAAATCATGTACCAACGGGTTGCATCGGCTCCGTATTTATCCAAAGTTGTAAACGGATCAACCGAATTTCCCAATCGCTTCGACATTTTATTTCCGTTTTTGTCGAGCACCAATCCGTTGCTCACTACATTTTTATAAGCAACAGAATCATACAACAAAGTTGCAAGTGCATGAAGTGTGAAAAACCAACCGCGAGTCTGGTCAACACCTTCAGCAATAAAATCTGCTGGAAAATTTTTGGCAAATAAATCTTTGTTCTCAAAAGGGAAATGCCATTGGGCATAAGGCATAGCGCCGCTATCGAACCAAACATCAACCAAATCAGGAGTACGCGAAAGTTTTTTTCCTGATTTAGAAATCAGAAATATTCTATCAATGAACGGACGATGTAAGTCTTTCAGGTTTTCAGAAATACTTTGAGCATCGTATTCAATATTAAATTGTTTTGCATTTTCAGTAGAAGATTTGATTTGTGCTTTCAATTCTTCTATTGAACCGATGCAAACAACTTCACTATCATCTTCCGATTTCCAGAGTGGAAGTGGAGTTCCCCAAAAACGAGAGCGTGATAAATTCCAATCTTGTAAATTTTCCAACCAATTTCCAAAACGACCTGTGCCTGTTGATTCAGGTTTCCAGTTGATGATATTATTCAACTGCATCATGCGCTCTTTTGCGGCGGTTGTTTTTACAAACCACGAATCGAGCGGATAATAAATTACAGGTTTATCGGTGCGCCAGCAATGCGGATAATTGTGTTCGTACTTCTCAACTTTAAAAGCTTTGTTTTCTTTTTTCAGTTTAATACAGATGAGCACATCAGGCGATTCGTACTTCGCATCATCCTTGTAATTCTTCACATACATTCCTGAAAACTCTCCGACGCCATCAATAAATTTTCCTTGCTTGTCAACGAGGGTTAGAGAACCGAGTCCGTATTTTTTCGCCATCCGAAAATCATCAGAACCAAAACTCGGCGCTGTATGAACGATTCCGGTTCCATCTTCAGTTGTTACAAAATCACCAAGCACAACTTTTCCTCCTGCATCAGCAAACGGGATTTGACTGTCATTCAAATCAACATTTTTATTTGAATCGAACGGAAGCAATTGTTCGTATCGAATTCCTTCTAAATCTTTACCGTTGAAAGTTGAAATTATTTTCCAGGGTAATTCTTTTTTTCCAACTTCAAAATTCATTTCAGCATTTTCAAAATTAGAGTCGAAATATTTTCCAATTAATGCTTTTGCAAGAATGACATTTATTGGAATGGCTGTGTATGGATTGAAAGTTTGAACTAAACTATATTCAATTTCCCCACCAACTGTTAGAGCGATATTTGATGGAAGTGTCCAAGGAGTTGTTGTCCATGCAAGAAAGAAAACCGGAACAGCATCATTAAAAAGAAATTTTGATTTTTCATCATTCACAATTTTAAACTGCGCAACAACAGTTGTGTCTTTCACCAAACGATAACAACCCGGTTGATTTAATTCATGCGTACTTAATCCTGTTCCTGCTGCGGGAGAGTATGGTTGAATGGTATAACCTTCGTACAATAATCCTTTATCAAATAATTGTTTGAGCGCCCACCAAAGTGTTTCGATGTAATTATTTTCGTAAGTGATATATGGATTTTTCAAGTCAACCCAGTAACCCATTTTGTGAGTGAGTTTTTCCCACGCATCTTGATATTTTAAAACTTCGCGACGGCATTCGGCATTGTATTCTTCAATTGAAATTTTTTTTCCGATGTCTTCCTTCGTGATTCCTAAATTTTTTTCAACACTTAATTCAACCGGTAAACCATGTGTATCCCATCCACTTTTTCTGTTTACTTGAAAACCTCTTTGCGTTTTGTAGCGACAGAATAAATCCTTAATGGCTCGACCCATCACATGATGGATGCCGGGCATTCCATTGGCTGAAGGCGGACCTTCATAAAAAACAAAGGGAGTTTTTCCTTCCCGCGTTGAAATACTTTTCTCAAATATTTTTTCTTGCACCCAGAATTTCCCCACCTCATTTTCCAATGAAGGCAGGTCGAGTGATTTATATTCGTTGTAGGCGTTCATAATTCGGGCGCAATATTCGGAAAAAGAATTTTAACAAGGTGTTTTTATAATGAAACCATTTATTAATTTTATCAAAATTTTAATACTCATGAAAAAATCATTTACAATTTTTGCCTTCGCAATTCTGTTTTTAAATTTTGCACAAGTATTCGGTCAGGTGACAAAGACTCCGTTACTTGAAGAATTTACAAGCAGTACTTGCGGACCTTGTGCTGCAAACAATCCAACATTTGATGCAATGCTCAACAGCACATCATCACCATTTGTTTGCGTGAAATATCAAATGAACTGGCCGGGCAGTGGTGATATTTATTATAATAGCGATGGAAGCACCAGAAGAAATTCTTATGCAGTAACCGGAATTCCTGAATTCGCAGTTAACGGTTCAGTCTTTGGACAACCTGCTCCATATACAGCAAGTATGTTACAGAGCGAAGCTGCCCTGCCAAGTCAAATGATTATTGATGCTCAATTTACACTGAATGATTCAATTCTTACTGTATTTGGAAATCTGCTTCCTCAACAGGATATCACAGGCAATATCAGAAGACACATTGCTATTGTTGAAAGACACACTTATAACAATGCAAGCAGTAATGGAGAAACAGAATTTTCATATGTTGAGCAAAAGATGCTTCCAAACGGAGCAGGAACTTATACTACCGGTTTAACAAGCGGAGCATCAATTGCATTCACTCAAACAATCAACCTGAATTCAATTGCGAATATTGAAAATAAAAATAATTTGATGTATGCAGTTTGGGTACAAAATACTACTACTAAGGAAGTGCTTCAGGCAACATGGGCAACTTTTGCAACAGGCATTCAGGAACCTATTGTAACTGCCAGTGGAATTGTAAATCTTTTCCCAAATCCATCGACCACTCAAACAATTCTTGATTATCAATTGCAGGATAATTCTACCGTTTCATATAAAATTGTGAATGCAGTAGGGCAAGTTGTTGTTGAAAATAATATTGGCGAAACCGGATTCGGATTGCATCAGCAAATTATTGATACACAAAATTTTGCTTCTGGAATTTATTTTATTGATTTACAAATAGGCAACAATCATTATCGTCAGCCATTGATGGTTCAATAAAAAATATTTTATTGCACTGAATAAAAAATAAAAAATGCCCTCCGGATTTTCGGAGGGCATTTTTTATTTGTGAAATTTATTTCATGAATTTATATACCTGATTGAGTGATAGAAATTTTATTTTTCACTTTTCATTTTTAATCCATCATAATTTTTATGATGGCTTTCCTGCAGGAATATCCTGTTCGGCTTCAGCCAGTTTATCAGCAGGAGTTTTCTTACTTAACGATCTCCTATCAGCCCAACTCTTTAATGTCAATAACATGCTTGGCAATAAAAGCAGATTATTAAACATGGCAACAATTAAAGTGATGGAGGTAAGCAATCCCAGATAAAAGGTGCCGCCAAAATGTGATGCAGTGAAAATGATGAATCCAAAAAATAAAATAATGCTCGTGTAAATTATGCTGATGCCCGCTTCGTGCATGGCGAGCCCAACAGTTTTTGTTACATCAAAATTATGGCGATGTAATTCCTGCTGGTACTTGGCGAGAAATCGTATGGCATTATCAATGGCAATTCCGAATGCAATACTGTAAATTAAAACAGTGGATGGTTTTAATGGAATATTAAAATAGCCCATTAGCCCTGCAGTAAGCGCAAGCGGAACAAGATTGGGAAGCACACTAAAAAAAACCATGCGCACTGAACGGAATAAATATCCCATGCACAAAGCAATGAGTAAAAATGCAAGTGCAAGACTCTGCAACAATCCGGCAATGATGAAATGATTTCCTTCCAGAAAAATTACACTCGTGCCGGTCATGGTCACTTTGTATTTTGATGTATCGAAGACTGAATAAATTTTTGGTTGCAGTTCTTTAAAGAGTTCACTCATTCGCGATGAACCAACATCAGCCATGTTCACACTGATGCGACCTGTTTGTGCTGTGCTGTCAACAAACGGAGTGATGATGCTTTTATCTTTCACCTGCTTCATCAGATATGTGAAGGTGACCACATTGCGATCAACACCTGAAAGTCCACCGCTGCTTTTTATCATTTTGTATTGCGATGGATCGCCCTGCGCATTTGCCTGATTAATAAATTTGATTGCTTCCAGTATGCTGAGTGGAGAAGAAAATTCAGAATAAGTTTTTAAAGTATCCTGCAACTGATTCATTTTCATCAGCGTGTTTCCTTTCTTCAGCGCATTCTTTTCTTTTCCTTCCACCATAATTTCAAAAGGCATTACACCTTTAAAATGCTGTTCGAAAAATTTTAAGTCAGTATATAATTTATCGCCATGCGGAATGTCATCAACAATAAATCCGGTTGAAGTCAACCGCATCATTCCGATAATTGAAAACACAACTACAACTAAAGTGGTGGTGTAAATTATTTTCCGGTAATGATTTACCCAATGAGTAAATGTGTCGAGAATTTTATTGAGCAATGTTTGCTTCAGATAACTTAATTGCAATGCGCGCGGCACAGGTAAGTAGCTGAACACGCATGGAATAATTATTACAGATACCACAAATATTCCTGCAATGTTTAATCCTGCAACCAAACCGAACTCTTTTAACACTGTGCTTCGTGTAAAATAAAAAACACCAAACCCAATTGCCGCAGTGAGGTTAGTGAACAAAGTTGCGAGGCCTATTTTTTCTATCACTAACTGCAGTGCCTGCATTTTATCTCCAAGGCGCACATACTCGATGTGATATTTATTTAAGAGATAAACACAATTTGTAATTCCGATTACAACAACAAGTGGTGGAATTAAACCGGTAAGCAAAGTGATTTTAAATCCAAACAAAACAAGAGTACCCACAGACCAAACAACACAAACACCAACTACGAGCAATGAAAAAACTACTGCAAAAAATGACCGCAACAAAAACAATAAAACCAATCCGGTAACTAATGCAGCCAGTAAAAGAAACAGATTTAATTCAGCAGCCACCTGTGTAGCCATCACTGTCCGTATCATTGGTAATCCGCTGTAATTTACTTCTAATCCTGTGCGCTGACTAAAATTTTCGCTAATTTGTTTTATGCCATTTACAATTGCAATGCGGTCCTTGCTATCTAATTTTTTTTGATTGATACGAACTGCCATCAATGTTGCACCGGTTTCAGGTTCGTATAATCTTCCTTTATAAAAAGGAAGCGAAAAAAAAATTCTGCTTAAACTATCAAGTTCAGGAAATGATTTTGGCAGGTGAGAAAAAATTGGTTGAAGCGATATTTTTCCGGTAGCTGTATCTTTTATGGCATTGTAACTTTTGCAAATAGAAAGCACATCTTCTACTCCATCTAAATGTTTTAAACTATCCGCAAGTTGGTACCATGATTTAAAAAAATTATAGTCAAACAAATTTTTTGGAAGCACACCAAGCACCAACACATTTCCATCTTCACCAAACTTGTCTTTGAAGTGCAGGTAGTCAATGTATTTTGGATTGTCAACAGGTATAACTTTCGCGAAACTGTAAGTGAGTTCTACATCCTTGGCTTTGTATGCCATAAAAATTGTTATTGCCGCAACAATAATTAACAGCAATAATCTGAATCGTAAAACTCCCGCAGCAATTTTATGCCACATATCTTCTTGAAATTATTCGGGGCGAAAGTAATAGTAATTATAAGTTGTTGTTTAAACGGTCAGGAATTTTGTAAATGATAAAAATCAGTATTGCGGACTCACTATATTTCATTCGCAAAAAAAATACTACAAACCAATTTTCGGCGTTAAGCGCAGCAATCTTATTTTTAGCGCGATGATTCGAATAATTTTTCTAATAAATTGTTTTGCATTTTGTTTTCAAAATTTACAAGCACAGGAAATTCCCGTTGGAACCTGGAAAGATGAACTTCCATATTTGAATGCCAAGTCAGTCGTACAATCTGCAAATAAAATTTATTGCGCAACTGATGTCTCACTTTTTTCGGTAGATAAAACTGATTTAAGTACGGAGAAACTCAGCAAGGTAAATGGATTGTCAGATATCGGATTTAGCGTTTTGCATTTTGATACAATTAGAAACCAATTGATAATTGCATATAGCAGCAGCAACATTGATATTTTAACTGAGTCAGGGGTTTATAATATTGCTGACATTAAACGAAAAAATATTGTTGGGAATAAAAGCATTGCGAGCATTTTTCAAAAAGATAACCTTGCTTATCTGTGCTGTGGTTTTGGAATTGTTGTTATGAATCTCGATAAGCGAGAAGTTGCTGAAACATATTATCCAGGTCAAACAAATTCGTACAACAAAGTAAATGGATTGAGTGCTGATGAAAATTATTTTTATGCAGCAACAGCAACCGGATTGTTTCGCGCATCAATAAACGCAACCAACCTTGCTGATTATTCTCAGTGGCAAAAATTTGATACACTTTCAGGCCTTCCAAATAAAGAAGTGAAGCAAATTATTTCGGTTTCTAATTCTCTTTATTGCAATGTAAAAGATTCGCTATTCAAGTTTGACGGAACACAATGGAATAAAGTTTTCTGGATAGATAAAATGTATATCAATTCGTTAGACAATGGTGGAAGTGAATTGCTGATTTGTATGAGTTCAGATAGTGGTCTTGCAAAAAGAGTGATAAAGTTTTTTCCTGATAACAGCTTTGATTCTATTCCGGCAAATTTCAATTCGCCAAGACAGGCATTAAAAGATGACGATGGAAATTTTTGGATAGCTGATGATCAACTAGGATTAAAATATTTTTTGAATGGAAATGCCTCTTCTGTTTTTCCAAGCGGACCCGGATCATTTAAAGCCTCAGATATTGCAGTAAGAAATGGTCTGGCTTATGTTGTGCCCGGCGGTGTAACTTCAGGTTGGAATTACACTTTTGAAGCAAGTGGATATTTTATAAGTTACCATGGTTACTGGAATAATTTTAACAGATACAATGCGGGAGGAGCCCTTGATACTGTAACTGATATTTTTAAAGTTGCCATAAATCCAAAAAATGGAGAAACCTATCTTGCTTCGTTTGGTTGGGGGGTAATTAAATTAAATGCCGATGGCTCATTTAACGACATATATAAATTCAATAGTTCATTACAGGCACCAACAGGCGACCTAACCAGTGTGCGTGTATCAGGATTAGGGTTTGACGATAATGGAAATTTATGGCTGAGTAATTTTGGTGCAGCAAAACCATTTTCAGTATTGACAGCTTCCGGCGATTGGAAGTCTTTTTTTCCAACTTCAAACACAACCAGTGGTCAGCTTGCCGATATTGTTGTTGATCAGAGTAATTACAAATGGATAATTCTTGCAAATGGAAATGGAATTTTAGTTTATGACAGCGGAGATGAACCATTGGCTTCTAACGACGATAAATGGAAAACCTTAGGAACGGGAATTGGAACAGGAGGATTACCAACCAAAACAGTTTTGTGTTTAGCAGTTGATAAGGATGGATACATATGGGTTGGAACCGATCAGGGTGTGGCTGTTTATTATTGTCCGTACGATGTATTCAGTTCTTCGGGTTGTGATGCACAGCAGATTATAGTAAAGCAGGATTTGTACAACGGATACTTGCTCGGAACCGAAATAATTAATGACATTGCGGTTGATGGTGCAAACAGAAAATGGTTTGCCACAAACAACGGAGTTTTTTTAATGTCGGCTGATGGTACTGCACAGATTTTTCATTTTACAACTGACAACAGCCCGTTATTTTCAAATAATATTTTATGCATAGCAATTGATAATGAAAACGGCGATGTGTATTTCGGAACCGACCTCGGCATTATTGTTTACCGCGGCGATGCAAACGAAGGAACCGAGCAAGGAAATTTATCGGACACTGCTTTTATTTTTCCGAATCCGGTGCGCGAAAATTTTTCGGGTGTGGTAGCCATTCAACATCTCGCTTATCAATCGCAAATAAAAATTACTGACCTCGCGGGTGTGCTGGTTTACGAAACCGAATCGAACGGCGGCGAAGCGGTGTGGAATGTAAAAGACCTGAAGGGCAACCGCGTGAACACCGGAGTGTATTTAGTGTATGCCACCAATGCTGACGCTACAGATAAATTGGTTGGGAAAATTGCGGTGATAAAATAATTGTCTGAACCGCTGAAAGAAATGATGAAATGGTTTTTATGATAAAGGAAGAATATAAATACTCAGCTATCACTCAAAAAATTATCGGGTGTGCTATTAAAGTTCACAACACTTTAGGTAATGGATTTCAGGAGGTGATTTATCAGAGGGCTTTAGCAATTGAAATGACTAAACAAGGTTTAGGATTTGTGCGCGAAATGGAAATGCCGATTTTTTATGAAGACGAACAAATAGGATCACGGCGCGTTGATTTTTTTGTAGAAGAAAAAATTATGGTTGAGTTAAAAGCTTTAACCATGTTAGAGAAGGTGCATTTAGCACAGGCGCTCAATTATCTGGAAGCTTATAAAATGGAAGTAGGATTGCTGATTAATTTCGGAGGTACAAAACTTGAATTTAAGCGATTGACTTTGCAGAAGAAACTTGAACAGGATGTCTGAACCGCTGATATAAATGATGAAATGATTTTTATGATGAAAAATTCAGAGAAAAAAATCATCCTTATCATTCAATCAAACCCATCAGCGGTTCAGACAATATTTTCTCTTCCCTCCAACTCTGCTCGTTAAATTTGTGAGAGAAAAAACGAATACCATCAAAGTATAAAAAATGGCAGATAGAATATTACTCGCTTCGTCAGTTTTAATTATTTGTCTGCTCTCGGTGGTCGCGATCTTCTTCTATTTTTTGCTCAAGGGTCATCGTGAGTGGAAACAAAATATTAAAAAGACTCCCGTTGACAGACAACTTAGAACTAAGCAATATTTCGTTGACTACTTTTCTAAAAAAGGCTATTCAGCAAGAACTTCAGAATTCATCTACGACAAAACACAAATTTATTTACGAGCCAAAGGCATAATTCTACTTCCTCATGATGACTTCATTGTTTTATACGAACGACAACAAGATGAGTGGTTTTATATATTTAAAAAATGGTTTGACGCAATAGGTAAAAATCATCCCAACGAAAAAACGCTCAATGAACTTTTGCTAAAACACAAGAAAATCAATTTTGAATATTTACACGATTTGTTTGACAAACAGTTTTGACAAAACGCTTAAATAATAATTTCCCCTTCCCTCCAACTCTGCTCGTTAAATTTGTGAGAGAAAAAAATGTAACAGCAACAAACTTTAAATAGTAATTTTATAAATGCACGAAGATCTATTATTGCTCACATTGAATGAAAAATGGAAAGTTAATATTCCATTCGGTTGGATACCGATAACAGGTGACGAAAAAATTGAAGACACAGAAATATATCAATCCTATTATTTTGGAAAGTATATAACTGAACTAAAAGAAATAATCCAAAACTTGTTCAATGTTTCAATGCTTTATGAAGTTGTTGATGGCGGTTCTGTAGAAAGAAAAATAATTGCTGATTGTGAAATCCGGTATGATGGACTTGAATATTTATACACGGATGAGAATTGCCGATTCGTTATTTATTGTTCTCACGAAAGTTCAACAACAATTGGCGGCAAAGAACTCATTGACGCAATTCATATTATGTGGCCTGAATATATTGAGCACATTTGGACAACCCCATTCTATGATTGAATTAACTCGCCGACATTGGTCGCCTGACCAACAACCATTTTAAAAACTGTTACACTCAATCATCCCCTTCCGTTCTCCCGATAATTTTTCCATTCTTCCAGCCGGTTTCTATTTCATTTAATTCTTTTTGTTGTTCGGCGGTGAGGGGTTCATCTTTTAAATTATTCAAATCAGGTTTGCCTGCATACACCCACGCGCTGTACCAGAAACTACCAACCGCAATTATGGCGGCGCGCATTTTCCGCTCCACCATTCCATCCAGTATCTCTTCATATTTTTTTGAATAATCTTTTGAATAAACTTTTACTGAATTGGTGCCGCGCATTTCGTACCCGTATTTTTTATCGCTAGGATAATTCTGGCTCAGCATTTTTTCCAATGTTAAAACACTGTCCACTTCCGATGCGCTGCCTTCAATCACCTTCCAGATGAAATCATTCGGCTTATCAATCACCTCTGCCTTGCCCACAAAAAAATCATAATCGTCGCCAAACAATTCGGGTATGCGGCTCTCCCAGAAACCATGAATGCCTACCTGGTTCGTAAGCTGCCCGTTGTAGTTGTGCGTGCAGTGCAGCGGCACATGCGCATCGGCAATGTAGTGCCCGATGTCGGCGCTCAAGTGCAGTATTCGCTCCTTGTCTTTTGCTTTGAATGCATCCGCAAGACGATAGAACATCGAGTTCACATACCAAGGCACAATGCCATGCGCATTTAAAGTGTCTTCGCCGTAATGTGCCACCGCATCGTTCCAGTAATGCGGAATATTTTTATAAGGCGGTGTTCCGTAAAATTCTAAATCAATATAGTGGCGCGGTGCTTCGGCAGCAATGGCATATCGCCGTTTGTCAGGGTCAACTGCGTGCTCGGTTATGAAGTCAATGTTCTCCTTATAAAAAGTAAGCATCTCCGGCGGCAGTGTAAAAACCGCAATGCGATTGATGCGCTGATGTCCCCAGAAACCCCAGCTCTGCACCTGCAGGTGCGAACACACGAGCAACAAAATAATTGTGATGGAAAAAATCTTTTTCATTTTTTTATTGAATCAGTAGTATCGGCAAAACCTGTTACACCTCCGCTCACCACAAACTTAAGAGCATCCGCCGAAGCCACTCCCGAAACCGGTTTTATATTTTCTACCGGCACCATAAATAAATCTCCCGAAAAATTATACGACATCGGAAAATAAACCGCCACCATGTTTTTCATTCCGAATTCGCTCAGGTCTGTTTGTGTCACAAATCCCATCCGGTAAATTCCGGTTTCTTTAAAAAATAAAACCATCACGGGCTGATTAAACATTTTTTTCTCGCCCATAAATGCACCAAACAAATCCTTGATGCTCGAGTAAATCATTTTTGTAAGAGGCGATTTCAGCATCATGCCATCCATCCAATCAAGCACATGCTTAAACACAAGACTGTACGAAAAAATACCAATGAATAAAATAAAGGAGAGAATAGTAATTAATCCAAGCCCCGGATAAGTGCCGGGAATTATTGAATCAGCAAACTGTACAATGCCTATGAAAATATAAATGGTAATTGCCGCAGGTGCCACTAACAATAAACCACGCAAAAAGTAAGTAAGCAGCTTGCTTCCTATTTTCTTTAAAGGATTTTTCATTGAAAAAATTTATTTACAGAACGCAAAGTAAAGTGTTCACGAAGCAAGAGCGATTAATTTTTTTGCGCGCCATTAGTAATTATATTTCGAACGAAATAACAGACAGATTCTTGAACAATATTCAAATCAAAAATAGTTGGCGTAAGTTTTTTATACCAGAATCTGACAGTGCGGTTCTAACAGTTTTTCTATCGCTGTGTCTGTTTCGTGCGTGGTTTAAAACACAATCGGTTCATGCCGATTTATTTGAAACCCTTTTACCTTCAGAAGCAACATTCAACCGATTTGATATTGGCGCAAGAGTGAAATTGTTTTATTCATCGGTGTTGTTTTTATTGGTTTCTTTTTTTGTAATTCAGAATGTTTTGAATTTATTGTTTCACTACTTTACCAAACCTGATAGGTCGTATAAAAGACTTTTCATTGTTCCATCCCTCATCGGAATGGTTTGCATATTGTCAGAACTTTTTGGAATTAAAGCAGAGATGACTTTGATTTTTATTCTGGTATTACTTGCATTGCTCATTGGTTTTTATAAACCATTAAAAATTATTTTACCTGATTTATCTTTTTCATTAAAAATAATTTTCATTCTCTCTTTAAGTATTTCGATAAGTTGTTTTTTTTCACGGTTGCTTCACTTATTTTCTGAAACAGAATTAATTCCGGCGCATTGGTTATTTGCTATCTGCTGGGGAATTATTGTTGGCGGTTTAATTATTTTAAATAAAAAAACTTTCACCACTAAACGAATATTGTATTCATCTTTTCCTGTTTTATTGCTTGGAATTTGGGTGGTGGCGAGCCAGGAAATATTTTTAATTCTTAATCAACAGTCTGTTTTTTTTGGAACTGCAACTTTGTATTTCGTTGCAGGAAGTTTTTTTCTGTTATGCATTTCTGTTTTTATTTTTTACTGGAAAATAAATTTCAAAAAAGATTCTGCATCAATTATTTCAAAAATTATTGCCCCCATCTCAATCATAACAGTATTCATCACCGGGCATTACAATCCAATTACAACTACCACCGATGATTTTTTTGAACTCGCAAATCCGGCAAATGGGTTAATGCGCATATTTCAATTTCATGAAATGCCTTTTTTTAATTTCATGAGTTCGCACGGTTTATCTGAAATATTTTCTCCGGTACTTTATTCTTTATTGAATGGATTTTCAAATACCAATGCATTTAATGTCTATGGATTTTTTCCGTTTATTATTGAAGCGGTATTGATTTATTTTTTACTGCTGAAATTTTTTAAAAGCGCTTGGATAGCAATCATTGTTGTTTTGCTCTTTCCTTTTTTACAAACTGATTTTATGAGTCGCTCTGTTATTTTCATTGGGTCAATATTCTTATTACAAAAACTTTTCACGCATTTTTCATTGAAGCGAATGGTGATTCTTGGATATTGGTTAGTGTTTAATTTATTGTGGTTGATTGATGCGGGGGTTGCAAATTTTATTTCTGTAGCGGTATTGCTCTTAATTTACCTGATAACCTTTTTCAGTTTTGATTTGCTTAAAAAATATTTTCTCGCCACACTTTTTGTGTTGATTCCAATAGCAGTAATAATTTTTTTGTTTACTCTGCTTTTTCATTTTAATACCATTGAAAGTTTATCGCAAGCCTGGCAATACATCAGCGCAAACCAGGAACATGGTTTTTCGTGGCTGACTTACTCATACAACAATATTTATTACTTCCATTATTATATTTTCCCTGTCTCATTCGTATTTCTTTTGGTGTTTTTAGTGAGTCTTTTTAAAATCAGATTGTTTAAGTCCGATGGATTTATTTATATCTCTCTCTTATTTTTTATAATTTATTATCTCGCAAATTTTCAACGCGGATTAGTTAGACATTCTTTGGTTTTTGGTTATGATGATGTTGCAGTTTCATTTGCATTCTTGATTATTCCTTTGGCAGTTTATTATTTTATTGCAGATAAAAGAAAAGCACTGTTGTTGTTCTTCGCTGTTAATGTATTGTTGATTTTCACTATAAAGATTCCATTGGATTCAAGAGCAGCAGGAATGTATAATTCATTTGCATCTACCTTAAGAAGTATTGAAATTGTTGATTCGGCAACTCACAAAGTTGAGCGAACGAAAGGGCATGAGTTGTTTCTGAAAAATAATTTTCAGGACTTGAAATTATTTATGGAGAAAAATCTTTCACCAGAACAAACCTTTATTGATTATGCAACTATTCCAATGTTATACTTTTATACAAACCGTAAAGTACCATCTTATTTCAATCAATATCTTCAGAATACAATTACCGATGAATTACAGAAAATAAATATTGAGCATTTAAAATACTGCTCAGTACCGATAGTTATTTATTGTCATGAACCTGAACGATGGGGCGATAACATTGATGGTGTTCCAAACAACCTGCGATACCAACGAATGTGGAATTTTATTTTCAAAAATTGTCATCCTGCAACCGTGCTGAATGATTTTCAAGTTTGGGTGAAGAATGATTTTGTTTTGAAATATAATCCATCAATAGCGGACAGTTCTGTTTTTACAGAAACAAAATCATGTAACCTTATCTGGTATCCGATGCTGCTTGCTATAAATAAATCGGAAGAAATAAAAAACGCAAAAGTTTTAAACTCATCAGTGAATCAAAATTATTTGTCAATAGAAAACAGACAAAATGAAAGCGGAAATTATATTGAAGTGAAAGCAGAAAACAACACTTCTGATCCGACGGAAGCTTCATTGGAATATTATGTAAATGAACACCTGAAAGGAAGCATTAAATTCATGATTGAAAAAAAGAATGAAAAGCACAGTAATTATTTAATTCCTGTTTTTATCCAATACAACTGGCGGGTACTTCCAATTACTGCAGTGAAAATTGTTTGTCCGGAAAATGTAAAAGTTCAATCCATTCAATTGCTGAGCATTAAAACAAAGGACGAATGAAAGTCAGTAAGTAGATTTGGATTGATAAAAAAATTATTCATTCGATAGTTATTTTATTGAATGGAATTGTTCGGTTAGGCGGAAAATTATTCGGAATCAATCACAACTTGAATCGTGATTTTAAAACAATAGCCATTTGTAAGTTCAAAGGAATAGGGAGTATTATTCAGGCAACTCCCCTAATTCTTACACTGAAGAAAAAATATCCTGAAGCGAAAATTATTTTCGTTACAACAAAAAGTCACAAGAAATTTTTAAAGCTTATTCCGGTTGTTGATGAAATAATTTCACTCGATGATAGCAGCGGAACAAAACTCATCACCTCTTTTTTTCCATTCATCATAAAACTTATCACCAGAAAAATTGAAGTTTATATCGACCTTGAAATTTATTCTCACTTCAGTACTTTGGTTACCACTTTAAGTTTGGCGCGAAACAGGTTTGGATATTATTTGCGCTCCAGTCAGTATCGAATGGGTTGCAATACGCACATGTTGTTTTATAATATTCAACATCCGATTGCTCAAACTTATTTACAGTTTGCGCGATTGCTCGGTTGCACAGAAATAGAAAATCAATTGTGGAACTTCAACAACATTTCTGAAAATGATTTTTCTGAAAATGAATTATTAAAAAATTTCTCCCTTAAAAGTTACCTGCTCATCAATCCGAATGCTTCCGATTTACGATTGGAAAGAAGATGGCCTTCAGAATCATTTATAAAATTGATTGATAGAATAAGCGAGCGATTCCCTGATTTACATATTGGAATAATTGGCAGCGCAAACGAAATTGAATATGTAGAACAATTGATTTCAAAAGTCAGCAAAAAAAATAACTTGCTGAATCTTGCTGGGAAAACTTCATTGCCCGAATTAATTTCTCTGATAAGAAATGCTAATCTTTTTGTTACAAATGATACAGGTCCCATGCACATTGCAATGGCGACAAACACTGCAACCATTGCGCTTTTTGGCCCTTGTTCTCCCAATCAATATGGCAATCATTCAAAAGTAAAATCGATTTATAGAAATGTTTATTGCAGTCCATGTGTTCATGAGTTTGAAATTCCTCCATGTAAAGGAAATAATGTATGCATGCAAATGATTACTGTGAAGGAGATTTACGAAGTGTTTGAAAAATCACTGGACGAAAAATTCCTGCGCGATACAATTTCAACTGATACTATTATTTATACAGATGGTAAAAACACTGTGCTTGGATTAGTTAAAAGAAGCTGAAGGAATTTTAATTACCATTTACATTTACCATTGTCACAAAATAATTTTCCCAATGAGTTCGTTCAACATTAAAACTATTTAATCATGAAAATGCATTTGAGTTTTTTGCTCTTACTGTTGCTGTGTTTTAAATTTTCATTCGCACAGGAAGAAAGTATTCTGATAAATCCAGGGTCAACTGCAATTGGTATGCGCACAACAGCAAGTGTTTTTCTCGGTGATAATGCAGCAGGATTTGGCGCCGGTGGTCAGATTAAAATATTATTTGCTCATCGAGTAAACTCTGAATGGTTTTTAGATTACATGAATTCATCAGCAGGAAATAATGGTTATCGAAAAGACACTCACATTGGTTGGTCGGTACAATTTGCAGTGAACAAGGGTGGTTATCAAACACGATTGCCTGTTCCGTTTGTTGAAGCCGGTCAGTGTTTTGATTGGACAAAAGTTGGATTCATTCCAATTATAAATTATGAAGCTCCTGCTGAACTTCCATATGTAACCAATCCGATTTTCAGTATTGCAACGCAAGCAGGCGCAGGTGTTTCGTGGTTTCCGATTTCGCGATTGGAATTAACTGCCGAAGGTCAGTACATGGTTCATCTCACTAAAGATGTTCATCTGGAATATAAATACAACAATGCTTATCGAATCAATCAATCAAAAGGCGCCAATTTTCAGGGGCACATACTCGGAACACTTTCAGTAAGTTGGTACTTGATACAAACACAAAAAAAGAAATCATGAAACGAATATTGATTCTCGCATTACTTTTTATTTCGGTTAATGCTGTTGCTCAAAAAAAACCAGGCCCCGGAATCCGGAAAGGAATGTTGCGTGCTGAAGGTTCGCTGGCATATGGCTCGGGAAGTAACAACAGATATTTTGTTCAGGGTGAATTGGAATACCTCGTTCACAATCGTGTTGGTTTAAATGGCATGACTTATTTCAATATCGGGCCCTCGGATATTTATCCGAAAAGTGTTCACACCATATTTTCAGGGCCGGCGTTTCATTTTCCAATGAGCAAGCAAATGGATTTATCGCTCGCCATGCAACCGGGATTAAGTTTTGTAAAAGATAACCGCTCGCTGGAAAATTCTCCTGTTAGTGAAATGGTGCCGAATACTTCCATCATGGGCGGGCTTGCATATTATGGTTCGTTCTTTCATGTATTTTTTCAGATGCGCGCAAATGCAGCATACACCAACGATACAGTTGAGCGACAAAGTTTATCCGACCTTCGTATTTCATTTGGTTTAGGTTGGAATCTGAATTTGAAATAAATAAAAAATTGTCTTCTGTTTTCATGCAAGTAACTGATACAGTCTTGATGGTTCGACCATCACATTTTCGGTTCAATGTGCAAACTGCTTCCACCAATATTTTTCAAAACGAAAATGTTGCTGATGAAACTGCAGCAATGATTGAATTCAATAATTTTGTTTCGCTGCTGCGCAAAAATAAAATAGAAGTGTTGTTGTTTGATGAAGAAAAAAATTCAGATACACCTGATTGTGTTTTCCCAAATAACTGGCTGGCAACAATGGATAAAAATATTTTTCTTTTTCCGATGCTTGCTGCAAACAGAAGGTTGGAAAGAAGAACAAATATTGTCAATGCACTTCAGGAAAAATTTCATTTCAATATTTACTCTGAACTATTGTTGTTCGAAAAAGAAGAAAAATATTTAGAAGGCACCGGTGCATTGGTGCTCGACAGAAAAAATAAAATCGCCTACTGCAATCTTTCATCGCGATGCAATGAAGAAGTGATTGATAAATTCTGTGAAGCAACTGGATTCAGCGCCATAATATTTTCGGCGAATACACCCGTTGGTTCCGAAATTTATCACACCAATGTTTTAATGAGCATTGGAAATTCAGTTGCAGTAATTTGTGATGAATGGATTCGAAGTGTAACAGAACGGGAGATAGTTTTGAATTCGCTGAAAAAAAATCATGCAGTCATTTCACTTTCGTCCGAACAGGTTTTTTCATTCGCAGGAAACATGTTGCTCGTAAAAAATAAACTCGGAAAATATTTCTGGATACTATCAACACGCGCATTTAATTCTTTAACGGAAAAACAAAAAACTGTTTTTGAAACAGACGGAAAAATTATTCATGCGGATATAAATACTATCGAATCACTCGGAGGCGGAAGCGCGCGGTGCATGCTTGCCGAAATATTTCATTGAGCGTTTAGCATTTAATTTTTGATGTTCAACTTTTCAATTGTTCATCGATTACTTTTTTGGTTTATATTGGACTTTCAAAATTTTTTGAAACATGATTTTAAGATACAAAAATTTATTTCTTGCTGTTCTGTTTTGCATTTCATTCTCATTTGCAAATGCACAAACAACTTTTTGGACAGAAACATTTACCAATGGATGTACTTCTCTTTGCACCACATTTACTGGTGTAAACGGTGGATGGACAATAACTTCAACCGGAACTAACGGAGCAAAAGCAAACACATGGTTTTTCAGTTGCGCTGAAAATGGAAATGCCGCCGGGCAATGTGGTTCAGGTTGTAACGGAAGCGATGCGTCAATGCATGTTGGAAATATTGCCGGCTCACCTGCTGCAGCTTTCTTTTGCCCAACAGGGGATTGCGGTGCAGCATATGACGCTACAAATGCACAAGTTGTAACAAATAAAAGAGCTGAATCACCAACTATTAATTGTTCGGGAAAATCAAACATTACTATTTCTTTTAATTATATGGAGAGAGGTCAGGGAACTTCTGACGATGCAACTTTTTGGTATTATGATGGAAGCACATGGGCTCAATTAAATGCATTAGCAAAAACTTTAACAACATGTAATCCTCAGGGATTATGGACTGCGATTTCTATTTCCCTTCCTGTTTCTGCAAACAATAATGCTAATGTTAAAATCGGATTCAATTGGACAAACAATGGCGATGGAGTCGGAAATGATCCTTCAATTGCAGTTGATGATATTACTTTAAGTACTCCTTC
>BJGQ01000042.1 GCA_014190575.1 Bacteroidota bacterium | reverse complement strand
CAGCAACAACGATTGCTTCGCTGAACTGACGCACTGCATCTTTATCAATGAGAGGACCAACATGGTTGTCAGTATCAAGCGGGTCGCCAATGGTGAGTTGCGAATAAACTTTCATCAGTTTTTCTTTCACCTTGTTGTAATTCTTTTCGTGAATGATTAAGCGGCGAGTGGATGTGCAACGCTGACCTGCAGTTCCTACTGCACCGAAAGCAACAGCACGAATGGCTAAATCCAAATTTGCATTTTCAGAAATGATAATGGCATTGTTGCCACCGAGTTCGAGAATTGTTTTTCCAAACCGCTCGCCAACAATTTTTGCCACATGACGACCTACGCGAGTTGAACCTGTTACACTTAACAATGGGAGGCGCGCATCTTTTAAAATTTCGTCGCCGATTTCTTTTCCGCTTCCAATGATTAATGAAAGAACTCCTTCAGGAATTTTATTGTCGCGCAAAACTTTTTCCATCAACTGATGAACCGCCACTGCGCAGATGGGAGTTTTGGAAGATGGTTTCCATAACACCACATCACCGCATACTAATGCGAGCATTGCATTCCAGCTCCACACTGCAACAGGAAAATTAAATGCACTGACAACACCAACCACACCAAGCGGATGATACTGCTCGTACATGCGGTGATTGGGTCGCTCGCTGTGCATGCTCAATCCGTATAACTGCCGCGAAAGTCCGACTGCGAAATCGCAGATGTCAATCATTTCCTGCACTTCACCCAAACCTTCCTGCAAACTTTTTCCCATCTCGTAAGAAACTAATTGTCCGAGTGGCTCTTTGTAGTTACGCAATTCATTTCCCATCTGACGAACAATTTCTCCGCGCTTAGGGGCAGGAATCAATCGCCATTGTTTGAATGCGGTTTCAGCAGTAGTTAAAATTTTATTGAGGTCAGCTTTGGTTGCCTGTTTTACAGAACCAATCAATTGCGAATCAACGGGAGAATAGGAGTGTAACACTTCGCCACTTGTCTTGAGCCAATCAACTCCTGTGCTTGCGCCGGAACTGAGTTGTTTGAGTTTTAATGCTTTGAGAAAATTATGATTTACAGTTTTTGATTTCGCTTTTGGTTTTGCGGGTGCTTCTATCATTTGAAATGGAAATTTTGAGGATGCAATATTAGGTGGAAAAGGAGAAATGTTTATTCAATGAAAAAATTATTAAAGCCACAGATTCACAGATTGTTTATAGACATTAATTTAAACATATTGTCACTGAACAAATGAATTAATTCATTTGTAAGATTTGAAATCAGGGGCAATCTGAAATAATTTCTTTTGAAGAAAAAAATCTGTGAATCTGTGGCTTAAATTATTTCTTCAAATGATTTTCGCACTCCATCAACCTCGTTCTTGAAAACTCGTGTTGTGGATTGTATTGCAATGCTGTTTCAAAATACTTTTTTGCTTTGGTATAATTTTTCTTTTGCATTTCAATCACTCCTGCATTTGCATAAGCTTCGACATAATCATGTTTGAATTTTATTGCTTTGATGTAATATTCTGAAGCTATATCGTAATTATTTTTCTGGAAAAAATAATTTCCTTCATTGAGATAAGTGTTAGCAAGATTACTTGTTGCTAATTGATGCGTTGGTTGAAGGGCTAATGTTTTTTGGAAATAAAATTCGGCGGAATCAAATTTTTGTAATGCAAAATAAACAGTACCGATATTATTATAAGCATCTGCATAATTTGAATCGAGTCCTAATTGTTTTCGGAAAACAATTAATGCTGAATCTTCTTTCTTGTCAGTATGAAGTTTCGCTCCCTTTTTCTGTAACACTCCGAGCAGGTTAGTTTTGGCCATTGCAAAATCTTTAACCCCAATTGATTTCTGGTAATAATATTCTGAGCTATCAGTTTGTTTTATCAGGTTGTAATAAGCGCCGAGGTGATTATATAGATCGGCAGTTGGGTAAACTGCTATTCCTCTTTTGAATAAATGAAACGCGCTGTCGAGTTTTTCTTGTTTGATTGTTTCATCTTTTGAAGTATCGGCTTCTGTCATCAGGATGGAACCATAATTCAGAGTTGCTTTCACGCTGTTCGGAACCTTGGATTCATCCGCAGCGAAAATTGATTTGTTGCTTTTCCAATCGAAGTTCCGATTGAAAGTTTTGAATGAATAGAGGCATGAGATAATTAAAACAACAACGAAAATGGTTTGTTTTCTTTTTGTTTCGTCTTTCTGAATTTTATAAAACATAAATAAGGTTCCAACCATCATTACACAAATTCCAATGGAAGGAAGAAATAAAAACCGGTCGGCGAAAGGCGCACCTACATTGAAAAATAAATTGGAAACCAAAACAATTGGCAACAACCAAATCAATAATAGCAATGCATGATATTGTTTTTTGAAAATAGAAACTACTATCCAAACTATCATCGCTGTAAATAATATCAGCGACAACCAAACCTGTGGTTGCGAAAAGTTGGAATAAGGAATTGCATTATAAGTATAATCGTAAGAGAGTGAGTATGGATAAAATGTTTTAATTAAATACAAAAGGAAAACCCAAATGATGGTTGCAAATTTTTCTGCTGTTGTTGCGAGGTAATATGGATTGTTCATCACATCAGTTGAAATTCTATCACCAACTGTTCCGACAAATGATGAACGAATGAATAAATAAAATCCTGCAACAATGATGAAAGGGAAAAGCGAAATCAAAATCCGTTTCACTGATGTTTCTTTATTCAACCACCAGGCAAGCGGCAACCAAATCAATAAAAGAATGGCTTGTTCTTTCGATAACAAGGCAAGCGCAAAAGCGAACAATGCAAAAATCAAGTGCAACACTTTTTTCTCCTTCAATAATTTCATCCAGAAGAAAAAAGTAGCGAGAATAAAGAGCAGACAAAGAATTTCATCACGGCTTTTAATGTTCGCTACCACTTCGGTGTGTGATGGATGAACCACAAATAATAACGCACCACCAAAAATTATTAATGGGGATAATGATGGGAATAAAAGATAAAGCGTAAACAACAACAGCACACAAGTCAATGCATAAAACAACACATTCATTATGTGTGCGAATGGCGCATTGTTTCCAAACAACTCATGCTCTATTGCAAAGGTGATTAACGAAAGCGGTCGATACCTGCCACCAGTTAAATCGCTGTTCCCCTGATTGTATCCATAAAAACTATCCATCGTCAGCAAATCAGGAATGCCTGCGATTCCTTTTTGTACAACCGAATTTGATTGAATCACGATGATATCATCATACACATATTCGTGATTGAAAGTGTTGGCATAAATTCCGATGGCAACAAAAAATAAAACAATCGCCTGCAAATTTTTATTGCTGAGAAACTGATTGATATAACCGGAAGGTTTTTTTTGAGAAGGGATTTTATTCACAGCGAGTAAATATAAAAGTGTTTGCAATTCATATTCAAAAACTAAAAGAGCTTTCCGGTTTATCGGAAAGCTCTTTCAGAAAATTCATTTCAAAAATAATTGCTTTAATCTTTTATCATTCCCATCACCCAACCAATAATTCCTCCTGCAAGAGTTGAAAGAACAGTACCGACTGCAATATCAATTAAAGCTCCGTTCATGGTCATTAAATTGGAAGTGCCGTACATAATGAAATCATTTCCTGCATTCATTAATAACCCAACAACAGCTCCCATAAAAAGTCCTGACATTAATCCATCATGTTTCGACCAACTGAAAACAATGGAGAATAAAAATCCCCACATCAGATTGCCGAGAAAAATTATTCCCAAACTCATTTCTTCATCTGACTTTTCAACTCCGGTTGCCGTACCCATACTTGCAGCCATCAGGTCTTTAAACAGAATGCCGTAGCAAAGCCAGCCCAGTAAAAAGAAGGCAACACCACCGGCAATGCCTCCGATTAAAATTTTTTTCATTTTCATTTTGTTTTTATTTTTTTGAATTAGAAAATTGTGATTTCGAAAGTTAAAAGAATTCGGATAGCATGTGAGAATATTTTTAGCACACGATGATTTATAAATTTGTAAAAAATTATTTGTGAAAAATATTTCTAATAAGATAAATAAGGAATGGCATCAGGCACACCGAATGCCTGTGAATCCAAAACCTGAACAGCGAATTGAATGGCATGTTGAACATGCAAAGAATTGTGCTTGCCGAAAAATGCCATTGAAGATTCAGGAAGAAATAAAAAAGAGAAAAATCAAATTGAAATAAAAAATCCGAACCAAAAACTGATTCGGATTTTTAAATAGTCGGGGTGACAAGACTCGAACTTGCGACCCCCAGCACCCCATGCTGGTACGCTAGCCAACTGCGCTACACCCCGAATAGATTTCTTATGGACTAAAATTGGGGTTGACAAAAATAAAAAAAATCTCAGGCACAATCCATTTCCCTCAGTTCCGTTATTTTCGCCAAACGATTTCAAATCATAAATCGTAACTTTAAAATCTAAAATCAGTTTTGGCATTTCTATATCCTTTGTTTCTCTGGGCTCTCCTCGCTATTAGTATTCCGGTTGTTGTCCACCTGTTTAATTTCAGGAGATATAAGACTGTTTATTTTCCGAGTATACGGTTTCTGAGAGAAGTGCAACACCAAACCCGCTCCACTTCACAACTAAAGCATCTACTGGTTTTATTCGCGCGCATTTTCACCATTTTGTTTTTAGTCGCAGCATTTGCTCAACCATTTATTAAACCAACTGAAGGCGTGGTGAACAATGGAAAGAAGGCAATCAGCATTTACATTGACAATTCGTTTAGTATGAATGCGCGAAGCGGCGATGTTCCATTGGTGGAATTAGCAAAACGAAAGGCACAGGAAATTGCTTCCGCTTATTCACCCGATGATGAGTTTCAATTACTGAGTAATGATTTTGAGGGGAAGCAGCAGCGATTAGTTAACCGCGACCAGTTCAAACAATTTCTGGAAGAAGTGAAATCTTCTCCTGCATCGCGAACTATTTCTCTGGTGATTTCCAGAGAAAAAGAATCACTTGCTCGTGCACAATCGTCTCAGAAATATATTTATATCATTTCGGATTTTCAAAAATCGACTTCTGATTTGCAAAACATTCCGGTTGACAGTAACACGAAAATTTATTTTATCCCGCTGAAATCTTCCGCTCAAAAAAATGTAACAGTTGATAGTTGCTGGCTCGAAGCTCCAGTGCAAATGGTAAATCAACCCGCGAAGCTGCATGTGAAAATTACCAACTACGGTGATGAAGATATAGCTGATGAAAGAATCACACTTCGAATCAATGACGAAATAAAAACCATTGCCGACTTAAATCTTGCTGCGAATAGCTCTGCGGAAGACACACTTGTTTTTAATATCACACAAAGTGGTTGGAACAAGGGTGAATTACAAGTGAGTGATTTCCCCGTTTCGTTCGATGATTCTTATTTCTTTTCGTTCAATGTTAAACCTCTCGCTGCTGTTTTAAATGTAAACGGAACAAGCAGCAATGTTTTTCTCGATGCACTTTTCAGTAACAGTGGTTTGTTTACTACCACTTCTTCTTCACTTAATCAATTGGATTATGCTTTATTGAAAAGCTATGATTGCATTATTCTCAATCAGCCAAACAGTATTTCTTCGGGGTTGAAAGAGGCGCTCACACAGTATGTGCAAAATGGCGGAAATCTTCTACTCGTTCCCGACCCGAATAATAATTTACAAAGCATCAACGATTTTTTATTGAGTATGAATGCTGACCAACTGCAACTGTGGTTGAAACAAAGCAGGCAGGTAACAACTATTAATACAAATATGAAGGTGTTTGCAGATGTATTCAGCAATCTGACCGGCAACATGGCGCTTCCGAAAACTTCCGGATTTTTTATAATGACACAACGAACACAAAGCCCTGCGGAAGCATTAATGAAATTCACTGACGGAAATAGTTTGTTCACCCGTTACGCAATTGGCAAAGGAAATTTTTATCTCTCGTCTGTTCCGTTTGATAAAAGTGTAACAGATTTTCCTTTGAATCCTGTTTTTGCTCCACTGTTATTTAAGGTGGTTGTGTTGAAGAATAATAATCCTTCGCTTTCATACTCAATTGGTGATGCAACAAACTTTGAAGCAGAAAATTTTGGTGTCGGTGAAAAAGAAATTTATCACATGAAAGGAAGCACACACGAATTCATTCCTGCACAGCGACCACTTGGCAAAGAGGTGATGGTGAATTTCGGAAATGAAATCAGCGAAGCCGGATTTTATAATTTATACTTGCCCGATACTGCCAATCACTACTGGTTGGGATTTAATTTCAATCGCAAAGAATCGAACCTCACTATTTTAAATTCAGAAGAAATAAATAATCAGGCAGCGCGGATAAAAGCACAAGTGGTTTCGAATGCAGATGCCGACCTTTCTGCAGTGATTTCGGAAATGAATCGTGGAATTGCGCTCTGGAAATATTGCATCATGCTCGCTTTGTTTTTCATTGCTATTGAAATTTTGTTGCTTCGTTTCTTAAAGTAGATAAGTTCAATAATTGCTTCATCTTTCAATAACTCTTTTTCTTGCTATCTTGCGCCCGTCATTAAAAAACGCTTTTATTTTTCAATGAATCTTTTGCTTCGAGGTGTTACAGTTGTTGATTCCAATTCAAAATATAATCAGAAGCTCACCGACCTTTTTATTAAGGATGGAATTATTTCTGCATTCGGAAAAAAAATAAAAATAGAAGGGAAATTTAAAGAGATTGATTGCAAAGGATTATTCATTTCTCCCGGATGGTTTGATATGCAGGTTTCTTTTTGCGACCCGGGCTTCGAACACAAAGAAGATATTGAAAGCGGGGTGAAAGCCGCTGCTGCCGGTGGTTTTACTGGTGTTGCAGTTTTGCCTGATACCCATCCTGCGCTTCACTCTAAATCAGAAATTGAATACATACTCAATCGAGCAAAAGGAAAAATTGTGGATGTGCATGCACTCGGTGCTATCACAAGAAAGTGTGAAGGAAAAGAATTGGCTGAGATTTACGACATGCATCACGCAGGTGCAGTTGCATATTCCGATGCAAGTAATCCTGTTACAGATTCAGGAGTGATGATGCGCGCCTTGCAATATGTAAAGTTGTTTGATGGAGTTGTATTCTCTCATCCTGATGATGTAAATGTGTCGCACGAAGGCAGCATGAACGAAGGTGTGATGAGTACCAATCTCGGACTGAAAGGAATGCCATCGCTCGCTGAAGAATTAATGGTGGTGCGCGATATTTATTTAGCTGAATACACGCAGAGTAGAGTTCACTTTAGTTTAATTTCCACTGCTCGTTCGGTTGATTTAATCCGTGCTGCAAAAAAGAAAGGAGTGAAAGTTACCTGTGGTGTCTCTTCAATGCATTTGTTTTTCGACGATAAGGAATTGGCCGAGTTCGATACCAATTTCAAATTAGATCCTCCTCTTCGTACTAAGGAAGATGTAACAGCGTTGAAAGCGGGATTGAAAGATGGAACCATTGATGTAATAGTGTCAGCCCATCAACCACAAAACATTGAATTGAAAGATGTGGAATTTGAGTATGCTGATTTTGGTGCAATTAATTTGCAAACTTCATTTGCACTCGCAAATTCTTCACTCGGAAAAAATAATTCTTTAGAAACCATCATTGAAAAAATTTCCATCAACCCCCGAAAAATTCTGGGATTGAAAATTCAAACCATAAACGAAAACGAAGAAGCAAACTTCACGCTCTTCAATTCAAATGAAGAGTGGAGTTTTTCTAAAGAAAAAAATAAATCAAAGTCAGGCAACACACCGATGTTCGGAAAAAAACTGAATGGGAGAGTGTTTGCCGTTTTTAATCACAATCAATTTATTCAATCATGATAGAAGAAACTATTGACAGCAAAAAAAATGAAAATCCTTCAATGATGAATTTAGCTTTTAAATGGGCACTCATCATTGCATTTTCTGTAATTGTGATTTATATAATTGTTTATCTGGCAGGTTCAGCGACCAATAAAAATGTTGGTTGGATAAATTATGCGCTCATGTTAATCGGAGCCTCTTTTGCCACTAAAGTTTATCGTGATGAAAAATGTGGTGGGTACATTTCTTTTGGCAGAGCGTTTCAGTTCGGATTTTTAACAGTCTTAATTGTTGGAATTATCACAACAATTTACAGTTATTTTTTCTTTACATATATAGCCCCTGAATTGGTTGATCAGATCTTAAAAGAAGCTGAAAACAACATGCTAAATAGCGGGCAATCAGAAGAACAGATTGAGTTAGCAATGTCGTATATGAAAAAATTTATGACACCAGGTTGGATGGCATTCTGGGGAATGATGGGTTCTGTATTTTTAGGGGCTATAATTTCACTTTTATCTGCAGCCATAATGAAAAAAGAAAATAAGGAACTTCAGCCACCAGCTTAAAGGGTGACTTTTTTATTAATTTTTGAAATAATTCGTTATTAAAAACACAAAAAGTTAATAAAAAACAGAGAGAAGTTAATAAAAAATTAGCAATAGTTAATAAAAAACATAAAAAAATTCACAAAAATCAGGGAATTACGGATAAAAAACTCGCAATTACGGATAAAATTTAAGCAAAAACGAGTAAAAAATTGACTAAAACAGGGAAAAATCTTCGAAAAAATTAAAAAATGCAGCTTTCAGTAGTTATACCATTCTTAAACGAAGCCGAATCATTGCCCGAACTCGTGCAGTGGATTGAAAGAGTGATGATGGAAAATAATTTTTCGTTTGAAATAATTTTGGTTGATGATGGAAGCAAAGATGGTTCATGGAAATATGTGCAGCAGATTTGTTCAGAAAAGCAAAATATTAAAGCAATAAAATTTCGTCGCAACTACGGAAAGAGTGCTGCACTGAACGAGGGTTTCCGACAAGCACAAGGAGAGGTGATTATTACAATGGATGCAGACTTGCAGGATAGTCCAGATGAAATTCCTTCGTTATATAAAATGATAACATCTGATGGTTACGATATTGTTTCAGGTTGGAAAAAGAAACGACACGACCCTTTTTCGAAAACCATACCATCAAAACTATTTAATCGAGTAACTCGAAGCATGAGCGGAATTCATATTCACGATTTTAATTGTGGTTTGAAAGCTTACAAAAAAGAAGTTGTGAAAAGCATTGAACTCATGGGAGAAATGCATCGCTACATTCCGGTTATTGCAAAGTGGGCTGGATTCACTAACATAACTGAAAAAGAAGTTACACACTACGAGCGCAAGTATGGTAAAACCAAATTCGGATTGGAGCGATTCATCAATGGGTTTTTAGATTTATTGACTATTAGTTTTGTATCTCGCTTTGGGAAAAAACCAATGCATTTATTTGGCTCATTAGGAATGCTTTCATTTTTATTCGGATTAGTTGTTAGCGCTTATCTCACTTTTGCAAAATTTTATTGGCAGGAATATAAAATGACCGAACGACCATTGTTTTATCTCGCATTGGTAGCTATGATAATTGGGGTGCAACTTTTCGTTGCCGGTTTCCAAGCGGAATTAATAAGCCGAAGTTCGCATGAACGAAATTTATATTCTGTGGAGAAGAAATTAAATCTTCAATAAGCATAATAAGAAATGAAGATTATTATTCTCGGTTCCGCTTATCCATTACGCGGTGGCCTTGCAACTTATAATGAACGACTATCAAAAGCATTTCAAGACGAAGGTCACGATGTGACAATTTATAATTTCAGTTTACAGTATCCATCAATATTATTTCCCGGAAAATCACAGTACAGTACAGAAGGAGCACCCAATGATTTAAAAATAATTACCAAGGTGAATTCCATCAATCCTCTCAATTGGTATGCAGTAGGAAATGAAATTAAAAACCTGAAACCAGATTTAATTATTGTAAAATACTGGTTGCCATTTATGGGTCCATGCTTCGGCACCATACTTCGTCGGGCAAAAAAAAACAAGCATACAAAAGTTATTTCCATTCTTGATAATATTATTCCGCATGAAAAAAGAATTGGGGACAAGGCATTCACTAAATATTTTATAAAACCGATTGATGGATTTGTATCCATGTCAGAAAAAGTGAAAGATGATTTAAAACAATTTGATACGACTAAACCTTCCGTCCTTCAACCGCATCCGCTTTATGATAATTTCGGTGAACAGGTTTCAAGAGAAGAAGCACTGAAAGAATTAAATCTCTCACCTGATTTTCGATATTTATTATTCTTCGGTTTCATTCGCAAATACAAAGGCCTCGATATTTTATTGGATGCAATGGCCGATGATAAAATAAAAGCACTTCCGATTAAACTTTTAGTTGCAGGAGAATTTTATGAAGATGAAAAACCTTACCTCGAACAAATTGAAAAGTTAAAACTCGAAAAAAGAGTTTTGCTAATCAAAGATTTTATTTCAAATGAAAGAGTAAAATATTTTTTCTCTGCTGCTGATTTAGTTGTGCAACCCTATCGTCATGCCACACAAAGTGGAGTTACGCAAGTGGCTTATCAGTTTAATGTACCTATGATAGTAACTGATGTTGGGGGCCTTGCTGAAATTGTTCCAGATGGAAAAGCAGGATATGTTGTGCCACCAACTTCAAATGATATTGCGAATGCAATTGTAAAAACTTTTCAATCCGATAATTTATCTAATTTAATATCAGGAGTTATTGAAGAAAAAAAACGATTCAGTTGGCGAGCAATGGTTGATTCAATTACCTCACTATTAAAAAATTGAAATAACGCAAAGAGCTATTGGGGATTACTTTATTTTAATCATTTCTGTAATATAATTTGCATAAAAGGGCGCCTGAATAATTCCTTTTGTGCCAAGTCCATTCAGCATAAACATATTTTTATAAAGAGAATGTTGTTTTGCAATTACCTCCCTGTTTTTGGTTGTTGGTCTGATAGCCGTTTGATGATTGATGATTTCAAACTCATCAGAAAAAATTTCATCGACTTTATTTTTTATTTCTATACCATGAGATTCATTTAATTGTTCGTCATCATTGCTCCATAAATAAGTGGAACCTGCTTTTACAGTTTCTTCATTTGTTGGAATCAGAAAATAATTGCTTCGTTTCAATATTTTTTTGTTTCTATGATTGGCATGTTTCAGAGTAATAACATCTCCTTTACATGGAATTATATGCTCATTTTCAAAGAATGGATTTTTTCGTTTTTGATAACCCTCACAAAAAATAATATTGGTTGCTTCGAAATCCTTATAGCGAAGAAAATCTTCCTTTATTTCAAGTTCATCATATTTAAAATTATCAATTGAAAAAGAATTGTTCTCAATTAAATAATTCCTGTATGCCTTCAACATTAATTCGCAATCAATCCATCCTGAATTTTTAATTGCTATGCTTCCGTGTTCATCTTTAATATTTTTAATGTGTGAATTTTTCAATTCAATTTGAGCACTGAAATTTTCATCCTTCATTCGTTCAAGCGTTTCTGTTTTTTCCTTTTCAGAATGAAATAACTGGATAATATTTTCTTCACGCAAAAACTTCACCCCCAATAATTTTTCAATCATCCTGAAATTACCAATGGCGAATTTTTGTTTTGTGAACATTTCAACATCAAAGGTTTTTCTCTTTCCGCTGATGGATGAAAACATACCTGCGGCAATTCTGCTCGCTGTATTTATCTTTCCCGAATCAATCACCATTATCGATAAACCTCGTTGCTGTAATTGATAGGCAACCATAGTTCCAGCAATACCCTGACCAATAATTAGACTATTAATTCTTTTCATGCGGTTAGTTGCAAAGATGTACAATTCCTTAACCCCTTTTTGCTATACAAACTTTGAGTATGTAATGAAATTCCCAAACTCCTTTTTTAATTACCGTAAATAAAATTGAAATTGCATTCTAATAATTTCTCAATTATGAAAAAAAACCTTCTTATTCTTATTTCACTCTGCTACACACTAAATGCTGATGCACAAATGAGTTTTACTTCATTAACCGCATATGCAGTTGGGAATAATCCTACTTCTATTTGCCATGCAGATTTTAACAACGATGGCAAAATAGATTTAGCAGTTGCAAATAAATCAGGAACAATATCAATCCTATTAGGAAATAATACCGGAACTTTTGGCGCTTCAATAGAAAATCCTGCAAATTTTCTTCCTGTTTCTATATGCACTGCTGACTTTAATAATGATTCCATAATTGACCTTGCCACTGCAAATTTTGGCCCCTGGACTGCATCAGCATATATTGGTAATGGGAGCGGGGCATTTGTTGCAGGATCCGAAGTACTAGCTAATACTCCTTACTCAGTAACAAGTGAAGATTTCAATAACGATGGCAATGCCGATTTAGCGATTGCAACTCAATACAAAGTAATCATTTCATTAGGTGATGGAGCAGGGGGATTTGGTGCTGTAACAGATTTTGGAACAGGTCATCCATACAAATCGATCATCACTGGATATTTTAACAACGACAATGATATTGATTTAGCAATGGCAGGCGGAAATAGTGCTTGGATATTAATTGGCAATGGAACAGGCAGTTTCGGCTCAGTTGTTTCTTTTCCAACTGACACAGGCGCCGAATCAATTAGCAGTGCAGATTTTAATAATGATGGCAAAATGGATTTAGCAACAGTAAATCGCTATTCAGATAATTTATCTGTTCTCGTTGGTAATGCCAATGGTAGCTTTGACTCACCCATAAATTTTGTAACCGGAATTCAACCGCGCGCAATTGCAACAGCAGATTTTAATGCTGACGGAAACAAAGATTTAGCGGTAGTGAATTCCGCTTCAGTGAATATTTCAATCTTTCAGGGCGATGGATTGGGTGGATTCTCTGCTCCGCAATACTTTTCGGTTGATTCATTTCCCAATTCAATATCAATTGCTGATTTTAATGGCGATGGGAAAGATGATATTTCAGTGGTAGCTGTTTACACAAACATTGATACAGGTTATGTTGATATAATGTTGAACTGTAACTCAACCGGGATAATTCAAGCAGCCCAAAAAAATTCTGCTATACAAATATTCCCAAATCCAAGCAATGGAATATTTATGCTGCAATTAAATGAATCACCTGAAAAAACATGTAGCATGGAATTATACAATGTGCTTGGTGAAAATATTTATTCAATCAGTAACCTTCAACCTCAAAGTCTAACAGAAATAAAACCAGGTAATCTTTCAAACGGAATTTATGTTGTTAAAATAGTTGTAGCTGATAAAGTGTATTATCAAAAGATGGTTGTGGAATAAAAGCTGATTGACAAAAAGAAACTATTTCTATTTTATGTTTCTATGTGGTTAAAGTATTTCTATGCACCACCGCAATGAAAACTAAAACCCTTCTCACCCCCAGCATTCTAAACGAATAACTACTTGAAGTTATGCTGACCGATAAATCAAAAAACAAGTGTGTTACTGATGTGCAATTCAATAAATATGTTTTCATAAATAAATTCTGAAATGCCCACTAATAACCCAACCATATTTCTTTATTATGCAAAAAGCCATCTTGCTTTTTGGCAGATGGCTTTTGCTTAATAAATTTTCTGATGAATTTTTATTCTGAATTATTACAGTTTAATAAATTTTTTATTTACTGTTTGAACTCCTTTCATTTTTATTTCAGCAAAATAAATTCCGAAAGCAATATCTGAAATATTAATCGATTCCTGTGTGGCATCATTCACTCCCGATTTTTCAATTAAAATTTTTCCAAGATTATCAAATATTCTTATTGAACTGATCTTGTTGTTGCCACAGTTAATAGTCAATTCATTTATAGCTGGAACTGGACTGATGAAAACAAATGCATCCTGTACAATATTGTTATTTATTGAAGTTCCGATACAGGCTTTTGGCTCAAGGCCATGTGAATGAAAAAAGGGAGTAAAATCAGCAGCTGTAGATATTGGCCAAATATCCTGCTCCAATATTGAATGATCAGGAGCAATTAAAATCATAGTTGGGAAAGCGCCAACTCCATATGTGCTGGCAAATGTTTGAGTACCGCCTGTGGCGCTACCCTGTGCACCACTAAATGCTTGTGGATAACCTCCTGTTGCATTCATGTAAGTGCTTTCCCAGCTGTGCATCACGGCATTGTTATCATCCCGGTTAATGGAAATAAAATATACTTCAGCATTTGGTCCATTGCATCCGTAAGTATTAAATGCCGACCACATTTTTGGAGCGCATTGCTGACAAGGGCCACAGTTAGTAAACATGAAATCAATAAAAACATAAGAACCAGAATTTAATGTGTTGAATAAATTAAATGAGTTGCCATCAATATCAGTGGCAGTAAAATCAACAGCTGTTGTCAATGTTGTTTGTGCGATTGTTAACTGCGAACAAAAGAGTGCAGCAAACAAGAATGTAAAATTTTTTTTCATTGGTTAAATTTGTTTTTAAGTATTGATTATTTATCAGGCCTTTATTAAAAAGGTATTTGCGAGTTTAAAGCTATTTATTGACTTAAGCAAACTATCAGTATACAGTTCATTAAAGAAAAAACAATTCATTGATAAACGATTATTTTTTTGCTGATGGAAAAGTAATGTCTAAATCTCCATAAGTTTTTTCAGCAAAATTCATGAAATTTATTCAGTGGTTTATAAGCTCTGCTGTAAATAGTATTTCTTTGCCGCTCCGAATGAAAACCAAAACCCTTCTCAAACCTAAAGTACATGTTGTAACACTTGGCTGTTCGAAAAACACAGTTGATTCCGAAGTATTGATGGGGCAATTGCGTGCAAACAATCACGAAGTGGTTCATGATTCAGATGATGAGAGCAGTTCTGTAGTCATCATCAACACTTGTGGCTTTATTGATAATGCAAAACAAGAAAGTATCAATACTATTCTTGAATACAGCAATCACAAACGCGAAGGCCGAATTGATAAACTCATTGTAACCGGATGTTTAAGTCAGCGCTATCGCGATGAGTTGAAAGAAGAAATGAAAGAAGTGGACAATTGGTTCGGCACATCAGAAATGCCGCGACTTTTAAAAACTTTAAAAGCAGATTACAAACATGAATTGGTTGGTGAAAGATTGCTTACTACTCCTTCCCATTATGCTTATATAAAAATTTCCGAAGGTTGTAACCGCACTTGTTCTTTTTGTGCAATTCCATTGATGCGCGGCAAGCACATATCAAAACCAATTGAAGAAATTGAAGCTGAAATAAAAAAGTTAGTGAAGCAGGGCGTGAAAGAATTTTTATTGATTGCGCAGGAACTCACTTACTATGGTCTGGATTTGTACAAGGAAAGAAAATTATCAGAACTGTTACACCGCATTGCCGACATTGATGGCGTGGAATGGATTCGCTTGCATTATGCATACCCGAATAAATTTCCGGTGGAGATACTGGATGTGGTGCGCGAGCGGTCGAACATTTGCAATTACTTAGATATTCCGTTTCAGCACATCAGCGACCCGGTGTTGAAAGCCATGAAGCGCCAAACCGACAAAGCGGAAATCACTGCATTGATAAATACGATTCGCGAAAAGGTTCCGGGCATTGCGCTGCGAACAACGATGCTGGTTGGTTTTCCGGGTGAGCGCAAGGAACACTTTGATGAACTGGTGGAGTTTGTGAAGGAGGTGAAATTTGACCGCCTCGGTGTTTTCACTTACTCGCACGAGGAGGGCACGAGTGGTTATGAATTGAAGGATGATGTAACAGTCGCCACCAAGAAGAAGCGCGCACAGCAGTTGATGGATGTGCAGCAGGAAATTTCGCGCACAAAGAATGAAGAAAAGATTGGTCTAACTTTCAAGGTGTTGTTTGACCGGAAGGAAGGCGAGTACTTCATCGGTCGCACGGAGCACGACTCTCCTGAAATTGATAACGAGGTGTTGGTGAAGGCAACGGACACTTACTTGCGCGTGGGAGATTTCGCCAATATTAAAATTACCGGCGCCGAAGAGTTTGATTTGTATGGTGAAAAGGTTGATTAGATAAAAGGATATGAGCAGCACACTTCCATATACTGTTACACCGCTCGATTATTCCGCAACAGGGTATTTTACAAAACTGATTACTGATTACCTGAAAGGTGATGTGTGGCTAAAACAATTTTATGTGCACGAACGAACGATGCTGTCGGTGGAAGAAGCGATTCGCACCAAGAGAAATCAGAAACTCTACCGGAAAGAATTAGCAGATGCGTTGCTGAAACAATATGATGGATTGCTAAAGGAAGAGGATGCTGCGCATAAAAATATTTTATCACTCAAAAAAGAAAACACATTCACAATTGTAACAGCACATCAGCCGAATTTATTTCTTGGTCCGCTATACCTGATTTATAAAATCACTTCGGCAATTAGGATGGCGGAGTTGCTGAATGAAAACTATCCGTCGGAAAAATTTATTCCGGTGTACTGGATGGGAAGCGAGGACCATGATGTGGATGAGTTGAATCATATTTCGTTGTTCGGGAATAAAATAGAATGGAACCTGAAGCAAAAAGGAAGCTTCGGCAATTACAATACGGAAAGTTTAGGCGGTTTAATTGACGGGCTGAAAGAAGTTGCAGGCAATTCGCCTTATACCGATGAGTTGATTCAATTATTAAAGTCAGCATACCTCGAAAGCAAAACAATAACCGAAGCAACACGCAAACTGTTACACCACTTCTTCGGCAAGCAGGGTTTAGTGATTGTGGATGGTGATGATAGTGCGTTGAAGAAAATATTTCAACCCATAATGCAGGATGAATTGCTGAACAGCACTTCAGAGAAATTAGTGAACGCGACTATTGTTAAACTGGAAGAGAAGTATCCTGTGCAGGTGAAGCCAAGAAATATCAACCTGTTTTACATGAAAGAAAATCTTCGGGAGAGAATTGTAAAAGAAGGAGCCGAGTACAAAGTGTTGAACACTGAAATCACTTTCAGTCAGCAAGCGATACTGAGTGAATTGGAAAATCATCCGGAATATTTCAGTCCGAATGTGGTGCTGCGACCATTGTACCAGGAAATGATTCTTCCGAACATTGCATTCATAGGTGGCGGCGCAGAGGTTTCGTACTTTATGGAATTCAAAAATTCATTCGAGCATTATAAAATCGCTTTCCCGATTTTGTTTTTGCGCAACTGCGCATTGGTGATTGATAAATTGTCAGCCGCAAGAATGAATAAATTAGGTCTCACTGAAACATCGTTGTTTACTGATATAGAAGAGCTGATTAAATCATTCACACTGCAACAGGCAGGAGATTCATTCGAGATGAATGAAGAGCGCAGCGAACTGGAAAAGTTATTTCAGCAGTTGAAATCAAAAACTGTTACACTCGATAAAACATTAGAGAATCAGATTGCCGCAGAACAAACACGGGTGCTAAAATTTATTCAGTCGCTAGAAGAACGGCTCTTAAAAACCGAAAAGAAAAAACACGAGGACGGCATCCAACAAATACGAAAGCTGAAAGAAAAATTATTCCCTGATAATTCATTGCAGGAGCGCCACGAAAGTTTCATTGCCTTTTATCTTTCTCACGGAGTGGATTTCTTCAATATTGTTCACGAGGCATTTGATCCTTTTGAAAGGAAGTTTACTGTTATCAGTTTGCAGTAAGTCGACAGAAAAAAATTCGGTATTTCTATTTATGAAAAATGCGTTTTATCCCGCATAGAAAAAATATTCATTTATATGTATGTACATTAGATGTATGTACATATATTTGCAACATGAAAATCGAAGAAGCTATTAAGCAGAAGAAATTCAAAAGTGAGTTTCACCGACTGGCAGTGAACATCATTTACACGGCAAACTGGTTAAACTCCAATCACAACAGCCTGCTGAAGAAGCACAGCATCTCCTTGCAGCAATTCAATATCCTGCGCATCCTTCGCGGACAGCATCCGAAACCCGCCACTGTCAATTTGCTGATTGACCGCATGATTGATAAAATGAGTAATGCATCGCGCATCGTAGATAAATTAATTCTTAAAGGATTAGTGGAACGCACAGTTTGTCCTGAAGACCGCAGAGCTGTGAATGTTTTAATCACCGCGAAAGGATTAAAACTGCTGAGCAAACTCGATGATGAAATGGAAGAGATGGAAGAAAGCATGAAAACACTCACTCAAAAAGAAGCAAAACAATTGAGCGACCTGCTGGATAAATTGAGAGGTTAACTGTTACACCTAAGATCCGCCGCAGGAGTACCGCAAGAAAAAAATAAATCAAACAATTTCATAACAATTAAAAATCAAACAACATGAACAAGACAATCACAACTTTTGGCAGAATCATTTTCGCCATTCCAATGGCAGCATTCGGATTAATGCACTTTACCAGCGCTGCAATGATGGCGCAGTATGTAGTTCCGAAATGGATGCCTGCTCCGGAGTTGCTTGTTTATTTAACAGGTGCAGTTTTAATTGCAAGTGCTATTCGGTTCATTTAAAACCAACAGAATAATTGTTCCGGCAGAAGAAATTAACTGGACAAAACTTCCGGCTGAAGCAACCAACTGGACTTGCGATCCTGCTCACTCCAATGTAAAATTTTCAGTGATGCATTTAGGAGTTTCAGAAATGGAAGGAAAGTTTAAAGTATTTGATGGCAAAATGAGTTACGCAAAAGAAGACATGAGCGATGCGCAGATTGAATTTTCGGTGGATGTAAATTCTATTGATACCGATTACGATGTTCGCGATAATCATTTAAAGAGCGATGATTTTTTCAACGCCGAAAAATTTCCTAAAATGACTTTCAAGAGTTCTTCATTTGAACATATTGGCGATAATAAATACAAGCTCACAGGCAACATGACCATCCGCGATGTTACACAACCTGTAACTTATGATGTTACTACGGCGGCACAAAACCCGACGGTTATGGAAATACAAAAGCAGGATTTTTGGCAACAACAACTATCAATCGTTTGGATTATAAAATCAATTGGAATGTTGTTTCAGAAGGAACATCTGTAGTAAGTACTGATGTTGAAATCAGAATTAATCTGGAGTTGAAGAAAATATAATTACCTATTAGAGATTGAAATGAAAGAGAAACGACAAAGTTTCTCTTTCATTTTATTTCGCCTTTATTAGTAGTAGCTAATTAAATTAAGATTTGTTTATATTATGATAAATATTTTAATAGAAATTCATTTGAAATATTTATGAATTGCAAATTTTATCTAATGCTAATACAATTAATTCCTGAACTGCTTTGTGACCGTTCTTGCTGAATTGTTTCAATACTCTATTCGCTACAATGGCGTTTAACGATAATGCTTGATGTCCCATTAATCTGGCCATTCCGTAGATAGCAGATGTTTCCATTTCGAAATTTGTAATGCTAAGTTTATTGAATTGAAAAGTATTCAGATTATCAATTAGATTCGGGTAAGCGAGTTTGTTTCGTACTACTCTTCCCTGGGGACCATAAAATCCGGGACAGGTAACCGTGATACCACTCCTGATTCCTGATTCCTGAGTCTTGAGTTTATCAGATTCGGTAGTTGAGAATAATTTTATTAATTCATCACTTGCGGTAATAACTATTGGATGAATTTTTGAATCAATATTTAAAACTTGTTTTGAAAATTCATTAGCAATATTAATTTCTTTCTTTGTAAGTTTTGGTTGATAGAAGTATAGAAGATTATCTAAACTCAAACCAAAAGATGAAGCAACAAAACTATCAACTGGAATATCTGCTTGTAGTGCGCCTGAAGTTCCGACGCGAATTATCCGCAACGATTTTTTTTCTTTCTTAATCAATCTTGTTTTCAAATCAACATTTACCAAAGCATCCAATTCGGTTAAAACAATATCAATATTATCAGGACCAATTCCGGTGGAAATAACAGTAATCCTTTTTTTTCCAATGATACCTGTATGGGTTACAAATTCTCGATTTTGCTTTTTCACTTCAATTTTATCAAAGTGTTTTGATACTTCCCTCACACGCGATGGATCACCAACTGTGATGATGGTATCAGCAATTTCACTTTCATGCAGCTGTAAATGGTACACACTAAAGTCTGTATTTAAAATGAGTTCTGATTCTGCTATCGGCTTCATTTGTTATTTATTATTTTTGCGTCCTCAAATAAAATCACTTTCAAATGAAATTACCCCTTAAAAAATTATTAGTACCAATTGATTTTTCTGCAATCTCGTTACATGCGTTGGATTATGCTGCAGGAATTGCCAAAACAACCGGAGCTGAAATTACATTGCTTCATGTTTATGATGCGCCTGAATTACCAAAAAATTCAGCCTTCAACATTTCTGATTTAATTGAAAGAGGCATCAATGAAAAAATAAATGAGGTAAAAGCAAATGATAAAAACTTGTACGGAGTTACTTTAAAAACAAAAGTTGTTTCTGGTAAAATTCATGAACGAATTGAAGAAGTAGCTAAGGAAATAAAAGCAGATATGATTGTAATGGGTACCCATGGCAGTAGTGGACTACGAAAAATCGGTAAATTATTGCTGGGCTCAAATGCTTATCGAGTGGTTAATAATACTCCTTGTCCGATTATAACTATCAAGGAAACAACTAAAAAAATTAATTTTAAAAATATCATTCTGCCAATTGACAATAGTAAAGAAACTATGAAAAAAGTTGGGTTGGCCATGGAGTGGGCTAAAGCTTTTGGCAGTAAAATTCACATTCTTGCACTCACTGCCTTCTTTGAGGAATTGGTTGTTCAGATAAAGGATTTGAAAGAACAGGTGGAAGAAATTGAAGAATTGTTGGAGAAAAACGGAATACCTTATGAGTCGCGAATGATTCGCCATCAACGCATTTCAGAATCTGTACTATCGTATGCGGAAAAAGTCAATGCTGATTTAATTTTTATAGTAACTGAACAGGAAAATGCAATAGCTGATATGATTATTCACAGTGCTGCCAGAAACATAGTTACAGAATCTGCAATACCGGTACTTAGTATGAATATCGGTAAGTAAAAATTTGCCTTTCAAAAAACAAAAATGCCTACCGTTTGCTTAGGCATTTTAATTTTCCAAACATATTTTTTACCTTTTGTTAAATCATAACTAAACAACAGTTTTTTTTCTTTTCTTTAACCCATCAAAAAAAAGATTTTATGAAATTAAACTTCCTTCGGTTTTTTATTCCAACCGACCGTAAATTTTTCCCGTTGTTCGAGCGTGCTGCCTCCAATCTAGAAATAGGAGGTCAGCTAATTTATCAGTTGATGTGTACCAATGACAAAGCAGAACGAAGCCGACTCATTCGCACCATTGAAGACATTGAACACAATGGAGATGAAATAACACATGAAATATTTCAGGAACTTTCGAAAAATTTCATAACTCCATTTGATAGGGAAGACATTCACCGTTTGGTTAGCGCAATTGATGATGTACTCGATTACATTCATGGAAGTGCCAAAAGAATTGAACTTTATAAAATTGAAAATTTCACCCCTGATTTAATTAAGCTTTCTGAATTATTACAACAACAAACTTCGGAACTTCGATTGGCGGTGTTTGAATTGCGCAACATGGGAAACATGCGCGATATTACTGCAGCGCTTGTTCGTGTTAACAGCATTGAAAATCATGCAGACGATGTTTTTGACAGGGCTGTTGCAGGTTTGTTTGAAAACGAATCCAATGCCATTGAATTAATAAAGATGAAAGAAGTTTTATCGGCATTGGAAACTGCTACTGATATGTGTGAAGATGCAGCCAATGTTATTGAATCCATAGTGGTGAAAATGGCCTGATTAAATATTTCATTTCCTTCAAAATCAATTCATGACTTTTCTGATTATAGTAATAGCACTTGCCCTTATTTTTGATTTCATTAATGGATTTCACGATGCGGCAAATTCTATTGCCACTGTTGTTTCAACAAAAGTTCTTTCACCATTAGCCGCTGTGTTATGGGCAGCCATGTTCAACTTTATTGCCTACTGGATATTTGAATTAAAAGTGGCCGACACAGTTTCTAAAACCGTAAAACCTGAATTTGTAACACTTACTGTTGTTTGTGCCGGACTTATTGCCGCCATCATCTGGAACCTGTTTACCTGGTGGAGAGGAATTCCATCATCATCGTCACACACTTTAATTGGAGGTTTTGCAGGGGCAGGTATTGCAGCAGCCGGAGGATTTGGTTGCATTGAGTACAATAAAGTAATGCCTACTATTTATTTCATTGTATTGGCACCCGTAGTAGGAATGATACTCAGTTATATAATTTCAATTATTACACTTCACATTGTTAAGCATTCCAGTCCGAGTAAAGTTGATAAAAGATTCAGACGGCTACAGCTTTTATCGTCTGCTGCTTACAGCCTTGGTCATGGTGGAAACGATGCTCAAAAAGTAATGGGGATAATTGCAGCTGCCATGATGTCGAATGGAATGATTGCAGATACCAAGCACATTCCGGAATGGGTACCATTGGCTTGTTACACGGCCATTGCATTAGGAACTTTATCAGGCGGATGGCGCATTGTAAAAACAATGGGACAAAAAATAACCAAGCTTTCACCGTTCGAAGGTTTCGCGGCCGAAACTGCAGGTGCCATAACTTTATTCGGCACACAACACTTTAAAATTCCGGTGTCAACCACTCACACCATCACCGGTTCCATTGTAGGCGTTGGATTAACAAAAAGAATTTCGGCAGTACGCTGGGGAGTTACATTGCAGTTAATATGGGCATGGGTGCTAACCATTCCGGTTTCTGCCGGTCTTGCTGCAATTGTATTTTACATACTGCACAAGGTTATCGATTAATCGGGTTTATAGTTTTTATTTTTGATATTTCTGTAACTATTCTCAATAAGAATTCGCTTTACGAGCATGAAAATACTTTCATTCATTGGTTCAATATATTTTTTGATTATTGTAACCTGTTTGTTGTTTAACATTAATGTTAACGCGATCGACAGAAAATCATATTCAACCACTCACACTTCTTTAGTTCCTAAAATTGATGGAGACCTGAATGATGATTGCTGGAAAAATATAAATTCAGTAAACGACTTCATTACCTACCTGCCGCAATTCGGTAAGCAACCTACCTATAAATCGGAAGTAAAAATTATTTACGACGACGATGCAATTTACATCTGCGCAAAAATGTTTGATGATAATCCGGAAAACATTGGAAGAAGTTTAGTGTTGCGCGATCAGGGAATGGATCAGGATTATTTTATGGCCGGTTTCGATACTTACCTCGATGGTCAAAGCGGATATCGTTTTCGGGTAACTGCATCAAATGTGCAAACCGATGAGCGAATAAAAAATGATGATGTGGATCAAAGTTGGGATGCCGTGTGGGATTCAAAAACAAAAATTGAGGCCGATGGCTGGAGCATTGAAATAAAAATTCCCTACTCAGCTATTCGCTTTCCAAATAAACCCGTTCAGCAATGGGGATTGCAATTTGCCCGATATATAAAACGAAGTGGTGAGTTCATTATCTGGAGTCCGGTAAATCCAAAACAATCAGGTGTGGTAGCACAATGGGGTTTGCTGAACGGAATTCAAAACATACATCCTCCATTCCGCCTTTCACTCACACCCTACATTGCCACTTATTACGACCGCTCCCCGGTAAGTTTTAATCCAACTGAATACAACAATTCATACAGTTACAATGGCGGCATGGATTTGAAACTCGGAATCAACGAAAGTTTTACGCTCGATGCTACTTTGATTCCTGATTTCGGACAGGTTCAATCAGATAACACAGTGCTTAATCTTTCTCCTTTCGAAATTCAGTATGATGAGAAGCGACCTTTTTTCACAGAGGGAACCGACCTGTTTCAGATAGGTGAAATTTTTTATTCAAGAAGAATAGGAGGGATGCCCGAAAATTTTTACCAGCCCTATTTTGAATTACTGGATGGAGAAAAAATTATTTCAAACCCTGCGCAGGCACAATTGTACAATGCAACAAAAATATCGGGCCGCACAAAAACCGGTTTAGGAATAGGCGTGCTCAACGCAGTACAAGCGCCGTCGTATGCCGAAATTGAAAATGTAAATGATGGAACGAAAAGAAAAATTCAAACAGGTGTACTCACCAATTACAATGTGTTAGTGTTCAATCAAACTTTAAAAAACAATTCTGAAATTAGTTTTATCAATACTGATGTTATCAGGCAGGCCCGCGGAAGAGATGCCAATGTGAGCGCTGTTGATTTTACCATCAAAGACAAAAAAAATAATTATGGTTTTTATGGAAAAGGAAAATACTCGCATTTGTTTGATAACTCAATGAGCGATTCGCTATCACAAGGTGCTGTGTATTTTCTGGGATTCTCAAAAATCAGTGGCAAGTTTCGTTTTGATTTATTTGAAAAAGGAATAACCCCATTTTACAATTCGAATGATTTAGGAATAAACGGCGAAACTGATTTGATGCAACATTTCCTTGGAATAAAATATGTTGAAAACGATCAGCATGGCAGTATTTTAAACTGGAACTGGTACTGGGGAAATAATTACAGCAACAAATACTCAACCGGGGATTATTATGATTTAAATATTAATACCGGAGGAGATTTCACAACCAAAAAATTCTGGTCATTCTCTACTTACATTCAATCAAAACCATTTTGGTATTATGATTATTATGAACCACGCGTGGAAGGAGAAAAATTCCGGCATGCTCCATGGGTATACATCAATCAAAGCATAACAACCGATTATCGCAAACCATTTACACTAACAGCATCGGTTGAGTGGGCCGAATCGCCGCAGCCAAAAGATCCGCTTGTGGGTGCTTCATTAAGCCCTCAATGGCAGGCAACCAACTGGCTAAACCTAGGAATTAATATCAACTACACTTTCGATCACAGCAACTGGGGATTTGTTTCTTACATTGATTCATCCGCTCAGGTAATTATGGGCCGCAGAGATTCGCGTACGGTATCAAATGATTTTTACATGCAGTTACTGTTTACTCCGCACATGAATTTATCAGTCCACGCACGGCATTACTGGACTGAAATAAAGTACTTGCAGTTTTATAACCTGGAAAAGGATGGCAATGTGACCGAAACAAATTTCACAGGCAACTACGATATCAATTTCAATGCGTGGAATGTGGATGTGGTTTATGCATGGCAATTTGCCCCCGGTAGTTTTCTGAATATTATCTGGAAAGTAAATTCACTGAATGAAGACCACCAAATCACTCACAACTATTTTGATAATTTCCAAAATACATTAAAGCTTCCCGCAGGAAACACCATTGCACTAAAAATGATTTACTATCTGGATTATCAGATTATCAGAAAAATATTCAGTTAAACACACTTGATTCAGTTAGAGTTTTATCCGTCAGAGTGTTGTAATTATCAATCTTGTCCCTTTATAAAATGTTGACAAATTCGTGATAAAATAATCACTAAAATAAAAGGAATAGCGCTCCGTTCAACTTACATTTGAAGGCAACGAAAAACAGCAAAATATTTATTTGTTTTACTTTGATTTTTTCGTCAAACAACCACAAATCAGAAACTAAAAAACTCGAAAGCAACACAGAATGGAAGGAGAAAAAATTATACCGATTAACATTGAAGATGAAATGAAAACCGCCTACATCGATTATTCGATGTCGGTAATAGTATCGCGTGCTATTCCTGATGTGCGCGATGGATTAAAACCGGTTCAACGCCGAGTGTTATTTGGAATGTATGAATTAGGTGTGATGTCGAATCGACCTTACAAGAAATCAGCAAGAATAGTGGGAGAGGTGCTTGGTAAATTTCACCCGCATGGTGATTCATCAGTGTACGAAGCAATGGTGCGCATGGCGCAGGAGTGGAGTTTGCGTTACCCGTTAGTGGATGGGCAGGGAAATTTCGGTAGTGTGGATGGTGATAGCCCTGCAGCAATGCGATACACCGAAGCACGGTTGCAAAAGATTGCAGAAGAAATTTTAGCAGATCTGGAAAAAGATACTGTTGACTTTCAACTCAACTTCGATGATACTTTAAAAGAACCAACTGTTATGCCTTCGCGCATTCCGACTTTATTGGTGAATGGTGCATCCGGAATTGCTGTGGGAATGGCAACCAATATTCTCCCACACAACTTAACCGAAGTAGTGGATGGAATTATTGCTTACATCGACAATAAAGAAATTACGGTTGATGAATTAATGAATCACATTAAAGCTCCTGATTTTCCAACCGGTGGAACCATTTATGGTTTATCAGGTGTGCGTGAAGGTTTCCGTACTGGAAGAGGGCGTGTAATTGTTCGGGCAAAATCAACTTTCGAAACTTTAAAATCAGGCAGAGAGCGAATCATCTTTACCGAAATTCCTTACCAGGTAAATAAAGCATCGTGCATCATCCGGATGTATGAATTAGTAGGTGAGAAGAAGATAGAAGGAATTGCGGAGGTTCGCGATGAATCAGACAGAGATGGAATGCGCGTGGTGGTTGAGTTAAAGAAAGATGCAATACCGAATGTGGTGTTGAATCAGTTGTATCAATACACTCCATTGCAGTCATCATTCAGCATAAATAATATTTGTTTGGATCATGGTCGCCCAAAGTTGATGAACATTCGTGATATGATTCAGAGCTTCGTGGAGTTCCGTCATGAAGTGGTTGTTCGCCGTACAAAATTTGATTTAGCAGAAGCAGAGAAGCGCGCTCACATACTCGAAGGATTATTAATAGCACTCGATCATTTAGATGAAGTAATTGCACTCATCCGCAATTCGCAAACTCCGGATATAGCTCGGGAAGGTTTAGTAGAAAAATTCGGACTATCAGAAATACAGGCGAAAGCAATTCTCGAAATGCGTTTGTCACGACTCACAGGTTTAGAGCGCGACAAAATAAAAGAAGAGTATGCCGAGTTGATGAAGATGATTGCTTACTTCAAAGAAATTTTATCTGATGAAGTGCTTCGTTTCAAAATCATCAAGGACGAGATGATAGAAATAAAAGCGAAGTATGGTGATGAAAGAAAAACTGACATAATCATGAACGCCGATGAAATTGATTTGGAAGATTTGATTCAGGAAGAAGACATGGTCATCACCATTTCTCACCTGGGTTACATCAAGCGCACACCGCTGGCTGAATATAGAGTACAGGGTCGCGGCGGAAAAGGAGCAATGGGAGGCAGCACAAGAGATGAAGATTTTATTGAGAAAATATTTGTTGCCAGCACACACGCCTATCTTTTGATCTTTACTGATAAGGGAAAATGTTTCTGGAAGAAAGTCTATACCATTCCGGAAGGAACTAAAACTTCAAAAGGAAGAGCCGTTCAAAATCTGTTGAACCTTGAAGCAGGTGATTCAGTGAAAGCAATTATTGATGTAAAAAGTTTGGAAGATCATGAATATTTGAATTCTCATTTCTTAATTTTTTGTACAAAGAAGGGAACCATTAAGAAAACCACATTGGAACAATTCAGTCGCCCGAGAAATAATGGAATCATTGCAATTACCATTGAAGAAGGAGATGAGTTACTTGATGTAAAACAAACCAATGGCAATTGCGAAGTTCTTATTGCTGTCCGTTCTGGTCGCGCCATTCGTTTTCCTGAAAACAAATTCAGGGCAGTTGGTCGCAGTGCAATTGGTGTAAAAGGAATTACTTGTGGAAATACTGATGAAGTAATTGGAATTATTACCATTGACAAGGATGATAAAGAATCGACCATTCTTGTCGTATCTGAAAAAGGATATGGCAAACGATCTGATCTTGAAGAATACAGAATTACAAATCGTGGAGGAAAAGGAGTTAAGACTTTGAACATCACACCTAAAACCGGTCATCTGATTGCAATGAAGGATTTAACAGAGAAGGATGAACTCATGATTATAAATCAATCAGGAATTACAATCCGCATGAGTATGACCGAAGTGAAAGTGCAGGGAAGAGCCACTCAAGGTGTTCGATTAATTCGCTTGGCTGATGATGATATCATTGGTTCAGTTGCAAAAATTGATTCTGAAATGATTGTATCGGATGTAGATGAAAGTCAAATTCCACCAACCGATGGTGACTTGAGCAAAGATGCAACAGATGAAACTCCAAATACTGAAAGTCAATAGATTGAATTCAGTTTTGTTTTCAATTGAATTAATCATTAAATAATTTATTTGAAGGAGTAAAAAACCCGAAACCAGAAACTTTTAAACTCGAAACTATTTTTAATAAACATCAACTTAACATAATGAAGAAACTGATTTTCATTTTGATTGCTGTTAGTGCCAGCAGCATTTCTTTCGCACAAAAATCTCAGGTTGTAAGCGCATGGAACTACCTGAATAACGGCGAACTTGACAAGGCTAAAACAGCCATCAACACTGCCACCAATGATGAAACAACAAAGATTATGGCAAAGACTTGGTTTTATCGTGGAAATATTTATTTGGCAATTTATAATGATAGTACAAGAAAGAAAGATTTTAATGATTTAACGGAAGCTTATAACAGTTACATAAAGGCAAAGGAATATGATGCAAAAGGTGATTTCACAATTGATTTGATGAACCCATGGCTTGAAGTGGCCTATTATACTTTTAACGAAGCAGTAATTCCTTACAATGCTAAAGATTACCAGAAAGCATACGATAATTTCATGCGTGTTTCTGAAATTTATGGAATTGTGAATTCAACTTACAAGCAGAATATCATTGACACATCAGCATCATTTTATGCAGCAAATGCAGCTGTTAAGCTTGGTAAGTATGAAGATGCAACAAAAATTTATAATGAATTAATTAATAACAAGCATTTTGAAGACCCTGAGATTTATACCAATCTTGCAGATATAGCCCTTGCAGGAAAAGATACTTCTGCTGCAATAGCACAATTGGATAAGGGAATTACAAAATATCCAACTGATCAAAATCTCCGAATCAAGCAACTGAATTTGTATTTGTTTAGCCATCGTTTTAACGAAGTTATTGATAAGTTAAAAGCTGCAATTGATAAGGAGCCAACCAGAGGAGATTTGTATCAAGCATTAGGAAGTGCTTATGAAAATACAAAAGACTCATCAAATGCGCGTAAGGCATATGAAAAAGCAATTGAATTAAACCCCAGTGATTTTGTAGCCAATTATAGTTTGGGTGCCTTAATTTATAATCGTGCAGTTGAGAAAATTAAAGCTATGAATGATTTGCCGGCAAGTGATCAGGCGGGATATGATAAACTAAAGAAAGAAGGCGATGCATTACTACAAAAATCTTTACCATACCTAGAGAAAGCAAGAGCATTAAATGGAAAAGACATTGAAACATTAAATGCATTAAAAGAATTATATGCCCGATTAAATATGATGGACAAACTTGAAGAAATAAAGAAGGCAATTGCTGCGATAAGTCAATAAGCAATAATAGAAGCCCTGATAGTATCAGG
>BJGQ01000041.1:24511-29548 GCA_014190575.1 Bacteroidota bacterium | reverse complement strand
TCGGGCGGAGAAAAACAACGGGTGGCAATTGCGCGTTCGCTGATAAACGACCCTTTGATAATTATGGGTGACGAACCTACAGGCAATCTTGATAAAAAAAACAGCGAGATTGTGTTTTTAATTTTTCAGGAATTATGTCAGCAATTCAATCAATCATTATTGATAGTAACTCACGACAATGAGTTCGCACAAAAAACCAATCGTATTATTGAAATGGAAGATGGTAAGATTATAAGAATGTAAATTCTAAAAAGGGCAAACTTGAAATCAAAAGAAGTGTGCGATTTTTAGATGGTTGTCATAACACCTTTTCAAACTCTTCATTTCAAAAGTGAAAAAATTATACTCAACTGATTGTTATAAACAGATTTTATTTTGAATTGCAAGTGAACTGAATAAATATATTTTTGGCACGCTTAACAATAGCATAACACCGGATGGAAAAACCAACAGGAAAGTTGATTGCAATCGGGGGGGCTGAAGATAAAGGTACCGACTTAGAAACCGGGGTGATTCACAGAAACAATTTAATCTTTTTTGAAAACGGAATCATCCGCAGGATAGTGAACGAAGTTGGAGGATTCGATAAAAGAATTGAAGTGATTACAACTGCCAGCAGTATTCCAAAAGAAGTTGGGCAAAATTATTTAGATGCTTTCGGCAAATTAGGCTGCACCAATATCGGGCACATCAACATCCGTGACCGAAGCGATACACTGAACGATGAATATGTGGATCGAATAAAAAAAGCTGATGGTGTTATGTTCAGTGGTGGAAATCAATTGCGGTTAACTTCTATTTTTGGTGGAACAGAGATATTCGCCATCATTCAGGAAAGATATCAAAATGATAATTTTGTTATTGCAGGTACCAGCGCCGGAGCAATGGCAATGAGTAATACCATGATATATGAAGGGAGCAGTACCCGCGCTCATTTAAAAGGTGAAGTAAAAATAACAACCGGTTTAGCCTTTATGAAAGATGTGATTTTTGATTCGCACTTTGATAAACGCGGAAGGTTTGGGCGATTAGCGCAAGCGGTTGGTGCCAATCCATCGTGCATAGGAATAGGATTAGGTGAAGACACCGGAATGTTAATTACAAACGGCAATGAAATGGAAGCAATTGGTAGCGGAATGGTTGTGATTGTTGACGGGCATAACATTAAACAAAGCAACATTGCAGATATTTCAGAAGGCAGTCCGATAAGCATTGATAATTTGATTGTTCATTTCATGTCGAAAGGTGATAAGTACAATCTTAGTTCGCGCAAAATGGATGCAGTGGTGCATGTAGCTGCGGAGGAGTAACACTAACTTTACTATTGAAGCAAGTAGAATTGAACTACTGAATTAACTATAATTTAAGTAAATATTTCCTGCATGTTTCATTATTTTATAATTAAATGAAAAAAGCATTAATCTTTTCATTCATCCACTTGATTGCATTTTCTTTATCAGCACAAAAAAAATATTTTAATTTTCAAACAATTACGAAAGACTCAAATTTTTCATTCCCAATATTTCAATCTTCTTCAGATTCAATAGTTGAAAACAAAATCAATGTACTGCTTCAGTTGTATGAATTACAGTTGTTATATGAGCATAATGAAACAAATCTTTTTAAGATATTACAAATTACATCTGATTCAGTTATACAGGGGAATACCAGTCTGTTTTTTAATGTTATTGAAAATTCAGATAAAATTTTATCTGTTTCTTTTTCAAAAGAATGGTGCAGTGCATCGTGCAACTACTTAACTGAATATTATAATTTTAATTCGGGCAATGGAGATTTAATAAGCTTTTATGATTTCATACAACGAGATAAAATCAATTCTGCAATTGCAGCAGTTACCGAAAAAAGAAAATTCAATTTTCTGAATCAGCTACCAAATTTAAAATCTGAACAAACAATTGATACGGCTTCTGTTTTATCAGAATTGATTAATAGTAATCTTCATTACTTCTATATAAAAAATGATTCTGTATTTATCAGCGATGATGAATGCCTTTCAAAATTTGAAAAAATATACTATGACCTGAATATGATTACAGGTTTCAGCGCAGAAGAATTAAAACCTTATTTAAATGATTATGGCAAAACGGTTTATTCAAATTCAAAAAAAACAATTGCAAAATTCCATGGAAATAATTTCCCGCAATTATACTTTAGAATAAAACAATAAATTTCCTTGAGAATCTGCAATAGAGGCACATGCCTCCATACCAATAAATGCACTATTACTTACTGCCACTGGGCTACCGGATGTAAAATCTAACCCAGCATTTATTCCGAACCGCCACTGGCAATCATAACAATTTTGCGAGTGGGCCAAGCCAACTCGCAAAATTGAAAATGATATTAAAAAAAACAATTTCATTTATCGGACAATTACAATTTTATCCATTAACAACATGTTGCTATTACTGTTTACTGAGCAAATGTAAATACCGGCAGGTAAATCAACAGTTAACGAGCTGCTTCCATTTTCAATTAAAATATTTCCGCCTCGGTTCGTGTCCCCACGAACCGAAATTTTATCGCTACCATGCTTCTCCAATGTGTGTAAGGAAATTAAACTCATCGCGCCCGTTAAGGTAGAACTGTGCCGACGAATATCTGTATTCTTCCTGTGCTTTAGCCAATTTCCATTTTTCATTTAAAGGATTGTTGTGAATGTATTCCATTTTCTGATTCATTACTTCTCTTGTATATAAATGAACCGACAATGGATCGCGCTGCCAGAACTCATAATCTTTATTCGATTTATTTACACTGTATTCTTTTAGCAATTCAGGGTTGTTTTTACTTAATTGTTTTTTGAACTCATGTGCTGTGTATTTAAGAAAAGATGCTCTCGGCGATTCCTTGCCGTTATTTTTCAAACTCATCCATATCAAGTGTATGTGGTTCGGCATAATTACATATGCATAAACCTGTATCATCTTCTGTTGAACCAGGTTTTGCAGCGATGATATCATAATATTTTTTGACCATTCATCAGCAAGCAACCATTTCCATGAATTGATTGTAGCGGTGAAAAAATAAATCTTTCCATGTTCTGAATACGATTGCCTTGGTGAATTAAACATCATTCAAAAATAAAAATAAGTATCGGGTTTTATGTAGCGCTATAGGTTTCGGTTCGTGGGGACACGAACCGAGGCGGGAATATTTTTTGACCATTCATCAGCAAGCAACCATTTCCATGAATTGATTGTAGCGGTGAAAAAATAAATCTTTCCATGTTCTGAATACGATTGCCTTGGTGAATTAAACATCATTCAAAAATAAAAATAAGTATCGGGTTTTATGTAGCGCTATAGGTTTCGGTTCGTGGGGACACGAACCGAGGCGGGAAAAATGTTTGTACTTTGTTGGTGTTCCACATTTTCATCTCTTACAAATATAACCACCCGATGCCCTTGCCTGGAGTTTTCTCCAGCAAGATTTTTAAGTGCCCGTGTTTGTTTACTCCTTCACCAATTTCACTTCCACCTCAGTGGTTTCGCCGCTTATAACATTAAAGGGAGTTTCGTAAAGCGTGTAGCCTACTAATTGCGCCCGCAGGTTGTGCGTGCCCTCGGTCAGGTTTTGCACATATATGCGGCCGGCTATGCTGGTGTGGCGGGTTATGGCATTGCTATCAACAGTTACCAAAACATGTTCAACGGGCAGGTTGGTTACCGAGTCGAGTGCGGTGAGTTGCAGTGCGCGCTTGCGGGTGGGACTGTTGACAATAACGCGCGCGCCCTGGTACGAGTTAAAAAATCCGGGGTCGCTGGTGCTGTAAAGTTCCATGCCCATATCAAGCTGCTCGGTGAGCAGTAAATTGTTTGCATCAAACAACGGCGGCAACTGCTTTGTAGCGGCGCTGGTTTCGGTGCGGGCGGTGCGGGGCGCGCTTACCAATGCGCTGTATGCATCTATCAGATCGCGGTAATCGGTAATCATGCCGGCGGTTATGCCATAGGCAACCAATGCGGCGGCATTGTCATTGGCGGCATTATAAACCTGTTCGGCCATGCCGGTTACTTCATTGTCGCGGGCGCGTGCCAGTTCAGATTTATTAAAATTTACTTTTTGCCGCAGCCCGTTGTTTCCGGTTTGGGCAGCAAAAAAGCTAACCACACTTCCAATTTTTATTGATTCGGTTTCTAATTTGTCGCGCTTTTCTTTTTTGTCTTGCGTAATGCCCTTGTTATCGGTTTCCTGTTGCTCACGCAGTGTTTCAATTTTCGCGTTGTTGGTTTTAAATGCAGCAACCGCGGTTTTAAACGGCACATTGGCTGTATAAATAGTGGTGTTATCGTCAAGCACTTGTTCTACTGTGCCGTACATGTTGTTGGTGTCTTCTTGTTCTTTAAGCATTTTGTTTGGGGTTGGGGTTTAGTTATTGATTTATTGGTTCATTGGTTCATTTAATTTTCTGTTTTTTAATTCGCACGGAGTTCTTGGAGAAATACATGGAGGAATCACGGAGCTTGCGGTTTAAACTATTTGCAGGTTTTATTTTTTGATTCAGTTTTTATCATTTTTAAAATTTCAGTTCACAACTGAATTATTAAAGTGAGTGATTAATGCATTTTTTTTCCGCTATAAAAATGAGTGGGTGCAATGCCGCCGTGCAAAGTATTTCTACTGATTTATTTCGGTATTTCTACTGAATTTTTTCGGTATAAATACCGAAGTTTATAATTTTTCTATTAAATTGATGGACTTAAAACCATTCATTTTTAATGCCTGTAAAATTGATTCAAGCCCTGCATTAATCCGGGTTATAACAATACTGAATATAAAACTGACAACAGTGATTGCAGACTATCTACTTACCTTACGGTTAACTATTGCCTGATTAATTTTTTATCTCAGTTGCATTTACAAATGAGCAATAGCTGGTTTTCTGCTTGCTTTATTTATTGAATGGTACTGAGTGTTTATTGAACAAGTACTAAATAGGTTTGAATCAATCCTTTCATGAATTGAATAACTGCCTGACAGGTTTGAATGAACCCGACCTGCCATTGAAACAGT
>BJGQ01000041.1:0-24500 GCA_014190575.1 Bacteroidota bacterium | reverse complement strand
TTGAATGAACCCGACCTGCCATTGAAACAGTGCTACAATGAATTGAATGAACCCGACCTGCCATTGAAACAGTGCCAAGCAGGTTTGAATGAATGCCTGATTCCATTGCATGAGTGCCTGTGTTTGTTGAATTATTTCAAACAGGATTGGTAATTGTTCAATGCAGTTTACCTATCGTTCAATTGAATCAGTGTTTAATAAAATAAAATTCATTTGTGATTCAATTGCAACTGCATTTACTAAAATCAATATTCGGCTTTTATAAATTGAAATTGATAGTTATTCAATGAAACAGACCATGCAAAAAATAAAATCAATTAAACGGGCAGATTATTTTGCTCTTCCGAAAACAATATCACGCAGTTGTACAAGCCCTGCCTGAGCAGCTACAAAAGCCAATCCTGTTTTACCTTTCACGCCAAACAAATGTTCTAACTTAACAATCAATCCTTCTACCGTTCTTTTACCTTTATTTATTTCAATACCAATTTCTTCATTGGTTTTTGATTGGGTGCATAAAATCAAAATATTTTTTTCATCATCGATCAGCCCTTTTACTTTTTCCCAAAAATCATTTTCTTCTTTTGCTTCCTTCGAAAAAATTTTTGCTGTAAGGTTTGCATCGAAATATTTTTCGCCTGCCCAAACCCGTTTAATGGTTTCGTTCAAAACAAGCAGCGGCGATTCTTTTAATAAATAACTGACACAACCGGCCTCCATCATGTCATTCACTATGTGCTGATCATTAAACATGCTTAAAGCAATAATTTTTGTATCCGGAAACTGTTCTAAAATCTTTCGCGAAGCATCATCTCCCCTCATACCGGGCATACTGTAATCCATGAACACAATATCGTATTGATATTCTTTCATACTATCAATGGCTGCATTGCCATTGTAAACAACCGATACTTTTTTATACAGGTTGCTGTTATCAAAATTTGAAGCAATGGCACCGGCCACCATTTTGTGGTCGTCAACCACGAGCAGCGATAATTTTTTTTCAGAAAGCGACATAATATATTTTTTTAACTGAACACAATATAAATGTAATTTATAAAAAAGCTTGTCATAAAAAGGTAAAAACAAAATGAGCCGAAAATAATTTTACAATAAAATAATTAATCAGCCGTTGGCGTGGCTTTTCCAATCGCTTGTTTACTTTTCGGTTTTATAAAATGAATTTGCAATGCCTGTTACAACTGAAACAAAAGAAAAAATAATGGCCTCGGTTAAAAAAATACTGAAGCAGTATGCGCCGCCATTGGTGCAGAAAAAAACCGAAGGCGCAATGGGTTATGAGTTAATGGGAAATGTGGAAGCCGCGTATGGTTATAAAAAAGAACTGGTGCCGGGAATGTATTTTGCCTCCACGGTGATTCGCAAAGATTCAGTGGCGTTTTATTTTTTCCCTACTTACATGAATGCAAAAGAATTTTTAGCGGTTGCCCCCAACACTTATAAATGTTTGAAAGGAAAAACATGTTTTCATTTTAAGAAACCGGAAGATGTGAACGAAAAAGAACTGAATGCAATGATGAAAAAAGGAATTGAATACTATAAAAAACAAGGATGGATAAAATGAAATTTATAAAACCCGTTGCTCCCCTCCTCTTACTTTTTTTATTCAATACAAATTTTTCAATTGCTCAATCTGTTACCTTCAGCGGATATGTGAGCGATGCGAAAACAAATGAACGGTTGATTGGCGCCAATGTATTTGACCCTGTTCGCAAAGTCGGTACTGCCACCAATGCGTATGGATTTTTCAGCATCACACTTACCGGAACCGATTCAGTTACTTTAATTGTGAGTTATGTTGGTTACTCAACCGAGGTTTTAAAATATCCGATGAGCGGCGATAAAGAAATCACACTGTTGCTTTCTCCTTCCGTAACACTCGGCGAAATTGTGGTGACAGGTGCGCGTGGCGAGCAGGTGCAGGAGCGCTCGCAGATGAGCGAAATAACTTTAACTCCCGACCAACTTAAAAATATTCCGGCATTGTTTGGCGAAGCCGATTTGTTAAAAGCAATTCAACTGCTTCCCGGCATACAATCGGGTGGCGAAGGCAGCAGCGGTTTGTATGTGCGCGGTGGCGGCCCCGATCAGAATTTAATTTTGCTGGATGGCGCGCCAGTTTACAATGTATCACACTTGTTTGGTTTCTTCTCGGTGTTTAATCCTGATGCCATAAAAAATGTCAGCATTTTCACCGGAGGATTTCCGGCACGGTATGGTGGTCGCTTGTCGTCTGTTATTGACATTGCCATGAAGGATGGTAACCAGCAGGACTTTACGGTGGATGCAAGCGTGGGTGTTATATCAAGCAAGCTGACTTTAGAAGGGCCTATCAAAAAAAATAAATCATCGTTTATTATTTCGGCGCGAAGAACATACTTGGATATTCTGGCAAAGCCTTTAATCTCCGCCATTGCTCAAGGTCAGGGAACCGGAGGATATTTTTTTTATGATCTGAACGGAAAAGTTAATTACACGCTCAATTCGAAAAACAGAATTTACCTGAGCGGATATTTTGGCAATGATAAATTTTATGCGAAGAGTGATAATCATTATGATACCGGAATAGAGCAGGTTGAAACCACCGACAAATACAAATTAGGTTGGGGAAACATAACAAGCACACTGCGGTGGAATCATCAATACAACAAAAAAACATTTAACAACCTGAGTTTGATATACACCAAATTCAAATTTGACATTGGTGCCGACCTGTATCAGAAAACTACCGACAACAATGGCACCACCATACAAGACGATGCTCTCACCTATCTTTCAGGCGTGCAGGATTACACAGTTAAAAACGACATTGACTGGATTCCATCGCCGCATCATTACATAAAAATCGGAGCTGCTTATACTTATCATCAATTCAGTACCGGCGCTTATCAATTCTTATCGAAACAAGACAACAACAGCTTGCTTGATACTTCGGTAGGTGCAAAGCCAATCTATTCAAATGAAGGATATGTTTACATTGAAGACGACTGGCAATTATCACAACGGTTGAAGGCAAACATTGGATTGCATTACTCAGCTGATTTAGTAAAGAGCAAGTGGTACACCAAGCCGGAGCCGCGCATTTCTCTCCGGTATTTAATAAATGAAAACAGTTCGGTGAAAGCTTCGTTCTGCACCATGCAGCAATACATTCATTTGCTTTCAAACAGCAACATTGGTTTGCCAACTGATTTATGGGTGCCTGCAACTGATAAAGTTCCTGCGCAAAATTCGTGGCAGCCGGCAATTGGTTACAGTCAATCATTTAAAATAAAACACAACGATGCTGAAATTACGCTCGAAGGATATTACAAAGACATGCAGGGTGTAATAGATTATCTGGGAGGTGCAAACTTTTTAAGCACGGCTGAAACATGGGAAGATAAAGTGGCAATAGGTCATGCATGGAGTTATGGAAGTGAATTATTTATTCAGAAAAAAACAGGCAAACTCACTGGGTGGATTGGTTACACATTGAGCTGGAGCTGGCGACAGTTTGATGACATTAACTTCGGAAAAAAATTCCCCTACAAGTACGATAGAAGAAATGATGTAGAGATTGTAGGCACCTACAAACTCACCGATAATTGCGATTTCGGTTTCACATGGGTTTATGGAACAGGCAATGCCATTACATTGCCTGTTGCCAAATATTTTGATGGTGGAAATAATTCACTCGTTACAATTTTAAACGGCGGCAACTATGGTTTCTATGCGCCGGCAGTAGAATATTATGGTGATAAAAACAGCACCCGCATGAAAGCCTATCACCGTTTAGATATTGGTTTCAACTGGCACAAGGAAAAGAAATGGGGCGAGCGCATTTTAAGTTTCGGTATATACAATGTGTACAGCCGTAAGAATCCATACTTCTATTTTTTAGATGCCGACTACCAGGGAAATCCGCAATACAAAATGATCAGTCTGTTCCCGTTCATTCCATCCATTTCTTACTCACTACATTTTAATTAGAATGCAAAAATATTTTCTTTCACCACTCCTCCTCATCCTTATTTTATCGCAATCGTGTCAAACAGTAATTGACATTAATCAGAAAGAATTTAAAAAGCGGTTGGTCATGACTTCTACATTAAATGCCGATTCAACCATCAGCGTATTTGTAACACGCAGTGTGGGTGCGCTCGCTACCGGATTGCCCGATTCAATTACAACTGCAATTGTTGATTTGTATGAAGATGGAAATCTGCTGTTCAATATTCCTTACGCATCATTCGGAAATTATACATACAACTATCATCCTGTAATCGGAAGAAGTTACAAGGTTACAGTTTCAGCTCCGGGGTTTGATGAATCCATTGAAGCAACAACCTCCATTCCCGCACCGCCGCAGGTCGATACATTTTCTTATGCATTGGTTCCAATTACTAACAATCAACAATGGAGTAGTACTGCATTGGAAGGAAGTGTTACTATCAACGACCCAAGCGGCGAAAACTATTACATGATTCAAGCAGTGGATAATTACACCGATACTTTCGCTAATGAGGAATATCCATCAGTGTTATACCTGACCACTGACGATCCGCTCATTGGTAATTCACAACAATATTCAGCTTCTCTGCTCTTCACTGATTTTTCTTTTAATGGCATTGCTTACACAATCCGGTTCAATTCCGAATCTTACTGGGGAGCTATCGGAACTAATCATTTAACATATAAAGTTTATTCGCTCAGTAAGGAAAGTTATTTGTACCTGATTTCGTTGCAAAACTATTACAACAATAAAGACAATCCGTTTTCAGAACCCGTTCAGGTATATAGTAATGTCAGCAGCCAGATGGGAATACTTGGAGCGGTTAGTAAATGGGAAGTTCAGATTTTTTAAGAAAAAAGTTAACATAGAACTGATATAATTTTATAAATGAATTCAGAACAATTAAAAAACATTCAAGCTCCGCTAAAAGAAAAATACCGTGAGCAACCCGAAACTGCAATAATCACTTTAAAAGCAGAAGGCAGATTAGGTGAAGGCATTTCATGCAAAGTAGAAACCGGAAGAGCAATGGTTGAAGCAGGTTTACATCCTGCCACCGGTGGCGATGGAATGCTTGCTTGTTCAGGTGATTTATTACTGGAGGCATTAGTTGCTTGTGCAGGAGTTACGCTCAGTGCAGTAGCAACAGCAATAGGTGTTGAAATAAAAGAAGGAACAGTTAATGCTGAAGGTGATTTGGATTTTCGCGGCACATTAGCTGTTTCAAAAGAAGCATCAGTTGGATTTAAATCTATCCGCCTTTATTTTAATCTGAATACAGATGCATCAGAAGAACAAATACAATCCCTTGCAAAACTTACTGAACGATATTGCGTGGTATATCAAACCCTGGCCAGAGGAGTTTCAATGGAAACAACTTTCAATAAAAACTGAATTCGGCTTATTGATTTAATTAAAAATATTTATGACAAAAAAAATCCCGATTCATTTTCGTGAACCGGGATTTTACATTTTCAGAATATTAGCCTATTCAGTTTCATTAATAGTTTCGTCCTTCATTTCCTTATATGAATTTAGTAAATCGTGTCTTTTTGATTTATAAATTTCAAACTGCTCAGGTTTCATCACACTTTTTAATTGCGATTCATAAGTCTGCATGGCAAAATGAATTTGAGTATTGCGAGTTTGAGGATCAGTTACATTTGTTCTGATGTCGCGAACTTTAGTTAACAAATTAGTTGATGCAACATTTATTCTTTCAGTTTGAACGGCATCAATTCCAACATTCATTTTCATCCATTCGGTAATTTTACTTCCAAGTTCTTTTGCAGCCATATTGCTTTGATCACCGGCTGAAGTTTGTTTTGTAGTGGAAACGGTTGAACCCGGCACAACAGTAGTTGTTCCTTTCTGCATGTTTGTATTCGGAGTAGTAGTTTTTGTGCCTGTTGTTTGTTGTGCAGATGCAGAACTGAAAACAAAAATGGCTGATGAAAGAACCAGTGCTGTTAAAATGTTTTTTCTCATGGTAAAATTTTTATTGTGTTTGTTATTTAAAGATTAAAATTTTGAGCTGCAATTGATTCAATTTGTATTCCACTTAAATTAAATCTGATTACAAAGTAAGTAAAAGTATTATTTGTCTGCTAAATTTTTATTTAATCTTCTTACTCCACCACAACCAAAAAATAATTCTTCTTGCCTTTTTGAAGCAACAGGTATTTATTATTAATCAGATCATTCACTCCTACTTTATGCTCTGCAGATTCAATCATTGTTTTATTTATGCTCAATCCTTTTCCAATCAGCGTTCGCTTTGCTTCACCGTTTGATGGAAAAAATTGAGTTTGATCAACAAGTAAATTCATAATACCAATTCCGCTTTCAAATAATGACTTTGAAATAGTTTTAGTTGGCACACCTTCAAATATCTCAGCGAAATCACGATCACTCAATGTCTTTAAAGAATCAGAGGTTGATTGTCCGAATAAAATATCCGATGCCTTAATAGCTGAAAGCAAATCTTCTTTTGAATGCACGAAAGTGGTAATCTCCTCTGCTAATTTCTTTTGTAAAATCCGTTTGTGAGGTTCAGCATTGTGTAATATTTCTATCGCTTCAATTTCTTCCTTACTTAACAAACTAAAAATACGGATGTAACGACCAGCATCCGCATCAGCGGCATTTAGCCAGAACTGATAAAATTTATAGGGAGAAGTTTTTTTCGCATCCAACCAAATGTTTCCACTTTCAGTTTTTCCGAATTTTGTTCCATCAGCTTTTGTAACCAACGGACAAGTGAAAGCAAATGCTTCATTACCCGCAGCCATTCTTCTTATAAGTTCAGTTCCGGTGGTCATATTCCCCCACTGATCACTTCCCCCCATTTGCAGTTTGCAATTGTAATGTGTGTACAACCAATAGAAATCATAGCCTTGCAAAATCTGATACGAAAATTCAGTATATGAAATTCCGGTTTCCATTCTTCCCTGAACCGAATCTTTTGCAAGCATGTAGTTGATGGATAAATGTTTTCCTACATCACGAAGAAATTGTATGTAGCCAAAATTTTTATACCAATAAATATTATTCAGAATTTCTGCTTGCGAAGGTCCGGCTGAAAAATCTAAAAACTTTTCCAACTGCACACGCTGGCAATTCAGATTGTGCTGAATAATTTCTTCACTCAGTAAATTCCGCTCCGCCGATTTTCCTGATGGGTCACCTATCATTCCGGTCGCGCCGCCAACCACAGCAATTGGTTTATGTCCGCACAATTGAAAATGTTTGAGCAACATAATCGGAACCAGATTTCCGATTCCCAGTGAATCAGCTGTCGGGTCAAAGCCCGCATAACCTGCAATACATTCGTTGGTCAGCAATTCCTCAGCACCCGGCATAATGTCCTGCAACATTCCACGCCACCTTAATTCCTCGATAAAATTTTTTGTTGGTTTCATCAATTGGTTCAAAAATAGAAAAGGCGAAGAAAACAATTCTCCGCCTTTTCAAAATGTTTATTTCAGCCTTGGTTTGTGTCCTCACAAACCAAAACTTAATTATACAGTTACTAATTTCTGCTTCAGATAAAAACCCGATTTCAGTTTTTCCGAAACTTCACTAAAGCAATTTAAGGTTGCATCAATATCAGCATCAGTATGTACAGCCGTTGGAATCAGGCGCAACATCATCACACCCTTCGGCACCACCGGATAAACCACCACTGACAAAAACACACCATAATACTCACGAATATCCATAATCATATTCGCTGCCTCATTCGGATTACCATTCAGATAAACCGGAGTTACAGGCGAATTTGTTTTGCCAATATCAAACCCGCGATCACGCAAACCTTTTTGCAACTTCATAACATTGCTCCACAACTTCGCTTTCAGTTCAGGTTTTGAACGCAACAGTTCCAGCCGTTTCAAATTACCAATCACCAATGGCATTGGCAACGACTTTGCAAAAATTTGTGAGCGCATATTGTAGCGCAAATAATCCGCAACTTGTTCGTCACTGCTTATAAAAGCACCAATGCTCGCCATTGATTTTGCGAAAGTGCTGAAATAAATATCTATCTGATCCTGCACACCCTGCTCCTCTCCGGTTCCGGCTCCTGTTTTTCCCATTGTTCCAAAACCATGAGCATCATCCACAAGCAAACGGAACGAATATTTCTGTTTCATGGCAACAATCTCTTTCAATATCCCCTGGTCACCACCCATTCCAAAAACACCTTCAGTTATAACCAATATAGCCCCGCCGGTTTCAGCCACAGTATCGCTGGCGCGCTTCATTTGTTTATCAAAACTCTCAATGTCGTTATGTCCGAATACCAATCGCTTACCAATGTGCAAACGCACACCATCAATAATGCATGCATGGCTTTCGGCATCATACACAATCACATCGCGACGGTCAACCAACGCATCAATAGCCGATACCATTCCCTGATAACCGTAGTTCAGCAAAACAGTATCCTGCTTGCCCACAAATTCCGAAAGTTGCTTTTCTAATTTCTCATGAATGTCCGAATTGCCGCTCATCATCCGCGCGCCCATCGGCATAGCCAAACCATACTGCTCGGCAGCTTCAGCATCGGCCTTGCGCACATCAGGATGATTGGCCAATCCTAAATAATTATTCAAACTCCAGATAATCCGTTCCTTCCCGCGAAAAATCATGCGGCTTCCAATTTCACCTTCCAGCTTCGGGAAAGTATAATATCCATGTGCCACACTCGATAGTTTACCCAGCGGACCACGGTTCTGAAGTAATTTTTCAAATAAATCCATCGCTTTATCTCTTGTTTTTTATTTTTTTAAAGTGCCCAAATGTAAATACAAAATTGCTTTCACTCAAAACACAGTTTATAATAATACTCACGGTTATTTTTTTAGATAAAAAGAATGATAAATCAGTTAAAAAACTTACATAATCATTTATATAATCCTTCACAAGGTTAATTACAACTGTTATTTTCGCCCTCAATACAGAAAAGAATAAATGGAACTCGGAAAAACTTATTCCCCCGCTGAAGTTGAAACCAAGTGGTACAACCAATGGATTGAAAATAAATTGTTCGAATCAAAACCTGATGGTCGTCAGTCGTATACTATGGTCATTCCTCCGCCCAATGTAACCGGAGTACTGCACATGGGGCACTTATTAAATAATTCGGTGCAGGATATTTTCATTCGCCGTGCGCGCATGCAGGGTTTTAATGCAGTGTGGGTTCCGGGTACTGATCATGCATCTATTGCTACCGAAGCCAAGGTGGTAAATTATTTAAAAGAACAAGGCATTGATAAAAAGAAACTTACCCGCGAAGAGTTTTTGAAATATGCATGGGAGTGGAAAGAAAAATATGGCGGCATTATATTAAAGCAACTGCGCAAAATGGGTTGCTCATGTGATTGGAACCGAACAGCATTCACAATGGACCCGAATTATTACAAAGCAGTGATTCATGTGTTCATTGAATTGTATGAGAAAGGAAATATTTATCGCGGAGTGAAAATGATTAACTGGGATCCTAAGGCAAAAACCGCCTTGAGTGATGAAGAGGTTATTCATAAAGAAGTACGCAGTAAACTTTATTATGTAAAATATAAACTCGAAGGCTCCGATGAATGTATAACAGTTGCTACTACCCGCCCTGAAACTATTTTAGGAGACACTGCCGTGTGTGTTCACCCCAATGACCCGCGATATGCGCACCTGAAAGGAAAGTTTTGCTTTGTTCCGCTTATCAATCGTCGTGTTCCGATTATTTATGACGACTACATTGATATCGAATTCGGAACCGGTGCTTTAAAAGTAACTCCTGCACACGATTTGAATGATTACAATCTTGGGTTAAAACACAAACTCGAAGTAGTAGATGTACTGAATGACGATGGAACCATGAGTACAGCTTCACAAATTTATATTGGTGAAGACCGTTTCGCAGTTCGAAAGAAAATTGCAATTGAATTAGAAGAAAAAGGGTTGCTCTCAAAAATTGAAGAGATAACAAACACAAATGGTTTTAGTGAAAGAACCGATGCTGTAATTGAACCTCGCCTGTCAATGCAATGGTGGTGCAACATGACCGACATGGCTAAACCTGCGCTGGAGAAAGTAATGAGTGATGAAATAAAATTTCATCCTGCAAAATTCAAGAACACCTATCGTCACTGGATGGAAAACATCAAAGACTGGTGCATAAGTCGTCAGTTGATGTGGGGCCATCGCATTCCGGCATGGTATGATTCGAAAGGAAACTTCGTAGTTGCTGAAAATGAAACTGAAGCAAGAAAAAAATTCATTGAAAAATTTCCCGACTTAGTTGAACAAAAATCAAACTTCCCGCTTACGCAGGATGAAGATGTATTAGATACTTGGTTTAGCAGTTGGTTATGGCCATTCGAAGTATTTAACTGGAATGCCGAACCCGACAATGCAGAATTAAACTACTACTACCCTACTAAAACTTTAGTAACTGCCCCCGAAATTATTTTCTTCTGGGTGGCCCGAATGATTATGGCAGGATTGGAATTCAAAAAAGAAATTCCGTTTACCGATGTGTATTTCACCGGAATAGTTCGCGATAAACAAGGTCGGAAAATGAGTAAGTCATTGGGTAACTCCCCCGACTTACTTGACCTCATTGATCAATATGGCGCTGATGCTTGTCGCTTCGGAATTTTAATTTGTTCACCTGCCGGTAACGATTTGTTGTATGATGAAAAATTAGTGGAGCAGGGAAGAAATTTTAATAACAAGATCTGGAATGCATTGCGGTTAATAAAAGGATGGGAAATTGTTGATGAAAAAACTGCTGTTAACGATTATGCAATAAATTGGTTTGAAAATAAATTGATTCAAACAACCGAAGAAATTGAAAACCATTTTAAAGATTTCAATCCAACAGGTGCTTTAAAAACTTTATACAATTTAATATGGGACGATTTCTGCGCGTGGTACCTCGAAATGATAAAACCCGAATTCGGTAAACCGATTGACCGTTACACTTATGAAAAAACTATATTCTTCTTTGAAGAATTAATGAAGTTGTTGCATCCCATTTTGCCATTTGTCACCGAAGAAATATATCAGAACTTGAAAGATAGAAAATCGGATGGATCAATTTGTATTGCATCATTTCCATCTATAAAAAAATTCGACTCTGAAATTATTGAACAAGGAGATCGGGTAAAGGAAATTGTTGCACACATTCGCAATCAACGCAATCAGAATAATATTTCTCCGAAAGAAGCCCTTGAATTATTTGTAATGGGAACCTCGGCAAATGGTTTTACTGATTCCTCAAAACTGATTATCAAGCTAGCAAACCTGAAATCATTTGAATCCACAACAACTGAAATTGAAAGTTCTGTTTCATTTTTAGTGAAGCAGGATAGATTCTTTTTGTTGCTGAATAAAAAAATAGATGTTGCCCAGGAAAAAATCAGGTTAGAAAAAGATTTGCATCATCAACAAGGGTTTTTAAATTCAGTAATGGTAAAACTCAGTAACGAAAAATTTGTTGCCAATGCAAAAGCGGAAGTATTGGAAAAAGAAAATCAAAAGAAAGCAGATGCAGAGAGCAAAATAAATTCATTGAATGAACAGCTTTCAAAATTGAATTAATAATGCGGATTATTTTCCTTTCATTAATACTCATTGCATTTGTTTTTAATTCAAATGGACAACAAGTATTAATGCTTCAAAGAAAAAGCAAACCAAGAAATTTTTTAGTTATCCCCACTCCCAGAGAAGTGAAGTTGAAAATGTGGAATGGAAAAATGTTTAAAGGAAAACTTACTTCCTTAGAAAATAATGAATTTCTAATTGATGGCAACGAATCATTTGCATTTGATTCAGTGCAGTTTTTTTATTTCTACAATCCTAATACCTATAAATACCTGATTGGTACATACACCGGATTTTCATTTTTCGGTAGCACACTTTTAACTTTAGCTATTGCAAGCAACGACAGAGCAATGATGGATTATGGAGAATTGGTTCCGGCATTAGTATTTATTGATGTATTGTATTTTACTACTTCCTATCTAACATTAAACATGAAAAGAAAAGTAGATTTAAGAAGCTGGAATAAAATTGTTGTGAATTCTCCGGAAGGAAATAATATGCGTTTTCATACTGAATAATTAAAAAAATAAAAACAGCATTCTAATTTTTTTTTACAAAAATTATCCAAGTATCAAAAATACTTATACCTTAACCCCCTAAATTTTTAATTAAAACCAAATTTTACTATGAACCGTTTAGAAGAACTCAGAACTTTTCTTGCTGCTGCAGAAGAAGATTTTCGTAAATTTTATGAAAAAGAAAATAATGCTGCAGGCACCAGAGCCCGCAAACACATGCAGGAATTAAAAAAACTTGCGAATACTATTAGAACCGAAATTCAAACAATGAAGGAAGGACTTAAAAAAAAGTAAGGACAAGTGAAAAATTACATAATCCTCTACAGTTAAAACTGCGGGGGATTTTTTTTTCAATCAAATCAATGTTCTTTATTTGACACATGAAACATTTTAAACTGCTTTTATTAATTTTTCTATTTCCTGTTTTTCAATCTACGGCTCAACATTTTATTCCAGGACATTTTTTTTATCCTGCTTTCGAAAAAGGAAAATATGGATATATAAACAGTACCGGACAATGGAACATAAGTCCGAAATTTGAATGGTGCGATTATTTTTATGAAGGAAAAGCTATAGCGAAAGAAAAAGGAAAATATGGTTTTATTGATGTGAAAGGTGATTGGGTTATAAAACCAACTTATGATACAATCAAACATTATTCTGAAGGTTTGGCCGCTGTTGCGTCACGCAATGAAGAAGGAAGTTTAAACTGGGATTTTATTGATTCAATTGGAACACATCTGAATTTAAAAGTTCCAGCATTATCAAATGTTACCTCATTTTCTGATGGAAGGGCTATTGGAACAGAAGATGGTTTTTTAAACTTTTATTTCTTTAACAAAAAGGGAAGTGTCGTTTATGAAGCAAATGGATTTTATATGGATGAAAACAGAATTGCTGATTATTCTGAAGGATTGCTTCATGTATATACCGGAGAAGGTCGTTCGACTTTTGTTGATACTTCAGGTACCATTTGGGGTAACGGAGAATTTGAAAATTGCGGAGACTTTCATTCCGGAATGGCTTGGTTTCAAAGCAATACGAAATATGGTTTTATTAATAAAAAAGGAGAGATAATTATACCTGCAGAATATGATAGCGTTGGAAATTTTTCTGATGGAATTGCTTTAGTAAAAGTTAACATGAAATATGATGCCAACGAAATGAAAATGAAAGATGGCGTTGTTGAATATCTTGATAAAGAAGGAAAAAAAATCACTCCTGCAATCTATTCAGAAGGTACATCATTTGCTGATGGATACGCCTTTGTAAAATACAATGGCCTTTATGGTTTTATTAACACGGAAGGTAATGTTGCCATTGACTACCAATTTGAAAAAGGTCAGAATTTTTTCAGAGGACTTGCGTATGTAAAAAAAGATAATCACTGGGAATATATTAATACAAAGGGGAATAAAGTGTACTAAGGAAAAATGTTTTTCGAGACACAATTTGAAAATCTGATACCCAAAAAATAACCGTTTTATTAATTATTGTAAAAAATATCTTTTGCATACCTCTCCTGGAATCTGAACTACATAAATGCCTGAAGGGGTATTAGCATTTAAGTCAAAATAAATTCCATCTAAATTTGATGATGCTGGTTTTATATCAGAAACCACCTGACCATAAGTATTTATCAATTTCACACTTGAAATCATTTTAGGATTTATTCCAATTTTATTTGACGACGAACTTTTCTCAGCATATTCCAATCTTTGAAAATCATTTTGAAGAAATGAATAAGTTGAAAAAGTTTCTGCTTCTGAAAATACCGAGCCTGTTAAATCCTGTTCTTTACAAAAGGAACTAATTGAAATTTCATACTCAGTGTAAGGTAAAAGATTATCAAGTCGAATGGAATTGTTTTGAGTAAAATAAATTTTACTTTCATTTTTATCGGCTTCATGAATTTTCACTTCGTATTTTGATGAACCATTATCATCCCAATTAACAATCAGGTAATCCAATCCGCTTCGAATCATCGTTATTTCTTCCGGCGCATGACAATCGGAAAAAGTAATAAAATTTTCACCTTTAATAAATCCTGAAACCTCTTTTTTTGATTTACCGCAACATTGAACCTCCCAGCTATAAGAAGAACCAACTTTTAAATTATTAATTCGTCGATTGGTGCTTGGCGCTGTTACTAAAAATTCGCTCCAGATGGATTCGCTTTTTTCTTTTAACCGAACCTGATAACAATAATCATCAATGCTCCCCGACCAACTTAGTTTAACCTGCGTCGGACTTGTAACTTCAGCTTTGAGATTGGTTGGCTGCTCTATCACAGCAAAAACTTTTACCTGAAAAATAATTGACAGCAATGCAATGGTTAAAATAGTTTTCATAAGATTCCCTTTTATTCGGAAATCGTTCTTACTGATTGATTTGAAAAAAGTTTACCTCTTTAGAAGTGAAAGAGAAGCACTGTAATTTGAACTTACTTCACTCATTTTTAAAGCAAATGAAGTGATGGAAGCATCATCAGTTTCAAAAGGAATAGTATTTAATCCTTCCTGCAATTCTACTTCCTGAAATAATAACACATCTTCCAAACCATTTTTCAATTCCATTAATAATATCCAGTGCTTTGGCGAATTAATTTCGAGTGATAACATTCCTCTTGCAGCATTCGGTGCGATGTTAATTTTCAATTCTTTAAAATCGCTTCTTAATTTTTTATCCGTTGAATTCAAAACTATGTAATCCAACTTATTTTCTGTTGATGAAATATTTGAATCCGGAGTTGATTCAAGTGACGAAGTAGTTGATTGAGCTTGAACTCCAAAACTTAAACTACTGACAAACACTATTGTGTAAAAAAATCTTTTCATCGGCTTTCAATTTTTGTTAGGTCATTTCAGACTAACCGAAATTAAAGCACCTGCGCAGCCGATGGTTCAATTAATTTACAAATCGCCCTGAATCATCGACGAGTAAAATTATTTCGCCGATGACAGGCTATTTTAAAACAATAAAACATACAATAATTTATTATTTATTTAAATGCATTGATTCCTGTAATATCCATTCCGGTTATTAATAAATGAATGTCATGAGTTCCTTCATAAGTAACCACAGATTCAAGGTTCATCATATGGCGCATTATTGAATATTCGCCGGTGATTCCCATGCCTCCATGTATTTGTCGTGCTTCACGAGATACATTCAATGCAGTTTCAACACTGTTTCTTTTTGCCATACTTATTTGAGCTGGAGTTGCGCGGTTTTCATTTTTTAATATTCCCAATCTCCAAACCAACAATTGCCCTTTTGTTATTTCGGTAATCATCTCAGCTAATTTTTTTTGTGTTAACTGAAATCCACCAATCGGTTTTCCAAACTGAATTCGTTGTTGCGAATATCTTAATGCTGAATCATAACAATCCATTGCCGCTCCTAATGCTCCCCAGGCAATACCATAACGGGCACTGCTTAAACAACCAAGCGGGCCTTTCAATCCTTTTATGTTTGGAAGAATATTTTCTTTCGGAACTTTAACATTATCGAATACCAATTCACCAGTTGCCGATGCACGAAGCGACCACTTTCCGTGTGTTTCAGGAGTTGTAAAGCCCGGCATTCCGCGTTCTACTATTAATCCGCGAATATCTCCTTGCTCGTCTTTCGCCCATACTACCGCAATATCTGCGAACGGTGAATTACTGATCCACATTTTTGCACCATTTAAAATTACATGATCACCATGTGATTTAAAATTGGTAATCATGCTTGAAGGGTCTGAGCCATGATCGGGTTCGGTTAAACCAAAGCATCCCATCAATTCGCCCTTTGCCAACTTTGGTAAATATTTTTTCTTCTGCTCTTCACTTCCATATGCATAAATCGGATACATTACAAGAGACCCTTGTACTGATGCAGTGGAACGAATACCTGAATCACATCTTTCTAATTCCTGCATAATAATTCCATACGAAATATAATCGAGCCCTGCGCCTCCGTATTCAACAGGAATGGTAGGACCAAATGCTCCAATCTCAGCAAGACCCGGAATTAAATGCTTTGGAAACTCAGCTCGCTGTGCATAATCTTCAATAATGGGTGAGCAATTTTCTTTTACCCACGCTCTTGCAGTATCACGAATTAATTTGTGTTCATCAGTTAAAAATTCATCGAGCAGGTAGTAATCAGGGTGCTGGTACTGGTCTTTATACATGATTTTATTTTAAAGTGCGGTAAAAATAGAATTGATTTCAGCATGTGATAATTTACAGCAACTAATATTTTAAAAAAGTAATTCTAAAGCAATTAAAAAAAATCAATTATAAATTTTCTATTTGCACATACAAATTAAAAAGTATGACAGTAAGTCTTGAAGGAATGAAGTTTCATTCGCCAATTGGATTTTATGAAGAAGAACAAGTAGTTGGCAACGAAATTATGATTGACCTTGAAGTGGAATTGAACTTAGCAGTTCAAACAAACGACCAATTAACCCGAACCATTAATTATGAAACGCTTTACGAAATGTGTAAAAAAGTGGCCTTAAAACCTTTTCGTTTAATTGAAACTTATTGCACCGAAATAATTAACATGATTATTCTGCAACTTCGGGTGAACAGAATAAAAATTAAAGTATCAAAATTAAATCCTGCACTTGGCGGCTCTATTGAAAAAGCAAGTGTGACGATGGAACGGGTTTTTTAAACAGTAAAACGCTGAAATAATAAATCACTTTCCGGTTTTTTGTTTCAGCATTTCTATATACTGCTGATTAACACTAAACCCGAGTTGCTGTGCTTTCAATGCATCGCTCAATGCATTTTCTAATTGATTCATATTAAAATAAACATCAGCTCGCAAGGCATATAAATTTCCGGCTGAAGGAGAATATTGAATCGCGCTGTTCGCATCGGTCAATGCTTCATTGTACATTTTATTTTTTATGTAACTGCGAGCACGGTTTCCATAACAATCAAAATAGGCAGGGTTAATTTCTATTGCTTTTGTGTACGCCCAAATCGCACTGTCCACTTGCCCTTTCATATCCAACAAATTTCCAAGATTGCCATATGCATTTGCATTGTTTGGTTCTGTTTTTAAAACCATTTTGAAATCATGAAACGCAGAATCATATTTTCCGCCAATACTGTAAGCAATTCCACGATTCATATAAGCGCCCGGATATCCAGGATTAAATTTTATAGCATTGCTGCAATCGTCAATGGCTTCTCGAATTTTCCCCTGTATTCTGAAAATATCTGACCGGTTGATTAATGCTTCAGGATAATTTTTTTGCAACCGAATGCCTTCGTTAAATTGCACCAATGCTTCATCTAACCTGTTATTTTTTTGATAGTAACTCCCCAGATTATTATGTGCGACCGGAACATATTCATACTTCTTAATGGTATCCAACCAAAGTGATTCTGAATTTTTCCAAACTGCTATTCTATCCATTGCATTGCTGCACTGCACAGCGATGATTGCTATTATGAATACTGAAACCAATTGCTTATAACTATTTTTTATGGATTTATTTTTCATAACCCGATCAAACAAATAAGCGATGAGGAAAAATAATCCGAGGTAAGCGAGGTAAGTATAACGATCGGCCATGATGGCTGCACCAACCGGAAGTATTTGAAGAATGAGCGCAACATTCACTAAAAAAAATCCAAGACCGAAAATCACCATTCGGTTTTTTCTGAATTTGAAAAACACAATGGCTGCAATTATCAAAAGTAGAATAGGTGAACTCCAAATCAACCAACTGTATCCTGCACCTTTTAACGGATAAGGATAAAACGCAGAGAGTGGATTTGCATAAACCGCTTTATAGAAATAACTAAGAAGAGAATAAGCAGCGAACAACATTTTTTCAGGAAAAGAATAATATGGAATATCAGCAATGGATTTACTGAGTGATTGCGCTTTCACCGCCAACAAGCCAAATGCAATTGATAAAATGAAGAATGGAATTTTTTCTAGTAATACTTTCCAATTCCAATTTCTGTTTTTCAAATAATCAATTCCTAACAATACAATTGGAAGAGTGACTGCCTGACCTTTTGAAAGCAGCGATAAAATAAAAGTGAAAATGCAAAGAGAATAACTTAACGCTGATTTGCTTTTTGAGTAAAATAAATAAGCTATCAAACTTATCAGATAAAAACATACATACATTAGATCTTTTCGTTCGGCAATCCATGCGACAGATTCAGTGTGTGCAGGATGAATGGCAAAAAAAGCCGAAACAATAGTCGCCATCCAAACCGATTCCATTAACAATAAAATGAAAAAGAAAACCAAAACTGTATTTAGTAAATGATAGAGCAAAGCTGTAAAGTGATATCCTTTTGCATCATCGCCATACATTTTCCAATCAATGGCAAGCGAGAGCATTGGAAGTGGATGATAGTTTCCCATCACTTGCGGTTTGGTGAAAAAATCTAAAAAAGTATTTACACTTAAATTTTTTGTTAGGTCATTGTCTAAAACATAACCTCTGTCATCCCAATTGGTCCAGTCATTTTTTAATGATGGATAATAGATCAAGAGAGTAAGTAACAAAACTGCGGCAAGCAAAACCCATTTCAGATTTTTGTTTACTGATTTTTCAACCGGAGATTTTTTTGATTGCGGTTTACTCTCCTGCTTTTCTTTTTTCTTTAATGGTTGCTTCATAATTCTTACTGCACGAAAATAATTTTTGTTTACTTTCAACTTCATAAAAAATTCCACATGAAAAAATTTCCACTCCTGATTTTAATAATCTTTCTTTCAATCAATTTTGGATTTGCACAAACTGTAACCAAGTCGGTTGATTTTAATACTTACACAAGTGCAAGCGACAATAATTTGGCCAACTGGTTTTCGGGAGGAAATGGTTTAACACAAATAATTTCGACTGGGATTTCTGGTGGATGCCTCGCTACTCCCGATTCCATTAACTGGGGAAACGATGAAGCCAATTATTGTTTTAAATACAAGGGAGGAGATTTAGCCAATAACGCGACGAGCATTTGTTTTAAATATGACACCACATTAACTGCAATTCCAAGTTATGCAAGGTGTGCAGCCATCTGGTTAAAACCGTATGCCGATTTTAATCATTACATAGTAACTTCAGTTTCACACGATAAGAAAATTGAAATACTTACTTACTCGTGGAATAATAATCCATATCCATTTGTTGCATTAGTGCATGGAAACTGGTACCAATTAAAATTGCAATTAACTTATTCAGCCGCTGATACCATTCACATTCATTCTGAAGTTAATGACCTTGGTGCATCAGGAACTGCATTACCTACATTGGTTGCACAATCAAATGGTGCAATAAACGATGCCTTATTTTTTGCTGATTCAGCAGTGCAAATCGGTGTTAGCGGAACACACAAAGGAGGAGCATTGTACTTGGATAACTTTAGTTACGAAGGACAAAAAAGCAACGACAGTTGCACTTACACAGTTCCAAATATTGTAAATGATTTGAGTGAAGAAAATTTCAGTTTCTCCAATACTAATTCTCAAATTCAGGTGAATAATTCTTCCTCCATAAAAATGAAAGTTGAAATCATAAACATCGAAGGAAAAATTCTTGCTACAAAAATTGTGGATGGAAATTTTTTGTTCAGCACTTTGCAACTCGCTTCAGGAATTTATTTGCTTAAAGCATCTTGGACTGAAGGAGATTTTGTAAAACAATTTGCAGTAATAAAATAGAAACAGAAATTAATTTTCTGAAACAGTCACCACCTCTTCAATACTTCTGGTTTCAAATTGCAGTTCGCTAAGCTTGCGGTACAAGCCGTTTTCAATCTGCATTAATTCTTCGTGTGTTCCTGACTCAGAAATAATTCCTTTGTCGAGCACCAGAATTTTATCAGCGTTGCGAATGGTTGATAATCGATGAGCAATGATGAATGAAGTTCTGTTCTTCATCAATTCCTCCAATGCTTCCTGAACTAGTTTTTCCGATTCTGAATCCAATGAACTGGTGGCTTCATCTAAAATTAGTATCGCAGGATTTTTTAATACTGCTCGTGCAATTGCTATTCGTTGACGCTGACCACCTGATAGTTTTATTCCGCGCTCTCCTACTATGGTTTCATATTTTTCAGGAAACGATTCAATAAAATTATGAGCATTTGCTTTTTGTGCAGCAGAAATAATTTCATCCATCGTCGCCTCCGGTTTTCCATAGCCGATATTTTCCATAATGGTTCCTCCAAATAAAATCACATCTTGCGGTACATAGGCCATTTGTTTACGCAACTGTGTCAACTGAAAGGTTGCAGCCGTTTTTCTATCGAATGAAATTTTTCCTGATGATGGTTGGTAGAACTGTAACAGTAATCCGGCAATGGTTGATTTGCCTGCACCGCTTGGTCCTACAATCGCAATCTTCTGGCCTTGTTTTATGGTGAACGAAATATCTTTTAATACTTCAATTTCCTTACGCGAAGAGTAACTGAATGCAAGATGCCTGAACTCCACTTCGCCAATGATTTTATTTTCCGATGTAATAATTACATTTTTTGTATCAATAGGTTCTGGCACCTCGCGTATTAATTCGCGCACGCGCTGTGTGGCGCCAATTGTTTTTTGCAACTGACTATATACTTCTGCAAAGCCAGCCATGGAGCCGCCAACAAATGTGGTGTATATAATGAATGAAGTGAGTTGCCCTACTGTGAGTTCATGACTTTGTATGAGCACCGAGCCGTACCACATCACCAACACAATGGCTCCAAACATGGAGAAAATTAAGAATGAAGCAAACGCACCTCTATACTTTGCGCTCTTCAATGCCAATGAAACCACTTTGTCAAGAGTGGTTCTGTATCGGATTGTTTCGTAACCTTCGTTTGTAAATGCTTTTACATTTGTTATTCCTTGCAGGGTTTCTTCGACTATGGTTCCTGATTCCGCTAACTGGTCTTGCGCCTTCTTCGATAATTTTCGGATCAGTTTACCAAACAAAACGGCAGCAATAATTACAACCGGGAAAACTGAAAGCATTACTAATGTGAGTTTGGAGGAAATATTGAAAATAAGAGTCATGCCAATCAGCAGCACAATTATTTGCCGCAGAAACTCAGCAAGTGTATTTGTAATGGTATCCTGAATTTGAGAAAGGTCAGATGATAAGCGGCTTGCCAGTTCACCAACTCTTCGATTAGAAAAAAAACTCATCGGTAATGAAATGATGCGACTGTAAGTTTCGCGTCGCATATCTGCCAATGTTCGCTCACCTGTAACAGCAAACAAATAAATCCGGCAGAAATAAAACACCAGTTGAAACGCTAAAACTCCCATTAAAAAAAGTGCGAGGTCGTTGATGTTGGAAAACAGTCCAGTTCCCTTTCCTTCCAGTAAAGCAGTATCAATCAGTTTTCCTGTAGCATAAGGAAATGACATTGTTGCTAAGTTGCTAAGGAAAAGAAAAATCAATCCGCCAATGAAGTAACCGCGATATGGTTTTGCAAACCGAAGCAAATCCATTGCTTCCTTCAGATTGCTCCGGTTGAATTTTGCTTTTGGTAGTTCTTCTGTCTGAGTTCCGTTGCTATTAAAATTAGGTCTTGCCAATTTGATTTTAATTATTTAATAATGATTAAAATATCATGAATGCTGAAATTGATAATGAATGACGATGGAAAGGGAGTAAATATTTTATTCGGCCATTTTTGATAAAATCAATGTTGTATTCCAAGCAAATCAAGTGTTGGAATATTTAATCCACCAATTGGCAATTCATTTTGCTCTTGAAATTTTTCCAATGAATCCATTGTTGTCTCACCCAATTCATTAGAGAAATTATCGGCTTCAAATCCGAATGCCTTTAATTTTTGTTGTACCGCATCAATTATTTTTTCAGTCACCCTTTCAGGACAAAGAACTTCTGTTTCTATTTCTTTGGATGCAGGAACTACTAATTTTTTCAAACTCACATTAATATAAGTTGCAGGAAATTCCAATTTTTTTTTCGAGGGCAAATCAGCAACTTCATAAACTGTTACCCGTTTGAATTTTTTTTGGTCACGGGTAAATTCATGTTTCGGTTCCTGCACCACTATGTATTTTGAAATAATTTTCGATCTGCCATCACTCAATAAAACCTTTTCTTCAGTAACATCATAAATACCCGGAACTGATTGCCACACCGAATCGCCCGAAGCATACTGAATTGTATCAGTAGAAACAATAAAAGATTCCGGCATACTGATAGCTTTTTTATGCTTTGGAATATTAACGGCCTGAATGGTTTCAATTCTGTAAATCACCGGGGCGCCACACATTGCAAAACATTTTCCTGAATCCTGACGGATTATTTCAATTTGACAGAAAGCTGATGTTGAAACAAAAAAGAAAAAAAGAAAAACTACTCGCATGTATAGCCGCAAAGAAAATGAAAACCATTCAACATTTTTTCTCACTATCAAATTCGTATAGAGAATTAGAACAACAGAGAAAAATAAATAATACAAATTGGCCTTTCAAAATTGAATATCTTATTAGAATATTTTCAGCCAGATGTCATCACAATCATTTATTCAAAGACCAAAAATCAAAATAAAAAAATCTAAAATTCTTATTCTTTTCTTTGACCGATGCAGAAAACTGATGTGTGTATTTTAGGTGCCGGGCCAGGTGGAGCAACCGCTGCTTTATTTCTAGCTTCAAAAGGAATCCGTTCAGTGCTGATTGATAAAGCAAAATTCCCGCGTGATAAAATTTGCGGCGATGCTTTGAGTGGTAAAGTGGTGAGCATACTGAATAAATTAAATCCTGAATTGGTCAATCAGCTTTCTTCCTCTTCCATTCAGGTTGGTTCTTATGGTGTGAAATTTTTTGCACCGAACCTGAAGAACATTCGAATCCCGTTTAAAAAAGATTATCCATCAATTGGGAATGCTCCCGGATTTATTTCGAAGAGAATTGACTTTGATAATTTTTTAATTGAAAAGGTAAAACAGCAACCACTTATTCAACTGATTGAAAACACACAATTAAAATATTTTAAGAAAATAAATAATGAATGGTTAGTTGGATTGAATGAAAACGAAATTCTGTTCAGCACTAAACTTTTAATAGTGGCTGACGGAGCACATAGTTCTTTCGCAAGAGAGTTTGGAAAAATTGAAGTGGAACATGAACACTATTGTGCAGGCATTCGTGCTTACTATAAAAATGTAAGTGGCATGGATGAAGACAATTTTATTGAGTTGCATTTCCTAGATGAATTGCTTCCTGGATATTTCTGGATTTTCCCATTGCCGAACGGACAAGCGAATGTTGGAATCGGAATGCGCAGTGATATTGTGAGTAAACGAAAAGCGAATCTGAAAAAATTATTGCCACAGATATTGGAGAAATATCCGACGCTGAAAGAGCGATTTAAAAATGCTGAACTGATTGATGATGTAAAAGGATATGGATTGCCTCTTGGCTCGAAGAAGCGAACTATTTCAGGTGATAATTATTTATTAGTTGGTGATGCGGCCTCACTCATCGACCCATTTACAGGTGAAGGAATAGGAAATGCTATGCTGAGTGGAATGGTTGCCGCAGCAGTTGCAGAAAAAGCAATTGCTTCAAATGATTTTTCAAAAACACAATTGAAAGAGTACGATGAAATTGTTTACCGAAAACTTTGGAACGAATTAAGTTTAAGCAAGCGGTTACAAAATTTATCGAAGCATGGTTGGCTATTCAATTTTGTGGTGAACAAAGCTTCGCGAAATAAAACGGTGCAGGAAACTATTTCTTGCATGTTCAATGATCTTGATATACGGAGTCAATTACGCAAGCCTTCCTTTTATTTTAAATTGTTGTTTGGGTAAAATTTATTTCAATATATAATCCATTCCACAAATAGAACATTTACCAGGTGAAGCGCTCATTTGGGCAGGGTGCATGGGGCAATAATAAGTGCCACTAACAATTTGCTTTTTGAATGGAAAAAATTTATAGGAAATGCCTCCTGTAAAAAGATAGTGTGATGCAATCTGAGTTCCGTTTACAAACTGATACAATGGAATTTCATACGACGCAAAAACACTCAGCGATTTATAACTGTAACTGATTTGCGGCACCGCCAGTACTTTATATCCGCCTGTTGCCTTGGTATCGTAATTATAGAAGCCCATCATTTCCAAATCAGGATTTAATGATAGTTGATTGGCATGTTCGCCTTTAAATTGAAAAATGACACCAAGGTTTTTATAAATTGTTTTACTGAAAAACAAACTCGCGCTTGTGTAATTACCTGCTTTCTCTCCTAATGGATTCCAACCTTTTTTTATGTAAATGAAATTTGAAAAAATTCTGAATTTTGATTTTGTAAATCCTTTAAACACCATGGCATAAAAAATAAAATCCTGCGCACC
>BJGQ01000040.1:15648-29787 GCA_014190575.1 Bacteroidota bacterium | reverse complement strand
CGATGGTTTGCATCCTTCATCAAAGCAATATGGATTGTGGGTGGAGAAAATATTTCCACTCGCGAAGAAAATTTTATCTGAATAATTATTTCAGTTTCACACGCATTCACAGATTATTTTTCGCCAATAATTAATTTCATGAGCACAGCATTTATCACAGGCGCTACATCAGGTTTCGGAGAAGCAATTGCAAAACGATTTGCATCCGAAGGGCATCGTGTAATTATTACAGGAAGAAGAAAAGAAAATTTAGAAACAGTCAGCAAGAGCATTCAACAAGAATTCAAAACCGAAGTGCTGACATTGTGTTTCGATGTGCGAAAAAAAATTGAAGTAAAAAATGCAATTGATTCTTTAACCGGTGATTGGAAAAATATTGATGTGCTCGTGAACAATGCCGGCGGAGCTCATGGGTTCGGAACAATTGAAGACGGCGAACTCGAAGACTGGGACGCTATGATTGACACCAATGTGAAAGGATTGCTTTATGTAACAAAAGCAGTTTTACCACTGATGAAACAGAGTGCCAATCCATATATTTTCAACATCGGATCCACTGCCGGAAAATATGTTTACGAAAAAGGAAATGTTTATTGCGCCACCAAGTTTGCAGTGGATGCACTCACACAAGCCATGCGCATTGATTTACTGAAAAAGAAAATCCGCGTCACTGTCATTCATCCCGGTGCTGCGGAAACAGAATTTTCTGAAGTGCGATTCAAGGGTGATAAGGAGAAAGCGAAAAGTGTTTATAAAGGATTTGTGCCACTGCATGCAAATGATATTGCTGATGTAATCAGTTATTGTTTCAATACTCCGATGCATGTAAACATTAACGAACTGGTGATTGTACCAACAGCACAAGCAAGTCCGTTTTATTTTAATAAGGAATGAAAAATAGACTGTTACACTTCGTTCTTGTTTTTTCAATATTCATTATCACACTGAGTTTATCGAAGTGTGTTGCGCAAACTATTTCGTTGCAGACACTTGGTTCGTTGCAACCGAATTGCAATGAAACATCCGGACTCGAACAAACAGATTCAACTTCCATTTGGACGCACAACGACAGCGGTGGCAAACCGATGCTGTATCATTATTTGTTAAACGGACAGTTAATTGACTCAACAGTTATTGCCGGAGCAACAAATGTTGATTGGGAAGATTTAGCCAATGACCACAACAGCTCTTTATTCATTGGTGATTTCGGAAATAATGTTTGCAACAGAACCAACCTTATGATTTACCGCGTGTCAACTTATGCGCTCGATTCAGGAACTGATACTGTGTTTGCTGACACCATTTCATTTTCTTATCCCGACCAGAATGCTTTTCCACCCTCAGGAGCAAATCTGAATTTCGATTGTGAAGCGATGATTCATTCAGGTGATTCGCTTTACCTGTTTTCAAAAAATACTTCGACCACTTCCAATACAGGGTTTACAAAGTGTTACAGATTGCCGGATGCACCGGGTAATTATCTTGCTGAATTGATTGATAGTTTTTATACGAACGAGCAAGTGACTTCGGCAGATATTTCTGATAACGATTCTAATTTTGTTTTGCTCACTTATCAATCCGTTTACATTTTCAAAAACTTTGCGCAGCATAATTTCTTTTCTGTTACACCTGAACATTATTCGTTCACCGGGCTTACTCAGAAAGAAGCAGTGCTTTATAAAAACAATCACCAGTTATACATCAGCGATGAACGATTTTTCGGAACTGGCGGCAATCTTTATCTCGCTGATTTAATTTCAGGAATAGAAAACCCGAAAGGATTAAAAAAAAATTTCTGCATCTATCCGAATCCCTGCGCAACTCGGTTTTCAATTTCAGCTACCGGCTTTACCAAAGAAAAGTTATGCATAAACATCTTCAACGAATCAGGAAAAGAAGTATGGACAGGAAATAATTTGAAACTGCCAATTGATATTTCAACTGAAAATTTTTGTGCTGGAATTTATTTTGTGCAAATTATTTCTGAGAATGGAAATGATTGGATAAAGTTTGCGGTGAGTAAATAACGCAATCAAGAAACTTCTATCATCCACCAGTTGACTTCCAACCATAAGTAGCTGGCATAACTATTCTTACCCACAACCTATCAACACCTCTTTCATTCGCGGCATTCTCTATTACATTTGTCGCCTGAGATGAAAGGAAAAATTAATTATAGCTCAGGCCAAAAATTTTATCCCTCCTTTCTTTTTTCATTTTTAGTTTTTCACTCTTCACTTTTCGTTTCAAGAAATGCCTAAAGACAACAGCATAAAATCAGTCCTCATCATTGGCAGCGGCCCCATTATTATTGGTCAAGCATGCGAGTTCGATTACTCCGGAACACAAGCATCACGCTCGTTGCGCGAAGAAGGAATTGAAGTGTCGCTCATCAATTCGAATCCGGCAACCATCATGACAGATCCTGTGACGGCAGACCATATTTACTTGTTGCCGCTCACTCCGGAAAGTATTATTCAGATTCTCGAAGAACGGAAAATTGATGCGGTGCTTCCGACTATGGGCGGACAAACTGCTCTCAATCTTTGCAAAGAAGCAGATGAAATGGGCATCTGGAAAAAATACAATGTGCGATTGATTGGGGTGGACATCGAAGGAATTGAACGCGCAGAAAATCGCGAAGTATTCCGTCGCCTCATGGGAGAAATCGGCGTGCCGGTTGCTCCATCAAGAGTTGCGAATTCCATGTTGGAAGGAAAAGAGATTGCACAGGAGATTGGTTTTCCATTGGTGATTCGTCCTTCATATACACTCGGTGGAAGTGGTGGTGGCTTCGTGCACAAGCGCGAAGAGTTTGATGCTGCACTTGAGCGCGGACTGAAAGCTTCTCCGACTCACGAAGTGTTGGTGGAGAAAGCTGTGCTTGGTTGGAAAGAATTTGAATTGGAACTCTTGCGCGACAGTGCCGACAATGTGTGCATCATTTGCACGGTAGAAAATTTTGACCCGATGGGTGTGCACACTGGTGACTCTATCACTTGCGCACCTGCAATGACATTAAGTGATACAGCATATCAGCGCATGCGCGATATGTCCATTAAGATGATGCGCAGCATGGGAAATTTCGCCGGTGGTTGCAATGTGCAATTTGCACTCGACCCTGAAACAGAAGATTTACTCGCAGTGGAAATTAATCCGCGCGTGTCACGCTCATCAGCACTTGCATCGAAAGCTACGGGTTATCCGATTGCGAAGATTGCAGCGAAGCTCGCGATTGGTTATCGCTTGGATGAATTACAAAATCAAATTACAAAAACTACTTCCGCATACTTTGAACCAGCTTTGGATTATGTGGTGGTAAAAATTCCGCGATGGAATTTCGATAAGTTTCCGGGGTGCGATGAAACACTCGGACTGCAAATGAAATCGGTTGGTGAAGTGATGAGCATTGGCAGAACTTTTATTGAAGCATTACAGAAAGCTTGTCAGAGTTTGGAGAATGATTCAATTGGTTTGGGTGCTGATGGAAAATTATACAGCAAAAAATCAGAAGAAGTTTTAGACCGAATACAACATCCGAGTTGGGACCGGTTATTCAGAATAAAAGATGCGCTCACACTTGGTGTATCAGTAAAAACAATTCAGAAACTCACGCTCATTGACCCTTGGTTTTTAGACCAGGTTAATCAGTTGGTGAAAACAGAAACGGAATTGCGCAAGTACAATTTGCAGAATGTTCCGAAAGATATTTTGCTAGAAGCAAAGCAGATGGGTTACTCTGATTCGCAACTCGCATTTCTGTTTACGAACTGCACTGATGATGATGTGTATGCAAAAAGAAAAGAGTTCGACATCCGCCGCACTTACAAATTAGTTGACACTTGCGCCGCAGAATTTGAAGCGCGCACTCCGTACTACTATTCATGTTTTGAAAGTGAGAATGAAAGTGTAGTCAGCACGAAGAAAAAAATAATTGTGTTGGGTTCAGGGCCGAATCGCATCGGACAAGGAATTGAATTCGATTATTGTTGTGTGCACGGATTGATTGCCATTCGCGAATGTGGTTACGAAGCTATCATGGTCAATTGCAATCCCGAAACTGTTTCCACAGATTTCGACATTGCTGATAAATTGTATTTCGAACCGGTGTATTGGGAACACCTGATTGAAATTATTGAGTTGGAAAAACCGGAAGGTGTGATTGTACAACTCGGCGGGCAAACCGCATTGAAACTCGCAAAGCGATTAAATGCTAACGGAATAAAAATTATCGGCACCAGTTTCGAAAACATGGACATCGCCGAAGACCGCGGCGCGTTTTCTGATTTGCTGAAAGAGTTAGGAATTCCATATCCGGAATACGGAGTGGCAATGTCGGTGGACGAAGCAGTCGAAGTGGCTCATCGAGTAGGATATCCTGTACTTGTGCGTCCCAGCTATGTATTAGGTGGTCAGCGTATGCGAATAGTTATTAATGATGAGGAGTTGGAAACAGCTGTGCTGAAATTGATGAAGCACATGCCTGGAAATAAAATTCTGATTGACCATTTCCTCGACCGCGCTGAAGAAGCTGAGATAGATGCTATTAGCGATGGTGATGAAGTACACATCATGGGTGTGATGGAACACATTGAACCTGCAGGTATTCATAGCGGAGACAGCAGTGCGGTGCTTCCGTCATTCGATTTACCATTCGAAGTAGTGAACAGCATGGTAGAATATGCCGAGAAAATTTCGAAGGCAATAAAAATCATCGGACTCATCAATATTCAATTCGCAATTAAAAAAGGAAAAGTTTATGTGATAGAAGCGAATCCTCGTTCATCGCGCACCACTCCTTTCATTGCGAAGGCCTACCAGATACCATATCTGAACATTGCAACGAAAGTGATGCTCGGTGAAAAGAAAATCAAGGACTTCAAGTACAACCGCAAACTCACCGGCTACGCCATCAAGGAGCCAGTTTTCTCTTTTGATAAATTTCCGAATGTCAATAAGGAACTCGGACCCGAAATGAAATCAACCGGTGAATCCATCCGCTTCATAAAAGATTTATACGACCCGATATTCCGACAACTTTATAAGGAGAAGAGTATGTATTTGAGCAGGTAATTCTTTCTTTTTTAAAAGAACTGTAATTAATAATTAGTCATAACTATCTTTCATTTCAATAGTATATGATTGAATAAAATATTTTTTATTTATTGCCGGAACAAGAAAAAATTCTCGGCTTATTTCATTTATAAATTACTTGCAACCCTCTAATATTATAAATTGAATTAATAACGCCTTCAGTATGTGCAATTGCTTTATTCAATTTTTTATTGGATGAACAGCCGCATATAAAAAAAGCAAACACAAATACAATTCTGAAAATAATATTGATTTTCTAATGTGATTCATGGAGCTTCAATTATAAACAGAATAATTTTATTGCAGAATTCTGTTTTTCATTAAACAAATATTTATTTAAAGCACCGGGGTAAGAATTTCATTTCCCCTGAACATTTCTTATAATAATTATTCCTCACCACATACTATTTCAAAAAATTTGTAGTTTGACATTCGCAAAACATTTCTAAATGGAAAAACCATCTGTATTCGAACGCTTTAATAATTGGGTGCGCCGCTCTGTTACACTCAAACTTTTAACCATTGCCTTTCTTATTTTATTATTAATTATTCCAACAGAAATGCTCACATCATTGGTGTATGAGCGCCAGAGCTTGCGTGATGGCGCTATGGAAGAAGTAAGTTCAAAGTGGGGCGAAAGCCAAATAATTGGCGGGCCGGTTCTTTCAGTTCCATATTACACTTATTCAAAAGATGCGAAGGGAGTTGAGTTTCGAGAAATTAATTATGCGCATTTTTTACCTGATGAATTAAATATTACCGGAACAGTAACACCTGAAAAGCGTGCGCGCGGAATTTTTGTAGTGGTGCTTTATAATGCGAAGTTGCATGTGAAAGGAAAATTTTCTTATCCGAATATTAAAACACTCACCATTGCACCCGAGAATTATTTGTTCAGCAAATCATTTATTTCACTCGGCATTTCTGATATGAAAGGAATTAACGATGATGTAAATGTGAAGTGGAACGATTCATCATTCAACATCAATCCCGGATTGCCGACTCATGATATTCTTGCTTCGGGTGCAGGCTTTGAATTTGATTTAGGAAATAAAGAAACTTACAATTTCGAATTCGATATTAATGTGAACGGAAGTACATCACTCAGTTTTCTTCCATTCGGAAAAGAAACAACCGTGGCATTACAATCAACATGGGATAGCCCGAGTTTCGATGGGTCATTTCTGCCAGATACAAGAGACATCAGTTCAAAAGGATTTACTGCAAATTGGAAAGTGTTACAGTTAAACAGAAATTATCCGCAACAAGGTTTAGGTGCATACATACCCGGATCCAATACAGATGAATATGGAAACAACGACAGCGGCTCTGCATCATTCGGAGTAAAATTATTATTGCCGGTTGATGAATATTTAAAAACCATGCGCTCAGTCAAGTACTGTCTCATGTTTATCATCATCACATTCCTGTCGTTCTTCTTTATTGAAGTGTTGAACAAAAAGCGAATTCACCCCATACAGTACTTGCTTGTTGGCTTTGCAGTGTGTTTATTTTATGTATTGCTGCTTTCCATTTCAGAGCACATGCCATTCAATACGGCATATCTTATTGGAAGTATTGCCATCCTGTCGCTCATCACATTTTATGCGAAGCATGTTTTTCAAAACACAAAACTTACTGTGGTGTTCTCCGCCTTACTCGCCTTGCTCTATGGTTTCTTTTACTCGTTACTGCAACTCGAAGATTATTCGTTGCTGCTCGGAAGCATTGGCTTGTTCCTCATTCTCTTCACCATAATGTACCTGACTCGTAAAGTGAACTGGTATAATATCACGGGAGAGAAGACGGAAGAATAAAAAATTTTAAAAGGCAATCATTTCTGATTGCCTTTTTTATTTTCAATGTAGCTGCATCGATTCATTTCCATTTACTTTGCAGGTTCATGAATTTCAAACTTGTTTCTCCTTTTAAACCCACCGGCGACCAACCCGAAGCCATTGAACAATTGGTGCAGGGTGTAACAGCCGGCGACCACGCGCAGGTGCTGCTGGGTGTAACAGGTTCGGGAAAAACTTTTACGATTGCCAATGTGATTGAAAAACTCAACCGCCCCACTCTTGTTCTCAGTCATAATAAAACATTAGTGGCGCAGTTGTATGGTGAGTTCAAACAATTTTTTCCGGAGAATGCCGTGGAATATTTTGTTTCGTACTACGATTACTACCAGCCGGAAGCATACATTCCTGCATCGGGTTTGTACATTGAAAAAGATTTGCAGGTAAATGCTGAAGTAGAAAAACTTCGATTGAAAACCACTACTTCATTAATGAGTGGTCGCCGAGATATTATTGTTGTTGCATCGGTATCATGCATTTACGGAATGGGAAATCCGACCGAGTATAGTAAAAATATTATTCGTGTTCAGGAGCAGGATGTAATGGGTCGCAATGGATTCCTTCATAAATTGGTAAACAGTTTATACTCGCGTTCCACAGGTGAATTCAAGCGCGGAAACTTCAGAGTTCAGGGCGATACTGTTGATGTGTTTCTTCCGTATGCTGATTATGCGTATCGCTTTTCATTCTTCGGCGATTTGATTGAAGAGATTTCAACTTTCGATGTTGAGACTGGAAAAAAAATTGGCACCACCGAACACGCTGCAATTTTTCCTGCCAACATGTACATGGCTCCACGCGATCAGTTCAATGTAATTATGGCTGACATACAAGATGAAATGAAAGCACAAAGCGATTATTTTGATTCCATTGGAAGAACACAGGAAGCATTGCGACTTCGAGAGCGCGTGACTTTTGATATGGAAATGATTAAGGAGTTGGGTTATTGTTCGGGTATCGAAAATTATTCGCGCTTCTTAGATCGTCGTCAACCTGGCGAACGACCGTTTTGTTTGATAGATTATTTTCCAAAAGATTTTTTATTGGTGGTGGATGAAAGTCATGCTACGCTTCCACAAGTGCGTGGCATGTATGGAGGCGATAGAAGTCGCAAGCAAAATTTGGTGGAATATGGATTTCGTTTGCCATCGGCAATGGATAATCGTCCGCTCAATTTTAATGAGTTTGAAAAAATGATTCCGCAAGCGATTTATGTAAGTGCTACTCCTGCTGATTATGAAATGGAGCAAACCGGCGGTGCATTTGTTGAACAGGTTGTTCGACCAACAGGATTACTTGAACCTTCAATTGACATCAGACCAAGTTTAAATCAGGTGGATGATTTGCTGGAAGAAATCGATAACACTACTAAAAAGGGAGAGCGAACTTTAGTTACAACACTCACCAAGCGCATGGCTGAAGAGTTAAGTAAGTACATGACGCGATTGAATGTGAATTGCCGTTACATTCATTCTGAAGTTGAAACATTAGAGCGTGTAGAAATTTTGCGCGACTTACGACTAGGGGTGTTTGATGTATTGATTGGAGTAAACCTTTTGCGAGAAGGTTTGGATTTACCCGAAGTTTCACTAGTTGCAATAATGGATGCCGACAAAGAAGGATTCCTTCGCAACCAACGCTCGCTCACACAAATTGCAGGTCGTGCTGCACGAAATGCAAATGGAAGAGTGATTATGTATGCTGATAATATTACTGGCAGTATGCAACGAACGATTGATGAAACCAATCGTCGTCGTGATAAACAAATTGCTTACAACCTGAAGCACAACATTGTTCCGATGACAATTTTAAAATCGCGCGCACAAATTCTGGATCAAAGTGCAGTGTTGCAAATAAGACCTATGGAAGCAGGTGCTTATGTTGAAAGCACCGATGTGAGTCTGGTTGCTGATCCTGTTGTGAAATACATGAGCCGCGATCAATTAGAAAAATCAATTCGTGATACAAGAAAAAATATGGAAAAAGCTGCTAAAGACCTTGACTTTATTCAAGCTGCCCGTTATCGTGATGAAATGTATGCATTGGATAAAATTATTAAAGAACGGTTTGAGAAATAGTTTTTCTCATATATAAGATAAGCAATTTTGCAGGTGTAATTTTTAGATATTAATTTTTATAAAAAAAAAGCAAATAGTTTTTTCGATTAAATTTTTCGACAAAAGTTATTTAACAATTTATTTAGTTGATTTCTATATTGCAAAAAAAACAGAGTCATGAAAATTAATTTGCCTGATGTAGATACGCTTTCTGATTATTATAAAAGTTATTTGAAATATATATCTGAAGATGATTTGATGGAAGCTTTGATTCAACAAAAAGAAATTACAACTGAATTTTTAAAATCTATTCCAATTGAAAAGGGATCGTTCAGATATGCTGAAGGTAAGTGGATGTTAAAAGAAGTTATAGGTCATTTAAGTGATACTGAAAGAATATTAAGTTACCGTGCGCTTCGTTTTTCAAGAAATGATTCAACTGCTTTATCAGGCTTCGATGAAAATACTTATGTGCCGAATTCCAATCACGCACAATTAAGCCTTAAAGAAATTTCAGAGGAGAAAACGGCACTAACTGCATTAACTATTTTGCTTTTCAAAAACATGAACAAGGATATGCCAGACAGAATCGGAGCAGCAAATAATTTGCAGGTGAGCGTGCGAGCTATTTTGTTTTTTATAATTGCGCATGAACGGCATCACCTTAAAGTTATTATGGAAAAATATCTTTAGCCAATATGAGCAAGTAAGATGAACGGCGAATTATACGAGCATTGAGAAAAATATTCACCTTCACTGAAAATAATTTATTACTTTTCGGAGGTAAACAATTGAGGATGACAAAGCTCTACACCCATTTCTGTTCCTTGCTTTTTTTAATGCTGATACTATCAGTTTCAAAAGTGAGTGCACAACAAACAATTCAGATTTATCAGGAAGATTTTAATAGTGGTGGAGCAAATTTTTTATTGAACACCGGGGGCCCATCAGCCAATGCAGGCCCTAATCAATGGATAATCGATAATAATTTTATTGGTAATGGAACATATCCAAATACTCCTGACGAAACACAAACCGTTAGTGGAACAATTGCAGGTGCACCCACAAGTCCTTACTTACATATTCATGATATTGCTGTTGCTCCCGCCACTTCAAATGCAAATTACAATCCGGCTGTTGCTTCTGATAATTTCACGCAGATGAATGAAGATGTGTGTACTGTAGGATTGGAAAACACAATTCTCACTTTCTTTTTTATCGGTGAAGGAAACGCAAGTGATTATTGCGAATTGTATTATAGTTTAAATAGTGGTGGCAGCTGGACACAGGTAGGAATGAGTCAGTACAACAATCAGAGTTTATGGAAGTATGAAATAGTAAGTGATCCGGCATTTGACAATCAACCAACATTGCGTTTTGGTTGGAGATGGAAAAACATGGGAGTAGGTACTCCTGATATTTCAATTGGAATTGAAGATATTATTGTTGTTAGTACTTATGACAATGTAAATAATCCGGTAAATATTAACATCACTTCTGTTGCACCAAATCCGGTTTGTGCAGGAAGTTTTCTTTCTATCTTTTATTCTCTCAGTCATGCTTTGTGTGATGGAACTTATCAAATTCAAATTTCAAATTCAGCAGGAAATTTTAGTGGTAATAATTTGGGTGTTTTTAATATTGCATCAGGCACTGTTTCAGGTGGAATTGGAGGCATGATACCAAGTTCAACACCTGCTGGTACATGTTATAAAATTAGAATTGATCGGATTGCACCACCACCTGCTATAACAGGAATAGCCAGTATATGTTTTGAAGTAATTCTTTGCCCGAATACAATCACAACCCTTCAACCGGTCGTCACTTTTGGTCCTGATACTCTATGTGCAGGAAGTGTGATTGATGTTCCGTTTTTTTCCACTGGAACCTTCCAACCAAGTAATAATTATATTGCTCAGCTATCAGATGCGAACGGGAATTTTACAACACCAACTGTTTTAGGAGCATTTCCAAGTGGTGCGGCATACGATCCAATGGCCGGTTCACCTCCCGGAAATGTATCGGGGTTAGTTCCACTGAATACTCCTGTTGGTTGTAATTATTACATCAGAGTGGTTTCAACGAACCCGAATGTAATTCCACCACCACAAAATTATTTCGGACCGTTCTGTATAAAACATTGTGACAATACAACCAATAACATGCAGGATGTTCATGTTTGTATTACTTTAACTCAGGGCGTTGATACAACCATTTCCTATGCAATAAATACTTTCACTAACAGTACAACTTATGGAGCAGGAAATGTTTTTACTGTTCAGGTTCTGAGTTCAATAAATTATTCGGTTTTAAATACAGGATCATTTGGTTCTGTTGTATCAAGCACCTCCGGAACACTAACACTTTCAATTCCCGGACTAATTCAGGTAATTAATTTGCTTGGTGCACCCGGTACAGGCATGTATTACATAAGATTGGTTGCAAGTAATCCGATTCCTGCCTGGGATAGCTTAGGATCTTTAGTGAGATTGATTATTGGTTCTCCCGATTCTCTTTCTCCCCTTATTTTTCCTGACGATACTTTAATTTGCCCTGGAGATATTTTATCCATCACAATTGGAAATTATAATCCGAACAGTCAGTATCAATGGCATTCGCCAATTTTAAGTAATGGAAGCCCATTCTTCTGGGCTTACAATCCGTTGATGATTCAGTTCAATGCAAGTACTGCAGCAGGTACTTATTGGTTTACCTGTCAGGAATTAAACAATGGATGTTGGGGCCCGTTATCCGATACGGTTTTCGTAACAGTATTACATACACCCAATGTAGTAATTACAGCCCCTACTCCAGTATGTCAGGGCGATACAATTTACATGCATGTACCATTTCAAACTGCAACCTATTATTCGTGGAGCGCAACTTGGGGAACAATTACTGATACAGCAAATAATGAATTGTACATGGTGTTCGATTCAGTTGGTGCAGTTCAAATAAACATTTTCGCACTGAATCAGTGCGGTCAGGCAAATGGACTAAAAAATATTGTTGTTCAAACCCGGCCTGTTGTAGTTGCCTCAAATGATACAACTATTTGTTCCGGTCAACCAGTAACTTTAATAGCAGCAAGCAATGTGAATTCATATGCTTGGACTGACACTTCAAATGTGCAGTTAGGCACAAGTACAACTTTAAATGTATCGCCTGATAGTGCAACTTCGTATATAATAACTTCAACAAATACGGTTGGATGTAAGGATAAGGATACTGTAAATGTATTTATTAATCCTCTTCCTGAAGTTGTTTTATCAATGACAGGTATAACTTGTCCTGGTGAAAGCGATGGAAGCATTTCAAGTCAGGTGGTTGTTGGAACAGCACCTTTCACTTATGCATGGAGTACCATACCTGTTGAAACCACCCCGACATTAAATAATCTTTCTGCCGGAGTTTATACTCTTTTTATAACTGATGCATTTGGCTGTGAAAATTCAAAATCAATTAATGTTGTTCAACCCGGAATTCTATCAATAAGTTTTGATGTTGTAAATGCTGATTATGGAATTAACAATGGTTCAGCAACTGCATTTGCATCTGGTGGTACTTCTCCTTTTACTTTTGTGTGGGCAACTAACCCTGCACAAACCGGGCAAACAATTTCAAATCTCGGCCCCGGAACATATCATGTTACTGTTACCGATGCAAACGGATGTACTGCCGAAGGCGAGGTAATAATTATTATAACAGGAAGCGAAATGTGGATTCCAAATGTATTCTCACCTAACGGCGATGGCACCAACGATCAGTTTTTAGTTATAGGAAGAAACATGTCGCAGTTGCTGGTTCGCATTTACAATCGCTGGGGTGAAATGGTTTATGAATCAAACAGTTTGAAAAAAGGATGGGATGGAATTTATAAAGGATTGCCCTCAGCATTAGGTGTATATGTTTATTATGTTGAAGCCGACTTTTTTGATGGAAACAAAAAAACTGCAAAAGGGAATCTTACACTCATTCGATAAATAATTAATCAGTTCATTTCATTTTCAATAAAAGAACACTATGAAAAAAATTCTTGCGATAGCATTACTGATTTCTTCTGTATCAGTTAAAGCTCAAACCTATTTTGTTAGTCAGATTCCATATAATCCAATGGCGATTGATTCCGGAATTGAGGTGTTAAATTATGTTGATGATCAGTACAGTATGCCAATGCCTATTGGTTTTGATTTTTATTTTTTCGGTCAGCCTTACAACCAACTTCTTTTTAGCACCAACAGTTATGTAACTTTTGATTTAACCGGTGCCGGTGGTTATAGCCAATGGCCAATTACAGCGCCAATTCCAGCGGTTACTAATCCAATGAACAGCATCTTTTTTCCAATGCAGGATTTATTACCTGCTGTTACTGCTTTAGGAACAATGCATCATTATGTTTATGGTGTTCCTCCAAACAGAAAATATGTAATGTCATTTGATTCAATTCCGTATTTCAGTTGTACCAATTTGCTTTTTTCAGGTCAACTAATTTTGTACGAGGGATCAAACAACATTGAAATTAATATTCATCATAAAGATTCATGTAATCAGTGGAATGGTGGGGCCGCCATTTTAGGAATTCAAAATGCAACAGGTACTCAGGCTTTTGTTGCATCAAATTATAATTTTCCTGTTCAATGGACTGCTGATAATGAATCTTGGTTGTTCAGTCCTGATAGTATTTACTCACCACAAACAAATCAAAACAGAATCAGCGGAAGAGTGATTGCCGATTTAGATTTCGATTGCAATTATGGAGGTACTGATTATCCATTAATGAATAAACCAATTTTAATTACTGATACGGCCGGTACAACTCAGTACATGTTTACTGATATGCAAGGTTACTACAGCAAGTATGTTGATCCCGGAACATATACATGGACAACAAATAATGTTGCGAATCAGAATTATGCAACCAACTGCCCCGTGAGCGGAAGTTATTCTTACACTTTTCCAGGTTACAACGATAGCACTGATAACAACATGATTGCCGATACCATTGTTGATTATTGCAGTGACCTTACAACTTCCATTTGGGTTTATGGCGAACCTGATTCAACTTTCTGGTGGGGGAACGATCCGCTTGGTGTTTGTGATACAGGATTTGTTCAGCTGCATGTTTCAAACAA
>BJGQ01000040.1:0-14954 GCA_014190575.1 Bacteroidota bacterium | reverse complement strand
GTGGTGGAATTGTATCAGGATTTTACAACTGTTGACGGAAATACAAATGATAATTCAATCACTGTTTTCCCGAATCCGGCTCACGAAAATTTTTATATCAACTGTACTGAAACCACAAGTTATGCTGTTCAGGATTTAACAGGCCGCACCATTCAACAAGGTATTATTTCAAAACCAACTGAATTGAATTGCATTGATTGGGCAAGGGGTGTTTACTTTGTAACATTGCAAACTGCTGAAGGAAAACAGATAAAAAAATTAGTGAAGGATTAATTAAGAAATTACTTAAAACACCTATCCCTGGTTTCTTTAAACAGAAATCGGGGATTTTTTATTTCAATAAAATTTTATCCAATATCTAAATTCAAATCAGCTAACTTAATTTCGCCCAATGATTGCCCGCATACTCGACTCTCGCTTGCTTGACCTGATACTTATTATACTTGCACTGCGATTTATTTTTCCTCAGTATTTTAATTTCAAATCGTTAAAGTCTGATAAAAAATCTGAGCGAATTATTGTTGTTCAGAAAGAAACGAAAAAAGAAAAAAAGAAGCCTTCGGAAAATGCAGGTGAATATGTTGACTACGAAGAAGTGAAATAGTATTTCAATATAAATTTTATAAATCACTGAATACAGTTAGTGCTATTTACCTCAATCTAATTTATCATTTTTGCCGCTCTTTTCTCCTATGAAAAAACAGGAAGCAAAAATTTCATTCACAAAAAATTTATTGAAGTGGCACCTGAAAAACGAGCGGTCGTTTCCATGGAAAGAAACTACTGACCCATACAAAATCTGGATGTCAGAAATTATTCTGCAACAAACACGGGTGGAACAGGGGCTTCCTTATTATTTGAAAATGGTAAAACTGTTTCCAACAGTTCAGCATTTAGCAAAAACAAAAGAAGATGTTGTATTAAAAGCATGGCAGGGATTAGGATATTATTCACGCGCACGGAATTTACATTCAGCAGCAAAATATATTGTTGATGAGTTGCACGGAAATTTTCCGGAAGATTACAATGGCTGGTTGAAAGTAAAAGGAGTTGGCCCGTATGCAGCGGCGGCTATTGTTTCATTCGCATATAATCTACCTCACGCTGTTGTGGATGGAAATGTTTATCGCGTGCTCTCACGATATTTTGGAATTGATACACCGATTGATTCCACCGAAGGAAAAAAAATATTTTCGGTTCTGGCCAATGAACTCATTGCGAAAAAAGAAGCCGGTCGTTTTAATCAGGCAATTATGGATTTGGGTGCCACGGTTTGCAAACCTGCTTCACCCCAATGTAACAGTTGTCCGGTTCGTGAAAATTGTGTGGCGCTGAAAAACAATTTGATAAATATACTTCCGGTAAAAGGAAAAAAGATTTTATTGAAGAACAGATTCTTCCATTACATCATCGCACAAAATGAAACTGGATTTTTAATGGAGAAACGAAAAGGCAACGACATATGGAAAGGTCTGTATCAATTCCCGTTGATTGAAGCTGAAAAATTTCTTTCTATAAAAAAATTAACTATTCATCCAACAGTAAAAAATATTTCAGCTGGAAATAAAACCGAACTGACTGCGAGTGAAGAATTTATTTACCTGCTCTCGCATCAGAAAATTCATGCAAAATTTTTTATTCTTTCAACTGCTGAAATCAATATAGAAAATTATGAAGTAGTGAAAAAGACACACTTAAAAAAACTGGCTGTGCCTAAAATTATTGAGCACTACTTAAAAAATAATATACATTAGTGTCATCATAAAACACCAAAACTATGAGAGGAGTAAACAAAGTAATCCTTATGGGCAACATCGGGAGCGACCCCGAAATTCAAACGCTTGAAGGCGGAATTAAACTCGCAAAATTTCGCTTGGCCACAACTGAAGGCATCAAGGACAAAAACGGAAACCGCATTACCGAATGGCACAACATCGTTGCCTGGAGGTTCCTCGGTGAGTTCTGTGAAAAGTATGTTCGCAAGGGCGATTTAATTTTTATTGAAGGTCGTTTGCGCACTCACAGCTGGACTGATGGCAACAACAACAAACATTATAAAACCGAAGTTGTAGCTGATACCATTAACATTCATTCAAGAAAAGAAAATGTTTCAAAGACTACAACTGAAACTACAAATACTGCTGTTCCTGCTGAGTCGTCGGTGGAGCCCGGTTCATCAGACAATGAAGTGGCTGATGATTTGCCGTTTTAATTTTACTTCAATCAAATTGTGAAAATTCTAATTGGAAATAAATTTCGATTCTGATAGTTGCGGGCGGTTGATGATTATTCTTTTCTCCCTTGGTTCTCAACCGCTCACTCTTTACTTACTATTTCTTACCCTGCTTGCCGGACTTTTAACTGTATCCATTGCTTTACTCGGTGGTGCGCAAACTGCAATATTTTCATTGAGCTCCAAAGACCTTGAGGAGTTACAACTGCGCTCATCAAAGCGCTATCAATACTTATTGCGCATGATGGAAAAGCCTCGATACTTATTGGCAACCATTGATGTGTTGCAAACTTTTTTCACCGTGTTATTGGTATTGCTGATTGGATATGTGTTGGTAGAAGTTGCCATCATCAATTTTTCTGACATGCATTTATGGCTGCTAATTCCGGAAATTATTTTGCTCACCACTTTAATGATTGTGTTGCAACACATCATTCCAAAAACTTTCGCTGAACAAAATAATGTATCGTGGACTTTATGGACTTTGCCCGGATTATTTTTTCTGGAAAAAATTTTCAAACCGCTTACCATGCTTGCCATTCGCGGGGTATCCGTTGTTGCTCATCATAACAATGAAACAAAAAAAGGTGATGTAAAAGTTTTTGGGAGTAATGAAAACATAGAAGAACATACAACCGAAAAGCAAGAAGCGAGATTTTTAAAAGGCATTTTAAAATTCGGAAGTACGCAGGTTAAAGAAGTGATGAAGCCGAAGTTTGATATGGTGGCTCTTGATGCTGATAAATCTTTCGAAGAAATTTTAAAGGTGGTGAAAGATTCCGGTTACTCGCGCATTCCTGTTTATCGGAATTCAGCTGATAATATCATTGGTATTTTATACACCAAAGATTTGTTGCAATTTTTGCAGGCAAACAGCGAAGTGAGTTGGTTAAAAATTTTGCGCCCTGCGTTTTTTGTTCCTGAAGGAAAACGGATTTCAGATTTGCTCATTGAGTTTCAGGCCAAGATGCTGCACATTGCCGTAGTGATTGATGAATACGGAAGCACCGCAGGCATTGTAACACTGGAAGATATTCTGGAAGAAATTATCGGGGAGATTCGTGATGAACTGGACGAGAAAACAGAATTTGATTTCGCGCAGATTGATAAAAACAATTTTGTATTCGAAGGAAAAACTTTGCTCAACGACATGTATCGCGCTATGGGAATTAAAGATCAGCCATTCGAAGAAATTAAAGGCGATGTTGATTCCATTGGAGGGTTGATATTGGAACTGAGTGGAAAAATTCCGGAAGTGAATGAAGAAATTGATTTCAAAAATTTTCGTTTCAAAGTGCTGAACATGGACAATCATAGAATACGAAGAGTGAAAGTTACTTTACTGGAAGAAGAAGTTGTTGCATGAAAAAATTAGTTGGCAGTATGCAGTTGACAGTAAACAGTGGTTTGCGATTAAAGAAAAAAATAGTTGAGATATATTTTTTCTCCTTTTTTCTCCATTTCTCCGTGCGAAATATTTTTTTATTTTTTTTCCTTTCGTTCATTCTCGCATGCAATGAAGAATACACTCCGAAACCAAAAGGATATTTCCGGATTTCATTTCCTGAACACGCTTATAAATTATACAATCCTGATTACTGTCCGTTTTCGTTTGAGTATCCGGTGTATGCAAACATTTCGCGCGACACTGTTTTTTTAGATACAGTTCCTGAAAATCCATGCTGGATGGATGTGAACTTTCCTGATTTCAATGGCTCCATTTTTCTGAGCTACAAAGAAATAAATGCTGAACACAATCTGGCAAAACTCATTGAGGATGCGCATTCGCTCACCTTTAAACACACCGTGAAAGCATCGGGCATTGATGAGAGTGTGATTAATTCTGAAAATCATGTTTATGGTTTGTACTACAACATTGAGGGCAACGCGGCATCCAACATTCAGTTCTTTGCCACCGACAGTGTTAAACATTTTATCCGCGGCTCACTTTATTTTAACAACGAACCAAACTCCGATTCACTCGGACCGGTGATTCATTTTGTAGAAAAAGATATCCGCCACCTTATTGGAACACTGAAGTGGAAGTAATAGAAATCTATTTCAGTTATCGGTCACATCACTGATGCATCGCTGGGAACAAAACTGATTACCAAAGCAAACAACATTCACGACCTGACTGCGCAGGGTTGGAATGCGTTTAAGAAAAGTTGAATCAAGCAGATTTTTTTATTGCTTCCAGATAAATTTTCCGGATGCTGTTTTTCTCTTCACGCTGAATGATGGAATCAATTGCCGGCAATAAATTCTTATTGTACCTGGTTTTCAATTTCAGAATTTCTCCTAAACCAAATGCAGCGCTCCAGCGCACAACAGTTCCTTCGTGCTCGGTATTCACCAATAAATTTTTAATTGCGCCCTCCAATTTTGCCGGAAACTGATGAGCAATATTTCCAATCACTTTTGCCGATTCCCACTTAATGCGTGGCGCTTTTTCAGCGAGGGCTTTACTTACAAACAGCAAACAGTTTTCAGTCGCAATCGAAGGATTTTTTTTGTTGCAAACTCAATGGCTTCAATACAGGTTGCTTTGTCTGCATCTTTTTTCAGCGCAGTTGCAAAAGCAATCAACTCATCCAAACTTATTTTTTTATCAATAAGCCACTTGCTGATGGTTTCAGTTTTCTCTTTTCCTTTTGTGATTTTGCTGGCTAATAATTCGCTGAGCATTTTATGAATGAGTTTAAAAAAACTATTTCTCAATCGCTGCCACCAAAACAGAATCGAACGGTTTCACTTTCGAACCATAGTGAGCAATGTAATTTCCTTGTTCATCAATTAAATATTTACTTCACCTGCACACTATTATCTTTCTCACAATTTCTTTTCCGCTTTCCGGTTTCAAAGTGATGAAATAAATTCCGGCAACTAAATTACTTACATCCATTTTATTTTCGCCGGAGTAAACAGTTTCAGCCATCAGTAATTTCCCCAAAATATTTCTTACTTCAATTATTGAATTGGTATTGTAAATGTTTGATAGAAAAATATCCAGTACATCGCTAGCAGGGTTTGGGGAAATGCGAAAGTCAATATTGTTTTCAATTTCATTTACCGTTAATGGATTACTAATAACCTCAACCACATTGGCATCATCGAAAGTAAATTTCCCGTCATTGTCTATTGACTTAGCAAGCACAGCAACTATTCCGATTTGTGTTGGTGTCCATTGCACATAATAAGGAGCAATGCTGTCAACACCTACTAAAGTTGAACCAACAAAAAACTCAACTCTTTTTATTGTTCCATCCGGATCTGATGCTGTGGCTGAAATATTTACTGATGTATTTACATATGCACTTGCATTGTTCAATGGAGTTGTGAGAGATACTGTTGGCTCGTTTCCACACATTCCCGTTAGAAAACATAGCGCATCGTATTTAGGAGCATTGGATAAATTTTGCAGATAGTTCAAATCTTCAGTTGCACCCCAGCAACCGTAGCGGCTTACTTTTCCACTGATGACAAAATAATTTATCAAATCGTTTGTTCCCAAAGGTGCTGTTCCATTTGCGTTGGCAGAAAACCAATTATCCTGGTAATTATGAATGACAGCAGTTTTCATTTCAGGAATCCGGTTAGCCGAAATTCTATTACCGATATTGGTTGTACTTCCACCTCCATTATCCGGTCCGCCTTCGTATTGCAAATGTTTTATTTGCCACTGATCAGCGAATTGTGAAAGTGTTTGAATGCTGGTTAAATTTCCATCACTATTACTTGACATTGCGGTTACAATGTCCTGTGGTGTTGCATTAGAAGCCGCACTTCCCTCATTAAAATAGGGAGCAGATGCAATTCCATAAATAAAATTTTTCGGAGGACCGTAGGTATAGTTTATCCAGTTGAGCACATCATCGTACCATGGTAACCAACCTCCAATCTGCCATGCAAAAACAGGACGAATTCTTGTGCGAGAAGCAACTGATACACCCAAAACATTTTCAAAAATATGCCCGAATTTAATTACCTCCTTGGCTACTCTTCTTGCCCTTCGGCGATCATCAAACGAAGTGCTCGCTCTTATATCTGCATCTTCCGGCGATAACAAAACTGCATCGTAATTATATTGATATTGTGTAAACCCACCATTCCATACTTCATTACTGTACTCAATATAAATATTTACATCAGGTCGCAAGGTCGCATTGATCAATGTTGCCAGTTCCACCACATACATGCTATCAGCATCCACAGGAATATTAATCCACATATCCCTTCTAGTATAATTTGACAGCGCAATAATTGTTTCCCAAGGAGCACCATTGGTATATCGCGGCGCATTGGGTTGTTGTCGGTCAGCCCATGTTTGAATGTTTGGATAACCGCCATCGCTGCTGTTAATATTCAGATAGTTCATAAAACGAATTGTGCTGAACGGACTAAAGGCATTCAGAAATGCGGTTCTGAAAATCTGTGGATTGTTGTGCTGATAATCCGGTCGCACGAGTCGGATTTCTTTTACTCCATTGATTCCGGCGGCATAATTTGTTTGAATAAAATTCAACATAAAAAATCCATAGTTCCCTATAATAGCTGAGTCGGCTCCACCTCCGGGAGGAAATACAATATCAACTGTTGTAGTATTTGTTGTTGTATCATACAATTGATTTTGAAAAACAATTGGCGCATCGGACCACGATGTTAAAGTTGCCTGCCCTTTAAATGAAAGTGTGTAGGTACCACTTATGTCAATCACATATTTCTGCGGATCATCAGGTGCATTGTTCCATGCATTAAAGGGACGATGATCGAAAAATACCACGCGAAAATCTTCTGTTGGCCATCCAAAAGCATCAGTCGTAGCTGTTCCTCCATTTGCAACACTTTGCCAATCTGAAGCAGTTAAAGTTACATTCGGAAACTCTAAAGCTGGACTTCCGATTCCATCCAGATTAACTCCGATTTTACTCGGAAACGGCTGAGCGAAAAGTGCTGGCGAAACAATTAAAAAAGATAAAAGAAAGGAGACGAACTTTTTTTGCATCATCTAAATTTTTTACAAATTTATTTTTTGACTTTGCAATTTTTTTTCTTTCCAACTAAAGGATATTTGAGCAGATTAATTGATATGACTTTAAACTATTTCCTTAATATTTTTTCTCAATCGCTGCCACCAAAACAGAATCGAACGGTTTCACTTTCGAACCATAGTGAGCAATGTAATTTCCATGCTCATCAATTAAATATTTATTGAAGTTCCAGCTTACTTCAGTTGTTTCTACGCCGTTAAATTCTTTTTTAGTCAGCCACTCATAAATCGGTGCCTGGTCTTTTCCTTTCACATCAATCTTCGCCGCTAACGGAAATGTTACACTGTATTTTTCAGTACAGAATTTTTTTATCTCCTCAGCAGTTCCCGGTTCCTCAAATCCAAACTGATTGCACGGAAAACCAATGAGCACCATTTTGTCTTTGTATTTTTCATAGAGTTTTTCCAAGTCTTCGTACTGATAAGTATAACCACATTCCGAAGCCACATTCACAATCAGAATTTTCTTTCCCTTGTATTGTGCGAGGTCAATGGTGCCGCCATTCAATCCGGCCACTTTAAAATCGTATATGTTTTTGCTTGTTTGAAAAGCGGTCATCATCATTATCGTTGCAATCAAAAGTGTTTTCATTTTTATTTATTTCTTTTAAATTATTCAATCTGGTTTTTCTAATTCCGTTTACCTTTTATCCAATAAAATTTCTGACTCTGATTTTTATTTCATCCTTTCGATGTTCAATCACAATAATGAAAGGTTGTGTTAATTCTATTTCAGATGAAAATAATTTCTGTAGAGAAAGAATGGTGAATGCAGATTTAATATGTCCGGGTTGCAGATAAATAATTCCTTTGAACGGAATTTTTTCAGTGAATACAATATGACCAAAATCTGTATCGTGTGTGATGATAATTTTATTGGTAGCATTCGCCCGTTCAATAATAAGCCGGTCGTTTACTGAGGCAAGTTGCTCGCTATAAACATCTGTTAAATCAAATCCGAGATTTTGAAAATGCTCAACTACAGCGCGGTCAATATTTTCGTCGGCAAGAAATTTATATTCCTTCCAGTTCATGCCACATTGCGGTGAATGATAATTTCATTACTCACCACTTTACCGGCATACAATACAGCTTCAACAACCGCCTCTTTTTTCAGTTGAGGATACTTTGATATTATTTCTTCAATGCTTCCGCCCGATGCAATCAATTGCAGAATAAAATCAACACTGATTCTTGTACCGGCAATTATTGGCTTGCCCCCAAGTATTTCTTTATCCGATGTTATGTATTCTGAATTCATAAAATTATTTTCTGTTTCAAAGGTAAGCAACCAAAACAAAGTTTGGATAGCAACTTCTAATTTTCAACTTTGCGCCGCCAATTCAAAACACCCGATGAAAACAACTGTAATGCGCGTGGAGCGGTTCAATGCTGCCCACCGTCTTTACCGCAAAGACTGGAGCGATGAACAAAACCGAAAGGTGTTTGGCTTGTGCGCCAATCCGAATTATCATGGGCACAATTATAAACTCACAGTGAAAGTGACCGGAGAAATTGATGCTGAAACCGGTTATGTAATTGACCTGGGTTGGCTGAGCAATCTGGTGAATAATGAAGTGCTCGAAAAATTTGACCATCAGAATCTGAATCTCGACACAAAAGAATTCAGCAACTTAAATCCAACTGCAGAAAATATTGCATCAGTAATTTATAATTTGTTGCGACCGCACCTCGATAAAAAATTTGACCTGCAGATTTTGCTTGCCGAAACTGACAGAAACATTGTTCAATTTCCCGCTTAATGAAATTCATAAAAATTATTTCGTGCTTGATCGTGGTGTTTGTTTTTACATCGTGGAAAAATTACAGCTATAAAAAATCCCCGACTTTCAGAATTGCTTTTTATAATCTCGAAAATTTATATGATACCATAAATGATTTAGATGTGCAGGACGAAGAGTTTACACCTGCCGGAAAAAATCAATGGACAAGCGAGCGATATAAAACAAAGCTGAATCAAATGGCAAAAGTTATTTCGTCCATGGCGCCTGATTTTATTGGATTGGCAGAAATTGAAAACAAAGGTGTATTGCAAGATCTGATCAGTAATTCTCAATTAGTTTCATTCGGATATGAAATTGTACATATCAATTCTCCTGACCTTCGTGGAATTGATGTAGCTTTTTTGTATCAGAAAAAGAAACTGTCTGTAATAGGTTATCACACCATTCATGTTTCGACTGATGATACTGCTTTTCATACCAGAGATATTTTGCAGATAGAAGGAGTTTTGCCGAATAAAGATTCTGTTTGTTTTTTCATTAATCACTGGCCATCGCGCCGAGGTGGCACTGAACAATCAGAAGCAAAAAGATTGGCGGGTGCATCTGCATTACGAACTGCAGTAAATCAATTTACCATGAAACATCCGAACAGCAATGTGATTTGCATGGGAGATTTAAATGATAATCCGAACGACAAAAGTGTTTCGTCCATTCTAAAAGCCGACTCCGTTGCAAGTAATTCAACCAACGATTTGTTTAATCCGATGCTGGTTCTTTATAGTCGCTATCATATTGGTTCTCTTTATTACAAAGGCAACCAGGATTTATTTGACCAGATAATTGTGTCGGACAGATTGGTGGAAAAGAACGGAGGCAAGGAAAAATTAATTTCCAACACAAGTATTTACAAGCCCGACTGGCTTTTTAAAATCAATAAGTACAAGGAGAATGCACCGTGGCGCACCTTTGAAGGCGCAGATTATTCAGGCGGATACAGCGACCATTGTCCTGTATTGATAAATATCAGATTGTAGCTTCGCGGCTGCGATTTACTTTTGCAAAAATGAATTTACTTTTACCCGCAATTAATAAATAATAAGTATGGCAGAACAAACCACTATTACTGAATTAGAAGAAGCAGTCATAAAATTTGCCGGCGACTCAGGCGATGGAATGCAACTCACCGGAACTCAGTTCACCACCAATGCAGCTTTATTCGGAAACGATTTAGGAACCTTTCCTGATTTCCCCGCTGAGATTCGTGCCCCGATAGGAACAGTTGCAGGAGTATCAGGTTTTCAATTACACTTTGGTTCAAAAGAAATTTTTACCCCCGGAGATATTTGCGATGTGTTGGTGGTAATGAACAGCGCAGCATTGAAATCCAATATCAGAAATATTAAGAAGGGAGGAATAATTATTGCGAATACTTCAGGTTTCGATGCAAAAAATCTGAAACTCGCGAACATGACCAGCAATGCAATGGAAGACGATTCACTCGGTAATTATCAGGTAATAAAAATGGATGTTACACGGATGACGCGTGAAGCGCTTACAGATATTCAACTTGGGATGAAAGAAAAAGACCGTTGCAAAAATATGTTTGTGCTCGGTTTCCTTTATTGGATGTTTAACCGCGAAATGGATAACACCATTAAATTCTTAACTGATAAATTCGGAAAGAAACCGGAAGTGTTGGAAGCAAATCTTCGCGTGTTAAAAGCCGGATATTCTTACGGTGATACAACAGAAACTTTTACCACAAGATACAAAGTAGAAAAAGCAGTGATGCCCGCAGGAACTTATCGCAGTATCATGGGAAATCAAGCAACAGCTTTGGGTTTGGTAGCAGCTTCAAAAAAATCCGGCTTACCATTATTTCTTGGTTCTTATCCTATTACACCTGCTTCAGATATTTTGCATGATCTGGCGAAGTACAAAAGTTTCGGTGTAAAAACTTTTCAGGCGGAAGATGAAATCGCCGCAATCACATCAGCAATTGGTGCATCGTTCGGTGGAAGTTTAGCAGTCACGACTACATCAGGTCCGGGTATGGCTTTGAAAACAGAAGCGCTTGGATTAGCAACAGTTTTAGAAATTCCATTAGTAATTATTAATGTTCAGCGTGGCGGACCATCAACCGGACTTCCAACAAAAACTGAACAGGCTGATTTGTTTCAGGCATACTACGGAAGAAATGGTGAGTGTCCGATTCCAATTGTTGCTGCGCAATCTCCTTCTGATTGTTTCAATGCAGTGTATGAAGCGTGTCGCATTTCTGTTCAGCACATGATTCCTGTAATTCTTTTAACAGATGGATACATTGCGAATGGTGCAGAGCCATGGCGCTTTCCGAAGGAATCAGAACTGGAAGAAATAAAAATTGAATTTGCAAAGCCAATGGCAGAAGGCGAAAAGTTCATGCCTTATGCGCGTGATGAAAAACTCTCTCGCCCGTGGGCAATTCCCGGAACAAAAGGTTTAGAGCATCGAATTGGTGGATTAGAAAAACAAAACATCACCGGAAATATTTCTTACGAACCGGAGAATCATGAATTCATGGTGAAACTTCGTGAAGAAAAAGTGGAGCGCATTGCCAATTACATTCCTGAACAAAAAATTGATAGTGGTCCATCGAAAGGAAAATTATTGGTGCTCGGTTGGGGTGGAACTTACGGCGCGTTGAAAGCTGCGGTGCGTGAATTGAACGAAGAAGGATTTGCAGTTGCTCATGCGCACTTGCGTCATATGCGACCATTTCCTAAAAACCTCGGCGAGGTTTTACACAACTACGATAAGGTTTTGATTCCTGAAATCAACAATGGTCAGTTAGTGAAAATCATTCGTGACAAATATTTTATTGATGCACTTGCTTACAATAAAATTCAGGGACTTCCATTTTTCAAATCTGAATTGATGGATAAAATCAGAGAGATTCTTAAATAACTAATTCAACTAACATTATAAAGAAATGGCTGAAACATTAACAGCAACAAACGGAGAAGTACTTACCGCAAAAGATTTTGCAACCGACCAGGAAATTCGCTGGTGCCCCGGTTGTGGTGATTATTCTATTCTGAAACAAGTGCACACTATTCTTCCGCAATTGGGATTGAAGCAGGAGGACATTGTTTTCATTTCCGGAATCGGATGTTCATCGCGCTTTCCTTACTACACCGAAACTTTCGGCATGCACAGTATTCATGGTCGGGCAACTGCGGTTGCTTCGGGATTGAAAGCTGCGCGTCCTGAACTCAGCGTTTGGATTGTAACAGGTGACGGTGATGGACTTTCCATTGGAGGAAATCACACCATTCATTTGTTGCGCCGCAACTTTGACATGAATATACTTTTGTTCAACAACGAAATTTATGGTTTAACAAAGGGACAATATTCTCCAACTTCACCTGAAAATAAAGTAGCTAAGTCAACTCCATTCGGTTCCATTGATCATCCTTTCAATCCGATTGCTTTGGCGTTGGGTGCCGATGCAACTTTTGTTGCACGCAGTATGGATCGTGATCCAGCTCACCTGCAGAATATGTTGTTGCGTTCATACAAACATCATGGTTCTTCATTCTTAGAAATTTATCAGAACTGTAACATCTTTAACGATATGGCTTTCGAATCTTACACCGAAAAGTCAACCAAGAAAGATGAAGCATTGTTTATGGTGCAGGGGCAGCCTTTGGTGTTTGGTGCGAATAATGAAAAAGGAATTAAGCTCGATGGTTTCAAACCTGTAATTGTAAATCTGGAAGAAGGCGCATCGAAAGATGATTTATGGATTCATGATGAACACGATATGGTGAAGGCAAATATTATTTCGCGTTTCTTCGACCATGTGGATGTAGAAGGTCACTTGCCACGACCATTTGGTGTGTTCTACCAAACCACAAGACCTACTTATGAAGATATGATGAGCCAGCAAATTGCGCAGGTGATTACTGCAAAGGGCGAAGGCAAATTGGATAAGTTGCTTGCCGGCAGCGAGACTTGGGTGATAGAATAATTTGAAGATTTTAATAAAATCGAAATGACTCAAATTGTAATTGACAAGAAAAAATATGTTTTGCTTCCCGAAAAGGATTACAAAACATTACAGCGCAAAGCTGCACTGAAGATGAAAACAGAAAAGACTTTTTCATTGGCAGAAGCAAGAGTGCATTCGAAAAAACTGATCCGGAAATGGGCAGGCGAAAAATAATTATTCGCGAATCTGTTGTTGAAAATATTGCTGAGGTTGCCTGGTTTATTGAGTCAAAAGGTCTGATTAAAACAGCAGATAAATTTTCTGATGCTGTTTATGATTTCATTGAAAAGTTATCGGATGAAAGAATTATTCATGCACTTTGTATAGAACCCGAAAGAAAATCTTTTGGGTTGAAGTGCAAATCGTTTAGAAAATATACAATCGTATTTATTGAATCAGATACTGAAATAACAGTTACAGAATTTATCTCTTCGAAAATGATTCAGTGGTGATTTAATATCAAGGTTTGAATGGAAAATAAAACTTCTCTTTCCTTCGTTCAACAATTAATTTTGAATCACTCATTAAAACTCTTCATCAACATGACTAAATTTTTTTTCGTAATTAGTTGCATGCTTGCAACTGTTACACTTTCAAGTTCGGTAAGCGATAAAAAGGAAATGAATGAATTGCCAAAAACAGTGAGAAGCAACTTTGCGCTTGTCCCGGCAGGAATGGTTTATGTTGGAAGCGATAGCATGGCACTGACACATTTCTATTTATTGAAAACAGAAGTTGATAATTTATCGTATCGAGAATTTCTTGGTGACTTAAAGAAGAATGGAAAGCAGAATGAATATTCTATTGAGAATGTTGATTCAACAAAATGGAGAAGCGAAATGGCATATTGCGAACCGTATGTAAATTATTATTTCAGTCATCCGGCTTACAACCAATTTCCGGTTGTGAATGTGAGTTATGAGGGAGCGCAGTTGTATTGCAAATGGCTGTCAGAAAAATTTAATCAGTTGTACAGCCACGAGTTTGCTTATGAAGTTCGCCTGCCTTCGCGGGTGGAATGGTTGTATGCTGCTGAAAGTGCAATGCGGAAAACTCCTTACACATGGGGTGGACCGTTTTTAAGAAATAGTCACGGATGCGAACTCTGCAATTACAAATGTGTTGGTGATGAAAAAATTTCTGAGGATAGTATAACACATACAGTTTCTGCATTTAACACCGCAGGTTTAGATGGCGCTGACATTACAGCTCCTGTTGAATCTTATTTTCCGAATTTGTTGGGGTTGTATAATATGAATGGCAATGTTGCTGAAATGGTGAGCGAGAAAGGAATAGCTGTTGGCGGTAGCTGGGCTTCTACCGGTTATGATGTAAGAAATGAAAGCATTATGAATTACACGCAGCCGTCTCCGCTTGTTGGGTTCAGACCTTTATTGATTGTTAAGCGGAAGTGATTTTCAATTTTTCATTTTTGTTTTCCTAAATAAAATATCTTTGACAATCATAAATAAATTTCAATGGCAACAAATATTTCCAATCTTAAAAAACTCAGTATCTCTGAACGGATTCTTTTAGTGGAAGAATTATGGGACAGCATTGCCACTGATAAAAAAAGTGATGACTTTGAATTTGACAGTGCATTGAAAAAAGAATTGGATGAGCGGGTTTCAAATCATGAAAAAGGTATAAGCAAAAGTTATTCGTGGAAGGAAGCAAAGCAACGAATCAGAAAAGCTAAATGATTTATTCTATCCGGATTAAGGAAGAAGCGCTTCAGGATATAGAGGAAGCATACACATATTATCAGGAAAGCAAAACAGGTTTGGGCGACGAATTATTATTATCACTCGAAGCATCATTCAATAGAATCAGCCGCCATCCACAGGCATTTCGCATTCGATACAAAAAACTCAGAGCCGATAAACTGAACCG
>BJGQ01000039.1 GCA_014190575.1 Bacteroidota bacterium | reverse complement strand
TAAATGATAAATTATTTTCAATTTACCCTAACCCTACCCAAAGTATAGTTAATGTAAAAGCAGACACCAAGCTTATTGGCGCTGTTTACAACATATATGACAACACAGGCAAAGTGGTTTTATCAGGAAAAATAAATACTGAAAACACAAGCGTTGATTTGGAAAAATTAGCGGCAGGTATTTATTTGTTCAGTATAGGAGAAAATGTGAAACAGACATTTAAAGTGATTAAGGAATAAGCCAGCCCTTAACAGCGTGCAAGCGCCATAACCCTGCCGCAGGCGCAACACAGGGTTACGAGCGCCTGCACGCAAAATGTTAAGGGCAAGCTAAATTGACAATCAATAAATCAGTGCATGAAAGATATGAATGATTCATCAAAGCAAAAAGCAGAGAAGGGGATGCTTCCTGTACATTCTCTTGATAATGATTCAATGCAAATCAATATTTTATCACTTGATCATTCTAACCCTTACGACTTTAAGAGAGAACATCGGCACACATATTTCGAAATCATGTTAATTGAAAAGGGCGGATGCAATCAACTGGTTTGAAATCCCAGTAAAAGATTTCAACAGAGCAAAAAGTTTTTACGAAACAATTTTAGGAACAACAATGCAACCAATGGAGGCAATGGGAATGAAATCTGCATTCTTCCCTGCTGACCTTCAAAACGGGATTGGCGGTTGTATCATTGAAGGTCAAGGTTACGAACCAGCAAATAAAGGTTCGTTAGTTTATCTCAATGGTGGTGATGATTTAAGTGTTCCACTTTCTAAAGTTGAGGCAGCAGGTGGAAAAATTCTTATGCCTAAAACTGCAATTGGTCCTAATGGTTTTATGGCACACTTCAATGACACCGAAGGAAACAAGGTTGCTTTTCATTCAATGAAATAATTAAAACCAATTTAACATGACAACTTTAAACAACGAAATAACAATCAATGCTCCGGTAGAAAAAATATTTCATGCTCTTGCTGAAATGGAGGGACTTGAAAATTTAGACCCTAATGTAAAAAAGTCAACATCCCTTTCTAATATCAAAAGCGGTATGAATGCAAAAAGGAAAGTAGATATGATAGACGGCAAAAATTGGTTTGAAGAAAAAGTAACAGCGATTAAACAGAACGAATCGCTTACTTATGAATTGACGGCTTGTTCTTTTCCAGTTAAAAGCTTAAAATATACTTATACTGTGGAAAAAGCAGACAATCAAACCAGAGTTAAACAAGCCATGACTTATGAAATAAAATTTGGTTTGTTAGGGAAATTACTTGATGCTCTAATGATACGAAAACAATATAATAAAGGGATACAAGGTTTTTTTCTCGGGCTTAAATCTTTTGCCGAAAAAAATTAATTTGCATTTATGGCATACAACGAAAAGTTAGCATATAGAATTCGTGAACGCCTTGCAGACCTCCCAATCATTGAAGAAAAAGAAATGATGGGAGGTTTGACTTTTATGGTTAACAACAAGATGTGTGTAGGAATTCTCAAAGACGAAATGATGTGTCGCATTGACCCCAACTTTCACGAAACGGCAATTGAAAAAACAGGTTGCAGAACAATGGACTTTACAAAGCGACCAATGAAGGGTTATGTGATGGTTGACGACACAGGTATGAAAACTAAAAAAGAATTTGATTATTGGATTGACCTTGCACTTGACTTCAACGCCAAAGCAAAATCTTCTAAGAAGCGGAAGAAGTAATTTGAAACTTCCTACCTTCGTGGGATGAGTAGCACTGCCGATAACATAAGATTAAAAGAACTGCGAAGCCAATCATGAATACAATTGAAAAACAAAAAGAATCTAAAGAATAAATTTTAAAAAAGGGGGCATTGACCGTAATACGAACAGTGGTGCATCTATCAACCGAGCGAAGCGAACACATGAGTACCAATAAAACAAAAAGATAAAACGAACTAAACAGTTGTGGTTATACAAATGGAGCGAAGCGGAATTCATGAGTACAAATAATACAAAAAGATAAAACGAACTAAACAGTGGTGCTTCGAAGCTCCGATTCCGCAAGAGAGTTCGCTGCTACGATGCCGCAGCTCATCCCCCTTTTTTAAAACTTCTTTAACTGCGAAGCCAATCACGAAGTCAATTACAAAACAATAAATACTTTTGAGTAATCCCTTCTTCGTTATGCGTCACCATTTGGCACCAGTGCAACTTCCAACATTCGGAATTCTATTTAACTTTTATATGTGCAAATTATGACGACTGAACAACCAATTAGCTTAGAAATAATATATTTGGCTCATTAGTATATAAAAAAATAAATATGAAAATACTTGTTACGCTCTTAGGACTGTTGAACGGGATTTATATGTTGGCTGACGGAATATTTGTTATACTTAAAGGAAAGTATATCGGACCTGCCAAACCAGGACCTTGGGCTAATGTATTTTACAAATTAAATATTGATGTTTTTAAGTTGGGTCCCGTTTTTATTGTATTTGGATTGCTTTGGTTGACCTTTCTTTTTGGACTCTGGACAAATCAAACTTGGACATATTTGCTTGGTTTAGTCATTTGTATTTTGACACTTTGGTATTTACCAATAGGAACAATTATTTCAGTTGTAATTCTTATACTCATGCTAAGTTTTAAAACAAAATTAGGGTTATGACAATACAAACTGACAATGACGCCTTGAACAAACTGGGTGCGAACTTCAAACAGTTGTGCCTTGAACGAACAGCATGGCGAACGCATAACATAAGATTAAAAGAACTGCGAAGCCAATCATGAATACAATTGAAAAACAAAAAGAATCTAAAGAATAAATTTTAAAAAAGGGGGCATTGACGGTAATACGAACAGTGGTGCATCTATCAGCCGAGCGCAGCGAATACATGAAATCAAATAAAACAAAAAGGTGAAAATGAATAAACAGTGGTGCTTCGAAGCTCCGATTCCGCAAGAGAGTTCGCTGCTACCATACCGCAGTTCATCCCCCTTTTTTAAAACTTCTTTAACTGCGAAGCCAATCACGAAGACCATTGAAAACAATCAGTACTTTTGAGTAATCCCTTCTTCGTTTGCGGTCAGCTTAAAATACTACACATATAATATGACAGACAAAGATTATTTAAACAATTTACGATCCCCAACGATTGACAATCCTTTGAGAATTTTAATGAGTTCATGTTTGGCAGGAACAACTTGTGGTTATGACGGCACTTCTTATGGAGAGTATCCAAGTGCATTGAAATTATTAACCTATGACAATGTAAAAGTGGCAAAATTCTGTCCAGAAGATTTCTCCTTTGGAACACCAAGAGAAATGTGTGACATACATGGCGGAACAGGTTTAGATGTTTTAAGTGGAAAGGCGAAAGTGCTAACTGAGTCTGGCGTTGACTGGACAGAAGGAATGATAAAAGCTTCGATAAAAATGCTTGAATTTGCTCAAACAGAAAAAATAGAAATTGCTGTAATGATGGACACTAGTGGAGCTTGTGGCAGTCAAGTAATTTATGACGGAAATAGGTTTTCCGAAAATAAAAAATATCAAATTGGTATGGGAGTTTGTGCCGCACAACTTGTGAAAAATGGTTTCAAAGTAATAAGTCAAAGAGACATTGCTTCATTAGAAATCATATACTCCAAAATTGATTCGACTCATATCTTGAAAAACGATTTTAAAGACCACCATGAAACAGACTGGTATAGAAATTATTTTAAATCATGAAGACAGACGAAAGCCGAACCGCTAACAGCACCTACCCAAAAGGCGGGGTTTCGTGCTTCAAAGACAGTTTGGTGGTTAATCAAACATTAGTTTTTCAAATCAAGTTTTGTGGTAAAAGTCCCGCCCTTCGGGTAGCTGCAAACCGTTACCTGCAACCGTATTAGCACCCTGCAAACTTGAAACTTTTGTGCCTTGAACGAGCAGTTTTTTAATACACGGACAACGACCGACACTGCTTCTAATGCCTACGCTAAAAAAATAATTTTGTAAAAAAAGCCACCGCACCCAACCGCACAAAACACACTTTCATTTTTTTGCCACCGCACGAAAAAGCCAACCCAGAAAAAAAATGAAAGAGTGTTTTCGCCACCCCGATCAAAGACCAAATTCTTACCTTCGCAGTATAATTTTATGATTAACAAATGCACGAATCGCTTCTAAAATACATCAGGAACCACTCAACTACTACACTCACGGAACAAGATGTGGAGGCGATTAAAAAAACTTTTGTTCACAAACATTACCGCAAGCGGCAATATCTTTTGCAGGAAGGCGAAGTTTCCAAATATGTGGTGTTTATCATTAAAGGTGCAATGCGGCAATATACTGTTGATGCGAAAGGCATTGAACATGTCAGCCGCTTGTCCATTGAAAACTGGTGGGTGGGAGACCGTGAGAGCAGCACCAACCTCACTCCTTCAATCTATAATATTGATGCCTGGGAAGAAACTGATGTGTTGCAAACCACATTAACCGACTTTGCTAAATACCTCAGTCACATTGCTGCATTTGGAGAAATGTTTAGAAAGCTAGATGAGAGACATGCCTTTGCAATGCAAAAAAGATTGAACGCAGCTATCAGTATGACGGCAGAACAACGCTACAACGATTTGGAAAAAAATTACCCTCAATTTTTACAACGCTTTCCTCAACACATCATTGCTTCCTATTTAGGAATTACCAAAGAAACGCTTAGTCGTATTCGCACCCAAACAGTGAAAAAATAATTTCACTGTTTCCAATTTCTTTCCGGCACATTTAAACCGTTGACATTTATCAACGGAATTTTCTATCATTTGTCATCGTTACCGCGGATGCCATCATCGCATTTTTGCATCGTTAAATTTTAATCAATAAAAAAATAAATCAAATGGAAAAGAAAACAATCGTGGTAATTGGAGCAACTGGCTCACAAGGCAAAGGTTTAGTAAATAGCCTTATTAATGAAGGGGCTTTTAATGTAAGAGCAATAACCCGTAATCCCGAAAAATATTCGGGCAAAGCACATGAAGTAGTATTCGGTGATTTAAACAATTTACCTTCTCTGAAAGATGCTTTCAAAAATGCTTATGGTGTATTCCTTGTTACAAATTTTTGGGAAGGAGCTGACGAAATTACGCAGGGCAAAAATGCTGTTGATGCGGCAAAGGCAACAGGCATCCAACATTTTATTTGGTCAACACTTCCTGATGTTGAAACCATAAGTAAGAGTAAATTTGAAGTGCCTCACTTTACCAATAAAGCAAAGGTGGATGACTTGGTTAGCAGAGCAGGTTTTAAATATCACACATTTGTTCAACCACCTTTTTATTATCAGAATCTTGTTGGACAAATGGGACCTCAACCAAAACAAGACGGCACAACTGGTTGGACACTTCCTATTGACCCAAATAAAAAAGTCATTCACATGGCGGACATTAACGACTTGGGCAAAGTGGTTACGGGAGCATTTTTAAACCCGGAAAAGGTTGGGAATGGAAGTTATCTTTCGTTGGCAACGGAACTAAATAGTTTCAACGATATTCTTGCAGCATACAAGGCAAATGGTAAAGACTACTCCTTTACTCAGGTTCCCGGAGAATTGTTCTCAACTTTCTTTGAAGGAGCAAATGAGATTTCCGAGATGATGGCTTATTTTGAAGCTCACACTTACATGGCGCAAAATTCAGATGGTCAAATTGCCTTAGCAAAGGAAGTAGCCGGAGGTAATCTAAACTCACTTAAAAACTGGATAAAAGAAAATATTAATTAACATGAAAAATTTATTCATCTCCGCAGCTTTTGTTTTAGCCTTAGCTGCTTGCCAAAACGAAACAAAAAATAATTCAAACAATTCAACAGAAATAAATATGGAACAGACAACAGAAAAATCAGCCATTGAGAAATTACTTTTCTCATACCGTAATGCCTTAAACACATCAGATGTAAATAAAGTGTTGCCGCTTTATACAAACGATGGAGTATTTATGCCATCCAATGCACCTTCGGCAGTTGGGCAAGAACAAATAAAAACATCCTACGAATTTGTTTTTAAAACAATCCAATTAAAGATTGAATTTTTCATTGACGAAATTGAAGTTAATGGTGACTTTGCTTTTGCACGGACAACTTCAAAAGGAACAACACTGATTCATGCAAACGGACAAACAGTTCCAGAGGAAAACAGAGAACTATTTGTTCTGCAAAAAGTGGAAGGACTTTGGAAAATTTCGCGATACATGTTTAACAAAATGAAATAGAGAGACGAGAAGCAGCTAACAGTAAGAGTATAAGAATGCTCCTCCTCCCTATATGTCTCCTCAAGCAGTGGAATAAGCAGAGAAGGGCCACAGAGGTTAAAGCGCTGAAACCTTTACTATTGAGAACGATAAGAAGCGTGGTTTGCAATTAACCCAAAGCAAGCGCTATAGAGGCTCAGAGGCAGATTAAAGCCCAGCTCAACTAAGGGTGTTTATATTTGTTCGAGAATGGAGAAGTGTAACACCGGCAATGGTGGAAATGAAAATACTTTTTGGACTACTTGCCCCGAATGTTTAGGGCGTGGCAAAAAAAGCCAGAGGCTTCGAAAGAAAGTGCGACTGCAATACCAGGTTGCAATGGAACAATTTGAAAAAACAAATGGCCAAGGCACTGCTCCTGTTCGTCCAAAGGGTCACAAATATTCATGTTTGAACTGTTCTGGTTCCGGCTTAATTCATTCTGATAATCCTCCAATAGCAGACAAAGAAAACTACCCGCATGTTGCAATTATTGGTGGAGGTATAGGAGGAATGGCATTTGCTGTGGCATGTTTGCACCGTAAAATCCCTTTTACCATTTATGAGCGTGATAGCGGCTTCGAAACCAGATCGCAAGGTTATGGACTCACTTTACAACAAGCCAGTAAAGCCATTGAGGGATTGGGTATTTTTTCTTTGGAGGAAGCTGTGATTTCAAGAAGGCATGTGGTTCATACTACTGAGGGAAAAGTAATTGGAGAATGGGGGATGAGCAAGTGGTTGCAGTCAGACGCAAAAAAATCTCCGAAGCGTATAAATATGCTTATAGCAAGGCAATCGTTACGCTTAGCGCTGTTAAAGCAACTTGGTAAACTTGATGTTGTGCAGTGGGGGCATCAGATAGTAGATTTTAAAGAAACCGATGATGAAGGTGTTGACCTGAGATTCAAAGTGGATGGTAAGATAAAGAATGCCAAAGCTGATCTTGTTGTTGGAGCCGATGGTATTCGAAGTGCAGTGCGAAAGCTGCTGATTGGTGATGAAGTCTCCCCATTGCGGTACCTAGGATGTATTGTTATTCTCGGCATTTGTCCTTTGAAGAATCTCGAAGGTGTTGAGAGTTCTTTGCTCGACTCGGCTACGGTATTTCAAACAGCCAATGGCAATGAGCGGATATACATAATGCCTTATGAAACCAACTCTGTTATGTGGCAACTAAGTTTTCCCATGCTTGAAAATGAAGCTAAGTCTTTGAGTGCTCTTGGTGCTCAAGCACTTAAAGAAGAAGCATGTAGCAGAACGCAATGGCACAATCCCATTCCTCAGATTTTATCATCAACTATGGAAGCGCAGGTTACAGGTTATCCGGTGTACGACAGAGAATTACTTCATTCAGAATTATTTGATAAATGCGGGAGCGCAACTCTTATCGGAGATGCGGCACACCCTATGAGTCCATTTAAGGGTCAGGGTGCAAATCAAGCATTGTTAGATGCGTTGTCGTTGGCTCGGGGAATCTCAATAGGATGTTCACCTTTTACGCAATGGAGAAAAGCCGGAATAAGGGAAAGCGTATTAACTGCGTTTGAATCAGAAATGATAGGTCGTAGTGCTTCCAAAGTGAAAGATTCAGCAGATGCTGCACAATTCCTGCATTCCGACATTGTGTTACATGAAGCAAATGAACCGAGAGGACGATATCTAAAGAGAAAAGATAAATAGCAAAGAGGTTTATAGATTGAGAATATTGAATGGCAATAGCTAAAGAATTAATTAATTGCACGAATAAAATAAATACAAATGAACCCTAAAGTCGATTGGTTTTTTAATAAGGTTACAAAGTGGCAGAAAGAATATGAAGAATTGAGAATACTCGTTCTTGACTGTGGTTTAACAGAAGAATTAAAATGGGGATGCCCATGTTATACATTTCAAAAAAGCAACATTGTTTTAATACATGGATTTAAAAACTATTGTGCCTTGTTGTTTATGCAAGGTGCTTTACTAAAAGATGAAAAAAAGATTTTAGTACAACAAACAGAAAATGTGCAGGCAGCCCGTCAAATTCGTTTAACCAACATTCAGGAAATTGTAAAAAATAAATCAACTTTAAAATCATATATTAAAGAAGCCATTGAATTGGAAAAAGCAGGTTTAAAATTGGAATTGAAAAAGACAACTGAATACAAAATGCCCGAAGAATTTCAACTTGTTTTAGATGATATGCCCGAATTAAAAACTGCATTTAATATTTTAACTCCAGGTAGGCAAAGAGGGTACCTGCTTTACTTTTCTTCAGCTAAACAAACAAAAACAAGAGTGGCAAGAATTGAAAAATACATTCCAAAAATACTCGACGGTAAAGGATTAGAGGATTAATACAATCAAATAAAAAACTTAAGATAGATTCTTCATGCCGGTTCTGGATATTAAACAAATCTGCGGTTTCATGTAAACTTTTGATTCAAGTACGATTTCTCTGAGTAATTCATTTTTCTTTCTGAAATAATTTAATTGTCTTGTTTAAATAAAAAGAAAATAAAACTTTTTGGTTTTGCTTAAATATTATAGTCTTACATCCTTCAATTAATGATAGACATTAAAAAAAATAATTCAGTTTAAATCAACATAAAAAGATAAAATTCAAGTCATGAAAAACATTCTGCCGTTTCTGTTTTTTTTATTTGGCGCAAATCAGTTGTATGCACAGCAAGTATCAATACCTGACGATTTAAATTCCGGAACTGCAATTGTTGAACATGCAACAAAGTTTGAAATCACTCAACCACTGAATAAAATATTCTCGCAAGAAGAAATCGATCAAATGGATTTTAAAGAAGCGAAGGAAATGCCTGACAGAGAACATCGAATTACTCAAAAATTTCTTTTCACCCCAAATGATGGAGCTCAATATGGTAATGATCCATCTTCCATTCAATCATCAATGGGTAAAGGCAAAACCCCAACAGTTATTAAATCGTGGAATGGACTGAATGGTGGTTCAATGCCTCAGGATCCTACAGGTGCAGCCGGAATGACACAATATGTGCAGTCAGTTAACGCAACACCATTTGCAGTTTATAATAAAACAGGAAGTGGTTCAATAGTATTCAATGGTGATGTAGGTACAGTAACGGGTGCAGGAACAAGTGGCGATCCGATTGTGATGTACGATAAATTTGCCGACCGTTGGTTTGTTGCTGAGTTAGATGGATTCTTCTCAGGTTTTGCGCTTGCGGTTTCTGCAACCAATAACCCCGCCGGAGCTTGGTATTCGTATCAGTTTAATATGCCTTCAGGACTCTCTGCCGATTACCTTAAATTTTCAATTTGGGAAAATGGCTATTACATGACTTCCAATAATGGGGGAGGTAGAGTCTTTTGTTTCGAGCGCGATTCAATGCTTGCAGGTTCTCCTAATGCAAGATCCATCAGTAAAAATTTTACTGAGCCTAACAATGCAGGTTTTGGATTTTGGCTTCCATTGCCTGGCGATGCTGATGGTGTTTTACCGCCTTTTGGTCAGCGTTGCCCATTGTTTTCTTATACCGACAATGCCTGGGGAGGAAGCGCAATTGACGGAATTAAAATCTGGTCAATGGGTGTTACCTGGGGAACTACACCTGCAGCTACAATTACTTTAGATGCTACAATTCCAACTGCGGCATTCGATGCTTCATACAATCAAAACTGGAATGATATTATTCAACCAAGTAGTCAGAAATTAGATGGCCTTGGAGGTATATGTATGTACCGTGCACAATGGAGCAGTTTTATCGGTAGTAACAGAGTGGTTTTAAATTGGGGAGTCAAAATTAATTCCACTCAAAGAAGTATTAAGTGGGTTGAACTTCGCCAGGATCAAAGTACGAATGTATGGTCATTGTATCAGGAAGGAATTTATGCTCCGGATTCAGCCAATCGTTGGTGTGGCAGTATTGCAATGGATTGCAACGGTGATATTGGTCTTTGTTATGCTAAAACCTCACCTACAATTCCGGTTAGCTTAGGTTTTACAGGAAGAGTTTCAACAGATACTTTAGGAAAAATGTCGTTGCCGGAAACAGTTGTTTTTTCTGGGGCAGGAACACTTTCAGGAAGTAATCGTTTTGGAGATTATTCTCATACCTCAATTGATCCTGCAGATGGTAGTGTTTTCTGGCACACTGGAATGTTTTGTAACAACGGATCAAGAACAGGAATCTATTCTTTTCGCATTGATCAATGTCATCAAGGCGTGGGAATAGATGAACCGATTAATAAAAACGATGCTGACCTTACTGTTACACTTGTTAATGAATTGATTTTGGTTAAAGCGCTAAATCTACCATTTGATAATAAAACTATTGTTCAACTGTATGATGTTAACGGAAAACTGATTTCATATAAATACATTACACCAAACTCAAAAGCATTTGAAACATCAATTGATGCTCATGAATTAAGTGCCGGAATTTATATTATCAGAATCGGCACACCTGATTTTCAGCGCATAGCTAAAATTGCAGTTCAATAAATATTTTTTAATAAATTAAATGAGTCTTCAATAAATTTCAGTATAAAAAATGAAACAATTATTCCAATTGGTACTAATGTTTTCATTTATGACTGTAGCTTGTTGTTCTGAAAAAATAGCTGGCAATTCTGGTTCTACGAATGAAAAAGTTAAACATAAGGGTGAAACGATGGGCAAAGTTTCACACCAATATCGTAGCACAGGATGTTCAACAGTTGTAATAGTTAACTGGCAAAAACCCGATTGGCAAATGGTTCTTATTCCAATTGATACACTTGCGCCTGATTATGATATTGATGGACTCGAAATTTATTTTAATTACCAGCCTTTAAAAAGAATGAATCCACCAGGCTGTTCAGTTGGATTTCCTGCAATACTTTCTGATATTTCAAAGAAATAATATCGTTCCGGAATTTATTGTGAAAAATATTTAATACGCACTAATCAAAATCTTTCAAGTGCAATAGATCTCAATGGTTGAAATGTCTGCTGCTGTTTACCGATCTTATTAAATTATCTAAACAACAGGTTTAATTCAAATCGATTGGAGAATGAGTACCTCTTCTAAACATAATTAAGTTTGTAGAATACCCGGATTAAATTGTTTAGTAATAGGAGAGTGGTTGGCAGCTTCAATAGTCATAGACACAACTTTCCGTGTGTCCAAAGGATTAATGATTGCATCAATCCATAATCGAGATGCTGCATAATAAGGAGTGGTTTGTTTTTCGTATCGTTTCATAATTTCTTCCAACAATATCTTTTCGTTTTCAGGAGTAATAATTTCTCCTTTTGATTTTAACGATGCAACTTGAATTTGCAATAATGTTTTCGCCGCTTGATCACCACCCATTACAGCAATCTTTGCAGTAGGCCATCCAACAATTATGCGTGGGTCATATGCTTTACCACACATGGCATAATTACCTGCCCCATAACTGTTGCCAACTATAATGGTGATTTTTGGTACTACACTATTGGCAACTGCATTTACCATTTTGGCTCCGTCTTTTATTATACCGCCATGTTCACTGCGCGAACCCACCATAAAGCCGGTTACATCTTGTAAAAAAACAAGAGGTATCCTTTTTTGATTGCAATTCATTATAAAGCGAGTGGCTTTATCAGCAGAGTCGCTATAAATAACACCACCAAACTGCATTTCGCCTTTTTTACTTTTTACCACTTTTCGCTGATTGGCAACAATGCCAACACTCCACCCATCAATTCTTGCATAACAGGTAATAATACTTTTTCCATAACCTTCTTTGTATTCATCGTACTTCGATTCATCAACCAAACATTTAATGATTTCATACATATCATAGGCACGACTGTTATCATCAGGCATTATGTTTAGTAATTCCTTCTCGTCAATGGCGGGAAGCAAAGGTTTAACTCTATCAAACCCAGCTTTGTCATAATCTCCAATTTTTCCAACAATACTTTTTATACGATCGAGGCAATCTTTATCATCTTTACATTTATAATCTGTAACACCACTTATTTCGCAATGAGTAGTAGCACCTCCTAATGTTTCCTGATCGGCATCTTCGCCTATTGCAGCTTTTACCAGATATGGACCTGCAAGAAATATGCTTCCAGTTTTATCTACAATCATTGCCTCGTCGCTCATAATAGGTAAGTATGCTCCGCCGGCAACACAACTTCCCATAATGGCTGCTATCTGCATAATACCCATTGAACTCATTTGAGCATTATTGCGGAAGATTCGACCAAAATGTTCTTTGTCAGGAAAAATTTCATCCTGTAAAGGCAAAAAGACCCCTGCACTATCAACCAGATATATTATAGGTAAGCGATTTTCCATTGATATTTCCTGGGCTCTCAAATTCTTTTTTCCAGTTATTGGAAACCAGGCTCCGGCTTTTACAGTTGCATCATTTGCAACTACAATACATTGCCTGCCGCTTACAAAACCTATTTCAATTACTACTCCTGCCGCAGGACAACCTCCATACTCCGGATACATTTCATATCCTGCAAGAGCACCCATTTCAAAGCGAAGTGAATTTTTATCAAATAAATAATCAAGCCTTTCCCTTGCGGATAGTTTTCCTTTTTCGTGTTGTTTATCAATTGCCTTTTTTCCACCCCCGAGTTTTATCTTTTCAATATTTTCGTTTAGCTTATTTATTAAAATATGAACTCCTTCTTTTTCTGTTTCTTTTTTCATTCCTATTTATTGAAATTAAATCCTCGACAAAAATAATTTTATAAGAAGGAAAAAGAAGGTGGAAATATTTTTTTAACAGGAAATATGAAGTTTAGAAAATTGCGCATAATATTTTTTAAAAAATATATAGCAACCTTTTACAAATGGTGAGGTAAAGAGTGCCAATAAAAAAAACACACCTATGAGAAAGGTCCTCTACAGCCTAGTACTCATAGCCTCTTTACTTGTATCTTCACGAACACAGGCCCAAGTAAATGCTAACTTTACAATTAACTATTCGTTTCCGAATTGTGCACCTTCATTGGTTACTTTCGTAAACACATCAAGCGGCGCTGCTCCATTGACTTATCAATGGAATTTTGGTATTAATGCCGGGGTAAACAGTACACAACAACATCCGAGTACTACCTATCAAACTTGCGGTAATTATAATGTTACATTAACTGTTACTAATGGCAATGGTCAGCAAAGTACTATTGTAAAGCAGGTTAGTATTCATTGTAAACCTACAGCAAGTTTTGGTTTTCCAACAAGCATTGGATGTGCACCGGTAGGTGTTGCGTTTACAAATTCATCTATTATGGGTGGCGGTGCAATAACCAATTATGTTTGGGATTTTGGTGATGGAGTTGGAGGAAGTGGAAATAATCCTTCTCATATTTATGTTAATCCTGGATGTAAATCTGTAACTCTTGTTGTAACTGATGTCAACGGATGTGTAGATGACACAACTGTAGTGAATGCTATTTGCCCGGATGTTCCACCAATTGCTGATTTTACTTCCACACCATCTGTTGCTTGTGCAGCTCCAATTTCGGTTGCCTATACTTCAGTAAATCCAGGTGTAAGCGGCCCTTATACTTATCAATGGACTTTTCCAGGCGGAACACCATCTACATCTTCAATTCAAAACCCTTCAATAACTTATTCAACTCCAGGTGCATATTATAGTCAGTTAATAGTTACCGGACCAAATGGATGCGCTGATACAATTAAGAAAAATAATTTTGTAATCATTGGTGCAAATGCTGCAGACTTTAGTATAACGGGATTGACTGGCTGTGCTCCGTTCACAGTTTATTGCGCAATTCCCCCCAATGCTCAACCTCTTTTAGTAAGTTGGACAGCAGTTGGTGGAATTTCTGTAACACCAAATAACTCTGATAATTTAATAACCTTTAATACTCCGGGAACATATCAGGTATGTGTTCAATTAACTTTTCCGGGAAATTGTATTGCAACAAAGTGTACAACGGTTGTTGTAGGTTCAACACCCACAGCAAATTTTTCAGTTAGTGGTCTTCAGAATATTTGTGCTCCTCCTATGAATAATGTTCACTTTACAAATTTATCAAGTGGAACCGGAGTAATCACCTATAACTGGCAGTTTCCAGGAGGAACACCATCCTCTTCCACAGCAGTAAATCCACCCAATGTAAATTATACTCAATGCGGAGTTTATTCAGTTACCTTAATTGCAACTTCCGCCCAAGGATGTTCTGATACCTTAGTAATGGATAGCCTAGTGCATATTGATTGTCCGATTGCTAGTTTTGTTGCAAGTGGAATTCATGGCTGCATTCCTTTTGATGTAACCTTTAATAGTACCGGAAGTTTTGGATTTCCAACTGCATGGGAATGGAATTTTGGTGATGCAGGAAATCCGAATTCTGTTCAATCAACACAACAAAATCCAACGCATACATATACTACTTCAGGTTGTTTTAATGTTCGATTAATTATAACAAATGCTCAGGGTTGTAAAGACACTTTGAAGTTATTAAATTATGTATGCTCAGGTACTCAACCCAATGTGAATTTTTCAGCAAATCCAGTTAACACCTGTATTGGAGTTCCCATTCTGTTTACCAATTTATCAACCGGAATTTTTCCATCAACAAATTATATGTGGGATTTTAATGGAGGGCCTCCATTTACAACAATGTCAACTTTAAAAAACCCAACTTATACATATACAGATACAGGATATTTTGATGTGGTTTTAATAGCCTGCAATAACGGATGTTGTGATACTTTAATTCTTCATAATTATGTTCATATTAATCCACCACTTGCTAAAATAACTGTTGATAAAAGTTGTGTCAATAAATATGATGTTACACTTCATGGAGAAACATCAATAGGAGCAAACACCTATTTATGGAGTATTCCGGGTGGAGTGCCAACAACATCAACAAGTCCGATTTTAGCTGTGCATTTTGCTACTACAGGAACTTATACAGCAACATTAACTGTCACAAATAACGCGTCAGGATGCTCTCATACAACAACGCAAACTATTCAAATAAAAAATGTTCAGGCAGATTTTTCCATTACACCACAAACAGGCTGTGCTCCATTTTATTTTTGTATTAATAACCTTAGCGTTGATGCAAGTACTTACAATTGGAAAATATGGAATACAAGCATTGTTAGTTCACCTTATAATGGAACTGTAGCAAGCCCGTGTTTAACATTTCCGCTTCCTGGTGTATATACTGCACAATTAATTGCAACTGATGTAAATGGTTGTAAGGACACTATGTTAAAACCAAATTATTTAACTGTCTATGGTACTACCGTCAATTTCTCAGCAAACACAACATCAGGCTGCGCCCCACTCACTGTAAACTTTACTGATCTTTCAACATCCACCACAAGTATTTTAACTGGTTGGAGTTGGGATTTTGGTGATCCGGGAAGTGGTGCTTCCAATTATTCTACCTTACAAAATCCAACACATATTTATCAAAACGGTGGAATGTATTCAGTAACATTAGCAGTAACTGATAATCATGGTTGTGTAAATGTCAAAACAACAAATTCAAATTATATAACAGTCGGTCATCCTGATATTGCTTTTTTTGCAAATGATTCTTCGGTTTGCCTTGGAACTCCGATTTGTTTTATTAATAATACAACCGATGTTGTGGGTTCAATTCAATATAGTTGGAATTTTGGTGATGGAATTGGAACAAGCGGTCTACCTACACCATGTTACACTTATCAAGACACTGGATATTATGATGTTACATTAATGGCGCAGGATTGGTGGGGATGTAAGGACACTTTAACGCTCCCTTTATATATTCACATTACAACACCTGTTACAAATTTTATTGCTGATAGTACTTTAACTATTTGTCCACCATTACAAGTAAATTTCTCTAATCTTTCTTCCGGCTATGATTCTTCCACTCAGTTCATTTGGGATTTTGGTGATGGTGCAACTTCTACATCGTTCGATGCATTTCATATTTATACGACGGCCGGTCATTATGATGTTACGCTTACTTTAACAACATCAAACGGATGCGTTTCAACAATTACTTTTAATAATTACATAAATATTACCGGCCCCTCAGCAAATGTTACTGTAACACCAGTTACAGGCTGTTCTCCATTAAATGTTTGCTTCTATGCAAGTTCAAATAACACCAGTAATTATATATGGAATTTTGGCGATGGTTCTGTTGACTTATCAAATAATGATACTGTTTGTTATACCTATTCTACTTCTGGAATTTTTTATCCTGCGGTAATATTAAATGATGGGGTTGGTTGTGTTTACACTTTGCCGTTAGATAGTATTATTGTTTCACATGTTATTGCAGGTTTTACCTTATCAGCTAATGATTTATGTAACAGTGGAACAATTCATTTTACTGATACATCTTCTTCTCAGGTTGCGCTTGCCAGCTGGACATGGAATTTTGGTGACCTATCGAGTGGAGCATTAAATAATTCTACTCAACAAAATCCAAATCACACCTTTAATTCGCCAGGAACTTATATAGTTACCTTAATTGCAAAAGACGCGCTACTATGCCAATCTACAATTTCGCAAACTGTTTATATTCATCAATTACCCGACGCACAATTTACTATAAATCCTAATCCGATTTGTCCGGGAGGAAACATAACATTTACTTCAACTTCAACATCAACCAATCCGATTACAACTTATCAATGGAATTTTGGTGACGCTGCAAGTGGTGTGTTAAATAATGCAATAACTTCAACTGCATCTCACACATTTAACTTCTCTGGAAGTTATTTTGTTAAACTAAAAGTCTTTACCTCATTTGGCTGCACCGATTCATTGGTACAAACTATAACAGTTAATGTGCCTCCAACAGCCAATGCGGGTCCTGATAAAATTATTTGTGTAAATGGTTCAGCTCAAATTTCAGCTTCAGGGGGTGTTACTTATTCATGGGCTCCTTCAACGGGATTGAGTGCAACTAATATTTCAAATCCAATTGCTAATCCAACAACCACAACAACATATACCTTGACGGTTGCTGATGCTGTTGGTTGTGCAGGAACTGATATAGTTGTTGTGAATGTAAACCCATTACCATTTGTTAACGCAGGTTCTGATGTTTCAATATGTTTAAATACGCAAACAACTTTGAATGCATCAGGTGCAATAACTTATAACTGGGCGCCATCAATAAGTTTGTCTTCATCAACAACAGCAACAGTTACCTCATCACCAACATTAACAACCCAATATGTTTTAATCGGAACTGATATTAATGGTTGTGTTAATTCTGATACTGTAATTGTAAATGTTAACCAACTACCTGTTTCAAATGCAGGAACTGATGTAGCCATTTGCAATAATGATAGCACTCAGTTAAACGGATCGGGAGGTGTAAATTATTCATGGAATAATGCAGCTTCATTAAATAATGGAAACATTTCAAATCCATTTGCTCATCCCTCTATAACTTCGACTTACACATTAGTTGTAACTGATGCGAATGGATGTACTGATGATGACAATGTAGTTGTTACAGTTCATCCTTTACCTCTTGCGAATGCCGGTATTGATCAAAACATTTGTATCAACAGTGCAGCGCAATTAAATGCTAGTGGTGGAATTTCATATTCATGGAGCCCTGGGGCAACATTAACATCATCAACAATAAACAACCCGTCAGCTACACCATTAACTACAACTACTTATTCAGTCATTGTAACCGATGTGAATGGTTGCAGCAATTCCGATAACATTATAGTTACTGTTCACAACTATCCTGGTATAAATGCAGGTGTTGAACAATCTATTTGTATTGGAACTTCAACAATAATAAATGCAATTGGCGGAGCAATTTACGACTGGTCACCTTCAAATGGGTTGAATGCAATTACAGGTGCAATAGTTACTGCCTCACCAACAATTACAACAACTTACAATGTTATTGGAACAGATATATGGGGTTGCACTAATTCAGATGATATTATAATCAGTGTTGTTAACGCACCACCCGCAAATGCAGGAAATGATACAACAGTATGTTTTGGTAATCCTGTTCAATTAAATGCATCAGGCGGAATAGGTTATTCCTGGAGTCCATCAGCAACGCTAACTGCTGCTAATATTTCAAACCCAACAGCGAATCCTGTTTCAACTACCACTTATTCTGTAATTGTTTCTGATGCAAATGGGTGTTCTGCCATCGATGCAGTAACAATAACCATTAATTCTTTACCACTGGCCAATGCAGGTACGGATCAGGATATTTGTATAAACTTCACGGCTCAATTAAGTGCAACAGGTGGTATAGGCTATTTATGGTCGCCAGATGCAACCCTAAGCGATACATTAATAAATAATCCAATTGCATCTCCAATACTACCAACAACTTATTCAGTATTGGTTACAGGAGCTAACGGATGTACTGCTTCTGATAATGTTGTTATCACAGTACATAATAATCCAATTGTTTCAGCTGGCAACGATGTTACTATTTGTTACAGCACATCAACTCAATTAAATGCAACAGGTGCATCAACATATAATTGGTTACCATTTACAGCTTTAAATAACGCAGGTATTGCTAACCCAACTGCATCTCCAACAACAACTACAACTTATGTTGTTGAAGGGATAAGCGCATGGGGTTGTATCAGTTTCGACACAATGGTGGTGAGTGTGCTACCCCCACCAACTGCATTTGCCGGAACTGATACAGCTATCTGTTTATTACAAAGCACCACCTTACATTCAACCGGAGGTATAGGATATTCATGGGCACCAGCAAACTCACTTAATAATTCATTGATTGCAAATCCACTTGCCTCACCTTCTGCTACTGTAGATTATATAGTAACTGTTACAGATACCAATGGATGTTTTGCAAATGATACAGTAAATGTTCTGGTTCATCCATTGCCTACAATTAATGCCGGACCCGATTTGTTTTTATGCGTTGGTTCTTCACTTCAATTAAATGCAACAGGAGGTATCAGTTATCAATGGTCACCCGCTCAGGATTTAGATAATAATTTAATTACAAATCCTATTACAACAACTGATTCCTTAACAAATTATATTGTAACCAGCCAGGATAATATTGGTTGCTCTAATACTGACACTGTTTTAGTAACTGTAATATATCCGTTAACAGCCACTGCGGTTAATAAAGTTGATGTGTGTGAGGGCTTGCAAACACAGCTTTCTGCGGGAGGTGGGGCATTTTATCAATGGATTCCAGCAGCAGGATTAGACAATGCAAACATTCCAAACCCAACTTGTTATGTTGGACAAAGCACAAATTATATGGTGATAGTTTCTGATGGAATGTGTTTTTCAGATACTGCTTATGTGTTTGTTCAGGTTCATCCGCTGCCTATGGTTTATGCCGGTGAAGATCAGGTGGTATTAGCTGGTGATGATGTAACCCTGAGTGGCTCAGGAAATGGCACAACTTACATGTGGCTTCCATCTGATGGTGCTGATTGTCCGGATTGTTTAAAAACAATTGTGCATCCTGATATAACAACTACATACACACTTTGGATAACTAATGATTTTGGTTGTTCAGCTGCTGATAATGTTGTTATCAAAGTTGGTTGCACTGCCGATGTGGTATTTGTACCGAATGCATTTTCACCAAATGGTGATGGTAATAATGATGTGTTTTATGTAAGAAGTAAGGGTGTTAAAACACTCAACTATTTCAGGATATACGATCGATGGGGTGCATTGGTATTCGAATCTACTGACTTGCATAAAGGATGGGATGGCAATGTGCGAAATAAAATTGCAATGCCCGGAGTATATGTCTGGTACATGGAAGGAGCATGTGCGAATGGTCAAAAAGTGGACTTGCAGGGTAATGTGACAATGGTTAGATAAAATTCAGTTTTAGATTTAAGAATAAAGATTATAGAATTCAGTTCGTTAATAAAAAAATAAAAATTATGAAATTACATTTTCAATTGTACCTGTGCTTTGCTTTAATAGCATTCACTTCATCGGTGAAATCACAGGATGTTCACTTCTCGCAGTTTTATACAACGCCACTGCATTTAAATCCTGCACAAACAGGTTTGTTCAATGGAAACATGCGCTTTGCCGGAATTTATAAAAATCAATGGGCAAGTGTAACAACACCATTCTCAACATTTTCAGGCTCTGTTGATTTCAGTAAACCAACAAGCAAAAGCAAAGAAAATATTTTTGGCTTCGGGTTTTTAGCCACAACTGATAAAGCCGGCGATGCCGGATACACAACAACACAATTAGGTGTGTCAATGGCGTATCATAAAAAAATAGGTAGATGGGGCGATCAGTTTTTCAGCCTTGGTGGTGCAGCAAGTTATTCTAACAGTCATTTTGATATGAATGCATTACATTGGGATAATGAGTATGAAGGAAAACCTTCCGGTGAAAATTTTATTTCAACAACTGGCTATTCAGATTTTTCATTGGGCGGCGAATACAATTATCTCCCGGGACAATATTCAAATTTCACTATGGGAGTTGCAGTGTTTCATGTAAATCAACCTTCTCTTTCTTATGGTGGAACTTGGAATGCAATTCTCTATAGAAAATATTTATTTAACACAAGTGCTGAGTTTAAAATAAGTCAGGGTTTACAATTGTATCCAAAAGCAATGCTTGCACTACAAGGAGGTTACAGAGAATTAAACCTTGGAACATTTATGCGCATGCGAATGGATAAAACGCATACTTCAAAATACAATGTTTATTTAGGTGCATGGTATCGATGGAACGATGCCGTAATTGCCGTTACCCGATTTGATATAGATAATTTATCGTTCGCTTTAAGTTATGATATTAATACAAGTTCACTCACCAAGGCCAGTCATGGTTTGGGTGGAACAGAAATTTCATTCTTATACACAACTAAATTAATGGGTATGGGAAGTAAAAAAGTTTATTGTCCAAGATTTTAGTTGCAAGCTTTTAGCAATTAGCTTTTAGCTCTTTGGAATTACAACACCGAAATGCTAATAGCTAAAAGCTAATTGCTAAAGAAAAATATTTACTGTGGTTCGTGCGGCAGGCAATTTCCTGCCCGACTAAAGGCGGGAAGTAGAGGTCCCGCCTTTTTTTATTTTATTTTTTCAATGAATTAGCATTGATAAATTTTTCAACTAAAAAAATTAAAGTCAGAAATATTTTTGAAGAAATTATTTTCAAAATGAAAAATCGAATCACTTAATTAAATAAAAATTCTCCTTTCAATTTTGAAAATCAAGAATTGCAATTTGCATACTGCATACTACCTACTGCTCACTGCCCCTTTTTCTTCCCCATCAAAAACGCTTTAATGAATTCATCAATGTCGCCATCCATTACCGATTGCACATTTCCTGTTTCGTGACCGGTGCGTGCATCCTTCACTAATTTATATGGATGCATTACATAGTTGCGAATTTGCGAGCCCCATTCAATTTTCATTTTACCGGCTTCCACTTTATCGCGCTTCTCGTTACGACGACGAATTTCTTCTTCATATAATTTACTCTTCAGCATCTGTATCGCACGCTCCTTGTTTTCTAACTGACTGCGCGCCACCTGACACTCCAACACAATACCCGAAGGAGCGTGATGCAAGCGCACTGCTGTTTCAACTTTGTTTACATTTTGTCCGCCCTTGCCACCCGCGCGATAAGTATCCCAGGTAATGTCGGCAGGATTCACTTCAATGTTAATCGTATCATCAACCAACGGAAACACAAACACCGAAGCAAAGGAAGTGTGCCGCCGTGCATTGCTATCGAACGGACTAATGCGCACCAACCGATGCACACCCGATTCCGATTTTAAAAACCCGTAAGCAAACTCGCCTTCAAACTCCAGCGTGGTTGATTTTATTCCGGCTACTTCGCCATACTGCGTATCAATATCGGAAATTTTGTAGCCCTTCTTTTCGCCATACATAATGTACATGCGCCGAATCATCTCCACCCAATCCTGACTCTCGGTTCCGCCTGCGCCACTGTTTATTTCCACTACGGCGCCAAGCGCATCTTCAGGGTCGGTGAAGGTGCCTTTGAACTCCAGGTCGTCCACCGCTTTCAATGCAAGCTGATAATTCTGCTCCACCTCTTCGGCAGTCACTTCGCCCTCGGTGTAATAGGCATACAACACATCAAGGTCATTCACCTTGCTTTCAACAGCAGTGTAATCTGCAATCCATCCCTTGTTAATTTTAATTTGCTTCAGCGTGGCTTGCGCCTTTTGCGGATTGTTCCAGAAATCGGGGTCGGCAGTTTTTAGTTCAGCTTCGCGAACATCATCCTGCTTTTTAGCGAGGTCAAAGAAACCGCCCCAGTTCCCCGGTGCGGCGCGAAATATCTTTCAGTTGTTCCTGTGTCATAATGCGCGCAAAGAAAACAAAATAGTTGAAAGAAAATTTTGTCAGCAAAATTCCCTCCTATCAAGGAGGGTTAGGGAGGTGTTTGGGCAAGTCACCTTTTTTTGATTACAAAAAAAGATGCCGGGCTTTCCCTTTCAATCTTTTTATTGATTACAACAAAAAGGATTTACAGTACAATCCCTCTTGCGGCTTACGCACTCATTTTTCTCTCACAATTTTATGCGGCTAAAGCCAGCAACTAATTTCATTTTCATCAGTTCACTAAAGTGAACTGCAATAGATGAATACATTTTTCTTGCAAGAACTTTCACGCGACTGTTCCTCTCCCTTTAGGGAAGAGGTTAGGAGTGGGGCTGCAACTAATCCATTGCCGTCTGCTTTAGCTGACGGAAAATAAAATTCAATATGTATCTGGCTTTAGCCACATTTTTTGAGGAAGAAAATACTTGTCCTCAATGTCCCCATCGTCCCCTTAAATTTTTTTTATGAAAGAAAAATAATCCCGAAGGGATTTCAGGTTTATAGAAAATAATATTAAATACAAATCACGATGCAGAAGGCATCGAACATTTTGAAATAAAAAAGCCGCAGTGTTAGTGCGGCTTTCAAAATATTTTTTGTTGAAGAAAATTATTCCTTCACAAACTTCACAACTTCACCAGTCTTTTTATTTCTGATGATAAAAATTCCTTTACTATTCTCCGCTAGATTTATGTAAAATCCATTTTCTGATTTTGTAAACTGAACATTTATTTTTCTGCCTAATATATCAGTTACAATTAAATCCTGTTCATCCATTATTCCATTTACAAAACAAGTTGAACATGGATTTGGTGAAACATAAAAAGTTGATGAACTGATTTCAGAATTTTCCATTCTTAATGGAGTTGTAATTGTTGCTGTTGTAGTCCATCCTGAATTAACTGTGCCTGTTGAATTGCAATCACTGCGCAAATGATATTCATAAATGGTATTGTTAGTTAAACCAATAATGGTATAGAATAGTGTTGGGGCATTTATGGTTTTTGTTGTCCATGTAGTTGTACCCTGAATACGATATTGCAATCTGTATTTTACGGCACATAAATTTCCCAACCAACTTACTGTTGCTCCTGTTTGTGTTACATTACTTACAGCAATGTTTGTTGGTTTTGTGCAGTCACATATTGTTGTAAATGTTTGAATGGTTGAATATGCCGAAGCAATAGTGCCCGTAGAGTTACAATCTGTTCTTACCTGAAATTCATAAGTAGTGAGGGGCTGTAACAGTGTTAAAATTTTTGAGCTTACGGGTGCTGTTACAATTTTTGTAACCCAGCTTGTGGTGCCTTGCACCCGATAACGAACCCGGTATTTTGCGGCGCAACTATTTCCTGTCCAACTAATGGTTGCTTTTGAGCCGGTGATGCTCGCTACTGTAATATTGGTTGGTGTTGTGCAGGTATTGCAGCCAGTATAAAGTGCAGTTATTTCTTGTTGTGTTAAGGCACGGTTCCAGATGCCGATGTCATCTAATCTGCCTTCAAAATGAACATCAAAAGGCAAATGATTATTGCCAAATATTAATGGAGTAGATGTTGGTTTATCATATGGAAGCAATCCAGTTAATGTTCCTGCAGGTTGCCCGTTTAGATATAATTGTAAAGTTGAAGGTGTTCGCACAACAGTAAAAAAATTCCATATATCTCTATGGGCATATTGCGTTGCGAGATAATTATATACTCTATATCCTCCTCCTCCCATATCTTTATAGTATAGTGGAATTGAATCAATGGTTGAACCATCTGAGTGAAAATAATAACCTTTCCAAGAATCAGTACTTCCGTTGCCACTTCGTAAAATAGCTCCACCACCATTACTTCCTGTAGGTGTATTAAACCATCCGGAAACTGTAATTGTATCAGGAAATAAAAGACTGCTCCATGGCACCTCTATTCTGGCTCCTGAATAATAAAAATCATAAGATTGATTTGCATTGCCAAAACGGTCTGTTGATAATATGGCATTAGTTACAATCCCATTAAGGGCATTTCCGCTTCCATCATTAGCATTTCCATTAAATGGATACCATGCTACCAAACCTGTAGTTGGTATATAAGATGGTACTTGTGCAATAGCATTTAAGCTCAATACCAAGCTTGCGAGTAAGAAGATTTTTTTCATAGTTGTTTAATTTGTGTGGATGTGAATTTAAAATTGATTTTGATTTTATCGTTTTGTCTCAGCAGGGTTACTGTAATCAGAACCCTGCGTTTATTTTTTAGTTTATTTATCTTCTGTTTTAGCTACCCAATTTTATGTTATCAAGTTCCAATTTTCTGTTTTCACTATCCCATTCAGTGTTATCCAATTCCCATTTTATGTTTTCAGTACCCAATTCACAATTATCAAATTCCAATTTTGTGTTATCGAATTCCAAATCTAAAATCAATCATTCCAATTCAATAATCTTAAATCCCCATTTTCTATTCTCACGCTGTATTCAAGTCCTCCCCTTAGGGGAGGATTTAGGTGGGGCTTCTGTTACTTCTTCTTCGGGCTAAACTTTATCCCAGTCACCAACTTGGCTTCCGCACTCGTTGCCCCAAACAATGCTTTTACATACTGCTTGCATGCTTTAGCTAAATCAATCACACCACTGTCAGCATCATACAATCCGTGGTCACGGTCAAGTCGTGCTTGGTCCACGGGAGCGAGTATAGTTCCTATTGCATCATTCGCATCCTTCATCGGTGTATAAAGCGCCTTCATTGCAGGAGCCTTCAGGTCTGCTTCATTTGGTGCATAGTCCACTATAGTCGCAATCAGTTCAATATACTTCAAATAATTTTCTGCCTTCTGCACATAACTCTGCTGGCTATTACTCACAGTCAGCACATCAATCGTTCCGTCTGCAGCCGGAGCGCTTGCAGTTTTCTTCGTACTTCCTATTCCTCTTATCTTATCAGCTAATCCTTTTGCATCCTTCTTCACAGCAGCACTCGCTTTCGTGCTGTTCAAAAAATTCAGTGAGCGTGTCACCAACTTATCAATCGGTGCAAACAAAATTGTGCGCAGGTTAATTGGTTCCCTACTTGCTTCAACAGCAGTAGTCAGCACACCTTGTGCAGTTGTTACAGTTGTCCATTTTGCTTTCAGGTTCACCACAGTAATGTCGCCATTACTTGGGTTATACTTTACACCAAAACCTGCACAGGTATCGGCAAGCAATTTCAGGTGAGCAATATTCACTGCATGACCTGATTCAGAAGATGATGCCATAGTTTATTTATTTAGTTGGGTTAAGAAAATGCAATTGCAGTTTGCGCTTCGCGCAAATCATTATGTGAACAGAAAAAATCAATAAGAAAATCTTGGAGTAATATCTTGCTTTGCTAAATATTAAATGCTGAATGCTGAATACTGAATGCTCATAAAATATTTTGGTGATGCAAGATGAATACTATTTGTGATATGTGCAAGAGAGGAATACTAATTGACAATTGTAAATTCGGACTTGCATTGGAAATTATCAATTATCCATTAAAAAAATACTTTCATCCAAACAGCTAAACTCATAAACTTAAAAGTCCTATAATTCTCCGGCTTTTGTGCTTGATTGAAATAGGTATTATAATCCTTCATCAACAACGGAAGATTCAGATAAGGAACAAGATCGTTAGTAAAATAATCTTTGAAATCAGTTTTCAACTCATTCATCCAATCATTGTTTGGTGTAACGAATCCTAACTTATCTGTTCGCGAATAAACAGGCGCAGGTAGAATATCTTTAAATGCCTCCCGCAATAAATACTTGGTTGATGCTCCCTTGATTTTATAATTTCCCTGAATGGAGAAAACAGATTCAACCAACGCATGGTCATCAGTAAACGGAACACGAGATTCAACGGAGTGCATCATGCCGTTGCGGTCTTCACGACGCAATAATTCATTTAAATAAGTTCCTGTGAAATCCTGTTTTAGTTTTTCATTCAACGAAACAGAAGTTTCTTTGAGCAATGAAAACCGTTCCTTGTATTGATTCAGTAAATCAGGATGAATGTATTTTAAATCAGGAAAGAAAAATTTCTTCAGCAGGAGAGGAGCCGCAGGTTCAATTATTTTTTTCAGATTGTAACGAAGCAAAAAATCTTTTCCGTTTGTTTCCTTCAATGCAGCAAGTGCATTTTGATATGCTGCTTTTTCGCCCGACGATTTTAAATCATTCAGTAAATATTTGTAGTAATGTTTGTATCCGCCAAACAATTCATCAGCCCCTTGTCCATCCAACAAAACTTTCACATCATTTGCTTTCGCCAGTTTCATTACTGATGATTGCGCAAATGAACTGATACTCCAGATGGGCAAATCGTGCGAGTACATTAAGTGCTCAACATCATTTATAAAATCTTTTTTATTTGGTGTGACAGTGTGCCAGTTGGTATTTGTTTGCTCCACCACATTTTTCATGTAAGTGCTTTCGTCCAGTTTACTCCCCGGAAAAATGGAAGAGAAAGTTTCAATCTTGTTTCCGGTTTGAAATGAAGATTTTCCGTTCAGCAATTTATCCATCGCACAAACAATCACCGAACTGTCAATGCCACCACTCAAACAGGTTCCGACTGTTACATCAGCACGCAACCGCAGGTCAATTGATTTAGTCACTAACTTTTTTACTTCATCAATGTATTCATGTGTTTGCTTTTCATTGATAGAAGAATAAGTTGAATTGCTTTTTAGGGAGTAGTAACGACTGATTTTCAGTTCACCATTCTTCAGATTCAATAAAAGATTGTGGGCAGGAAATAATTCTTTAATGCCCTTGAATAAACCTTCTTCCTCTTTCTCCAAAACATTCAGCGCCAGAAAATCAAACATCGCAACCGGATTGATTTCTTTTTTCACTTCACTGAATTGCAATAATGCTTTGTGTTCTGATGCAAAAGCAAAATTGTTTTCTGTTGTGTGATAATAAAATGGCTTCACTCCAAATCTATCTCTCGATGCAAAGAGTTCTTTTTTTCGTCCATCATAAATTACAAACGACCACATGCCATTGAAGTGTTGTACACATTCATTACCGAATGCCTGATAATATCGGAGAATAACTTCTGTATCACTTTCAGTATTAAACTCAATTCCTTTTGCCTGAAGAGTTGCTCTCAGTTCTTTGTAATTATAAATTTCTCCGTTGTAAGTAATCCATAAATCAACATCAGGCAAGCACATCGGCTGATGACCCGATGCAGAAGTATCAATAATTGAAAGCCGGCGATGACCGAACAACAAGTCAAAAGAAGAATTTGTTTTTTCAATGTATTCAGAAGGGGAGAAGTGCAACCGACTTTCTTTTACCTCAGAAGGAGTATCATTTCCGAATGCAATTATTTTTTGTTCATCGTTGATTAATAAAAATCCTTCATCATCTGGTCCGCGATGCCGCAAAGAATTATTCATGCGGATAATTTCATCAACAGAAATTTTCTTTCCATTCCAACAAACTATACCACTGATGCCGCACATTTTTTTAAAAGGTTATCTGTTTATTTTTAATGGTTAGTAGTAGTTGCAGTACCAAGTGAATTTTATAATCAAAGATTTTCTTTTTCAATTTTACAGGTAATCCATTCTTCGTCAAATGTGCAAGGATATTTTTTATAAAATGAAATGGCGGGTTCATTCCAATCCAACACATGCCACCGAAGTTGATTTGAATTTATACTTTTTGCATAATTAAAAACTGCTTCGAACAACAAAGTTCCTGCTCCTGTTTTTCTTTCAGTTTCCGTAACGATTAAATCATCCAAATAAATATATCGCCCTTTCCATGTGCTGTAAGCAAGGTAACAGATTGCAGTACCGATAATTTTATTTTCTTTTTCAGCAATGAACGCGTTGAAAAGTGGGTATTCTCCAAAACCATCTTTCAGCATTTCATCTTCAGTATTTATAACTTGCTCAGGAGCTTTTTCATAAAGCGCCAGTTCTTTTATTAAAGAAATCATTGCTTTAACATCTGTTGCAATTGCAGGTCGAATTGAAATCATGCAATAAAAATTTCGGGCAAAATAAGCGATTAAAATATCTGTGACGCATCAACGGCCAACTAAAAAATTGGAATGTATATTTGTCGGCTAACCGAAACCTACTGATGAACAATTACCGAAAACTAATAACCTTAGACGAATTCATATTTCAAAGAGAAAAAGATTTTGCATACTCTTCAGGTGAACTTTCAGGATTGCTTCGCGATATTGCTCTTGCCTCTAAAATTGTAAATCGTGAAGTAAACAAAGCTGGATTGGTAACTGAAATTTTGGGTAGTGCTGGAACTCATAACTCAACAGGTGATGACCAAAAGAAATTAGATGTATTTGCCAACGACCAGTTTCTTTCAGCATTAAAAGTGAGTGGCGAATGTTGTGGAATTGCCTCTGAAGAAAGCGAAGATTACATTCCATTTACCGAACATCAGAATGCAAAGTATGTAGTGAATCTAGACCCATTAGATGGCAGCAGCAACATTGATGTGAATGTTTCTATCGGAACTATTTTTTCTATTTTCCGTCGGGTAAGTTTATCGGGGCCTTGTGTGGCTGAAGATTTTTTGCAGAAGGGAACTCAGCAAGTTGCGGCAGGATATGTAATTTATGGTTCATCAACCATGATGGTTTTCACAACCGGAAATGGTGTGAATGGTTTTACTCTTGACCCATCAGTTGGCGAATTCTTTTTATCGCATCCTGATATTCGCATTCCCGGAAACGGAAAAGTTTATTCTGTGAATCAAGGCAACTATATAAATTTCCCTGAGCCGATTCGTCGTTACATTGATTGGTGTACCACTGAAGATAAACCAACGGGCCGTCCATATTCTTTCCGTTACATCGGTTCAATGGTCGCTGACTTTCATCGCAACATGATACAGGGAGGAATTTATATGTATCCGCCCGTTGCACCATCAAACAAAGGAAAACTTCGCTTGTTGTTTGAATGTAATCCGCTTGCGTTCATTGCTGAACAAGCAGGAGGAAAAGCATCGAACGGTGATATTCCGGTAATGGAAATTGAACCAACAGAACTGCATCAGCGCCTACCGGTTTATATCGGTTCAGCAGAGATGGTTGATAAAGCAGAAGAGATGCTTCGCAAATCACGGATGGTGGAGAAGGTTTAATTTAATTTGCCTTCACCCACTTCAATATTTTTTCACTCCATTCACTTTTTACTTTTATAAAATAAATTCCTGCTGCAATTGAATTTGTATGCATTGAATATTTTCCAGAAAACCTGTCAACTTCAATTGCTGACGAAAACAGTTCTCTTCCTGTTTCATCTATAATTGAAATTGATTTCGGAATAAAATCAACACTATAAAATAAATTAAAATCAGCTGAAGAAGGGTTTGGAAAAAGAGAAAGTGATGAGTCTTTAAAACCGGGAACTCTAACAACTGTATTATCAAAAGAAATTAAATGTAAATCAGGATCAAATGCAACTGAGTCAACTTTAAATGGAAGATCAACTTTAAATAACTGACCGTTAAAATTATTATCGAACCGAATAATTGTATCATACCCTTTGCCAATAAATTCGACAGGAATTGGCATTGAAAAAAATGGAACATTAGCAGGAATATCAGCGGGAATACTTGTTTGCTGATCTACATAAATGGAAACCGATTTTTCATCATTCTGATTCCATTGCAAATGATAAGTCGGATACCCTGCATTGTAATACCATTGATTGAAAAATTGTGTCAGGTCTTGTCCGCTTTGATTTTGAAAATGGTTGATTAGGTCCGAAACTTTTGCAAAGTTGTAAATGAGATTTGTATCATTTTGATAATTTTTCAGGGCAGCAAAAAAATCTGAATCTCCAATTTTCCATCTCAGCATGTGAAGTATGTATGCTCCCTTAGCATAAGTTAATCGATAATCAAAAACACGAACCGCCCAGCCGGTATCCCAAACCCAAATTGATTGTGGAATTGCATCTTTAATTACAACGAGATCATTTTCTTTCCATTGACGAAATTGATCAGGATAAAATTTTTCGAAACATAAACCTGTGCAGTAGGTTGCAAAACCTTCATTCAGCCAGATATCCCTCCATGAACCACAAGTTAATTTATCACCAAACCATTGATGCGCCAGTTCATGAGCTATCAAAGAAAAATTCATACTGCCAACAAAACTCATTGTTTGATGTTCCATGCCACCACCATTTGTCCATTGGGCGTGTCCATATTTTTCTTTCTTGAAAGGATAATCACCAAAAGTTACAGCATAAAATTTCATGACCGGAATTAAATCTTTTGAATATTTTTTTGCAGTATCTAAGTATTCAGGAAATACATAATTCAAAATAATAAGTGAATCGGCTGAGGAGAAGTGAACAGTATCTTCATAAACAGAATAATTTGCTACTGCAACTCCAATAAGATATGGAGCAATAGGATAGGAGTGTTTCCAATGAGTTGTAGTCCAACCTGAATTTGAAATTTCTGAAATCAACAAACCATTTGAAGCTGCTTTATATCCATCAGGATTATGAATAATAATATCTATTGAATCAATTTTATCTGTCAACGATTGCTTACAAGGCCACCAATATCGAGAGCCATAAGGTTCGGAAAGATTAAATAAACATTTTTGTGATAGGTTATGAATACCTTTTGAAAAACCACTGAATCCATCTCCAACAGGAACACCCTGATAGTAAACTTTAACAGAATCTCTTGTTCCACTTGAAATTTGTTGAGGTAGTAAAATCCAGAATGAATTATTTATTGGCTGAATAAAATTCACTTCCATATTATGATAAATAACTGAATCAATTTTCATTGAACCATCCAAATCAAAATAAAGCGTATCAATATTTTTTGTAGTAAGAAACGATGTTGAAATATTTCCAAGAATATAAAGTGTATCAGGATTAAGTATTAAATCAAATCTTGAATAATAGATATCTATGTTATTTGCTCTTGGATCTGATGTGAAATTTAAAAGTCGTGTTTGATTTTTATTTTCAAACTCATAAAATTTAAAATCATCTTTTGAATTCAAAATAATCTGAGCATTAATTGAATTTATGAAAACAAAAATTAAGAGAGAACAGAAAGATAAAAAAGTGCGCATTTTAAGATTTTACAGATTACAATCGTGATTACAAATATCTTCTGAAAAAGTGTATGACTCAAATCAATAAAAGCATTAGCAGAAATATTTTACTAATACTGTAAAGGGATTGCAATAAATTTCCGAATGATGAATTCGCGATTAAATTTGCGCCTCCTTAAAAAGAGCCCGGGTGGCGAAATTGGCAGACGCACCATCTTGAGGGGGTGGCGCCGTAAAGGTGTGCGAGTTCGAATCTCGTCCCGGGCACTCCTTTTTATTTTAAGTTATAGATTGATTTATAATCAGTACTTCGATTAAGTTTTAAAGAATTTCTATTTGCCATAACCTTTTTATTTTAATATCGTTAAAAGCGGCAAATATTAGAAGTCATGAAAAAAAACTACGCCTTTTTAGCTGTTATAATTTTGCTTTCATCAGCTTTTTCATCCTTTGCTCAAGTAGTTAATGATAAGGAGAATGCCGGATACAGAAAAGTAAGTTATGAAGCCAGAGCAGTTGGATACAATGCTCAAAAAAAAATAAAATCAAAAGTAAGTATGATGAAGGAGGCTGATTTCACCCTCTATTCATTTCCAGGTAAAGGAACAAATTATGTATCGGTTGACGATGCATTACCGAACGCACCTGTTAAAGTAGTTGCATATGATGTTTCGGGTAAATTGA
>BJGQ01000038.1 GCA_014190575.1 Bacteroidota bacterium | reverse complement strand
AAAGACATCGCTTCAAATGTAAGTACTGCTACTTGTTGTATTTATAAAATCCTTCGCCGGATTTTTTACCGAGTTTTCCTTCATCTACCAATTTTTGTTGTGTAATACTCGGTTTGAATTTTTCTTCAAGCTCCATCAATTCATACAATGATTTGGTGACATTGAGATTTGCATCTACTCCAATCAGGTCAATCAGTTTGAACGGACCCATTTTAAAACCGCTTGCCTCCATCAATGCATCAATGGTTTCAACATCTGCAATTCCTTCTTCCAGAATTTTTATCGGCTCGGTGTGATAAAGTTTGCCGATGCGGTTAACAATAAAGCCTGGACGGTCCTTCGCCATCACCGGATGCTTGCCCAATTTTTTTGACAAATCAAAAATCAGTTGCGCCACTTTAAGTGAAGTTTCTTTTCCGGAAACCACTTCCACTAATTTCATTAAGTGAGGCGGATTGAAAAAGTGCATTCCTACAATTCTTTCCGGATGAGAAATTCCTTCAGCAATTTTTGTGATTGGAATGGAAGAAGTGTTTGTGGCAAGAATGCAATCATCACCATTTACTTCAATCACTTTTCTGAATAATTCCTGTTTCACTTCTAATTTTTCCAACACCGCTTCAATCAACACATCACATTTCAAATCTGTAATTGCAGTGTTGGTTTTTATTTTTAAAAGTGTTTTCTGTTTTTCTTCTTCACTTAGTTTTCCTTTTTCAATAGCTACAGAAAGATTTTTTTCTATCAGCATCATTCCTTTTTGCAATGCAGTTTCAGCTACATCATACAACCAGGTATCGTATCCTGATAGTGCACACACTTGCGCAATGCCAGCTCCCATGGTGCCGGCACCAGCAATTGCAATTGTTTTTATTTCAGAGAGAGATTTCAAACTAAGAAATATTTATGCATTAGAAAACTGCCGCAAGAACCTAACATCATTTTCAAACAACATTCTGATATCAGGAATGCCGAAGCGCTGTATGGCGAGTCGTTCTATTCCCATTCCAAATGCAAAACCTTTGAACTCTTCTGGATTGATGTTGCAGTTCTGTAACACTTTCGGATGCACCATTCCGCAACCCAAAATTTCCATCCATCGCTCTGTTCCTTTTTTTCTTATATCCATTTCCGCTGATGGTTCAGTGAACGGAAAATAACTCGGACGAAAACGAATTTCGAAATCTTCACCAAAAAATTCCTGCACGAAGTAGTAAAGAGTCTGCTTCAAATCAGCGAACGAAACTTTGTGGTCAATGTATAATCCTTCCAACTGATGAAAGAAAACATGATGCTTGTATGAAATGGTTTCGTTTCGATAAACTCTTCCAGGAGAAATAATTCTGATTGGCGGTTTAGTTGTTTCCATCACCCGTACCTGCACCGTTGATGTTTGCGAGCGCAACACAAGAGCAGGGTCTTGTTGAATGTAAAATGTATCGGTCATGTCGCGCGCCGGATGGTCATCAGGTGTGTTGAGAGCAGTGAAGTTGTGCCACTCATCTTCAATCTCGGGACCTTCAGCAACAGTGAAACCAATGCGTGCAAAAATTTCTATTACTTCATTCTTCACAATGTTCACCGGATGGCGTGAGCCCTTCCAAATCGGGTCGCCGGGCATGGTGAGATCAATATTATTTTGAACAGAAGATTTTTTTTCTCCCCCAATTTTTTCTTTTAACGAATTGAATTTCTCCTCTGCAATTTGTTTGAGTTCATTCACTACTTGACCGAATTCCTTCTTCCGTTCGTTCGGAACTTCTTTAATGGAGTTGAATAAATCTTTCAGCACATTTTTACTGCCGAGATATTTTATTCTGAATTGTTCCAATGCTTCTGCCGCATCAGGCAACTGATTTTCAATTTCTGATTTTAATTGTTTTGCTTTTTCGAATATGTCCATTAGAAATATTTTTTATCTGCTATAATTCGGCGCTTCCTTCGTAATCACCACATCGTGCACATGACTTTCTTTCATTCCGGCATTGGTCATGCGAACGAATTTTGCTTTTTGCAAAGTGGAAATATTTTTCGAACCGGTGTAACCCATGCCCGCGCGCAATCCACCGATGTATTGATTCATCACTTCAGCCAGAGTTCCTTTGAACGGAACACGACCAACAATTCCTTCAGGCACCAATTTTTTTATGTCGTCTTCCGCATCCTGAAAATACCGGTCCTTGCTTCCTTCGTGCATGGCTTCAATGGAGCCCATGCCGCGATACGATTTGAATTTCCGTCCTTCGTAAATAATTGTTTCACCCGGTGATTCTTCCACTCCGGCAAACAGTGACCCCGCCATTACACAATCAGCTCCTGCAGCAATTGCTTTTACAATGTCACCTGTGTAACGAATTCCTCCATCAGCTATCACCGGAATTTTTCCTTTCAATGCTGCAGCTGCTTCCATCACTGCGGTGAGTTGCGGAACACCGGCGCCTGTTACTATTCGTGTGGTGCAAATACTTCCGGGACCAACGCCAACCTTCACCGCATCAGCGCCTGCATCAGCCAATGCTTTTGCTCCGGCACCGGTTGCCACATTGCCAGCTATGAGTTGTAAATTTTTAAATTCTTTTTTCAAACTCTTCACCATGTTCAACACACCGAGCGAATGACCGTGAGCAGTGTCAACTGCAATTACATCGCAACCAACCGCGAGCAATGCACTCACTCTGTCGAAAGTATCGGCTGTTACACCTACCGCTGCACCTACAATTAATCTTCCTTTAAAATCTTTGCATGAGTTCGGAAAACTTTTCAGTTTCAGAATATCCTTGTAAGTAATAAGCCCGACAAGTTTTCCTTTTTTATTTACTACCGGAAGTTTTTCCACTTTGTAATCCTGAAGAATCAATTCTGCTTTCTTCATGTCGGTGCCTTCGGGTGCGGTAACGAGTTTATCTTTCGTCATTACATCGCGCACCAATTGCTTCATGTTTTTTTCGAAACGCAAATCGCGGTTTGTGAGTATGCCAACTAAATCATTCTTGCTGTTCACAATAGGAATGCCCCCGATTTTATTTTCCTTCATAATTTGCACAGCACGACCAATGGTGTCATTCTCATTCAGCGTAATCGGGTCGGTGATAATGCCACTCTCACTTCGTTTTACTTTACGAACCTGTTCGGCCTGCTGTTCAATGGTCATGTTCTTATGTAGAATACCGATGCCGCCAACTTGTGCAATGGCAATAGCCAATGAAGATTCTGTTACAGTATCCATTGCTGCCGAAATGATGGGCGCATGCAATTGAATGTCGTTGGTAAGGCGGGTGGTTATATCAGTATCGCGGGGAAGCACCTCCGAATAAGCAGGAAGCATTAATACATCATCATAAGTTAAACCTTCGAGTGCAATCTTGGAGTTGCTCAGTGGCATAGAAAAAATTTTAGATTGCGCGCAAATGTAATTTATAAATAGTGAAGCATAGAACTATGTGATTTTTATACTTATCAATTTTGAAATGGTAATGCGAATGATAAGAATATGACAAAGCGATATGAACATTTTATGAATCTGAGACTTACTTTCACTTTCCAATTTTTATAAAATGAAAATCAATACCTACTTTTTAAAACTAATGGTTGTGCTTGTGAGCATTTCAGTTTCGTTTTTTTATTCTGAGAAAAATTTCCACGCCAAAAAGATTCGTTCAGAAAAATTTTCTGAAAATGAAAAAGAAGAAAATGATGTGAGTGAAAAATTCTTTTTACAAAGAAGTTATCCCGATAACTCCATTGATATGGTGGCTTATGATAAAGCCATTCAACAAGCATTAAAAGATTCAAAAGGAAGCAGAGCCTTAACCGGATTTAATTTGCCTTGGGTGTTGGAAGGACCAAATAACATTGGTGGTCGTTTTAATTGCATGGCAATAAATGCTGCGAACAATAATATTATGTATGCAGGATGTTCAACAGGTGGAATTTTTAAAACCACCAATGGCGGCACAACATGGTTTCCGGTTTTTGATGCGCAACCCTATTTATCAATCGGCTGCATAACGCTTGATCCGGTTGACCCGAATATTATTTATGTGGGAACAGGTGATGTGAACATCAGTGGTTATCCTTTCATCGGCGATGGAATTTATAAATCAACAAACGGTGGAACTACATGGACTCATCTTGGATTGACTGCGCAACGAATTATTTCTGAAATAAAAATTAATCCAACCAACACGCAGGAAATTTATGTAGGTACAATGGGTTTGCCATTTGAACGGAATAATTTTCGCGGCTTGTATAAAACAACAGATGGTGGAGCAAACTGGAATCAAGTATTGTTTGTAAATGATTCAACCGGAGTAATTGATTTGGAAATGGATTACAATAATCCGAACACATTGTATGCAGCCACATGGAATCGTATTCGCAACAATCATGAAAGTATATGGCATGGAATAGATGCACACATTTATAAAACAACTGATGGTGGCGCGAACTGGAATATTTTAACCAATGGGTTACCAACCGGCGACCAATGCAGAATTAGTATGAGCATGAGTGCTACAAATCCGCAAATTATTTTCTGTACATATGCAGATACCACTGCCGAGTTGTTGAACATTTATAAAACAACAGATGGCGGAAGCAACTGGACAACACTTGCCGCAAATGGTTTGAACAATCCATTCAACGGACAGGGTTGGTACAGTGGTGGAATTTTTGTGAACCCAACAAACAACAATGAACTCTGGTTGTGCGGAGTTGATTTATGGAAATCAACCAATGGCGGAGTTGATTGGGCATTAGGTGCACCCGATTGGTGGACTTACGATGTACACGGCGATCATCACGATGTTGTATTCAGCAATTCACAAGTTTTTGCATGTACTGATGGTGGAATTTTTTCAAAAGATTTTACGAGTTCTACATGGAATGATGCAGAGCTTATTCCTTGTAATCAGTTTTACAGAATTACTGTTGATCCGTGGAATGGATTTTACTCGGGTGGTGTGCAGGACAATGGAACAACAGAAGGAAATGCTTCAACAATAAATAACTGGGTTCGTTTGTATGGTGGCGATGGATTTCAATCGCGCTACAATCCTGTTGATCCGAATATTTTTTATTACGAAACACAAAATGGTGGAATAGTAGAAACCATTGATGGAGGATTTAACTGGTACGATGTGAGCAATGATTTAGATCCGAATGATCGCCGTAACTGGGATATGCCCTATCTGATAAGTGTGCACGATCCGAATATTTTATACATCGCAACCGATAAAGTTTATCAGTACAATGTTGGTGGTGGTGCTTTTCCAATGAGTAATGATTTAACTGATGGAAATATTTTTGGCGAACAATTTCATGATATATCGGCAATGGCCGAATCGTGGGTGAATGGAAATTATTTATACGCAGGAACTACTGATGGAAATGTATGGCGCTCACTAAATCAAGGAGCGGGATGGAATAATGTAACTGGAAATTTACCGGATCGTTATGTTACAAGTGTGCAGGCATCGCCAACTGTTGCAGCAAGAGTTTATGTTACACACTCCGGTTATAAAGAAAATGATTTCATAGCGCATGTACATCGCTCGGATAATAACGGAACAACATGGACAGATATTTCAGGCGACCTTCCGCAGATTGCGGTGAATGATATTTACATTCTTCCGCATCACGAGGATAGTGTTTTATTTGTTTCAACTGATGGCGGAGTTTATGCCTCCATGAATTCAGGAAATCACTGGGAGCGACTGGGAAATAACATGCCTGTTTACACCGTGCTCGATATTGATTACGACAGTGTGAACCATAAATTATTAGCGGGCACTTACGCGCGTTCATTGCTTAGTTATGATGTTGATTCAATGTTATATGTGGCTCCGAATGACACAACTGTTGACACAACTTTTGTCAATGAAATTGCAAGTGATATTTATATTGTGTTTCCGAATCCTGCGAATGAATTTGTAAATGTGATTGTTAAAAACGCCGATGCGAATTCAACTGTTTCACTTTTAAATTCAGAAGGAAAAATTCTACAAACTTTTTCTGTAAAAAACTCTTCAACTAAAATTGATGTGAGTGAATATACAAGTGGAGTTTACTACATCGCCATAAAAAGAAATGAAAAACAGGTGATGAAAAAAATTGTGGTGATGCATTAAATCAACGCAACAACATCACAGTTCCTTTTTGTTCTGCTGTGTGGCCCTGATTGTCCACTACTTGAACTAAGTAAGCATAAACACCTTGCTCAGCTATTTGCCCCTGATAAAAACCATCCCAACCTACAGTTGCATCCTTCGTTGAAAATAATAGTCCACCCCAACGGTTATACACTTGAAACAAGTATGATTTGTTATCGACAAATCGTAACACCGGTTTAAAAGTATTGTTCTTTCCATTGGGTGCAAATGCATTGGGTACTAATATTTTTACTATCTGATCAATACATATTTCATTCGATCTGCTTTGCACAGTATCGATAATTCCATTGGGGAAATTTAAAGTATCAGTAGCAACAATTACATAACAGATGGTTCCATTTTGATCTACATATTGAGCAACTGATTCTTCATAATCTGTTATTGAAGAGGAGATCGTAATTACAGAATCAAAATTTGCAATAATTTTTCTGAAGACAACATAAGAAGTTACCTCCCCAAAATCCAACTCAAAGTTTTCCCAGTTAAGATGGTTAACTAAATTGCTGTATGCACCACCATCGAGCCAGATACTTTTCCCAATGGTTGAATTTGATTTTACTCCACAACTGTCGAGTGCTTCAAAACGATAATAATAACTCAACTCATTTGTCAGTGGAGTGCTATCAGAATAAACATTTACGATAGTTAAATCTGTTGGAATATCGATTACTGCAATTGCATTGAAAGTAACTCCATCGGTTCCGCGCTCTATTTTTAAAGTGCGTATATCAGAATTTTTATTCATGCTGTAGTACACATCTATAATTCCATTACCGGCCACAGTTACATTTCGGATATAAAAATCCTGAACGGGACTGCTTGGATTCGGCGGTAAACAATAAATATTTGAAGAAGAAATAAATAATCCATTGGCCGAATGTGCTACTATAGTAAAGCACAAACTGTCAGCTGTGTAGGTAAAATTTGTCGAAGTATCAGTTACAGTTGCCAATAAAATTGAAGGCTGATTGTTAATGGAAACAAATACATCGTAATGATTTACACCACCAACCCAATTTTTATATTTATTCCAAACGAGTTTTGCAGAAATATTACAATTGGAAGTTACAGCATAGGCATAAATTGTATTATGCGGAATGGTGCTAATTAATCCAGTGTTGCCACAACTATCCATTGTTGCAATCAAGTAAGTATGTGTTCCGCTTCCAGTACTGGCAGTATCAATGTATTGAGTGGCACTACCATTGTAAATTGTATCAATTGGAAAATTGGAGCCTCCAATTACTTCATAAATAATATATGAATATGCTTCAGGAGAAGTGCTTGGTTGAAATTGAATCAACACTTCTGCAGGTGATTGAACTGTTACAAAATCAATTACCGGGGGCAGTGGTTTATCGGTATCAAGAGTATCGCTGGAAAGAGCAGTATAACCTGCGCACGCATAAGAACTTTCCATGTAATAATACCAAGTTCCAGCAATCGGGTTTGTTATTGTATAGGTGGTTTGAACCTGAGAAATAATTGTAGTAATTATTGAATAAGGACCATTAATGTTTTGACTGCCCCATATAACATATCCGGTAAATGCACCGCATGGATCTAATGGTGGAGTTGACCATGTTAAAACGATATCTCCGTTTGCTAAAGCATTCGCACACTGTAAATCCGGTGCCTGCAAAGTTTGTGCTTTTGCAAAACCTGAAAAACAACTTGCGAAAAGCAGTGCGACGAAAAAATTTTTTATCACCTTCATTTATCGTTGTTTGGTAAAGATAGGATATACGGTAACGAAGTTGTTTCTGTTTTCTTGTAAAATCTTACGGCTTTGTCCAAACTATTTTCATAAACAATTTAGAATGGAAGCAATTTAAGTACAGGGTCTTAAAATTGTTTTTTATTTCTTCCCAACTATCACATCATTCATTGTGGAAGGAACAAAATATTTATTGGCGAGTTGCAAAATATCGTCTGATGTGGTGCTCATCATTTCTGTAATTCCTTTTTGAAATTCATTCAGTTCCAAATCATACACTACTAAATGCTTTACAATTTCTGAAACATTAAACGGGCCGTCGGTGTCAGAAAGTATGGTTCCCATAATGTAGTTTTTAACCAGTTTTAATTCTTCGTCAGAAACTTTATCGGTACACAGTAAATTCAATTCATTTTTTATTTGTGTCACTGCATCGGCAGTTGAATCAGCGTTTACTTCTGCTGCAATGCACAGATAGGCATCGTTTAAAAATGAAGCAACTGACGAATAAACTCCATAACAATATCCTTTGTCTTCGCGAAGGTTAGACATCAATCGTGAGCCAAAGTATCCGCCAAAAATCATATTCATCACTTTTACTTTATGATAATCAGCATGGCGGCGATTGATAAATCTTTTTCCAATTCTTATTGCTGATTGCACGGCATCGGTTTTAAATTCATAAAATTCATTTCCGGCTAATGGAGAAATTTCTGTCGAAAGCGTTTCAATCTTTTTATCAGCAATTAAATCTTTTCCAAAATATTCTTCAATCAGTTTTATGGTTTCATCAGTCACTCTTCCCGATATAATAGCTGTGCAATATTGTGGTTGAAACCGGGAGGAATAAAATTGTTTTAACAAATCGGTATTCAGATTATCCAAATCATATTCAGAAGTGGTGTAACCAATCGGATGATTTTCGCCGAACAATGCCGAAGTGAATTTCCGTTGCGATAGAAATTCCACCTTCTCTAAATTCACTAACAGTTTTTGTTTGTTGTTCTGAATGTAAGTATCGAGTTCGCGTTGCGGAAAAATGGCATCGGTTAAAACTTCTTTCAATAACGGAAGCAACTTTGATAAATGTTTGTTGAGCGTGTAAAGAGTAACCGAAGAAGTATCGATAAAAGCCTGCGTGCTGATTGATGCGCCATAAAAATCAAATGTTTCTGAAATTTCTTTTGAGATGCGCTTGCTCGTGCCATCGCGCAGCAACTGACTTACTGCACCGGCAACACCTTTAGCATTTTCGTGCATGCGGCCGGCTTTAAAAACCAGTTCTAATTTTATAACATCCTGCTCGCCGGCATTAATAATGTGCGCGGTTAATCCGTTGATAAACGAAATTTTATTTACTGGTAGCAACTCAATTTTCTCTATTGCTTTTAATTGCGGTTCAATTGTTCTGTCGAAATTCATAGGGCTGCAAAGAAAGCAAAAGAAGGAAGTGTTTCAGTTTGAATTTTTATCAACTTTTTAAATAAATAAAAAGCTCCTAAAAAATTATTTCAGGAGCTCATGATTATTTCAGGTTAAAAATAATTTTATTGGGTCTTAATCATTTTTTGTGAAATTTTATTTCCTGCTTCGTCTTGCAAATTCACAAAATAAATTCCGTTTGGTAAATCGCTGATATCGAGTTTGATTTTATTTTTTCCTAAGTTCAAAACAGCATTAATACTTTTCACAACTTTTCCGGTAATGTCAACGATAATTATCTGAGATGATGATAAAGAAGAAATATTCAAATCAACATAAACAAGATTTGCAGCGGGAATTGGATATATATTAATGGTATTATTTGGTTGCACAAATTCATTGTTGACTGATTGAATAGCACCGTAGTGATATTCACCACCAATATCAGTTTGCTTTAGTCTGTAATATGAAACTCCAGCTAATGGATGTAAGTCGATATAGGTATAAGTAAGTTGATTGTTTGAAGTTCCTGCTCCTGGAATTTCCGACAGCTCTTCGTAATCAACTCCATTTGCACTCCGTTGAATAGTAAAATGATCGTTGTTTAATTCAGCTTCTGTAACCCAGTAAACTGCAACTTCTGAACCTGTATTATTTAATGTAGCAGTAAACAAAGCGAGCGTAATTGGCAATACACTGGCTGATGGATAAGCGGGAGTAGGAGCCGGAACTACTGATTGGCCTGATCCGCCTCGTGTTGCGCCATTTGCTGGAAACAAGGTCATTACTGCAGAGTTGGTTGTTCCATTTATACCACCTGAAATACTTACTGATAATCCTGAATTATTAGAAAGAGCAACATAACCACCACCACCACCACCACCAGGACCTTCTGCTTCCGTTGGCCACGAAGAGGTATTAATGTTTTGATTACCTCCATTGCCACCATTTGCAAAAAAACTAACTCCGCTAATTGTTGCTTTTGCATAAACTATTATTGTTCCACCACCACCACCACCACCGGGAGCATCCTCTCCAGTAATTGCTCCTGAGTTAATTGTATTGCTTCCATTATTTCCATTTGCCTTTATGCTTCCGGTATTTGAAACAGTTCCTGCACTAATTAAAAACACAAGCCCACCTCCATTACCACCTCCACCTGCTGCATTTCCGTTTCCATCACCCGCTCCTCCTCCTCCTCCAAAAAATAATCTTCCGGTTGAGTAATCGAGCGGTCGGCCACCGTATCCACCCCTGTCGGTTCGGTTATCACCGGCCCATTGTGAATTGCCAGGAGCAACTGTCGTAGGATTTTTATTTGCATCGGCATAAGAATAACCTCCTCTACCACCTCCGGGTGAACTGGTTGAAGCAAAATTTGCTGCTTCTAAATTCCAGGCACTTATAAAATTAGCAGTACTGTTATAAGGTTTGCCTTTTCCTGTCCATGTTCCTCCAGGGTTTGCGTTTGATCCCCCTCCTCCTCCAGCGTTATGGGCATTTCCTCCGCCGCCACCGTTGGCAGGTGCGCCTCTTCCGTATTTACCCCCTACTCCATTATAATCTCCCTGATATCCGGCAATGCCTTCACCTTTTTCTGCTCCACTTGATGCATTATTTGATGACCAAATATTTGTACCGGGTAATGCAGCACTGTTATCAGTTGCTCCACCTCTGAATCCCAGACCGCTAACATCAATTGTTCCTTTAATTACGGTTGCTCCGTTTACTTCAATGCTTACAATTCCACCAATTGTTCCATTCCATGCAGAGGCAGTTATAGAAGCATTTGTTTGAACCAACAATGAAGAATATCTTGGAACACGCACTACCTGTACTTCATCGTTCCAGGTATAATTATTTATAAGCGCTGAAGTAAGTGTAATGGAATTTGCATTAGGCACTGTTGATACTTCTTTAAACTCATAATTACCTGCATTATTATATGAAGAAACACTTCCGAAGTTTGAATTGCTCGCATTTGAAATATTTGCTCCATGCATTTGAATTATCATAATTAATTCGCCAGCTTGTAAGTTGGCCGGAAAACGGCTGTTTGCATTTAAGGAAGAATTTGCAACAGTTAATGAAGTTGCCCCAGATGCAGCATTTGCTGTTAACGAAGTGTATTCATTAACAATTGTATTCATGGCCGAAACGGTTTTAGCACCATGCATACCAATTGCACCTTTTGATTGTTGTGGAATGGAATTGAAATAAATTATGAATCCAATAGTTCCACCAATAAGCATTGCCGATGCTATGGCACTATATAATAATCGTTGCTTTAACGACAGTTTAATTTTTGATAATTGTAAAAGTCTGAGTCTCATAAAATGGCACTTTGTGTTTTATTGAAAGTGTCTTTACCTGACGATTCAAAAAAGGTTTCTGAAATATGAAACAGAATTAATCCTGATGGCAACCATATTATTTTTACAGGAAAATAAATTCTTAGCTGAATTCAATATCAGCTTGATAACAATCCCTTCAATTCTTTGAATTTCTTAAATAAAAATGGCAATCAGAGTTGATTACCTTTTGCATAAATTTTATTTCAATACTTTTTTTATTTCACAATCACTAATTTCCGAACAATAATTCGATTTCCGCTTTTAAATGTTAAAGAATAAAAACCTCCTGATAAAGCTGAAGTAGAAAGTTGTAGAGTATGAGTTCCGGCAGGAATATTCTTTTCATCCGTTGTAAAAATTTCACTTCCGTTGATGTCTAACAATTGTATGGTTACATTATTATTCATTGGCAAATAATATCCAAGAGTTACAGATTCATTGGCAGGGTTCGGATACGGTTCAAAAAATTCAGATGCATTTTCGGCATTCACAATTCCAACATTTCCTAAAATTTTAAACTCATATACACCTGCAGGAGCAACTAACGGTTTAGATACAGTTCGGCCACTTATGCTATTTGCCTGAATATAATACCAGATTTTTGTTCCTGCTACTTGTGCAGGAATATTTGCTATGAAGGTGTCATTTAAAGCCATTGTCATATTAAGCATACTATAACCTAATGAAGTATCAATACTCCAAAAAACATTTGCTGTATTTACTCCACTTGTGGATTTAATATAAGCTTTAACTTCATAAGGATTTACAGATTCATATGTGTCCAGCAAATGAGCATGCGAAATAAAAATAGGATCAGCCACACCAATTTCGTGAGTGATGCAATGTATAGCACCACTGTAACCAATTATGTTGTTGCAGTTTATCATGTGTATGTGATAACCGGGCATACTTTGTTGCCAGATGCGCAAAGCAGTGGTATCGTATTGTGTGTAATAACTTGGCACTAAAACAATATTATTTAAGATAAGCGCATTGGTATAAGTGAGATAATCGCCATTGCCCCATGCATTGCCCGGGTAATCGCCATTTGTTTGTGGCGGTTGTGGTATACGAATAACTTTGTATGGTCGTCCATAACAATCCATAAAATTTGAAGTCACATAATTCAAATTCGTTTCTATCTGTGGCCCATCAGAAACTCCGGTTGGATATTCTCCCATCAACAAAGTTTCTTCATCCAGTAATTTCATGTGCATGTCAATGTGATGAATGCCATCGTAGGGTAAAGTTGTCATTTTAATGTACCGAGTAATTCCCATGAAATGTTTTTCAATGGAATCAACATCGGCTTCAGAAAGGTTTTGCCCCCATGTTCCACTTGATGAATTTTCAGTTAAAACCAACTTGGAAGAGAATGCAGTTCCATGACCATCGGCCATCCAGTTTCCCCCTGTGTGAACCAGTTTATTTGGTGCTACTGTTGTACTGTAAACCGGAATGCCCATTGTCATTGCAAGATTCACCGGTTGCGCATCATCAGCAGCGCGATTGGTGCGGTTGTATTTCCAATCAACCAAGGAAAGATTGCTCACTTCATTTTCATAAATATTATTCTGACCAAAATCACGAGCCCAAATAGTATTGGTTAAAACCTGAAAGCATTTAATATTTGTAAGTGGTACACCCTGACTTGTTAAATAACTTCGTGTGGCATTTGAATCTTCAGTGGCGATATATACAATTCCAACCTCCTGTGCATAGTCAACAATTTGCGCAAGTATTGGAAGTTGACCACTTGATCCTTGCGTGTAAGTTTCCCACGAAATAAAAACGCCCTGCATTTCTTCAAACTGTCCAGGTGTTCTTACCGCCACAGTTGGTGGAGTGGTGTATTGCATAAAACTTTTTTCCTGCAAAAATCCCGGAGCCGAATTTATTTCTGATTCATTCATTACATGAACCGATTGAGCAAAAACAAAAACTGAAATGTTCAGCAGGAAAAAAGTGGAGAAAATTTTCTTCATGAATTATTTTTTTAAAAGTATTTCAAATGTAATGATTGAGATGGCAGTTAAATGTTAAATTTAATTCGCGTAGTAATAAAGTGTTGAACAGTTTTCTTTTTGCAAAATGTTTTTCGCTTCGGCTTGAATTTCAGCAGCTGTAACTTTCTGGTACAAACTTTTTTCGGTGTTCACCAAATCAGCATCGCCTAACAATTCGGCATAAGCCAGGCTCATTGCTTTGTGTAACACTTCCATTTCTGCAAATTCAATTTGCGATTCTACTCGATTTTTTACTTTCTCTAATTCAGTATCATCCACACCGTTTTCCATCAGGTGATTTATTTCTTGCTGCATTGCCGCTTCGGCATCTTCCATCTTCACTCCCTTTACTAATTTTCCTTCAAACACAAATAATCCGGGGTCAATGCTTCCGGTGATGTAGGCGCTTATTTCGCTGAATAATTTTTTTTCTTTCACCAGACTTTGATACAATCGCGATGATTTTCCAGCAGATAAAATATCACTCAGCAAATCAACCGGATAATATCTTTTATCCAATCGCCCCGGCATGTGATAAACTTTATACAATGCATCCAACGGTACATCAGCTCTTACTTCCAGTTTTCGTTCTTCAGTTTGTTTTGGTTCAGCAGGAATATCTTTTTCTATTGTAGGATTGGATGGAATGTTTCCAAAATATTTTTCAGCCAATCTTTTTACTTCACTCACTTCCACATTTCCGGCAACTACAAGAATTGCATTATTCGGGCGATAATTTTTGAAAAAGAAATTTTTTACATCGTCAATGGTTGCATTTTCAATATGAGAAAGTTCTTTGCCGATTGTTGGCCACCTATAGGTGTGAGTGGTGTAAGCAAGGGTGCGCAACTTGTGCCACACATCACCATAAGGTTGATTAATGTAGTGCTCTTTGAATTCTTCACTCACCACTTTTCGTTGCACTTCCAATGCTCGACCTTCAAAATCCAATTCCAGCATTCTATCACTCTCTAACCAAAAAGCAGTTTCTAAATTATGTGCCGGAAGAGTTTCGTAATAATTGGTGATGTCGTTACTGGTAAATGCATTGTTCTCGCCACCGGCGCGTTGCAGCGGCTCATCAAACGACGGAATGTTTTTAGAACCACCAAACATTAAGTGTTCAAACAAATGTGCGAATCCGGTTTTATCTTCTGTCTCATCACGCGCGCCAACATTGTATAATAAATTAAAAGCGGCAAGCAGTGTCGTTGTATCGCGGTGAACCAACACGCGCATTCCATTATCCAAAGTAAATTTCTCGTAGTGAATCATTGCGGCGAAAATAGGATTTCGGAATTAAGTTTTCAGAAAGATACTCTTAACTGTAATTTGCAAACTGCCAACTCCTATTTTTGCTTCCGATGCAATTGAAAGATTTATATAAAAAAGCGCTCAACTTCGATTGGCTCTCAATTGAAGAAGGAATTTTTCTTTTTGAAAATGCCCCCACCGCTGAGTTAATGTTTATCGGAAATGAATTGCGCTTCAAACAGAAACCTGAAAAAATTGTAACCTGGATTATTGACCGCAATGTGAATACGACTAATGTGTGTATTGCAAATTGCAAATTCTGTAATTTTTATCGCAGGCCCGGTCACAACGAAGCATACATCACCACCATTGAACAATACAAACAAAAGATAGAAGAAACATTTCGGTTAGGTGGTGAACAATTGTTATTGCAGGGAGGTCATCATCCCGATTTGGGGTTAAGTTTTTATGTTGATTTATTCAGGCAACTGAAATCGCTTTATCCGAATTTGAAATTGCATTCGCTCGGGCCACCAGAAATTGCACACATTACAAAACTGGAAGGAAGCACGCATACTGAAGTACTGAAAAAATTAATTGCTGCCGGTTTGGATTCATTGCCGGGAGCCGGAGCAGAAATTTTAAACGACAGAGTTCGCCGTTTAATTTCAAAAGGAAAATGTGGTGGACAGGAATGGTTGGATGTAATGCGCGCCGCACACCAATTAAATCTTACCACATCGGCAACCATGATGTTCGGTCATGTTGAAACTGTATATGAGCGATTCGAGCATTTGAGTTGGCTGCGGCAAGTGCAATCAGAAAAACCAAAAGATGCTAAGGGATTCTTAGCATTTATACCATGGCCATTTATGGATGAAGGAACATTGCTCAGCCGTGTTCGTGGAGTAAAAAATCATGTTACAGGTGATGAGTATATCCGCATGATTGCGATGAGCAGAATCATGTTGCCGAATATTAAAAACATACAAGCGAGTTGGTTAACCGTTGGAAAAGAAGTAGCACAACTTTGCTTGCATGCAGGCGCAAATGATTTCGGTTCCATAATGATTGAAGAAAATGTAGTGAGTGTGGCCGGAGCTCCTCATCGATTTACATCAAACGGAATTCAGGAAAGTATTCGCTCCGCCGGATTTATTCCCCAGTTGCGCACTCAGCAATATGACTTCAGGGAATTGCCGGTTGAAACCGAACAACAATTAATAACTTATTGAAACTGAAAGATTATTTTCTGCTTGCAGTATTATAAATTGATAATTGCTTCGGAGTTAAAATAGTTTGCAAAACAGTTTCTCTTTGTTGTATCAGGGTTTGTATCTGATCACTTGCTACTGATTTATTGCCATTATTTGATTCAACTGCTTGTTGAATTTGTTGCAAACTCTCCTGATATAAATTCTTAACCTTTTCTTCCTGAACCGGACTTAAACCCAACTGGGTCTTTAGGTTGCTTGTAATACTTTCTGTTCTGGCATTTAGCTTTCCTGATGATACAGTTGAAGTTTGTGCATTGCAAATTCCTAAACTAATTATAAGAATGAAGGATGAAAAAAAGAGAGTTTTTATTAATTGAGATTTTTCAGCTTTCAACGAATGGAAACCATTTAGGTTACTTATTAGCATAAGTAATAATTCTTTAATATCCTGAAGGTGCATTAATCAATAAAATATTTCAACATAAAACTTTTTTAAAATTGAATAGTAATGAGGTGTAATAAAACACCCAAATTATGTCAGGTCAAAACAGGATGAGGCTTCAACTCACCCCAACCTTAAAGGCAAAAACTCAAGTCAGACAACGATTATTAGCAGGCGGCTCTATGCTCGCAGTTGCTTTATTATTCGGAATCGGCGTTTTCATGTATGGAAACTTTGGTAACTCTCATGAGGCATTTGCCTCAACAAGTAATAACATGGGGTTTGAAAATGGAACAAGCGATTGGACTTCTTCAGCAGGTTCTTGGAGCAGTGATAATACAACTTGCAGAAGCGGAACTTCATCTTTAAAAAACGCTGCAACAACCACTGCTGCAAGAAATTATAATAACAACGCTAATGCAAATACACCTGCAAGTGGCACCAATTATATTACAGTAATTGCTTGGGCAAAAGGCAACAATGCGAATGGCAGAGTTAAATTAGGAGCATATAACGCAAGTACTAGTACCGAGTCTACTCAAGCATCTTATACAACAATCAATAGTTCTTCGTGGACACAAGTTACCTATACTGTTGCTGCAACAAACAGCAAAATTTACTACCCTGTTGTTTATGGAATGGAATCAAGCGGAACCGGAAATATCTATATTGATGATGTTACAATTTTTACTTCAACTTCTTCAACTTCTGATGTTACAGACCCTGGTGCACCAACAACTTTTTCTGCGTCTGTTTCAGGATCATCACCAACATTAAATTGGACTGCAGGTACAGATGCAGCTAGTGGCATAAACGGAGCACTCGTTCTCAGGGCTTCAGGAATTACTACAACAGATGTTCCTGTTAATAATCAAACTACTTATTCTGCTTCATCTTCACAAGTTGGCCCTACTTCAATTACTTCAGGAGGAACAACATGGTCAGTTGTATATAATGGAACAAATACCAATACTTTTTCTGATGCATCTACACTTTCTACCGGAGCATATACTTATTTAGTTTACATGAAAGATAAGGCAGGAAATTTTACAACTTCTTCAACAGGTGTTAGTTCGGGTAGGACACATGTATTCATCGGTGGCTCCACCACCAGTACAATAAGTACTACAGTAAGCATTGATGGATTATATATTCCAAGTGGAAACACATTGCAAATTACATCTGCAGGTTCTCTTACTATAAGAACCGGAAGTTCATTAACAATCAATGGAATTTTTGAACAAATAGGACAAGTTACCAATAGTGGAACAATTATTATTGGAAGCACCGGAACATATAAGTATAATAGGAATGGTGGAGCCGGAGCCGGAGTGCCCTTACCGACATGTACTTGGCAAACTGGTTCAACTTGTATTATTTCAGGCATAACCGCTAATGTTCCTTCCAACATTGGGCAGTCATTTTCAAATTTTACATGGAATTGTGCTTCACAAACTGCTAGTCTTCATTAGCTGGTGCACTCACAACTGTTACTGGAAACTTTACGATGACAAGCACTGGATCAGGTGATGTCAAACTTTCTTCAGGTGGTTCAACACTAACTATTGGAGGAAATTATTCTCAGTCAGGTGGAACACTTTCCGGTTCTTCGTCAAACAACAGTTCAGCATATTTAAATATTACAGGAAACTTCAACTTATCTGGTGGAATATTGGAACAATTAGGAAATGCAGGATCAAATGCAGGATTCTTTGTAAACCTATCAGGTAATTTTTCTCATACCGGTGGAACACTTACCGATTTAGGAAATCCAAATACTAAAGTTGATTTTACCTTCAATAATTCAGGTGCTCAAACCTTTACAGCCTCAGGAAATACAGTTACAGGAAATATAAATTATACAGTAAATAGTGGTTCTATTCTTGATTTAGGAACCAATATAGTTAAGGGTAATAATTTTACTGTAAATAGTGGCGGTCAGGTAATTTTTGGTTCAACAGCCGGAATATCTTCAAGTGGCACAACTGGAAATATTCAGGTTTCAGGCACACGCACCTTAAGTACCACAGGTAATTATACTTTTAATGGAAGTAGCGCGCAAGTTACTGGCGCTGGTTTGCCAGCCACAATAAATAATCTAACTATTAATAATGCTGCAGGGGTAACATTAAGTCAAACCGTAGCGATTACAGGTACATTAACTCTTACTTCCGGAAAAATAACAACTGGGAATTATGAATTGAATATAACCAATACATCTGCATCAGCTATCAGCGGTTACTCATCATCTAATTATATTAACGGAAACTTACGAAGAAGCGTAAACACTTCTGGTTCTTATTATTTTCCTGTTGGAACTACAACTAATTACCAACAGATGAATGTAAATTTTACATCGCAAACAGGTGTAACAAGTTTGCTGGTTTATTTTAATGCAGCTTCCCCGGGAACTCCAACAGGAATTACTGTTAGTGGCGTTGCAGTAAATAATATGCTTAACTATGGTTACTGGACCATGACCCCAAACTCAGCAATGTCTGGGGGCACATATACTGCTACAGGTTTGCTAACCGGCTATACGAATACAGGACTAAATACAAACACAAAATACTATTTACTTAAGCGTGTAAATTCATCAAACCCTTGGCAGGCACTTGGAACACAAATAACCGTTAATGGTCAATCAAGCGGAAGTCCTATTCAATTTGCAGCATCTGGCTTAACCGGCTTCTCTGATTTCGGTGGTGGTTATGGTGGTGGAAGCACATTACCAATAACCCTTTCGTTATTAAATGTAAGTTTGGTTGATAATGAATATGTAAATCTCGAATGGATTACTTCGGCAGAATTGAATAACGAATATTTTGCAATTGAGCGCAGTGCTGATGGAAAAGATTTTGAAACAATCGGAAGAGTTGAAGGACACGGGACAAGCCTTGTTAAAAACGAATACAGTTTCAGAGATGAAAATCCTTTAGAGGGCACCTCTTATTACAGATTAAAACAGGTTGACTTTGATGGTCCATTTTCATATAGTCCAATTCAATCGCTGAACAATGCTCAGGTTGTTTTAACTGCCGACGATGTTAATGTATTTCCTAATCCAGCAACTACAGAAATTAATGTGGCAGTACAAATGAAAAAAGAAGGTGACCAGGAAATTCAGATTATTGATTTATCAGGCAGAGTAGTGTACAGTCAATCTCAAAGTTTTTACGAAGGACAAAACCAATTTAAACTACCTCTTGAAAACCTGCCAACCGGATTTTACTTTGTAAAGTTTGGTGCTGAAGGACAGACTCCGGTATTGAAAAAATTTTTGAAGAATTAATTTTCATTAAAAACATATCGTCAAAAGGCAATCCAATGGATTGCTTTTTTATTTTTTGAATTCATTGCATTTTTTATTAAACTTTTCGAGTCGAAATTCAGGTATTCATGTTTTAAAATTTTAGAAGCAGTATCTTTTCTTTTGAATTATAAATTTTTTTGATTCAGGTTATTTTTTAAAAAAAAATTATTCAAACATCATTCATAAGAGAATCTTGTTTTTAGGAATGAAACCTACTTGATATTCAATCGTAACGCAATGAAATTTTTACAATCTCATGCGGAATATTTTACGACTTGCAGCGCTTTCACTTTTTATTTTTTGCTACCTGAATGAAAAAACTTTTTCACAAGAATTGAACAATCTTTCAGTAAAAGGAGAAAAATCGATCGCTATGAATTTTCACATGAAAGAAACTTCTATAGGTAGAAATGAAGTGGAACTTAAAGATTTTACAGTGCTTCCATATCGCACTAAGGAATTTGTTTCGTTAAAACAAGTTGGAGCAAATGGTGTATTAGTGCTTTTAAAAAATGCATCAGGTGAAATTATTTCGCAACAGAATATCTCATCTCCCTTCACCCAACATTTAGAAGTGCCTTCGCTTGATGGTCACATAGAATCAACAGACATCAAAAGTCAGGAGGCGAATTTTAATGTTCGTCTTCCGTACAACATAACTGCACAGCGGGTTGAAGTTTATCAGCTGAATGAACGCAAAACACTTTCGTTGTTAGCCACATTTGTTTTGAAATAAGAAAAATAAAACAAGCAAATGCGTCTTATAAAACAGCAACAATTAAAAGGTTTAATTTTTTAAGATAATAAATTTTTAAAAATGAAATATTGGTTGTTCGCCCTGTTTCTACAGGGAATTTTTATTGGAAGTACATCGGCACAGGTTGTTATTGGCGTTGATACTTTGATTAACAACGGGAACAAAAACAATCGCATTAACCTTGTTTTTATGGGTGATGGTTATACAACAGCACAGCAATCGCAATTTATTTCTGATGTAAATACCATAGTGAATAAATTATTTATCACACCCCCATTTAATCATTACACCAACTTTTTTAATGTGTATGCCATTAAAGTTGTTTCGGTTGAAAGCGGTGCTGACCATGCGCACACTGCTGCCGATTGTGGTTCGGCAAATCCACAAGTTCCGAATGCAACAGTTAATACCATGCTTGGTGCGCAGTTCGATTATGGTGGAATCCATCGCTTGCTTTATTGTACCAATACAACAAACATAAATAGCATACTTCAATCATATGCGCCGTTTTACGATAAGGCTTTAATAGTTGTTAACTCACCTTACTATGGAGGTTCGGGTGGCACATTTCCAACCTGTTCGGTTGAATCAAACAGCGCAGAAATTATGATTCATGAACTCGGTCATTCGTTCGCAGCATTGGGAGATGAATACGGTGGAACGAGTTGTGGTGGAACAGAAAAACCCAATTGCACACAAGAAACAAATCCAACTTTGATAAAATGGAAAAACTGGTTCCCCAATGGAATTACAATTCCAACTCCGGCAGGATCAAACTGTTCTTCTATTGGATTATATCTTGGTGCGAATTATTGCAACACGAGTTGGTATCGACCGAAGTGCAATTGTAAAATGAATCAATTGAACAATCCGTTTTGCGAAGTGTGTTCACAGGAATTTGTTTATTGCATTTCAAATTCAATTAATCTGATTGAGTCAATAACGCCAACAAATTCTTCAATCACTTTATCAAACGGACAGTCGCAAGTATTTACAACAAGTGTTGTATTACCTATTCCGAACTCATTATTCATCACCTGGAAAATTGATAATGTTGTTGGGTCAGTTAACACTACTTCATACACAATTCTCGGAACAAATCTTTCAACCGGAACGCACACTTTAATTTTAACAGTAAGTGATACAAGTTCTTTATCGAAAAAACAAATGGCACAGTACACAACAGTTTGGACCATTACAAAAACCGGAACAACAGTTACGCTCAATCCATTTAATCCGGTATGTTCAAACGCAACTGAATTTATATTGACCGGTGGAAGTCCATCAGGTGGAACTTACAGTGGCCCAGGAGTTACAAGCGGATATTTTTATCCATCTCAAGCCGGAACGGGAATACATACAATCACTTACACATACAACGGTTCATCAGCCGTGCAATTATTAACAGTGAATGCGCAACCGAATGTTTCAGTTTCTGCAAACGCAACAATATGTGTTGGTTCATCAACCAATTTAATTTCAAGTGGAGCTACAACATATTCTTGGTCGCCGTCAATTGGATTGAATGCAACTGTTGGTGCGAGTGTAGTTGCATCGCCAACATCAAATCAAGCATATACAGTTATTGGTAATACAAACGGCTGCACAAAAAGTCAAACTGTTTTTGTTTTTGTGAATTCATTACCTATAATAAGTGTAACAGGAGCAACTTCAATTTGTAAAGGAAGCAATACGGTTTTAACAGCAAGCGGAGCCATCTCTTACTTATGGTCGCCTTCAACAGGTTTAAATTCTGCAACCGGCGCGAGCGTAACGGCATCGCCAACAACAACAACTTCATACACAATTACCGGAAATAATAATGGTTGCACAGCCCTTGCAGCAAAAATCTTATCAGTAAAAACAACTCCGGTAATTTCTGCAACATCAACTCCAACATCATGTCCATTTTCAAGCGACGGATTGATTGATGTTTCTATTTCACCATCAGGTCAAACGCTTTTTTATTCATGGTCGAATGGAACTACGACTCAAGATCTTCAAAATGTTTTGGCAGGAAATTATTCAGTATCAGTTTCAAATTCTTCAGGATGTTCAGCAATAAAAAATAATTCACTTACTGCTCCTGCCTGTAATGTTGTTTCAGGAATATCAATTACAAATGTTAATTCATCATCAGCAGTTGTTAATTGGAATGCAAATTCATGCGCATCATTTATTAAGTTAAGAAGAAAAGCTACAACAGAAACCATTTGGAAATATTCAGAATTGGATGGAACATTAGTTTCAAAATCGCTTAGCAACTTACAATCAGGAAAAACTTATGAAGTACAAGTTATGAGTTATTGCAACAGCAGTAAAACTGATTCGTCAGGATATTCTTATTCTATATATTTCACTACATCAAATTCCTGTATAGTTCCATCAGGTTTAAGTGCTACATCGATTTCTTCAACTTCAGCAACACTTTTATGGAGTACAAACAATAATTCATTTTACAATAAACTAAGATACAGAATTGCTAATGGTACATGGCATTTTGTAAATTTATCAGGAGACTTAAACCAATACACATTGAATAATTTATTGCCGAACACAACTTATCAATGGATAATGAAATCTGTTTGTGATTCTGCAGTGATAGATTTTTCTTCCTTTACCGGAAGTCAGTATTTTACCACATCTTCAATCGTAAAAATGGAAGAGAATGAAAATAATATTTCTTCTTCATGGAAAATTTATCCGAACCCAACAAGCGATAAAATTATGTTGAGCAATAATTTGAATTCAGATGGAAAAACAATTTTAATTGTGAGTGATGTATTGGGAAAAGAATTGTTCAGAAAAACAATTGCTGAATCAACTTCATTGAATACTGAATTTGATTTATCCGATTATTCAGCAGGAACTTATCTTTTGCAAATAAAATCTCAGGAAGGAAATAATTACAGTAAAATAATTAAGCAATAAGCTTACTTCATTTCTATTGAATTGAAGTTGTATCCTTCATCCTTCAGAAAATTTAATACACGAGGCAAAGCATATTTTAATCTCGGCTCAGCTTTTACGCTATCGTGAAATACAATAATGGAACCCGGCTCGGTATTATTCAAAACATTTTTAACTACTTTTTCTTTCGGCAATTCAGTATCAAAATCGCCGCTCAACACATCCCACATAATAATACGAAAACGATTACCTAACCGGCGCGCTTGTGCTCTGGTAATGCGACCATAAGGCGGACGAAATAAATTACTCGGAACACTTTCACCACATTTTAATGCACTCTTAGTATATGAGGGTAAAGTCGTTCTCCATCCATTCAAATGAGTGAAAGTATGATTGCCGATAGAATGACCTTCAGCTAAAATCCGCTCAACAATCTCAGGATGATTCACCGCATTTTTTCCAACTAAAAAGAAAGTGGCTTTAGCTTCAAATTTTTTTAAAGTATCCAACACCCATTCAGTAACCCCGGGAGTTGGGCCATCATCAAATGTGAGGAAAGCAGATTTTTCATCCACAGGAATATTCCATACCTGCTGCGGAAACAATGATTTAAGGAGAGTTGGGGTTTTTATGAAATACACTTTCTGAAATTCAACAACATAGACTATGCTATTGAGTAAATAGTTGCAAGTGACAAATTCTTTTTTTCAAAGACTGAATTAGCTTAATTCTTCACCAATGTTCCAATTTTATTACCTCGTAATACTTTTAAAAGATTGCCGGGTTCGTTGGCATTGAAAACAATAATGGGCAAATTATTTTCCTGACATAAAGTGAACGCAGTCATATCCATTACATTCAGGTTTTTCTGATAGGCTTCCTTGAACGAAATGGTTTCAAATTTTTTTGCGTTTTTATTTTTCTCTGGGTCTTCAGAATAAATTCCATCAACACGGGTTCCTTTTAATAAAACTTCTGCTTCAATTTCTATGGCACGAAGAGCAGCAGCAGTATCAGTTGTAAAATATGGATTGCCTGTTCCTGCTCCGAAAATAACTACTCTTCCTTTTTCCAAATGGCGAATAGCACGACGACGAATGTATGGTTCGCACACCTGTTCAATTTTTATTGCCGATTGTAACCGAGTTGGAACTCCTGAATGTTCAATGATACTTTGCAAGGCAATGCCGTTCATTAATGTTGCAAGCATGCCCATGTAATCACCTTGCGCACGGTCAATGCCGCTTCCTTCGGCATCCATTCCACGAAAAATATTTCCTCCACCAATTACTATTGCAACCTGCACTCCGGCATTCACTGCACTTTTTATTTCCTGCGCATAGAGCTTCGTCATTTCCGGATCAATTCCGAATTGCTGCTTGCCCATCAGAGATTCTCCACTGAGCTTTAAAAGTATTCGTTTGTATTTCGAAGGCATGATTTGTTGGTGTTTGTAGGCTGGAAGTTGGGAGCTGGAGGATGGAAGATTTTTGCTGATAATTATTTTCGCGGCGAAAAGTAATCACAAAAAAAAAGCTTCGACAAAATCGAAGCTTTTTTCTTTTTAGCTCAGTGACATTCTTATAAAAGAATTGACTTTTAAATTCGGGTCAATATCTTTTAACACATCGGCCACAGTTTTATCAGGGTTCTTTACGAACTGCTGATTCACCAAAGTACTTTCTTTAAAGAATTTCTGCAATTTACCAGCAGCAATTTTATCAATCATGTTTTCAGGTTTGCCTTCGGCTTTAATTTGTTCGCGGGCAATATCCAATTCACGGTCAATTGTAGCTTGTGGCACATCATCTTTGTCAACTGCAACCGGACTCATGGCTGCAATCTGCATGGCAATGTCTTTTCCGGTTCCTTCTAACTTAGGTGAATTTATGCTGTACGAAACCAACACACCAACTTTATAACCGGTGTGTATGTAAGGAACAACAAGTGCTCCTTCAATGCGCTCAAATTTTTTGATTGAAATATTCTCACCGATTTTTCCAACCAGGTCAGAAATTTTATCTGCTACTGTGCGTGTTTCATAAGGAAGAGACATTGCTTCTGCAACAGTTTTTACATTGTTAATCAAAGCGAGTTCAGCCACTTCTTTAGCAAAACCAACAAACTCTTCATTCTTTCCAACGAAATCGGTTTCGCAACCAAGGTTCAATGCAATACCTGATGTTCCGTCAATTGAAGTGATGGCTATTACAACTCCTTCTTTCGCATCGCGGTCAGATCGAAGCGCTGCTACTTTTTGTCCTTTCTTGCGAAGCAAATCTATGGCTGCTTCAAAATCTCCATTGGCTTCCACCAAAGCTTTTTTGCAATCCATTAAACCTGCGCCTGTTTTTTTGCGAAGTTCGTTAACGGCTGATGCAGTTATTTCCATTTTAATTTTTCTTGTTTAATTAGTTATGTAATTGAAATTATTTGCGGGTGCGATTTCCACCACCACCACCAGGGCGACCTGCGCCACCACCGGCTCCGGTTCCACCACCACGATTTCCTCCTGTTCCGCTACCACCACGACCTCCGCCGCTTCCGCTGCCACCACGAGTTCCACCGCCTGATTTACCTACACCACCACGACCACCGCCTGCTCCTCTTGGCCCTTTTTTCTTTTCGCCATCAGCCCCTTCTTCCACTTCGGCAAATGCTCCGTGTCCGTCAGCCCCTTCTTCGCTTTCATCTCCGCCTTCAGCAGCTTCGTCTTTATCTTTCTTTCTTTCTCCCAATCCTTCAATCATAGCTGCAGTAAGGAAATTGGTGATGATAGAAATTGATTTAGTCGCATCGTCGTTTGCAGGAATTGCAAAGTCAACGGTTGTAGGGTCAGAGTTAGTATCAACCATTCCGAAAGTTGGAATGTTTAATCTTTTTGCTTCTGCCAATGCAATGTGTTCGTGAGTGATATCCACTAAAAATATTGCAGCAGGCAAACGACCTAGTTGCGCAATACCTCCCAATACTTTTTCAAGCTTAGCTCTTTCACGCTCTAATTGCAGACGCTCTTTCTTAGTAATGTTTTCAAAGGTACCATCGGCCATCATCTTCTCAATGCTCTGCATTTTTTTGATCGACTTACGAATGGTAGAAAAGTTAGTGAGCATTCCACCCAACCATCTTTCAGTTACGAAAGGCATGTTTACGCGGGTTGCTGCATCAGCCACAATTGCTTTCGCTTGTTTCTTGGTTGCAACAAATAATATTTTCTTTCCACTGCGAGCAATACTGCGCAATGCAGCTGCAGCCGCTTCAGAAGCTTCGATGGTTTTATTCAGGTCAATTAAATGAATTCCTTTTTTCTCCATGAAGATATAAGGAAGCATTTTCGGATTCCACTTTTTGCGCAAGTGCCCGAAGTGAACTCCTGCGTCTAATAAATCGGTGTGGGTTAGTTTTTCCATTATGATGTAATGAATTGTAGATTTTAAATTGAAAAGATTAACGCTTGCTGAATTGGAAGCTCTTGCGTGCTTTTTTCTTACCTGGTTTTTTACGCTCAACAGAACGCGGGTCGCGGGTAAGTAATCCATTCGGTTTTAACACCGTACGGTATTCCGGATTTATTTTCAATAAGCCGCGTGATATGCCAAGGCGAATGGCTTCAGACTGGCCTTTCACACCGCCCCCTGCAGTGTTCGCTTCCACATCATACTGCCCAACAATATTCAACAACATAAATGGTTGCTCGAGTAACTGCTGGTAAATGGCCTGCGGGAAATATTTTTTGTATTCAACACCATTGATGGTGATTTTGCCTGTGCCGCCAGAAACAATGTTTACACGGGCTGTGGCCTCTTTTCTTCTTCCGAGTGCTATCGTTTTTTCCATGCTATATTATTTGATGGTTTTTGGTTGTTGAGCTTTATGAGGATGTTCGCTGCCGCCGTAAACAAACAGCTTTTTGAACATGGCGTTTCCAAGTTTGGTGTGAGGGAGCATATCCTTCACCGCATTTTCAATCATGCGCTCAGGAATACGCTCTAATAAATCGCGCGCAATTTCTGACCGCTGACCACCGGGGTAACCCGTGTGGTGAATCACTTCCTTGGTGTCCATCTTTTTACCGGTCAGTTTTACTTTGCCGGCATTAAGCACAATTACAAAGTCACCGGTATCGCAGTGCGCGGTGTATGATGGTTTGTTTTTGCCCATGAGAATCATGGCAATTTTTGAGGCGAGCCGACCAAGAACTTTGTCTTCAGCATCTACCAGATGCCACTCGCGTTTTACTGTTGCCGAATTGGCGTGTTTGGTTCTGTAACTAAGCGTATCCACTTTTCTTCTTTTTTTAAGGGACGGCAAATGTAAATGCTCAGTTCACTTTTCCAAACTTTTGTTTTAATATATTTTAATAATTGTGCTAAATTGGGATTGATAATCAGTTGTTTTTTAGCCATGATTTATATTTACATAGGTGTTTCATTACTTCAGGATTTTTAAAGCAAGATTTAATTCGTTGGTCATAGCTCTATTGAATGAAAAGAAAACAGAAATTCAATTTCAAAAAAGTTGATTACTTGTTTATAAAATATTATCAGAATAAGTTGGGAAAGGAGAACTGATTTAAGACTTTTACCGCACAACCAACTATTAAATGTTAGAACAACTGAAGTCGCATATTGAAGCACTGGTGTTTGCGGCAGACCAACCTGTAACAGTAAATGAGCTGCAAGCCACCCTGAGCAAACTTGCTGGCGTGGAGGTGACGCAGTTTGAAATTGAAAATCATCTGAATGATTTGGTGCAGAAGTATGCCGGCGATGAATTTCCGTTTCAGGTGGTGCACATTGCGGGTGGTTATCAGTTTATGACCAAGAATGAATATGCAGGCACCGTGGCTGAAATGCTGAAGAGCAAACTGAACAAACGACTGAGCACTAATCAGCTCGAAGTGCTTTCGATTATTGCTTACAAACAACCGATTGGCAAACCAGAAATAGAATCTATCCGCGGTGTGAACTGCGATTATTCGATTCAGAAATTATTGGAGAAAGATTTAATTTCCATCAGCGGACGGAGCAAGCAGGTAGGGCACCCGATATTGTATGCGGTGAGTCCGTTCTTCATGAATTATTTCGGAATTAATTCGGCAGATGAATTACCGAAGCTGAAAGAAATAGAACAGCCGCAGGAAAATTCGATTGGCGTGATATCAGAAAACTAAAATGTTTTCGTTTAAAACTTTAGTATGAAAAATCACATTGGTTCCATCGTCATTGGTTTGAGTATTGTTGTCACTGCATTTTTACTTTCAGGTGCGTGGGTGAAATCGCACCTGAATGATTCGAACAAATCAACCATTCGGGTAACCGGTAAAGCGGATCGGAATTTCACGAGTGATTTAATTGTGTGGAGTGGTTCGTTCAGCAAAAAATCGGATAACCTATCTGATGCTTATCAGTTGCTGAAAAAAGATCAGGATGTTGTGAATGCTTACCTGCAGGAAAAAGGATTGAAGAAAGAAGAGCTGAAATTTTCTTCTATAACGATTGATAAAAAATTTGAAAGCATTTATAACGACAAGGGATATGTGGTGCAAACTGTTTTTAAAGGATACGAACTGACACAGAGTGTATCTATCGAATCAAAAGAAGTGGATAAGGTGGAACAGATTTCGCGCGAAATAACTGAGTTGATTAATCAGGGCGTTGAGTTTTATAGCAGCGAACCTTCATATTTCTCTACCAAACTTTCTGATATTAAAATTGAATTACTGAAATCCGCAACCGAAGATGCACGGAAGCGCGCCGAAACAATTACACAAAGTGCAGGAAGCGGATTATCGAATCTTGTGCAATCGTACATGGGTGTTTTTCAAATCACCGCACAAAACTCCAATGAAGATTATGAATATGGCGGCAGTTATAACACCACTTCAAAAGAGAAAACCATTTCGATAACTGTTACACTTGAGTACGACCTGAAATAATCTATTCGTTTTCCGCAACCACTTCAGTTACTTCAGGTACCATTCGCTTTAATAATCCTTCGATACCTGCTTTCAGTGTGATGGTTGATGACGGACAACCACTGCAACTTCCCTGCAACAAAAGCGAAACTCGTCCTTCGTTATATGATTTGAATTGAATAGCACCGCCATCCATTTCCACTGCGGGCTTAATATAAGTTTCGAGCATCTCTTTAATTTTCGAAACAATTTCAGTATCAGAAGAAGCCACCGGATCAGATTTTATTTCCGCACTTGGTGTTGGCTTAAATCCTTTTTCGAAAATCGGTTTTCCTTCATCAAAATATTGTTTGATAAAATCTTTGAGCGAAGTATTAATGTCCATCCACTCGGTATTCAAATCTTTTGTAACAGTCACAAAATTGTTCATGAAGAAAACTCCCTTCACAAACGGAAATGAAAACAATTCCATCGCAAGCGGAGAAACCTTCGCTGATTCAATATCCTTGAACTCAATGTAATTATCGAGCACTAAAATTTTATCGGTTACAAATTTCATGGTCTCCGGATTCGGAGTCATTTCGGTATAAACATTTGTAGGTACAAGTTCTGTTGTTTCCATCGTTTAGTTGTTGCGGCAAAAATAGAACATCAAAGTTGTTGATTAGATTCCATTTAGTTTTCATTGAAATAAATCACATTTGTTCGGATGCAGAACATCACAAACAGAATAAAAGAAAACTCGCATGCAGCCAGCAAAACCGGTTTGCCCCCGGGGAGATTGGTATATATCGGGAAAGAAAATCCCGCTCCCGTTCGCATTACGGTGATTGATTACGATGCGGAAAATTTTGTGGAGCGCGAAGTAAAAGACCTGAAAGATTGTTTTGCTTTTAAAGAAACCGAAACTGTTACATGGATAAATATTGATGGCATTCATCACACCGATGTGGTAGATAAAATCGGAGCGGGATTTAATATTCATCCGCTGTTTCTCGAAGATATAGTGAATACCGAACAGCGCCCGAAAGTGGAAGAAGGAAAGGGATATAACTTTATTGTTTTTAAAATGCTCGACTACAACAACAAAACAAAAAATGTTGAAGTGGAGCAACTCTCGCTGATTGTCGGAAAAAATTATCTCATTTCATTTCAGGAAAACATCGGCGATATTTTCGACTCGGTTCGCAATCGTGTTCGCAATCCTGATTCGCGCATTCGCAAGTATGGAACCGATTACCTCGCTTATGCTTTAATGGATAAAGTGATAGACAATTATTTTGTCATCATGGAAAAAATGGGCGAGCGCGTGGAAGAAATTGAAGACAGCGCTCTCACTAAAATGGATACAAAATTTATACGCGACATCAGTTACCTGCGTCGCGAATTAATTCTGTTGCGAAAAACTATCTGGCCACTGCGCGAAGTGATTAATACTTTATTGCGCGGCGAAGTGAAAGAAATAAAACCTGAAACACTTTTGTTTTACCGCGACCTGTACGACCATACTGTTCAGGTAATTGATTCAGTGGAATCTTATCGTGATACATTAGCGAGTGTGCTCGATGTAAATTTTTCGGTGCAGAGTTTTAAGATGAATGATGTGATGAAAGTGCTCACCATCATCTCCACGATATTTATGCCGCTCACATTTATCGTTGGCATTTACGGAATGAACTTCGACACATTACCTGAATTGCATTGGCGATACGGCTATCAATTAATCATGCTGATTATGGCAGGTATTGCCATTGGAATGATTTATTATTTCAGGAAGAAGAAGTGGCTGTAATAACTATTCAATTATATCATTCAAAATATTCCAAACCAATTCCGCTTCATATCCTTTTGTCATTAAGAACTGCGCAAGTTTTCCCTTTTTCTGAAAATCATTCAGCTCTTCTACTGAGGAGAGTTTTTTCTGAATCAGTTTTTTAATGGTGGTACGATAATCTTTTTCTTCAATCTCTTTCAGTCCGGTTTCAATATTTTTTTCTGAAACACCTTTGCGCTGTAACTGCTGAGTAATTTTATTTTTCCCCCACTGCTTCATTCTGAATTTTCCACCGGCATATGCTTTTGCAAATCGCTCTTCACTTAAAAATCCTTCACCGATTAATTCGGTGATGATTAGCTGAATGTCTCTGTAAGGAACTTCGTAAGTCAGTAATTTTTCTTTCACTTCATTATGACTGCGCTCCTGTATGGCACACCACCTGCGGGCTTTTGCTAAACCCTCTGCATAATTTAATGGTGCTTTCTTTTTTTTCTCTGTCATTGGTGTCTGTCACACTGAGCTTGTCGAAGTGTTGTCGAAGAATCAGATAGTTGCTATGCACTTCAACTCAATGGCAATCGGTGTTGGTAAAGATTTTATTTCGACTGTGGTGCGGCAAGGTTGATTGTCTTTGAAATATTCTGCATAAATTTTATTGTAAGTTTCAAAATCATCCTTCATGTTAGTGAGAAAAACTGTTACATCAATCAACTTGTCCCAACTGCTTCCGCTTTCTTCTAAAACTGTTCGCACATTTTTGAAAACAGAATGGCACTGCAACTCAATACTGTAATTAATCAGTTTGCCATTTGAATCATATTCGTTCCCGGGAATATTATTTGTTCCTGCTTCACGCGAACCAATTCCGGAGAGAAATAAAAGATTTCCAACTCTGCGAGAATGTGGATACAAACCAACTGCCCTCGGCGCTTTATCAGTAGAAAATTTTTCTGACATAATTTTTTGATTAAAGTTTTATGCAAACATTTTTTGGTTCAGTAAAGAATCGCATCGCTTCATTTCCTCCTTCGCGACCAACACCGGAATTTTTCATTCCGCCGAACGGAGTTCTTAAATCGCGGAACAACCAGCAGTTAATCCAAATGATTCCGCTTTGAACTTTTGCTGCAACACGATGTGCGCGATTCAGATTTTCTGTCCAGATGGTTGCTGATAATCCGTAAGAAGATTCATTCGCTAATTGCAATGCTTCTTCTTCAGTATCGAATGGTTGTAGTGTAACAACAGGACCAAAAATTTCTTCCTGATTAGTGCGGCAGTTTTGTTTCAACCCTTCGATAATAGTTGGTTGAATGAACAAACCATTCTTGCATCTTCCATCTACCTTCACTTGCTCACCGCCGAATAAAATTTTTCCACCTTCTTCTTTCGCCAGATTGATGTGGTAAGTGATTTTTTCGAAATGCACTTTCGAAACAATGGCTCCGAGGCGAACTCCTTTTTCATTCGGGTCGCCGACTTTCAACTTTGCGGTCTCTTCTACAAATCTTGTTTTGAATTTTTCATAAATGCTGCGCTCAATCAGAATGCGCGAACCACACAAACAAATTTCTCCCTGATTACTGAATGAAGAATTGATGGTGGTGTGAATCATCTTTTCAAAATCGCAATCAGCGAAAATGATGTTCGGATTTTTTCCGCCTAACTCCAGCGAAACTTTCTTAAACATTGGCGCTGTTACACTTGCAATTTCTTTTCCTGCGCGCGTGCTTCCGGTAAATGAAATTGCTTTCACTTTCGGGTGATTTACAATTTCGGCTCCGCATCGTGGTCCGTTGCCGTGAACAATATTTAAAACTCCGCCAGGCAACCCGGCTTCAATACAAATCTTCGACAATTCAAAAGCTGTGAGCGGAGTTATCTCCGATGGTTTTGCAATCACACAATTTCCGGCAGCAAGTGCAGGCGCTATTTTCCAGGTGAATAAATACAACGGAAGATTCCACGGCGAAATGCAACCAACAATTCCTATCGGTTGGCGAATGGTATAATTCACCGCAGTGTTTTCAGTGATGTGAGCATCAGAAGAAAACTGCATGGCGGCAGCTGCAAAAAATCGAAAGTTGCTCGATGCTCTTGGTATGTCAACGATTGAAGCGAGTTTCACCGGCTTGCCATTATCACGGCTTTCTGCTTCAGAAAGAAAATCCAATTTGCTGTCAATGATATCAGCAATGCGTAATAAAATTTTTGCACGCTCTTCTGCCGGAGTGTTACACCAACTTTCAAAAGCATTTTCAGCTGCAGCAACAGCGAGTTCCACATCGCGCAAATCACTGTCGGCAATCTGAGAATAAATTTCTCCAGTTGCCGGTTCGTAATTATCAATCCACAAATTGCCAATGGGTTCTTTCAGTTCTCCGTTTATGTAGTTTAAAATTTTCATTTCAAAATCTTTTTACAATGAACCAGTTCTTCCACCATCAACCGGAA
>BJGQ01000037.1 GCA_014190575.1 Bacteroidota bacterium | reverse complement strand
CACCCATCGAAGCAAAAGATTTCCTCGCCACCATGCGTGAGAAAATGAAACTCGTCGAGATGGATTCCAAACTCACTTCGCGCGCACTCAACGAAGGATTCAGCGGCGGCGAAAAAAAACGCAACGAAGTTTTTCAGATGGCGATGCTCGAACCCAAACTCGCCATACTCGACGAAACCGACAGCGGGTTGGATATTGATGCCCTGCGCATTGTGGCGCACGGAGTCAACACCCTTCGCAATAAAAACAATGCATTCATTGTCATCACGCACTACCAGCGATTGCTCGATTACATCGTTCCCGATTTTGTGCATGTGCTCAGCGCCGGAAAAATTGTGAAGTCAGGCACCAAGGAATTAGCATTTGAACTGGAAGAGAAAGGATATGATTGGGTGAAAGAAGAAACTGCAAATTCATGAGTAAGCAAGTTTTAGAAATTCCTGTTTTAAATGAAAAGTTGTTTGCTGAATTGCAATCGCTTGATAAAAGTTATTTGCGTGATTCTTCATGGAATAATTTTCTTCAATCCGGTTTCCCTTCAGTGAAACACGAAGAGTGGAGATTCACTCCGTTGGAGAATTCATTAAAGAAAATTCAAAAAATTTCTTCAGCAGATTCTGTTTCTCTTCCAGCCGAAGCAGAAAAAATAATTGCTTCCCTCGAACCCATTGATGCGTATAAAATAATTGTAGTGAATGGAAAGCCGGTTTCTGTTTCCGCAGAAATTGACGGGACAGTTTCCTTCCCCTTTGGGGAAGGAATAAGGATGGGGCTTTTCGGAAAATATCTAACCACAGAAAAGGAAACTTTCAATGCACTGAACACAGCGCTCACAAATGATGGCGTGTTCATTCACCTGAAAAAAAATTCGCAGACAGAAAAACCCATTCACATTATTTCTGTTCACGATAATCGCGAAGAAGGAATTTATTCTACTTCAAGAATTTTAATTGTTGCAGAAGAAGGAGCGAAAGCGCACATCGTTGAAACACACATTTCAACAGCAGAAAAATTTTCACTGCAAAATCTCGGAGCAGAAATCATTGTAAAACAAAATGCTCGAATCGAGTACCACCTCATTCAACATTTTTCTCTGTTGGGAAAAAGCGAAGCAAGTGTCATTGATTCCCGTCAGGTTGTATTGGAGAAAGATAGCTTCTGCAATTTCACAACCGTGAGTATGAGCGGCGCACTCATCCGCAATAATCTGCACATGCTTTTCAATGCGCAGAATGGTGAAGGACACTTGTATGGATTGTATCTCCCTTCGAAAAATGAGTTGATGGATAATCATTCGCTCGTTGACCACGCGATGCCGAATTGTTTCAGCAATGAATTTTACAAAGGCATCATGACCGAAAACGGCAAGGGAGTTTTCAATGGAAAAATAATGGTGCGAAAAGATGCGCAGAAAACAAATGCATATCAGAACAACCGCAATCTTTTACTGAGCGATGATGCAGGGCTGAACGCAAAACCACAATTGGAAATTTTTGCTGATGATGTGAAATGCAGTCACGGTGCTACTTCAGGGCAATTGGATGAAGATGCAATGTTCTACCTGCGCGCGCGTGGCATAGGAGAGATGGAAGCAAAAAAATTACTAACGCTCGCGTTCGCCGAAGATGTGTTGGTGCAAACAAAACACGAGGGCTTGCACAATCAGATTGATAAATGGATTGAGAAAAAATTGTCGTTCTGAAAAATGAGTGAAGTGTTACACCAAGAAAAATCAATGATTGCTATCGAACAGATTCGTTCGCAGTTTCCGATTCTCAGTCGGAAGGTGAACAATCAGTCGTTGGTTTATTTTGATAACGGAGCCACCACACAAAAACCAAAATCAGTTCTTGATGCGATTCAGAAATACTATTCTGAAATCAATGCGAACATTCATCGCGGTGTTCACACACTGAGTCAGGAAGCAACAGATGCTTACGAACATTCTCGAAAAACTATTGCTGATTTTATAAATGCAGAACATGCACACGAAATTATTTTCACTCGCGGCACAACTGAATCCATCAATCTCGTTGCAAGTTGTTTCGGAAAAAAATTTGTGAATGCAGGAGATGAAATTCTCGTGACTGAAATGGAACATCACAGCAACATTGTTCCATGGCAGTTGATGTGCGAAGAGCGCGGCGCAAAACTGAAAGTGATTCCGGTGGATGATAACGGTGAATTGATTTTATCAGAATTGAAAAATCTGCTGACTTCAAAAACAAAACTGCTTGCACTCACTCATGTATCCAACACGCTCGGAACGGTGAATGATGTGAAAGAGATCAGTTCGCTAGCGCACAAAAACGGAACAGCAGTTTTAGTTGATGGCGCGCAGGCAATTGCACATACGGAAGTTGATGTGCAGGATTTGGATTGTGATTTCTATTGCTTCAGCGGACACAAAATGTATGGACCAACCGGCATTGGAATTTTATATGGAAAGGAAAAATTCCTCAATGAATTTCCACCATATCAATCCGGTGGTGGAATGATTAAAGAAGTTTCATTTGAGCAAACAACTTTCACCACTCTTCCTTACAAATTCGAAGCAGGAACTCCGAACATCGAAGGTGGAATTGTTTTAGGTGCAGCAGTGGAGTGGATGAAAAATATCGGGATGAAAAATATTTCCGCGCACGAAAATGAACTCTTACAGTATGCGATACAGCAATTGAAAACCATTGATGGCATCAGAATAATCGGTGAAGCAAAACATCATGCAAGTGCGGTTTCATTTCTCATCGGCAACATTCATCCTTACGATGTGGGAGTGATATTAGATAAATTAGGAATCGCAGTTCGCACAGGACATCATTGCAATCAACCATTAATGAAGCACTTTAATATTCCCGGAACTGTTCGCGCATCGTTTGCGGTTTACAATACAATGGAAGAAGTTGACAAACTGATAGCAGGAGTGAAGCAGGCAAAAAAAATGTTGAGTTAAATGAGTGAAGTGAAATCCATAGAAGCAGTTGAAGAAGACATTGTCGAAGAGTTTGAGTTATTCGATGACTGGATGGATAAGTACCAGCACCTGATTGATATGGGAAAATCATTGCCGCTCATTGATTCGCAATTCAAGAATGATGATTACATCGTGAAGGGTTGTCAGAGCCAGGTGTGGCTGAAAGGAGATTATTCGGATGGAAAAATTCATTTCACCTGCGACAGCGATGCTATAATTACAAAGGGAATGATTGCAGTTTTGCTTCGGGTGCTGAACGACAGAACTCCCGAAGAAATCATCAACGCGAAACTGGAATTCATTGACAAAATAAATCTGAAAGAACACCTGACACCGACGCGGGCAAACGGATTGGTAAGTATGCTGAGTAAAATAAAAACTTATGCGCTTGCATTTTCAGGAAATAAAATCTGAGTGATGACCGAAGAAAAAAATATAGAACCAACTATTACACCCGCTGCTTTCTCTGAAATAAAAAGAGAAGATGTAATAGCAGCCATTAAAACCTGCTACGACCCGGAGATACCGGTTGATGTATGGGAACTCGGATTGATTTACGAACTCTCCATTGTGATGAATAATGTGTATGTGCGAATGACACTCACCTCACCAAGTTGCCCCGCCGCTGGAACCATTCCCGCTGATGTTGAAACCAAAATCAAAAATATTCCGGGAGTAAAAGATGTAACAGTCGAGTTAGTGTGGGACCCGCCGTATCAAACTTCAATGATGAGTGAGGAAGCGAAGTTGGAACTTGGATTCATGTAAATACTTTTTATCACTGATGAAAACCAAGAAAAATATTTCTCACATTTGCAATCACTGAAATTCATCTTCAAATTTTCAAATCCTCAAATCATTAAATCAAAAAGATGAGAGTTTATTTCGACAACGCTGCCACCACACCACTCGCTCCTGAAGTGATTGAAGCCATGCTTCCATTCATGCAAACGCATTTCGGAAATCCTAGTGCCATTCATTCTTTCGGAAGGGAAACACGCTCGGCAATAGAGAAAGCACGAAAGACCATTGCGAAACATTTAAACTGTTCGCCCGGCGAAATCTTCTTCACCTCAGGCGGAACAGAGAGCAGCAATTTTGCTATCAGAAGAGGCGTGGAAGCATCGGGAGCAAAACACATTATCACTTCACCCATTGAACATCATTGTGTGTTGCATACGGTTGAAGAATTGGAGAAGAGCGGAAAAATAAAAGCGCACTATGTAAAGGTGGATTCGAAAGGAAGATTCGATTTGAATCACTTGGAAGAAATGTTAAAGACATTAGAAGCACCGGTGTTTGTTTCGCTCATGCACGCCAACAACGAGATTGGAACCATGATGGACATTGATGCAGTTGCTGAAATCTGCAATCGTTACAATGCAGTACTCCACACCGATACAGTGCAAAGTATGTGTCACCATCGGTTTGATTTACAGAAAACAAAAGTGAGTATGCTGCAGGGAAGTGGTCATAAATTTCACGGACCCAAGGGAGTTGGGTTTATATATATCAGTAGTCGGATAAAATTAAATCCGTTGCTTTTCGGAGGCGGTCAGGAAAGAAATATGCGTGCCGGAACCGAGAACCTATATGGAATAATTGGTTTGGCAAGAGCAATGGATCTCGCCTACGAACATTTTGATGAAAACAAGAACAAGATTGAATCGCTTCGCAAATACTTCATTGAACAATTGAAAGAAAATTTTGCAGGTGTAACATTCAATGGCGATTACGACGGTAGATATTTATTCACTGTATTAAATGTTGCATTCCCGCACAACGATAAATCAGAATTGCTTTTGTTCAACTTAGATGTTGCGGGCATTGCAGCCAGCAGCGGAAGTGCATGCAGTAGCGGCAGCGATGTTGGCTCGCATGTGTTGAACGCCATCGGTTGCGGTGATGATAAAGTCTGTATCCGTTTTTCTTTTTCTGATTACAATACCATTGATGAAGTGGATTATGCAATCAGTAAGCTGAAAGAATTATTGAGTGTAACAGTTGTTACTGCCTGAAAAAATTATTTAGAGCGGCAATAATTTTCTGCTGTTTCTTGCTGTAAGTTCTTTTTGAAAAGAATTGTGAGAAGCCGATAATAAAATATTCAAGTTATTTTTATTCGCAATAAAACAATTGCTTATGAATAAAAATTTACAAACCTTTTTCATTAAAAGTTTTCTTCCTCTTTTCCTTTCTACTTTAATTTTTATTTCTTCCAATGCGCAAACACCAACCGACATGCAATTTGTCGCTGCCGGAAATGTTTGTGCTGGAGTAGGATATTCCTATAACTCGTGGAGCAAATATTGGGAAGGAACACGACTAATCAGTAACCAGAACATTGGAACTGTAACCACTCAAAAATACTCAGCGGGCTTTGCACTTGGCATTACCGATTACCTGAATGTGATGGTGAAAGTGCCATATGCAATCACATCAGCGAGTGGTGGTACACTGAATGGACAAACAGATTTAGAAGATTTATACCTGCATGTTAAAGCAAAATACTGCGAACCAAAAATTGGAAAAGGCAAATTGAAACTTGCCGGCGATTTAGGTTTCAGTACTCCGCTTGCACACTACTTAGTTGACTTTGCACCTCTCAATTGCGGCAATGGAACTACTAATCTTTCTTTCCGTCAGATTGTGCATTACCATTTTGAAAAAGGATTTTATTTTGGTGCGAAAGCGAATTACACTTATCGCTCCAACATACCGAACATTCATCGCGATTTTTATTACGACAATGGTTCTGGATATTATTCTGATGAAGTTTTTGTTCCGAATGTTTTTGACTGGATTGGAACAGTAGGTTTTGCAAACGACCACCTGCTCGCCGAACTCGATTACATGAGTGCAAATACTTTAGGCGGAACTGATATTTATACCTGGGAACCCGGCTTTTCAACTAACAATGTTGATTACACAAACATCAGTGGTCGCTTCGATTATTTCTTCAACAAACCCGATGGCTTAAACATTATTGCAACTGCCGGCTACACGCTTTCAGGGCGCAATGCAGGGCAATCCATGTTTGCAAGCGTTGGAGTAAATTATTTGTTCGCCTTGTGGCACAAGAAAGAAGCGGTTAATTAATTACAACTAAAAAAATTCTAAATGAAAAATAAAATCATACTCATAGCATTGTGCTTAACAGGAATTGCAATTTCCTGCAAAAAGGAAATTAGTCCGGTGCTCGAATACAATTCATTCACCTACTCATCTAAAGATCAGGATGCCGGAACATGGACTTCGATTTATTTAACATCTGCTTCACAAGTTGCTGTCGCCGCTCCAACTGATCCAACATCTTCCGAATACCTGAGTGAGTTAGCCGCATTAAAATCTTTATCAGCAAGTCTTTCTTCCGATCAGGAAAAAAAAGTAAAGTACTGGGGAACCAACGGAGTAATCAGATGGAATGAAATAGCGCGCGAACTGGTTGCAAAATATTTTACATTACCGCAACCTAACGAAGATGGCAGTTACAGTTGGCCAAGTTCAACCGACCCATCAACTTATCCGTTGTATCCGTTCTCATCACCACCTTATGCAAGTCGAACATACGCTTATTTAAGTGCAGGAAATTTTGATGCCATGATTGCAACCTGGTATTATAAGTTTCAATACAACAGAAATGCTCCATCTACTTATGATGCCTCAATCGTTACACATTTACCGATTCAGGATTTACCGGCGTATCCATCAGAAGATGCAGTGCTTGCAGGATTTTCACGAACACTGCTGACTTTTTTATTTCCATTGGAAGAATCGTACCTCACCACATTAGCGGGTGAGCAGGAGAGTAGCCGATTGTGGGCAGGCACCAATGTGCAAAGTGATTTATCAGCTGGTGATTCGCTCGGAGCAAAAATTGCAAAACTGTTTATCACCAGAGGAAAAGGTGATGGAATGAAAAATACTTTGGGCAATCAAGCCGTTTGGGATTCCATTAATCATGTGTGGGAAGCAACCGGAAAAGCAATCTGGAAAAGTTTAGAAGCACCGGGCCGTCAAATGCTCGCCCCAAAATTTGGTTTAGTAAAACCATGGAGTTTTACAACAAGTGATGTAACAACAACCTATCGTTTACCCGCGCCACCTGAAGTTGGAAGCGCTGAATTTCAAACAGCATTGGATGAAGTTATGGATTACTGCAAGCATGCCAATCGCGATGAACAACAAATTGCATTTAAGTGGGACGATGGCACAAGAACTTACGGGCCTCCGGGCCATTGGAACTGGATTGCTGAACCCTACATTACCAATGCACAATACAGTCCATTGCGGGCAGCAAGGGTTCTTGCTTACATGAACATGGCAATAGAAGATGCAGGTATTTGTGTTTGGGATAATAAATTTCATTACTTCTTCCCCCGACCAACCAATGTGAATGCTGATATAAAAACATTAATGGGTGTACCGAATTTTCCATCGTATCCATCGGGGCATTCCGGATTTTCGGGAGCCGCAGCTACAGTACTTGCTCATTTCTTTCCAAGTTATGCAGGCACATTTACAACTCTTGCAAATGAGGCTGCTATGTCGCGGTTGTATGGTTGCATACATTATCGCTTCGATTGCGATGCAGGTGTAACACTCGGAAATCAAGTTGGACTAGCAGCAATCAATCATGCAATTGTTGATGGTGGTGAATAATTAATTTGAATAACTGTTTATTGAAAAAGATGCTTCGGGATTTCGAAGCATCTTTTTTTTTTGAAGAAAATTATTTCTCCAATTCAACCAATTGCAATTGGTCTTTATTTTTTCCGGCGATGAAAATTGTTTTATCACCAACTATAATTTTTTCCAAACACTTTACATCGCCCGGAATAAAAAAACCTGATTGTGTTACAGGCATTGTTTTAAAAGCACCACCACCCAGATTTAGTAGAACCAATCCGATGCCCGCATCATTCCGTCCGGTTTCTACTTCGGTGCTGTAATCGTTTCCTACCATTATTAAATCAGGCAGGTTATCATGGTTTACATCGGCAAACTGAATTCCATTTACCGGAAAAAATTGTGCTTCAGTTGGCAGGTTTACTTTGGCAAATATTCCTTTTCCGTCATTGATAAAAACAGTACTGTACATATCGTTCGCCACAAACTTATTTGCTTTTTCAATTTGTTCGGGTGTAAAAATATCATTCACTGTTGCGAGCGAGTAGGGTGCATAGCGCAAATATTTTTTTCGCAGATACGGCATTTGGTCCAGTGTGTAATCGCGAATGGCAATGGGATAACTTTTTCCTTTTACATAAGTGCTGATCAGGCAATCGGTGCTGCCATTGTTATCGAAGTCGCTTGCCACCATTGTAACAGGTCGGTCAGTGGTTCCTTTGTAACGGGTATTCATTCCAAGATTACCACCAACAATATCCATGTCGCCATCATTATCAATATCAATGATTGAAATTTTATTCCACCATCCGTAAGTGTTATCAATTATTTCCGGAACACCATTCAGCAAACCATTTGTGTTGAGCACATAAGTTATGGGCAACCATTCGCCTGCTAAAACCAAATCCTTCCAACCGTCATTATTAATATCGCTCCATTGAACAGTAGAGACCATTCCAATATTTCCGAGCACGGTGGTGGAAGTAATGTCTTTTAAAGTATCACCTGAAACAGTGAGTAAAAAACTTTTAGGAATTAATCCATAATGACCGGGAACAGTTCTTCCACCAATGAAAATATCGGGGCTTCCATCTTTATTGAAATCAGAAACAGCAATAGAGTTTGCACTTGTAAAATATTTATTGGATGCTTTGCTCTTCGAAAAATTTCCTTTGCCATCATTCAAATAAACGCGCACAGGATATTTTGAATTATCATTCGGATAATCGTTTCCACCTGAAGAAACAATTAAATCGTTATCGCCATCGCCATCAAAATCAAATGAAGCAGCAGCACCATCTTCATATAATTTATCAGCATCAAAAACCGGCTCACTCGTTTTTGTAAAAGTGCCATCTGCATTCTGAGAAAATAAAATGGCAGCATGATCTTTTGCTCCGCCAACAAAAAAATCATCGAGCTTATCTCCTGTAAAATCAGCAACTGTTACACATGGACCCATTTGCGAAAATTTATGCGGCAGCAACGGCTCCAGCTTAAAATCAATATGTTGGTTTTCGGTGTAGCTGTAATCCACTTTTGTTTGCGTGGTAATATCAGCGAAAAGCGTTTTGTTTTTCAGAACTGTTACAGTTGTGTCTTTTGCATCTGCATAATTTAAAATCAGTAGTTGATTTGCCTTCACATCATTTAACAGTTGCTGTTTTCCATCGGGCCAGGTGACATGAATGTTGCATGAAGTATTTTGTCCAATGCCCACAATATTTGTTTTGTCGTTGCAGGAGAGATACCCTTTTTCAGGATTATAAATCAGCACTTGTTTAATGTGGTCGGGTGTAACAGTTTCTATTTTTGTTCCGATACCCGTTCTGTTTTTTTCTGGTCCGTTCAATTGAATGCGAATGGAATTTGCAGTTTTATTTTCCATCGTATTGTTGCGATAAACAAAAGCAAAATCATTGGTGTTGTTTACAACCAAATCCAAATCGCCATCATTATCGAGGTCGCCATATGCAGCACCAAAACTTAATGCAGCTTGTGTTAATCCGGTGCTTGTTATTTCCCGTTTAAAATTTAAACCACCGTAATTTTTAAAATAACATTTCAGCACTTTCACCTGTGGAATAGCGGATAAAAGATTTGAAACATCTTCATTGCTTTTCACTTTTATAATTACTTTTTTAATCGAATCCATTTTGAATTTTACATAATCCATGTCGGTAATATCGCGCATATATCCGTTGGCGATATATACATCCTTCCAGGCATCATTATCAAAGTCGGCCATCAATATTGCCCAACTCCATTCGCTGTAAGCCATACCTGTGAAATAACTGATGTCGGAATAAGTGTTGTTTCCGTTATTGAGTTGCAAAACATTTTTTACATACTGATAACCGTAACCATACTTCACCACTTTATCAAATTCATCATAATTATTTCCGCCACGCAATTGTTTTTGCCGTTCGTTTCCTTCCGGCAACATATCATCAGTCATCAAATCGCTGAAGCCATCGTTATTCAAATCTGCATAATCACTACCCATTGATGAATACGAACTATGATTAAAAAATTTTTCAAACTCGTTTATAAATTTTCTATTTCCCTGATTGATAAAAAGATAATCGGGTTTCAGATAATCATTGGCTTGATAAATATCTGTTAACCCATCGCCATTAAAATCCTGAAGAATAGCACTCAATCCAAATGAATGAGTGCGCAATCCTGCTGCTGCAGTTTTCTCAATGTATTTTCCATTTACATTTTCATAATAATGATCCGATTCATAATAAGTGATGGTATCCTGAACGGCAGCCAAAACATTTTGACTATTGTATGCCAGATGAATTGTTTTTGCAAAATCAATATTGTATGGATCGTTGATGACAAATAAATCCAAATCACCATCACCATCTAAATCATTAAAATATCCGGCTACTGAAATACCTGCATCAGCAATTCCATATTGCGCTGCTTTATTGGTAAAGGTTCCGTCTTTATTATTTTCAAATAAAATGTTTTTTCGTGCATTCGTATCAGCAGCTACTGATTGACAAACATAAATATCCATCCAGCCATCGTTATTAATATCAACGAATGTTACACCGGTGTGATAACCACCGGCTGCACCAACTCCGGCTTCCTTTGTTACATCTTTGAATTTTAAATTCCCCTCGTTCAAATACAAACGGCACTCATTTACATTTGAAGAAAAATATAAATCAGGCAAGCCATCATTGTTTACATCACCGATTGCTACACCGCCACCATTATAATAATACTCGTACTTAATTACATTTAAATCCTTGGTGTCTTTTATAATGTTTACAAAGTTTACTCCTGTAGAATCGGGAGGTAGCAACGAAAACAAAGTTGTTTGTGCATTCACATGTAAAAACTGTAACACAAACAAAATGGATAGATAAAATCTTTTTGATTGCATAAAAACTAAAGTGTTTTCAAATGAGCAACGAGATAAGAACCGAGTTCTCTGCCTTGCTTTAATCCATTGTTTAATGCAGGCATAAAATGTATGCCTCCGTAAAAGCGACTGATGGATGCTTCGTCTGCTGCTTCCTTAAAACTATTAAAAGTCCGTGCTGGTAAATCAATATACATTTCTGTTGAATCAGTAAACGAATAAGGTTGTGGAATTAACAACATTAAAACAGTGGATGCTGCACCGGAAATAGAACTGTGTCCGCTGGTGTATTCAGGAAACGGCGGAGTTTCAATAAAAGGTGTCCAGGTCGGAGCTATTAACCGATTGATATAAGTTTCGGGGCGAATGGAATTGTAAGCATACTTCTCAGTCCAACAAAATAAAATGGCTTCAAATTCAGCAAGTGTGGTGAGTGTAAAGACTTGTGCGGTTTTGTATTCATCCAGGTTTAAATTTTTTACAGCTTCGCATGCAATTCCAATCCAGTGACCTGCCGGTGAAATACGGTGTTCGAAATAAGTGAAGTGACCGGATGCCCGAAGAATATTCGGATTACAATCCCAGAATGAAGCTATTAATTTTTTAGTTGAATCTAAATGTTGTGATTGATTGTAAACTTCCATAGCCAGTTTATAACACTCCGAATTTTTATCTTCACTATACGCACATTTCGGAATTGATTTTATTCTGTTCGTGCTGTCGAAAACCATGGAGCGAATGATTGGCCAGTTGGGTTCCAATGCATTGGCATAATTGGGTCCGGTGGGTTGCCATGCCCCTAAACTATCAGAAAGTACATATCGCTCAAGTGTTCGCGTGTAACCATAATTATCTTTTAACAAATAAGTAATGACCTGTTGCCCGGCTAATCTGCCATATGCAATGGATGCTTTTAACAATGCACTGTCTTTGTTGTTTATTTTTAACCACGCAGTGCATTCTGAATTTTCAAAATCATTAATTAAAAATTCGCTGTACACTAATTTTTTTGCTACAGTAGTAAATGCCACGCAAGCCGACAATGAATAATCAACTGTAACAGTTGCATCCGGAATTTCAGTAAACTGTTTCAGCTGCCCGGCAAGCGAAGTCATGTTTTTATTTTTCTTGCACAATACTTCGTAAGCAGCAATGTTCGGATATACATGCACGCGCGTAGCAACCGGTGGTGTAAACAAATCTTCCATTACCACCTGCACTAATTTTTCGTTGCAGCGATATAAATAATTTCCGGTGCTGTTTTGTGCCCAAGAATTACTTTGGAAAATGAAAATGGAAACAATCAGAAGTAAAAGTTTATTCATCTGTGTAAATTTTTATCGTTGAATTAATTTGATTGAGATTTTATTTTTTAGATTCAGGATGAAAGTAATTCCAGCTATGCCAGAATTCCTGGTAAGCATTTATCATTTTCAAATGTTCATTTGGTGCAGAATAATTTCTTCCGGCGAAATCATATTTATCAGTTGTTGTAAAAAGGGTGTCGTTGCTGATATGAAAATTTTCGGAGGTTGGTCGTTCAAAAGCAATGAAACTTTTATCATCTGAAGAAAGAGCGAGCACAATGTTTTTATTTCCGATGACATCATTTATCACACGCACTTTTTTCAATTCAGACCAATCATAAACTTTTGATTCTTTACCTGCTGTTACACCCACCACCCACGATTTTTTTTGCCACGAAGAAGAATCAGTTCCTGTTAAACCACCGGAATATTTTCCTTGCTCATATTTTGCTTCCGCATCAAATTCATCTTTGAAAGCAGAGTCGGGTTGCATTACTAATCCATCCGGAAATAATTCAAAATATTTTTTAATGGATAGTTGCATGCAGGGTAACTCAGGCAAAAATGTTCCTTTCAATGAACCGGCAATGGCTTTACCATTTTCTTGTCGCCACCAGCTTTTTGTTGTTGCATCTTCAAACATGGCGTTGAAATGATCCATGCCGACTAATCTGAATTTTTCTTCTTTCCCATTTACAACCGGCTCAAAAAACCGTCCGCTTCGACAAACACTGCAGTAAGTTGCAATAAATTTTTTCCCGCCAATACTATCCTGCACCTGATGATGGAAAGTTAAAAATTCAATGGGATATGCTTTCGCTTCGCCATTTATTTCTATGGCAATCACCTGTTGATTTTCATTCACTTTATTTTCTGTTTTGTTTTTCAAAACCAGATGAACAGGCTGTAAAAACATTTTATCGGCAAGTGCTTTGAAGTTAAAAAACCAGCAGACTGCAATGGCAATCAGCATTACTAAAATCAGTAACCACTTCCAGCTTTTCTTCCACGCAGTAGAAAATCCGACAACAATCAAAATGAAAAAAACAATTCTGAAAATCCATCGGTACGAAAATAAAAAATAGGAGAGGGCAATCACTTCATCGTGCTGACTGCCGGGGAACGGCATAATGAAGTACACTTTTATTATCTCAAATATAATGAGACCAGCGATTCCAAAAAAGAAAAATGCTTTCATAAATATTTTTACGAAAGGTATAATTGTTTTTGAAAAAACGAACGGAAGATTTTAAGTTTTACTTAAAACAAAATTTAAACGGAAAAAAATTACTTACACCAGTAAGAAATTTTCCCTCTAGCTTCAGAAACACCCATTTTATCAGCAATGTGTAAATCTGCACATCCCGTTCCGATATTTCCGGTCATGCAATATGCCTGACCGCGATAAAAATATCCATTGCCATCATTCGGATTCAGTTTAACATATTGATCAAAATTGTCGAGTGCTTCTTTAAATAAACTTTTGTTTCCATTGATTATTCCCATTCTGAAATAAGAAAGTGCAAGCAGAGGATTTAAACGGATTGATTTTTTAAATGAAAGCAAAGCAGTGTCAGTTTTATTTTCTGTTTCAAATAATAATCCTTGATACAAGAATGCATCAGCATCAGCGCTATCTGCTTCTATTGCTTTTGAAACAGACATTTCCGCTTCACTGAATTTCTTTTTATCAGCATAATAAAGCGCAATGTTAAAATAGGACTTTGCAAACTTAGGATTGATTTTTATTACCGCATTGCATTGCTCAATCATCTTCGGATAATTTTTTAAGTACAGATAAGAATCAGCCAGTTTCATTCGCACTTCGATGTTATCGGGCGAAAGTGTTACAGCTTCATTAAATTGTATCAGCGCTCGATCATACTTATTTTCTCTCGCTAACGAAGCTCCGTAATTGGAATGAGCCAATCCCGATTTGGGATTGGTGGCAATTGCATTTTCATAATACGACTCGTAGTTTTTATAATTCGTTGCATTAACAAATGTTATAACTGACAGCACTAAAACAACAGCATAAAAAACTGTTACAGTAAATTGTTTTTTTACAACCACATTAAAAATTGCATAACCAATCAGCAACAATCCGATACCCGGAAAAAATAGCCGGTGATCTAAATAATCATAAGCAAAACCTGTAAACGCAGGTTTATAAATTACGGAGGGTAACACAGGCAAAAGAAAAAACACGACACCCGCAAAAACCAATTGGCGGTTTATTTTTTCTCTGTAAATAAAAACTGCAATCGAAAGCAAAACGATTATAACAGCACCACCAATCGTGGCAGTTAAACTGAAAGCAGGCATTACTGAAAAACCAATCGGTACAAAAAATTTAAATACAGATTCAGGGATGATGGGCAGGTTATATATAAATCCGTCAACAGTAAAAACATTAACTATCGGACTGATAGATTGTTGCCTCATCCATAAATAAATTAGTATGAATGGAATAGAAAACATAGCAGGCAGCCACACATTTAATTTTTTAAAATCAGGTTGCCAGAATAAATAGGCTGTAAAATAAATTACGGGTAATAACACAATGGCGCTTTCCTTGGATAGCATAGCCAGAAAATAAAATGCAGCAACACCAATGCTGTAGATGATATTTTGTTTTTTCAGAAACAGAAAGAATAACAACAGCACTGTTACACTAAACGCAAACAAATACAAATCACCTCGTGCAGGAATCCAACTTACGGTGTGTGCAAATAAAAAATGAACAGAAAAAATAAGCGAAAGAAAAAATGAAGCATGCTCGGTCAGTTTTAAACTCAGCAGAAAAAGATAAAGCAACTGAATGCTCAAACAAAAAATTAAAACATTGTGCAGGTGATAGCCGAATGCATTTGTTCCCGAAAAAAAATAATCAATGGCGTAAGTGAATGATTGAAACGGACGATACAGTTCTATTTTTTTATCCATCAGCCACGCATCAGTAAAAAATATTTTTTTCAAATTAAAATGCTGAAATACCTGACCATTGTTCAGCACAATGGTATCATCATCGTGATTGGTAAAATTGAACCAGCAGGTTTGTAAAAACAAAAAGAAAGGAATGAGAAAAAGAATGAGCTGATGAGCACGACTAATCGAAAATATTTTCTCAACTATCTTTTTTTTACTCACCTTTTTTTAAAATTTATTTTCAACGGATAAATGTAAAAACCAATTCTATTATTGAAATTTTAAAACCTTTTATCGTTAAAAAAATAAATTCAGAATATTAAATAAAAATAAAGGTGTTGAAAATATATTTTGCCACAAAATTTGAATAATAAATATTTGTTATAGGTTTGGTGCTAATAAAATTACCGATGCTAAAAATTAATGATAAATTAATTTTATGTAACGAGTTGAAAGAATTTGCCGCTAAGGAAACCGAAGCTGCAATTGATATGATTTCATTGTTTAACAAAAAGGGAGATCAAACCATAATAATTCATTCATGGCGTGAGGGCGGTTCAGAAATAAAACTGAACGACATTATTTATATACATTCCATTAAAAGTAATTGTTTCATTCACCTGATTAATGGTACTGTAAAAATGCACCGAAGAGGTATTTCCTTTTATCAAAAATTACTAAAGAATAAAGTATTCATTCGGGTTCATCAGAGTTATCTTGTTAATCAATTATACATTGAAAAAATTGATTCAGATTTCCTTAGTTGGGTAGTGCTCAGGAACAATGAAAAAATTCCAATCCTGAAACGATATGAAAAATTGATTTCTGAAAAATTGAAATCAACAATTCATTCTTCCAATTAATTATTTATTTACCTGCACTGATTGTTTAGAAACGATTATATGAATTTCATATTCGGCAATAAAAATACCGCTTGTAAAGTTTTGTTGATAACAAAGGTTGTTTGTGGCATTTGTCATTTTTGTATGGAGAAAATAGCATAATATCGCATTGGAATTAAATGTTTTTTATGAAAACGGATGTCATTAAAAATAAAATTACAGAGTATGTGTTGAATTCATCAGATATTGATGTAGAAGTTTTAAAGGAGTTACGCGATGAACTAAGAGGCAACAAAACAATTATGCTTCGTACTTTTAAAACGGGCGAAGTTATTATTCCGGAAAATCAGGTGGTGCGGGTAGAAGCGCAGAAAGCATACAGTATTTTTCATTTAGAAAACGGCCGACAGATTGTGAGTTCACGAAACCTGAACTATCATCAGAAGCAAATGGATAAAAATATGTTTATGCGTGCGCATCGTTCACAGCTTATTAATATTTTTCAGGTTGAAAAAATAATTAATCTGCATGAGCGCAAACTGCTAATGAAAGGTAATGTTGTACTGGAATTTTCACGAAGAAATATGGCAGAAGTCAAATCCAAACTGCATCATCTGCTGGATAAATAATTATTGAAATATTATTCCTGAAGTCACTTTCTTTTAGTTTTTTATTATGTTCATTTTATCTTTTTTCTGTTCTGTTATATCTACCACGGTTAATTTTGTTCTGAAATAATTTCCATCTTTATCAAATTCAGGCTGTCCGCTGATTTGTACGGGAAAAGAACTGCCATCTTTTCGTTTAAATCTCATTTCGAAATCGCGTATTGATTTTAATTCGCCTGTTCTGAAGCCGATGAAATAATAGGAGAATATTTCATAACTATCATCTGTAATTATTTGACTGCCCAACAAACTGTTAACTACTTCGTGGCGTGAGTAGCCTAACCACTTTAATAAAGTGTTATTAATCTCTGTGATAATTCCTGCTTTGTTTGTGGTGATATAACCACAGGGTGCATTGTTAAACAGTTCATAAATTTCTATCCCTCGTTGTTTTTCTTTTTCCTCGTGTATTTTTTGTTCGGTAATGTCTTCCGAAATGCCGAGCAGGTAGGCTGGCCTTCCTTGTTCGTCTGTAAGGCTAATTTTTTTTGTATGAAGCCAGCGTTTGCCAGTTACTGTTTCAATCTGTTCTTCTTTAATGTCAATCGCTTCTTTTGAACTCAACACTTCAAGGTCTTTCGTAATAAAGAAATCGGCTTGTGCTTTCGGAAAAAAATCATAATCATTTTTTCCAATCATCGCATCGCTCGAATAGCCCAATAGTTTTTCACCTGCTTTATTAAGTCTTACAAAGCGCAGTTCTTTTGCATCTTTTATAAAAACCATGTTTGGTATATTATCTAAAACTGAAGTCAGGAAAAGAGTTGAATTAAATAATTCATCATTCATGTCCCGGAGCCTCTTAAAATTAATACGGAGTATAAAATAGACTGAAACGATAGAAATTATAAGTATGATAATAAAAATAACCAGTATTGTTTGATATTGATTTAATAATTTTTGCTGTTTGTTTTTTGTGTTTTTTAATAAATTATTCTGGTACTCCATAATTTTGTCAATAACGAATACAATTTTTTCTGCAATCTTTTTTTCTTCGTCGGTTGAAATACTCATCAGGTCTGCATCCAAACCTTTTGAACGGCGCAGTTCAATTGTTTTTGCTGTTTGCACTGTTTTTTTTTGAAACAGGTTTTCAAGTTCTTTTAATTTATCGCTTATGCTGTCGTTATTTGCTTTCCCTGTTTTCAGGTAAGTAAAATCATTATTAATTATACTGATTAAAGTATTGTAATGCGCAAGTAAATGTTCATCGCCTGTAATGGCAAAACCGCGTGAATCAGTTTCCAATTCAATGGATCCGGTTTTTATTTCCTGAATCGCCAGTTTTTTTTCAAGAATGTATTTTATTTTGGTGTTGTATTTTTTTGTACCGGTTATAGTTTCAAATAACAGAATGGATATAACAGTGAGCGCAATAAAAATCAGGCTCAATGCAATGCCGATTTTTACATTTGGAAAGTAGGTTGAAGAAGAATTTTTCTGAGTCAAATTATTTTTTTTATCAGGAGGTTAAGCATTAATAGAAGGTTTAAAATGCACCGTTGATGGTATAAATAAATTTAAAATAGTTTGTAAAGGTTTATTTTTTTGACAAACGGTTTTTATAGAAAAAAAATGTGCCCGATTATGTGGTTTAATTTTTTCAGAATAGCCGCTTGAATTGTTAGGCAATATTCGCAGTCATATTTTTTCTTATTGCTTTATTTTGTCCATCTGATTTTTTACAATGTTTACATGACAGCGGTTGCCGGCTCTGATGTTTCTTACACCTCATCGTATTCTCTGGTAAGCGTAAATATATTTTTTGCAGGGTTGGTGACAGGATTCAAGAACCCATTCGCATCACTATAGTTAGCACAGCAGGTGAAAGCATTCTAGGTAATGTAGCGGAGTGTGTGCCACGGTAATTAGTTTTTAGCACTTGATGTAATTGGTTGTTCGCAAAAAAGCAGAATAATTTACTGCTGTTTTTTTTGTTCGAGAGTATCTTGAATTAAAATGTAAAATTGTTTTTCGCAGTGTAAATTTTTGTTTTCCCAATGAAAAACTGTATCGTTGCCTGAGCTGTAAAAAAAATGAGTGAAGTATTTCCACTCGTCAAATAACATTACCGCTTGCCAAATATTTCTTTTAGAACAGGTTTTATATTGGTTTTTTTAAATCCGCAAATAAAAAAACGCCTATGAAAAAACCATTTACAAAGCAATAACTAAGGGTCAACTGCCGGGACAACAGTTACCTCTACCACGAAAAATTTAACCAATCAATTCTATTGGTTATTTAATTGTCCTTCTCACTAATTCATTTTTTTTAAAACCAATCAAACCAAATTTCAAAACAAAAACAAAGCTTATGAAACAAAAGTTTTTTAAAGCTGCTGCTGTTTTAGTTATTCTGTTGTTGAGCTTTTCTATGAGCAATCAGGTATCTGCTCAATCATCAGAAAACACGAACAAACAGACGCAGACAACAGATGGTACCAAGTACCAATTCATGCAAACACCAGCCGGTGGCAATGGCGGTGCTTTCAAAACTGAAAGCGGCCAGTCAGTGGTTGATGAAAATGGAAATGTAACGGTTACGACCATCGTACCGGGACAAGAATCAGTTGTAAGTGTTGTTATTAAACCGGTAATTAATACTTCGGTTGAAATAGGAACCGACATGGACCAGTACATTACCAACTATGTTAAGTGGATGAAAGTAAATCCGGTTTTTGAAAAATTCATGACCGCCGATGAACTCGCTTATGCAAATGAAGGTAATTACGAAGCAGCGTATAAAACCAATTATTATAACGCTCAACAAAAGGCAATCCGCCAATCGTTGGATAACAAATAAACCAAACCATCATGAATAGAATATACACAAAATGCTTAGCCGTGCTGCTGATGCTCACGGTATTCGCAACAACAAGATCGAGCGCTCAGGTGAGTGCTTATGGTTTTGCTTCTTCTGCCGGTACATACACGCCTATTGTTGGAACAGTAGTAGCCGGTTCAACTGGTGCAGCTGATGATAACAACTTTGCGTTGATACCAATTGGTTTTACATTTACTTACAATGGTGTTGCTTATACTCAAGTGGGTTGTAGCGCCAATGGGTATGTTAGAATGGGAGCGGTTTCAACCATTTCTTATACCTCTATATCTTCAGGACCAGCCAATAACATTGCGTTATTGAATGCCGATCTTTATGGTAATGCTGTTGGTCATGATATTGAATACCAAACCACAGGTGCTGTTGGTAGCCGTATTTTTACAGTTCAATATAAAAACTGGGGAACCTTCTCCGGTGGATTGAATGAATACAATTTCCAATTACAATTATTTGAAACAACAAATGTTGTTCAAATAGTTTATGGAACATTCACCCCTTCCATCACCAGTACCCGCCGTGCTGGTTTGCGTGGAACTTTGGCTACTGATTTTAATATCCGTACAACCACTACAAACTGGGCAGCAACAACAGCAGGTGCAGTAAATACTGCTACCTGTTCAATCAGTGCAGCCATTAAGCCGGCTCTGGGTCAAACATTTACCTGGACACCACCAACGCCATGCTCAGGAACACCAAATACTCCTGTAGCCACTGGTCCTGCAGCAGCATGTCCTGCAGCCGCATTTACAATCACTGCAACCGGTTATACATCTGGTGTTAGTAACATAGTTTACCAATGGCAATCAGACCCGGGCTGCTTAGGCACATGGGGCAATGTTGCCGGTCAAACAACACCTGCATCAGGCTCATTTACACAAGCTGCTCAGTGCTGCTACCGTCTTTACACCATTTGTAATGCGTCGGGCTTAAGCAGTATTTCAAATACTGTTACAGTAAACATGAATGTATCGGCTAACTGTTATTGCGGAGGCCTTCAGGCGCCAACAGTAGGTGCCGGAGCTGCTACTTCAACAGCGGATGAAGACCTTGGAAATGTAACCATTGCAAACAATACCACACTTAATAACACATCTATTTGCGGTGCTGGAGGTTTAGGTACTTCGCCTAACTCTGTTGCATTTTTGTATTCAAACTACACTAACCTTGCAGCTGTTCAGTTGGAACAAACAACTACAGCTACTTTCTCGTTAACTTCAATCACCTGCGGCGGAAACTTCGGTAACTTCATGCAGATGTACATTGATTACAACATTGATGGTGACTTTAACGATCCAGGCGAACAGGTTTACCAACCTTTAGCAAATACAGTTGGACCTCATATTGAAACCGGATCATTCATTGTACCTTTAACTGCCACCCCTGGATTTACCCGTTTGCGTGTTAGATGTATTGAAAGCACACCAGCATCATACCCTGCTCTTTCTGCTTGTACTAACTTCACTTGGGGAGAAACTGAAGATTATGCTGCACAAATCATTGCAACAACAAGCTGCTTAGGAGTACCATCAGCAGGAACAACTGCAACAACAAGTGCAACACCTGTTTGCTATTTGAACTACTTTACATTGGGAACAACTACAGCACCAACCAATGGTACTACCGTTACTTACCAGTGGGAAGAAAATTACAATTCATTAGGATGGACAAACATTGGTGTGAATAGTGGAGTTATCGCTGCAACTCCCAATAACATAATTACTACAGTATTCGGTTTGCCATACAGCAGTACATGTGATTTCCGTTTACGCGTTGTTTGCGGTTTCAGTTCACAAACAACCAACTCAGCAGCCGTAACGGTAGCAGGAGATATTCCTGGTAACTGTTATTGCACTCCATCATACAGCACAGGTAATGTGAACGGTGGTGGTGACTACTTAAATCAAATCGTTGACTTCGCCGGTTACACCGGTCCTGTTACAGGGGCAAACCCACCGAATGTGCAGCCTTGGTACTACTACACTCCTGGTTCAATTACCACTTTAGATAAGGGATCAGCTTACAACATTACTTTGAACAACAATCCGATCTATGCGGAAAACTTCCGTGTATGGGTTGATTTTGATCAGGATGGTATTTTCAATGCCAGTGAATGTTTAAGTGATCAGGCCTATCCTGGGGGAACATGGTTAATAAATGGAGGAGCAACAGGTACAGCAGCATTTACCTGCCCTACCAATGTTACCTTCCCGGGCATGCCTGCTACCTTTGTTACTCGCGTTCGATTCCGTTGTTCTTATTTCACCACAAACATGAGCTCATGCGCTACTTACACTTACGGTGAAACTGAAGATTACCAGGTAACCATTAATACATTGCCTGATTGTGCCGGAGTTCCTACACCAGGAACCACCAACACATCAGATCCAACACCATGTTCAGGATTGCCTATCACACTTTCAGTTTCAGGTGCAACCACCGGATTGGGAGGTATGACTTACCGGTGGGAAAAAGCTGCTTCATGTGCCGGTCCTTGGACCAACCTTGGAACATCACCAAGTCAAACCTACATTTTCCCGGGAGCAGCAACAACTGTTTTCCGTCGTAAAATGAAATGTACTTTGTCTAACCTGCCTTATGGTGATTCAGCGTATTCAACTTGCCTGTCATTATCAGCAGTACTTTGTTATTGCGCGCCATCACATACAGTAGGTACATCATCAGGTGTATTTATTGATAGTGTGTCGGTTGAAAACGGAGGTATCGCCCACCAATCAGGTGCAAATGCGGTATCGCCATATTATAGTGATTTCACATCAACAGTAGCAGCCGGTGTTATGATGGCCGGTGCACCATACTGGGTAGTTGTAAAAACCGGAACAGCCGCTGTAACTAAAACAGTAACTGTATGGTTTGACTTTAACTCCGATGGAGACTTTGTAGATGCTGGTGAAGCACAAACAAGTATTGTAACGAACTCCGCAGGAGCCTTCACCTATCACTTTGTGAATGTACCGGTTGCAGCTACAATCGGAACCACGCGCATGCGTGTTCGTATCAGTAATGTATCTACAGTGCTCGACCCATGTTTGGGAACCGCACCTAACTATGTTCAGGGCGAGTCTGAAGACTATGCAATGAACATCATAGCAAATGCTTGTATCGGTGCAACACAGGCCGGTTTCCTTGCCGGTATTACTCCGCAGTTAACTGTTGCCAATGATTTCATTGACATTAACATGGACAATACTGCAGCAACCGGTACTTTAACCGGTTACGAAATTGACTGGACAGCACCTTATGATTTCTTGCCACCGAATAATACCTTAGCTAACTATTTGGGAACCTTCATTGCGAATGTTAATCCTGCAGTTCCAACAGGTTATGTGTATGTTCGTGGTAAGTACCAGAACGGCGGTTGCCCTGTAGCGTACTCAAATTCTGATTTTGTTAAATTAAATTGTGCACAATCATGTATTAACAATACGAACGATAACGATGATATCGCCCGTGTTCGTTTAGGTACAGCAGGGTTCGTTACAACCATTCTGGATAATAACCAGGGAGTTTGGCCTGCTACACACGATGCTACATTGGATGGTTACCAGAATTACCTTGCAAACGGACCATACCATGTATCAAGACAAGTACCATACGCATTCCAGGTAGGAGTTTCTACTCTCTATACAGAAGGAGTTCGTGTTTGGATTGACATGGATGGCGACGGAATATTAACAGCAGCTGAATCAGTTTATTCTGATGCTGGATCTACCGGTTTACATCCTGCAGGAATCATCACCATTCCATGCGGAACATCGTATGTCGGCCCGGCCGTTATGCGCGTGATGAATACTTTTGCAGGCACACCGAATGTTGATCCTTGTTTTGGTGCCATCACCGGTGCCCGTACCTGGGGAGAGATTGAAGAGTACACTTTGTACATTGATGAGAATCCATTCCTGGATGTTAACCCTGCAGCAGCAGTATGTACCGGACAAACAGCAGTGTTGAACGGCACAGGCCCCGGTGTAGTAACCGGCTGGCAGTGGAACCCAACCAATGGTGTTAACGGTGTTGTAATGAATCCTACAAATGGAACAGCAGCTACTGTAACTGTATCTACATCAACACCAAGTAATGTGTTCTTTACAGTAACAGGTACTTTAGCAAGTGGTTGTACCTCATACAATGTGGTACCGGTAGCAACTACTCCATTAGCAGGAACAGTAACTCCAACCAGTTCAATCATTTGTTCAGGTGGTGTTAAATTGTTAACAGTAACCGGAGCAGCAGGAGCCTACCAGTGGCAGATTTCAAGTGATAACATTACATGGGCTGATATTTCGGGAGCAACAAGCGGTTTAAGTTATACCACTACAGGTGCAAACGGAACAACCAAAAAGTACTATCGCTTACTGTCAAAATCAGCAATTTGCTATGATATTTCATCCAACACAGCAATCGTTGATATTGCATCTACTCCTTTGGTAACTATTCCGGCAGCAACTTTAACTGCAACATCAGCAGTTGTAAACTGGACACCAGCAGGCGGCGGAAGCTACAGTATATCATGGACAGGCGCAGGATCAGGAAGTACAGCCAATGCAACTCCACCTGTAACCTTAATCGGATTAACACCAAACACAAACTTGTCAGTAACCGTTACCTTAACTAACCCGGCAGCATGTGCAGGTGTAAGCGTAGGAACAGCTACTGCTAAAACATTGTGTGCGGCACCACCGGCACCAACTTTTGGTACCATCACAGCTACATCAGCAATCGTGAACATACCTGCAGGAGCTACATCCTATGTAGTGTACTACAAATTGTTGCAGATCTCTAATAGTTACGGACCACCAAGTGCATGTTTAGCAGGCGGAAGTACTTACACTATTACATCAACCACTTACCCCGGAGCAGCAGTATCAGTTTACTTACAGGCATGTAACTGTCCATCAGTAGGACAATACGGACAAGCAGGACCAGCAGTAGTACAATACTTATTACCTGGAACCAGCACATGCCCAACACCAACACCATTCACAACGAACGAAGTAACATCAACCTGTCCGAACCGCATCACAGTAGCATTAGGTGGTAACACATCTAACACCTACCGTGTAACCTTCCGCAGAGTGTTACCAACCGTATCGGCACCAATTACCTACAATGTAACCGGAACATCAATGAACTTTACTGTATTGAATACACCATTACCACAAGTATGGGAAGTATATGCAGTATCGACCTGTGGACCATCATACGGAATTCCATATTCAATAATGACCCAGGTAGTTCAGGTACAAGTGAAAGGCGGCTGTAACAAGATACAGAACTTAGTATTGAGTCACGCAACCTGTCATAGCTTAACAGCCACCTGGAATGTAGGAGATTGTGGAATACCATCAACAAACTTGGTGGGTTACACAGTATGGGTAAAACCAGGCACATCACAATGGAGCGGATACCCAAGTACGACCAATGTAAAATCGGCAAACATATTCGCATCAGGCACCGTGATTCAGGTATATGTAAGAGCTAACTCATGTAACGGGTCATTCGGACCGGCATCGGATATACAATCTGTTACCACCTTAAGTGTTGGTTGCCGCGAAGAAGATCAGCAAACAGAAGAAAGCCTGAACAACACCGGAATAACCACCGAGAACGGAACATTAAGCTTGTTCCCGAATCCAAACGCCGGTGAGTTTAACATTGACCTTCAAATGGGTGATGTAAGCACACAGGATGTACGGATAGAAGTGATGAACATGTTAGGACAAATAGTTCAAACACAAATCACTTCAATCAGTGGCGGACACTTAACTGAGAATGTAGGAATGCCAAGCAGCATTACTTCAGGAAATTACATGGTACGAGTAATGGTAGGCGAAAAAACCACCTTTACCAGCCGCGTAAACATCAGTAAGTAGTTTAGTCGGTAATTAATTAACATCAATCCCCCTTCGGCTCGCCGGAGGGGGATTTTTGTTTTTATACCGGGCAGTAATTAATCAAGCAGCTTTGCAAATAGGTATCCGAGGTAGTTGTAATACCATGTATGAGTTATAGATGATGAAATTTTAATGCGTTAATCATTTACAGAAATTGTTAAAGTTATTTTCTGAAGGAGCGCAAAATATTTTTATAAGAATAGCCTGACCCAATTAAATGTCGTTTTTATAAAGCGATGATTACTTTGTTGCATGGCGCGATTGAAAGTCAGAGCAATTTACATTTTATAGTTTCAATTGTTATCAATGCAATTCCATATGACAATGTGTTTCCAAATAAGCAAAAGATGTCTTTTTATAAAGCAACTGAAATTAGATTGTTATTTTAAAAGGTGTATAAAGGAGTTGTAAAAATGAAGCCGACTCTTACCAACATTTTGTAGAGAGTTGAATTAATGCATTGCAAAAATTACAGTAGCCTCCAATTTTAAATTGATGGATAGTCGTTTCAATAAATTTAAATACGGATCAACTTTCTTCCGGTACTTCAATAAATATTTATTCTGCTTCAGGTTTTTTTTTAAAGAAAAAAGTAGAGATATAAATCAAAGCAGAAAGTATTAAAGCAATGTGTGCGATGTAATCACCATGCTTCACATAAAAAGTTTCTTCGGTTAAAACAGGAAGCCATTTTTTAATCACAGCAGGTTTCCAGTATGTTATTTCATCAGAAATATCTCCGCGTGAATTAATGAAGCAACTGGTGCCTGTGTTTGCTGAGCGCGCAATGCACCGGCGTGTTTCAATGGCGCGCAACGAAGCATAATGTTCATGCTGAATGTGTCCTGCACTGTTTCCCCACCAACCATCATTGGTCATGATGAAAATAAAATTTGCACCACGCTGCACATACTCGTTACAATATTCACCGAATACACTTTCAAAACAAATAACAGGAGCAATACCGGTTGAATCATCAGCAAAAAAAACTGAACGGTTCTTTTGTGAGCCGAGCGAAACAGAAATGCCGCCGAACTTTACAAGTATGGGTTCGAGGTAATGAAAGATTGCAGGATACGGAACACTCTCAACCCCCACAACTAATTTCGATTTGTGATAGAGTTGGTACTTACTTGTTGAATCTAATTGAATGGCGGAATTAAATGCATCGTAATAACCTGAACCATCACTGAATCGGCGCGCTGTAACTGTCGGTTGTGCTTCATAATATTTAAAAGCAGAAATTCCGGTAATGAGTTTTGCATTCGGATACGCCCGAAGAAAATTCCTGATTTTTAAAATTATTTTGTTGCTGTCAATCTCATTCAGCCAGATGCCTTGCGGAATGGCAGTTTCGGGCCAAACGATGTAATCAGTATTCGCATCTGCTTTTTCTGCACTGAGTTTTAATAATTCATCAAGTTGGTCGCCGAGTGTGCTGAAATCAAACTTGGTATTGTAAGGGTCAATGTTCGGTTGAACTACAACTATGTTTTTACCCGGAGAATCTGAATCTTTATATTCTGTATAAAAAACACTTATCACAAAAGAAATTACCATCGGAATAAAAATGATGCACGAAGTATAAATCCATTTCCGAATTTTTTTTGTTTCGCAATTTGTATTGAAAAAGAAATAATAAATCAAGATGTTGCACAACCATATCCAAAGCGATCCGCCGAATGTTCCGGTGTATTCATACCACTGAATCACTTGCGGATATTGCGCTAACCCATTTCCGAGATTGAGCCACGGCCATGCGAGATCCCAATTCAGATGCAGCCACTCTAAACACATCCAATAAAGCGGAAGCGAAATCAATCCCATCTTCCATCCCAATTTTCTTTTTGTTCGCAGGTAAAGAAATATTGGAATGCTCATGAGCAATGGATTTGCAATGTTGGCGAACAATCCGGCAATCACACTTGAAATATCCTGGGTGCCGTAGTAAGTATTTCCCACCCACCAGGTACAGAATAAATTCCAGAACAGAAAAGCGAGGTAGTTGTAAAATAAAATCCACCATGCTGATTTATTTTTTCTACGCAGTTCATCTTCCAAAATCAACAGCGGAACAAATGCAATCAGTAATGTAAAGAAGAATGGGCGAGGTGTCCATCCCAGCCACATGAGTGCTGCGAAAAGTAATGAGTAAGTGAAATATTTTAAATGCTGCATTTTTAGTTTAGCCACAAAGGCACTAAGACTCTAAGTTTTTTCTTTGTGTCTTCGTGTCTTTGTAGCAATTTACTTTTTAATTATTCTTCCATTCCTGCTAAAACAAAAACAATTTCTCCTCGTGCAGGTGTAACAGTGAAATGCTGAATCAATTCTGCTAAAGTTCCTCTCACGGTTTCAGCATAAACTTTTGTGAGTTCTCGCGAAACACTTGCCTGTCGTTCTGCTCCCATTATTTCTTTTAACTCCTCCATCAGTTTCACCAATCGTGTTGGCGATTCGTAAAAAACTATTGTGCGTGTTTCTTCTGCCAGTGCTTTCAATCTTGTTTGTCTTCCTTTTTTGTGGGGCAGAAATCCTTCGAAGCAAAAACGATTCAACGGAAATCCTGATTCAACCAATGCAGGAATGAATGCAACTGCTCCAGGCAAGCACTCAACTGTTACACTTTCTTTCACGCATTCACGCACCAATAAAAATGCTGCATCTGAAATTCCGGGAGTGCCTGCATCGCTGATGAGTGCCATTGTTTCGCCCAGCTTCATTCGCTTCACCAATTGCGGAGTGAGTGTGTGTTCGTTGTGCTGATGAAATCCGAAAGTGGAAGTGGTAATTTCAAAATGCTTCAATAAAAAATTACTTGTGCGTGTGTCTTCACACAAAATCAGATTCACTTCTTTCAAAACTTTTATTGCACGAAGCGTGATGTCTTCGAGATTGCCGATAGGAGTTGGAACGATGAAAAGTTTTGACAAGAGAAATAATTAAAGCCGAAATGTAGAGAAGAAATTTTTTGCAAAGAGAATCGAAGATTCACTTGCTGAATTTCTCAGACAATCTTTTCGGAGCAACATTGCAATAGGCAATTGTCAATGCATCCTTCAGCATTGATTTTTTCACTTTCGATAATTCAAAAAAGGTGGCGCCTTGTTTTCCCCAACCACCTTGTACAGGATAAATTATTTTAGAATCGAATGAGCAGAAAACAGATTGGTCATTCACCGGAAGTTTTATCATCACTTTGTTTTCTTTCTCCCAAAGCGTAGTAAATATTTTTTTGTTCACACGGAAAGATGGAATTTCGAAATGAGGTACTTCAATAACTTCAGTAAATGAGAGAGCTATTTCACGAAATGATTTCTGGCTAACCATTTTCAATTTTTCTTTCTGCTAAAATATTTTCTCCTTTTTTCCTGAAAAGCATTTGATGATACACAATGTAGATGGTGCCAATAACGGTTGGAGAAAGCCACCCATAAATTCCTGGAATAAATTCATTCACCACCACGAATGCTGTAACAGCCGCAATGTATCCCCCGGTCATTTTTGAAATGTGTTGGTAGAGCCAGAATTTTTTATCAGTTGGTTTTGTGCGGAGCATATGAATATCACGCAGTGCCATTGAACTACCAATGCACGCAAATACAATTAAAACAATTCCGTTGTTGTTGCTATTGCTATTCAAGTTAATTCCATAAGCAAGCATTCCTATTCCGGTTATGAGCATTAATCCAGGAAGAAAAAATTCTTTCATTGCAGGTTGTTGCCCTTTGAATAATTTTTTCAAATGAAGAATTCTTCTGCCGGAGAGAATCATGTAGCAACTGAAAATGCCAATGGAGAACAAAAATGGATTTTCATGTTTCGGTAGAAGAGAAATAATAATCGCAAGAGAAGCACCTGTGAGCATACAGTAGTAAAATATTTTTCCTGCTATGCGATGCAGATTATTTCCTTTTGTTACAATGAGTGCAATTAACCCAACAAGCAATGAAATGCCACCGAATGTTGCATGTGTGTAAATAAGAATGCGGATGAAATTTTCTGACATAAAATAATTTTAGAAGCGGAAGATAAATTTTCCGTTCGTGATTTTATGAAAGAATCTTTCTACAGATTTATAATGTTCCTCTTCTTTCCTGCTCAGCTTCTATAGATTCAAACAGCGCTTTGAAATTTCCTTTGCCAAATGATTTTGCTCCCTTGCGTTGAATGATTTCAAAAAATAAAGTGGGGCGGTCCTCGACCGGCTTGGTAAATATTTGTAACAGGTATCCTTCTTCATCGCGGTCAACCATGATTCCGAATTTTTTCAGCACTGATAAATCTTCTTCAATGATTCCTACACGGTCAGCAACTGTATCGTAATAAGTTCCGGGCACATGCAAAAATTCCACTCCTCGTTTTTTAAATTCTGAAACTGTGAACACAATGTCATCTGTTGCTACTGCAATGTGCTGGCAACCTGCCCCCTTGTAAAATTCAATGTACTCTTCAATCTGCGATTTCTTTTTTCCGTGAGCCGGTTCGTTTATTGGAAATTTTATTCTTCCATTTCCGTTAGTCATTACCTTGCTCATAAGTGCGGTGTATTCAGTAGAAATATCTTTATCATCGAAGGTCACAAGGTTCGCGAAGCCCATTACCTCTTCGTAAAATTTCGCCCACTCATTCATGTGTCCGAGTTCAACATTGCCAACCATGTGGTCAATGTATTTCAACCCAATTGGAGTAGGATTGTAATCCGATTTCCATTCAACGAATCCGGGTAGAAAAATTCCCTTGTAATTTTTTCGCTCCACAAAAATGTGAACCGTATCACCATAAGTGTGAATGCCTGAAAGTGTTACACTTCCGTTTTCATCTTTTTGTTCGTAGGGTTCAAAGTATTGTTTTGCTCCGCGCTTCACGGTTTGTTCGAATGCATCTTTAGCATCATCAACCCAAAGCGCAATCACTTTTACTCCATCACCATGCTTGCGAATGTGATTGGAGATTTCACTCTCAGGATCAAACGGAGTAGTAAGTATCAATCTGATTTTATCCTGTTGCAACACATATGATGTGCGGTCGCGCACTCCTGTTTCTAAACCTGCATAAGCAAGCGATTGAAATCCGAAAGCAGTTTTATAATAATGTGCCGCCTGCTTTGCATTACCTACATAAAGTTCCACATAATCAGTTCCGTTGATTGGTAAAAAGTCTTTTGCTTTTTCAAAAACCTTTTCACCGGAGTAATTGTAATTTTTTACTGTTGTTAAATTTTCCATTTGAATTATATTTTTTGGTTCGAAGACCGACTCGGTTTTGAAAACCGCATCGGTCTGGTAATTCACTATTGACTATTCACCATTCACTTTATTCAACTTAAAATTTCTTCTTCAATCCACGAGCGGTAATAATTTTTTACTTCCATTTTCATTGCATCTTTTGTAATCATCACCGGATTGAAGGGATCAATCATCACTGCCATTTCCTTGGTTTCTTTTTTACCAATGCTTCTTTCAATCGCACCGGGATGCGGACCATGCGGCACTCCACCTGGATGCAAAGTGATTTGTCCTTTCTGAATATTATTCCGGCTCATGAAATCTCCATCTACATAATAAAGAATTTCATCGGAGTCAATGTTGCTGTGATGATATGGAGCGGGAATGGCATCAGGATGATAATCATACATGCGCGGAACGAATGAACAAATTACAAAATTCTTCGCCTGAAAAGTCTGATGAATTGGTGGCGGCATGTGTATGCGACCGGTGATAGGTTCGAAATTAAAAATGGAAAAAGCATACGGATAACTCATGCCATCCCAACCCACCACATCAAACGGATGAGTTTCGTAAACATAATCCCACATCATTCCGCGCTTTTTTATTTTCACTAAAAACTCGCCTGTTTCATCGTGCGTTTCCAGATTTACAGGTGCACGAAAATCACGCTCGCAGAACGGAGAGGTTTCTAAAAACTGTCCGTAGTTATTTCTGTAACGGTCAGGAGTTTCAATCGGACTGTTTGATTCTAAAAATAAAATGTGATTGTCTTCTGTGTCAAAATGAATCTGGTAAACAATTCCACGAGGGATAATTAAATAATCACCATAGCTGAAGGCGAGTGAACCAAACATGGTTTGCAAAGTGCCCGAACCTTTGTGAATGAAAAGCAATTCGTCGCACTGCGCATTTTTATAAAAATAATCGGTCATTGATTTCTTTGGTGCAGCAACTCCGCATTGCAAATCGTTATTGACAAAAAAAGTTTTACGACTATCAAGAAAATCAGTTTGCGGTTTTACATTGAATGAAAGAAAACTCATGGCATGCATATTTTCTTCAAGTGCTATTTCGGGTTTTACTGAAACAGGTTTTCCAATTGATAAAACTTTTGTTGGCGGATGCAAGTGATAGACCAATGAAGAAAGTCCGGAGAAACCTTCGGTGCCGAATAGCTCTTCGTGATAAAGATTTCCGTTTTCATTTCTGAAAACAATGTGTCGCTTGGTTGGAATTTTTCCGGCGCTTTGGTAAACAGGCATGAGCAATAATTTTTCTCAAAGGACAGAATGAAAAATGTTTTTTGAAATGATTTTTGTCAGTGAAGAAATTTTCAGTTGCTTATTGTATGCTTCGACATTTTCAGCAAGACAATATGAAATGTGAATGAAAGCAACTTTGAAATTTAAAATGCTGAGTTATCTTTTCCGAATCTAAAAATAAAATCATGGGAGAACCAATTGATGAAATAATAATTAATAAAGGGAATCAGGAAATGGATTCGGCTTTAGAAAAAATTCAAAACTTCACCGGTAAGTACCCAAAGCAATTGTGGTATTTATTTTTCAGTGAAATGTGGGAGCGCTTTTGTTTTTACGGTATGCGGGGTATGCTCACATTTTTTATGATTAACCAATTGTTTATGGATGAAAAAGTTGCCAACCTACAATATGGAGCTACACAAGCATTTGTTTATGCATTCACATTTATTGGAGGTTTGTTCGCTGATAAAATTTTAGGTTTCCGGAAATCATTATTCTGGGGTGGAATATTAATGATAACAGGTAGTTGCATTTTAGCATTCGACCCAAAGGAGTTTTTCTTTTTAGGAATTAGTTTTAACATAATCGGAACCGGATTTTTTAAACCGAATATTTCAACCATGGTTGGTTCGTTGTATAAATCCGGCGATATCAGAAGAGATGCAGGTTTTTCAGTTTTCTATTCAGGAATAAATATCGGCGCCTTATTTGGCGGCTATGCATGTATCTCTATTGGCAAGGGTGCATTTCTTAGTAGCTATGTTCCTGAAAATTTAAGATGGAATGTTGCTTTTGGATTAGCGGCAATTGTTATGACAATTAGTTTAATCACATTTGTTTTTACCCGTCGCACTTTAGGCCCAATCGGATTATCACCATTTGCAAATTCGAATGATGGAAAAAGCAGAAAGTGGTATGAGTATGCAGTCTATATAGGAGGTTTACTTTCTATTCCACTTATTATGAAAATGGTTGCTAATACAGAATACACTGATTGGTTTATGTACACAATTGGCCCGTTCAGTTTACTCTATCTTGGTTATGAAATGACAAAGCATTCTAAAGCTGAGGTAAAAAAATTAGTTGCCGCATTTATGTTTATTTTATTTTCAGTTGTGTTCTGGGCAATCTATGAACAGGCAGGAGGTTCGCTAAGCATTTTTGCAGCTAATAATTTGAATAATAAATTATTTGGCGCATTTACCTTAGACCCGAATGGAGTTAACAATGCAGCTAATTCTTTATTCGTTATAATATTTGCTCCAATCATTGGGTTGATTTGGATTGCAATGGCAAAGAAAAAAATTGAACCTAATACTGTAATAAAATTTGGATTGGGATTTTTGTTTTTAGGTTTTGCCTTTTATACATTTTATGCAACCCGATTATTTGCAAATTTGCAAGGTATTGCATCGCTTGATGTATTTACGATTGCTTACTTCATAGTTACACTTGGAGAGTTATGTTTATCACCTATTGGCTTATCAATCATGACCAAATTATCGCCGGCACGATTGCAAGGTGTTATGATGGGCATGTGGTTTTTGGCAAGCGCATACGGCCAATATGTAGCAGGTTTATTTGGTGCAAGCATTGTTTCGGATGTTGAAAATGCATCAGCAATGGACAAGTTAGTTTCCTACACAAATGGATATAAAGAGTTTGCGCTTTACGCTATAATTGCTGGTGTTATACTTATAGTCATTTCACCATTGATAAGAAAATTAATGCAGGAAGTAAAGTGATTTGCATAAACAGGTTTATCATTTACATTTGCCGACATCAGGTCGGATGGCCGAGCGGCTAGGCAAAGCTCTGCAAAAGCTTCTACAGCGGTTCGAATCCGCTTCCGACCTCT
>BJGQ01000036.1 GCA_014190575.1 Bacteroidota bacterium | reverse complement strand
TTTTTTTGATGGAGCGTCAGTGTAACAGTCAAAGTCAAACCTCAAAAATTGGGTTTGGTCTGAGGAATAAAATCACGCTCACACGCATACACTTTTATTGTTCCGTTAGGAACAAAATATCGGTAGAAAAAAAACATCACAACATCATTCGTCCCGTAGGGTCGAAACTATTCCGGCATTTTAAAAATATATTTTTCATCATACTCAATTTCAAACTTTTTTATAAAAGCCATATACTCCTCAACAAAACTTTTTTTCTGATGATGTATTTCTTGATTTTGAATGTACGCAATCACATTCGGCACCTGAGATTTTCCGTAAGAAAAAGCACCATATCCTTCCTGCCATTCAAACCTCCCTCTCACATATTTATTTTCATTTATCCATTTTGAAGAATCACCTTTTACTTCTTGCATGAGTTCCGAAATGGATTGCGTTGGTCGCATACCAATCAGAAGATGAACATGGTCAGCCATTCCATTAATTGCAAGCATTTTGTGATTGTGATTTTGCACGATACCGGTTATGTACTTATATAAATTATTCTTCCATGAAGAACCGATTAATCCTTCACGATATTTTACTGCGAAGATGAATTGTAAATGAATTTGCGTGAATGTATTTGCCATAAGAAATTGTTTTCTTCGGTTAGGTTTCGTCCCTACGGGACGAAGGAATCTGTCGTATTTTTTTTTCTACCAATATTAATTCCCTGCGGGAAATAAAAAGATTTTGACTTTGGGTTACGGTATTCATATCACGGAATTGAAATAAGTGCGTGAGTTTATAAGTGCTCAATTGCAAATTGAGCACAATTAAATTTTTTTTACCTCTTAAATTCTCCAAGCATATCGTAATCATAAGAAATATTTCCGTTGCTGAGTCTACCAATATGAGCAAAACATTTACTTCTGCTTTTTGGTGTTGACCAATCACCTGAAAATGATTTTGGAATTATTGTACTATCAGTAAATACCCAAACATGTATTACATCACCATCATTGTATTTCTTCTGTTTTAGATATTCAACCATTTCATTTGCAATTCCGGTTGTGTCATTTGGCAGATTTAAATACAAACCATAGTAAAATACTTTTAAGTTTTCATATCCCTTTTTTGAATAAGGTTTTTCATAGTATGAAACAAACTCTTTGAAGAGTAATTGTTTTTTAGGCAATTTTTTTTCTGTTCTCGTCTTAACAACTCCCGATGCAAGAATTGATGCTAATAAAGCAATTCCATAAATCAATCCTGCTTTCCCTCTTGTTCTTTCACCACTCATCCAGAAAAGTCCAGTCTTTGGTGAAATGAGTCCGATGATTAAAAAAAGAAATACTCCTAAAATTAAAAAGCTGAAAAAGATTTCCATTATAAAATTGTTTTTGAGTGTTAGTTAAAATTTTCGCCTCGGTGCGTTTCCTCACGCACCGAAATTTTTTCTTTCAAGAAATAAAATTTAAATCATCAACTCACTCGCTCCACAATCCATCCATCACCACTCGATATTTTTTTGCAATCATATTTATACCCAAAAAGTTTTTCAATCTTCTTCAGCATATAATAAGGTCCCTTTTTTTGTTGCCAGTCATTCAATTCAATTAATAAAATCTCACCCGGCTTCAACCCTTCAGCAGCACTCCGTATTGGAGTAGTGCTCGCCCGTTGTGTCACAAACTTTTCAGCTTCTTCCTTAGTAATCTTTCTCATGTTTAATCATTTATTGTAATGCTCAATGCAACCTTTGTTGCACCTGTTTGGAGTATTTAAACAGTAAAAATCTGCATTAAAATTCGAATAATCAACATTACTGCAAAAAATACTCGCATCCAAGCATCCATTATGCACTTATCGTAACCCATACTTCGCATCACCAGACTCATATTTCACATCCGCCGAACCATACTTCACATCGGAAGAACCATATTTCACATCCGCCGAACTATACTTCATTTCGGAAGAACTATACTTACCTTCCTAAGATCCATATTTATCATTTCAACATCAATATTTCATGTCTCCCCTCACATTTTCATCAACCAAATAAATCAAAAAACTCTTACAACTCCTTTTCCCTAACTCCTATAACTCCCAGTAAAATGTATTTGTATTCTATTTCTTCTTCGCCCTAATCCTGCTCAGCGTTTCAGGAGTCATTCCAAGATAAGATGCGATGTATTGCAGCGGAATAAACTGAAAATAGTCGGCGTGTTTTTCCATTAAAGAAGTGTAACGCTCCTCGGTAGTCTGGCGCACAAACGAAATCACTCTTTCTTCTTTTAATAAAATGTGATGCTGCATAATTAATCTTCCCAATCGTTCCAGCTTCGGATGTTGCGAATAAAGATTCTCAACCGACTGATACGGAATCACCAGCAACTCGCAATCAGTAACCGCCTGCAGATTTTCGTGCGAAGGTTGCTGCGAAAAAAAACTGTAATACGGAATGATGAATTCGCCCGGTGGCGAAAGGTGAATGGTTTCTTCGCCTTCGGATGCATTGATGTACTTGCGCATGTAGCCACTTTGTATGAACGCAAGTTGCCTCCCAACTTTTCCTTCCTTCACAAAGTATTCGCCGTGTTTTAATTCATGCGGAGAAAAAAATTTATAAACTTCCTGCAACTCATCGGGTGTGAGTGTTACAAATTGCGAAATAAATTTTTTCAGTTTTTCCATTAGCAAACAGGATTAACGATTGCAAATTACAGATTGCAGATTAATATTTCACGCAAAGAAAATAAGGAGCAAAGACGCAAAGATTTTTTATCGCGACCAAGTACTGTTTACAGTTCACTGAGTACTGTTCACTGACATCCACCAATTCCGCAGCATCGTCATTCCATCCGGAGTTAAAATACTTTCGGGATGAAATTGGAGTCCGATGATTTTATAATCCGGATGTTCAATTGCCATTATCTCGTGTTCAGTGGTTGTTGCAATAATTTTCAAAGGAGAATTCTCCATTTCTTTCAGCAATAAAGAATGATAGCGCATTACCATCAGCGGCGAAGAAATACTCTGAAACAGAATATGATTTTGAAAGATGAGTTCCGAAGTTTTTCCGTGCATTGGTTTATCGGCATGTAACAGTTTCGCTCCGAAAAATTCACCGATTGCCTGATGCCCGAGACAAATTCCCAGCAATGGAATGGTTTTATGAAAAAGTTTTATCACTTCATTCATTACACCTGAATCAGCAGGTCTGCCAGGTCCGGGAGAAAGCACGATGGCTTTCGGATTCAGCTTTTCAATTTCTTCAATCGTGATTTCGTCATTGCGTTTTACAATACATTCTTCATTCAACAGTAACAGGTAGTGCCACAAATTGTAAGTAAACGAATCGTAATTATCTAAAAGAAGAATCACCGCTTAACGGAAAATATCAGGGAAACGAATCTGGTCGTAGTATCGGCTGATATCCTGTAACAGTCCCTGCATCGCAGGAACATTTCTTCCCAGCCAATCGAAAACTGAAGGTGCCACCGGAATGATGTAATCAAATAATTTGCTCTGCGCTTTTACTTCAGGGCTTATTGAACCTGACTTATTAAACAACCAGATGATGACACAGTACATCAGAAAATAAATGGAAGCTTTTAACAATCCACCGAGTGTTTTATTCAGCCAACCCATTTGCACCACCTGAATCATTTTCTCTAAAACTTTTCCCATGAAATAAATGATGAGGGAAATCACAATCATGATTAAAACAAAACTGATGATGGGATTGTAATCTGATTTTATTCCCATGTGGTCGCGCAGAAAAAATGCGCCCCATGAAGAAAATTTCAGCGCACCCAGCAAACCAATTGACCACGCCAGGAAACTGAAAATGGCAACAATGATTCCGCGGGTGAACCCGCGCCAGAAACCAAAAGCAATGAATAAGAGGAAACCTATGTCTATTAACAAATTATAAAATTGAAAGATTAAATGATTGAAAAATTATAAGATTTTTTGATGCTTCTATTACCTCTTTGTGATGAACGCAGTCACAGTAAGCTGGTCGAAAATTTAGAGAAGAATTATCCGCCGGCTAAAAGTTGTTTCACCATTTCGCTGATTGATTTGCCATCTGACTTTCCGGCGAGATGCTTGTTGGCAGCTCCAATTACTTTTCCCATTTCGGCAGGAGATGTTACACCCATCTGAGAAATTATTCCTTTGATAATTTCTTTCAGTTCATCAGCACCCATTTGTTGCGGAAGAAATTTTTCTATCACTGATAATTCTTCCAATTCTTTATTTACTAAGTCGTCACGATTTTCTTTTTGAAAAATTTCTATTGACTCCTTGCGTTGCTTGGCGAGCTTTTGTAAAATTTTTATTTCTGTTTCTTCACTCACGGTTCCATCAGAACCTTTTTCAGTCTTTGCTAAAATGATTGCGCCTTTGATAGCACGCAATCCACGCAATGCTCCTTCGTTTTTAGCGAGCATGGCGGGTTTTATTTCACTCATTATTTTTTCTTCGAGCGTCATAACAAATAATTTTTCACAAATGTAATGATGCGCTTAACCCATGAAAGCAATTTGCGTTTTACATACTCACTCAATTATTAACAGCAAAAAAATCAGAGGAGTAAAACTCCGATACCAATTTTTACTGAAGTCAAATAAAAAGTTTGCAGTCGGGTCAATATTTTGTTTTCAGCTAAAGTTGTATCCAAATAAAGTGAATTGTAATTTACATTATTGTTATTTGATACTAAACCTTTAATGGTTCCAGGCAAAAAAGCTACATTAATTCCTGCATCAATAATGATTCGATCAAAAACAATTGATTGATTTCCGAGCCCTCCCGAAATTATTGGTGTTCTTACATCCTGAAGTAAAAATTTTTTGTTAGAATATTTTAAAGTGTAATAGTCATTATAAATACCCACCATTTTTATAATTGACTGCGCATTTACTATTCCAATTCCCAACTCTCCATAATTACCAATTGGCGCAAGCCCGGTACCGTTTTTATAAAAGAAAAATTTATTATTTAAAACAATAGAATAGCATTTCATATTTATATAATTGGATGACGAGTAAGTATAATTCTCAGGGTAATATGGATCATTCTCCTTAAAGTATTGTCCGGTTTTAAATGATTGATATGAAAAGCCAATTGAATAATTTTTAGCTAAAACATAATCGGCATGAATCTCATGAATATAATTTAAAAACACTTCATGTTGTGTGGGTGTGAATGCCTCATCATAAGTACGCGTATCAGGCAAAACACCTCCGAGATAAAAATGTAAATCATATCCGACAGAAAATTTCTTTCCCATATATCCAGGCACTTGTGCTTGAAGAGTAAGAGCAAAGCACAAAAAATAAATAGCAGCAGAAATTTTTCTCATTTCTTTTTTGCTTTAATCTGTTGAATAATATAGTACAGGTTGCTTTTTACCACCGAAGGGTAATCATTTTGTTTCACTGATCGAACATTTGACCATTCAAACTTTCCGGTATTGCTGTTTACAATCAAGGTTAGAAAATCGGTTTCATAATTTGGAGATACTGTTTTATAAATAAGGATCGGAAGGAAGGGAAACCAAATAAAGCCAACACAAAGCGATGCCAACTCAGAACCATTTCCTTTTTTGCGCGCCGATACAATTCCCATCCAACTTACATAATCAGTACCGTATTCTTCTCCTATTTTTTTTAATCGGTCGCTAGAAGTATTATATAAAGTTAAATCTTTTGGCTGGTCAATGGCTTCATCAAACCAGTCGTTCATTGTAAGCATGTTGTTAAAAGTTGCAACATCTGTTTCTTTCAGGTGATCATTGTCAATGATATTGAGGTTTAATCCCAATTTAGTTGCGCAATATTGAATTTGATTATTCAATTCATCTTCTGATGATTCACTGGCTAAATATTTTTGTCGATGGTCTTTTGTAAAATCTAATTTCACATAAAACGGATTTGCAACTACCAGGTGATTTATTTCGAGTCCACCTTTTTTCTTTTTCTTTTTTAATACATAAACCGAATCTTCTTTACCCATTTGTTTATGAAATGCTGAAATAAAATCTGGTTCTTTTAACAGGTGGGCAAAAGCAAAACGATAATATTTTTCATCTTGCGCTTTACTTGTTTCTGATATTGATTGCTTGATCATTGAATATTTATCAGTGGGCACATTTTGCACTGTATCATTTTTAATTTTTTTATCCTTCGGTGGGACTATGGTGAAATCATCTGGAGAAAATTTTAAGTTCTCATCCATCAACTTCAATAAATCATATGCCATTTGAGTTAATCCGGAATTAGAAAGAAATTTTAAATGTTCATCCCAAACAGTTTTGGTTGCAATTATTGCAAGATCTTCATCCGGAATTTTATTGAAGAAATAATATATCTGCTGAATGCTTCCCTGTGCTTCTTTATCAGTATGATGAACATCGTAAAAATTTCCATTCACTTTGTATTGTGATAAAAAATATATTGTTGCTGCTTTTGTTTCGTGTAAGTATTCACTTTCAGGAAATTCTTTCAATAATAAATAGCATGAGTAAAACGCATCTTCATAATTATGATCACGCATTTCCAACCCCACCACTTCAAATCGGGAGGTGTTTCTGATTAGGTTAAATTGTTCTTCTCCAATAATAAATTTTGCATTTCCTTTTGAACTTTTTGTTTCTAATATATTGGCCATTTCGGTTCGGCGCTTGTAAATATTAGGGTGCGTACTTTTTTCATCGTCATCATTTTCTTTCGCATCAATGACATTCAATTTATTGCAGAAAAATTTATCCGGTATTTTATAATCGCCTTCATTAAAATACGCTCGTGGCAACGAATCAAGTTCAAAAGGCAGGTAAGAATAAAGTAACACATCAAACACGCCATTCACTTCGCTTGCGGAATAAGGCGTGGTCAGAAATAATTCCAATCCCTTCATATCAGCTTCTGATTCCAACTCACGACTGAAATGAAAATGACTGAGTTCAGCTTCAGCGAATTTTATATTTTTAAATTCTCCTTTGCCTTTAATTATTTCATCATCTTTTTTATATTTACTAAAACCATGTTTTAATCTGAAATGCTGAATTTCATGGCTGAGAATAAATGCTAATTGCGCTTCATTTGATAATTGAGCTAACAATCCGGCTGACACAATTATTATTCCATCGGGTGTAGTGAATGCGTTTACTTCATCGGTTCGTAAATAATAAATCTGCAATGAATCGCGCAACGATTGGTTTTCTTTTAAAACCACATCTAAAACTTTATTCAGATAATCTGAAATGGGGTCGCCAAACAATACAATTCCGCTTTTTAAAAGATGAGTAATATCAATACTGTTTTCTAAATAAAACTTGTTCTTCAGTTTTTGATAATATTTATTTTCGGTGTTGTCAATTTGTTGCTTTTCAAGCTGAAATTTTTCGACTGAAGCCAATTGAAAATCAAATGGAACATCTCCTGATGCAAGCAATGGCTGATAATGATTAAAATCTATATTTAACTGTGCATTGCAATAATTAAAATTTAGTGAACAGAAAATTAAAACAGTTGCAATTAGATATTTTCTCATCTTATTTGATTGGGTTGCAATATAATAATTGAGGTAATACCACAAGTTAAGTTTAATCTTCAGATTTAAAATGGAAATTAATAATTGTGTAATTAACCATCTGTGTAACAAAACAACTTTATATACGAAAAAGCGATAGAATTAAAAACACCCAATCAATGATTAATCTCTTTTCATCAGGAAATAATAATCCTGCGCCTAAATCTGAAACTCCTGTTCCACCCTTAACGGCAGAAAGTAATATCACAAAAATATTTGTGGTGGAAGACAATGATTTGTATTCTCAATTGATACAAAATGAATTGGCGGCAACCGAAAATTATGAAATAACTATTTACCCTAGCGCCGAAGATTTATTAAAAGACCTTTATAAAAATCCGAACATTGTAACTATTGATTACAACCTACCCAACCGAAACGGTATTGAAGTGATGAAGGAAATTCAGGCATATAATAAAGATATTGAGTGTGTGATTTTATCAGGTCAGGATAAAGTGGAGGTTGTGGTTGAATGTTATAAAGCCGGAGCGGCTTCATACATAATCAAGAACAATAATGCCTTTGTAGAATTAGGTGAAGCGGTTCATAAAGTTGCTGATAAAATCAAGCAAAAAAATCAGGTTTCGAAATTACAGGAACAGATAATTGACCGTAACCGTTATGATAAAATTATTGGTGAAAGTGCTGCGATTCTTAGAGTATTGAGATTGATTCAGAAAGTGGAGAAGACAAGTATGCTTGCATTAATTACTGGAGAATCAGGAACAGGTAAAGAAGTTGTAGCTGGGGCCATTCACTTTAACAGTAACCGTGCACGCAAGCCATATGTGCCTGTAAACATGGCTGCAATTCCTGCAGACTTAATGGAAAGTGAATTATTCGGTCACGAGAAAGGAGCATTTACTGGAGCTGATAGCAAACGAATTGGCAAATTTGAAGAGGCTAATGAAGGAACTATTTTCTTAGATGAAATTGGTGAGATGGATATGAACCTGCAAACAAAATTGTTGAGAGTGTTACAGGAAAATAAAATCACGCGATTGGGTGCCAATAAAGAAACGCAATTGAATGTTCGCATCATTGCAGCAACTAATAAAAATTTATCGCAGCGAGTTAGAGAGGGAAAAATGCGTGAGGATTTATATTATCGTTTGCAGGGATTTTTAATTCATCTCCCCCCCTTGCGTGAAAGAGGTGATGATGTATTGTTGCTTTCAAAATTTTTTCTAAAAGGATTTTGTGAAAGGAATGGTATGACAATAAAAACTTTTTCTGCTGATGCTTACAAAGCAATTCAAGCTCATCCTTGGCCAGGCAATGTTCGCGAACTAAAAGCGTTGGTTGAACGCGCAGCAATTATCAGCGATACAAATGTGATTGATACTGAAGATATGATTTTCTCGCAGGAAATTTAGAATTTAATGAAAAATTAAATTGGAAAGCCGCTTCGAAATATCTGAGCGGCTTTTCATTTTCTATTTTTTTTCTCCTACTTCTTCCAAACCATTTTCTTGACAATTAAAATAAAAGAATATCTTTGACACGAACCCTTAACCAACAAACAAAAAAATATTGTCCGCACAGTTTTTAAAATAAAAAATACGAGCGACTTCTATCTTTAAAACCAATTCAACAATCAATTACTTTTTTCTTAACCCAATTTTCAGACCATGAACATTTATGTACGCAACCTTAGTTACAGTCTTCAGGAAGATGAATTAAGGGAGATATTTTCTCAGTGTGGAGAGGTATCTTCAGTAAAAATTATTAAAGACCGCGTGACCGGCCGAGCAAAAGGTTTCGGTTTTGTGGAAATGCCTAATGACGAAGAAGCAAAAGCTGCTATTGAAAAAATCAATGGCACTGATGTGAAAGAGCGTCGCATTGAAGTGAGCGAAGCGCGCCCGCCTCAGGACAGAGAAAAAAAGTGGTAATCACTTAAATCATAAAAATGAAAACCGGACTGATGTGAATCGCTTCGGTTTTTTTATTTTAAGGAAATAGGGATTAAAAAATCTTTCGAAAGCTCTTCGATAAGCTCAGAGTGACAAAGCGTGTCGGTATTTAAAAGTATCATTGTCACACTGAGTTTGTCGAAGTGTTGTTTTCCAATGAGGCCCTTTATTTCTTCAACATCTTTTCATATTTCATTCGGGTATATTGAGCATATCCTTTTGCAATTTGGTAACCTGAATTTCCGTCTAAAAATCCAGCGCGAAGTATATAGGAACGAACAAATGCAAATGCACCGGCTGAATACGCTTTAATCAAATTGCTTTTTTTTCCTTCGTGTAACATGGATTGCGCGGCAATGGTGCTGAATTTTTCCATTTGCGATTTATATTGTTCGGGAGTACGAAAAGTATAGTGCAAAATATTTCCACTGAAGGTTTTTGTGAGCGTGTTTGTGTCCATCAACACTTTGTCGTGTGGATTAGAGCCGCCCCATTTTCCCTTTTGTTTATTCCACAACCTTATTTTTTTATCGGGATACCATACTCCGTGCTTTATCCATTTGCCACAATAATTATTCAAGCGGTTCATGATGTATGCTTCGAAAGGTTCAGCATGACAAATGACACAATCCCGAATTTCTTTTTTCAATTCATCTGATAATCTTTCATCGGCATCGAGCGACAAAACAAAATTGTTCGTGGCCTGTTCAAGGGCGAAATTTTTTTGTTGGATGTGTCCTTCGAATTTGTGTTGAATGAATTTTACATTTTTCCCCTTGCAGATTTTTTCTGTTGCATCATTTGAAAAAGAATCGACGACAATAATTTCATCAGCAACTTCTTTCAATGAATCTATGCAATCGCCAATATTTTCTTCTTCATTATAAGTGATAATGGTTGCAGAAATTTTCATCCTTTCTTTTTTCGCAATTGAAAATAAATAAGAATCAAAAATATCAGGTACAATCCGTTTCCATTGCTGTCGTCAAGGGTTGCTTCGGTTAAGTAGGATGAAAATAAAATAATGTGCAAACAAACAAACAACGGGTCGGTATAATTCCGATTATAAAAAAGCGGAAACATGGATGCAAACCAAAACAATGCAAAACCAATAAATCCAACTGAAGCTAACTCCCAAACAATTTGATTGTGCGGCAGTTTGCTTGCGGTTTTTATTTCAGGATATCCAACATATTTTTTGAGCGCTTCATTTTTTACATCTCCGGCCCCAACACCAATCCAGATGTTTTCTTTCAATATTTCTATTCCGTTTTTCATCGAGAGTAATCGAGTTGCATCACTTAATCCCGCAACCTGATTGAAAGAAAAATACTGGTTCAGGTCATACTTCATGTACTGGAATTTTGTTTTTACAGAGGGGAAAAAATTATACGCAATAACCGGAAGCATCATTAATAAGAGCAGTGCAAAAAATCCTTGTCGCCATTTTCGTAAAAGAAAAACTGAGCGGAGTAATAAAAATACGGCACATAAATAAAAAGCGAGCAAGCCACTTCGTACAGCCATGACATGCAAAAACACAATTAATAAAACAGTGGCTAATAATGTAAGGTATTTTTCTCCTCTGAATAATGGTTGAAAATCGCCCTGATATAAATACCATCCGATAAAAACTGAAAAGCAAACCATTAAACTAAATCGCACATGGCTATGTGGGGTTTCCATTGTTTGCCCGGCTGAATACATTCCATTAACTACATCATAATGTTCAATGTAATTAACGAGTACGGCTATACTTGATGCAACAATCAACCACATAAAAAAATACAATAGCCATTGAAAAGTTTTGTGGGTCATGTTTCGAAGTGCAATCATTCCAACCGGAATTAAAACAAAAGCGAGTCGCACATTTAATTTTTGCAACCAGTATTGTTTATCTTCAGAATATATTCCGCTCAATAAAAAAGTGATAAAGAAAAGTGAGAGAATGATTAAAACCCTATCGTTGAAATATTCGTAAATATTTTCCCTCACATTTTTGTTGAATAAAGTATTAGCAACTAATAGCCCGATGCTTATACTTTGCAGCGCGTGAGAAAAAATTAATCCTGCAAATAAGGTGAGCAGAAAAAACAAACCCAGTTTTAAGTGATCGGGTTTGTTGTTGATGGTAAACCAGGAGAAAATGATTTTCATTTAGGGATTGTAAAATAAACCCGAATTAAACTATTTTTAAATCGTGACTACTGAAGAAATAATTAAGAAAGAAAACGAGCTGTTGTTTGAGCGGGAGTTTTTCCCTCATGCCGATGCGTTGTACAATTTCGCTTTTCATTTAACCTACAACGAAGATGATGCAAATGATCTTGTGCAGGATACCTTTTTAAAATCGTATCGGTTTATAAATTCTTATGAGAAAGGAACGAATGCAAAGGCATGGCTGTTCAAAATTCTCAAGAACAGTTTCATTAACGAGTACCGTAAAAAAGTCAGGGCTCCGCATGAAACTGATTACGAAGATTACATTGCTTACCAGGATAGTGACGAGGCCACCGGAATAGGAAGTCTGGATATGCGCTCCAATGTTTTTCAAAACATGATGGGTGATGAAATTACCAACTCCATTAATTCGCTTCCGGCTGATTTCAGAACCGTTATTTTGTTGTGTGATGTGGAGGATTTTACTTATGAAGAAATTGCGAAGATTGTTGACATACCGGTTGGCACCGTTCGTTCACGACTCCATCGTTCACGAAACATGCTGAAAGAAAAATTACGCGACTATGCAAAAACCAAGGGGATAAAAGAAATAAGATAAATAAAATGGACGACAAACAACGATTACTCGATCGGCACAATTGCCAGCAGCTCATGCGCAAAGTCATGCTCTTGCTTGATGGAGAAATGAGTGAGGCGGAAGAAAAAGATTTTCTTGCTAATGTTTCCATTTGCAATCATTGCCTTGAATCTTATCAAATCGAAAAAAATTTTAAAGATTATATAGTTAATAAAGTTGAGCGGAAAAAATTATCGGTTGATGTACTTATTTCTATTCGCGAAAAAATTAAAGGTCAGCTCGACGCGTGATTATTATTTAGGAAATGAATGAACCTGAAAATTTATTAAATCAAATTCAAACCGGAAATTATAAAGCGCTTGCGCGTGCTATCAGTTTGGTTGAAACTGATTCGGAAGTTGGTCACCGGCTTTTACATCAACTGAAAATAAATTATCAGATTCCGGTTATTGGGTTCACCGGTCCTCCTGGAGCTGGTAAAAGTTCATTGGTAAATGTTTTATTAAAAAAGCTTTCGGCACAGGGGAAAAAAATTGCGGTGATTGCAGTTGACCCTACTTCGCCTTTTAATTTCGGTTCATTGCTTGGCGATCGAATACGATTGAGTGAACATTTTAACGATGAAAATATTTTTATCAGAAGTTTAGCCACTCGAGGTGCACTCGGCGGACTGACTGAAAAAATTATTGAAGTAACCGATTTGCTTCGAGCTGCTAATTTTGATTTTATTATTATTGAAACAGTTGGAGTTGGACAAAGTGAAGTGGAGATTGCCGGTCTTGCCGATACAACTGTTGTGGTGCTGGTTCCGGAGGCGGGTGATGAAGTTCAAACCATGAAAGCAGGGTTGATGGAAATTGCCGACATTTTTGTCGTGAACAAAGCTGACCGTGCTGATGCTAACCGTTTTGTAAAAAATTTAGAATTACTGGTTCTTGAAAAATCAGATAATGAATGGCAGATTCCGGTTATTAAAACCACTGCTATAAAAGGTGAGGGTGTTGATGAACTGATACAACAAATCCAAAATCATTTTGCCGGTGCAAATCATAATGACCGGAAAAATTTATTGATGGCTGAGAAGGCTCTTCAATTAATAATAAATCACAAAACCAAACATATCAATCGCGAACTGCTATTAATGGATATTAAAAATGAGATGAAGAATAAAAATTTTAATCTGTATCAGTTTGTATCAGGGAAAATAGCTGAATAGAGAAAAAAATATCTAATTATTTATGGATATAAACTACCAACACTAAAATAAAATAATGTTAGTACCTGTTAGTAACCCAACTGAAAAACTACTGAAACTACTGAATCATAAAATTGCTATTTTTAAGTGTGGTTAACTGTTGTGAATAACCACTCACACCAACAAAATTTATAAAACCTTGTTTGAAGTTACTTGTCAAGATTTGTGTTAAAAGTGGTTTTTTACTTTGTGTTTATAAAACTGATGAATACTTGATAAGCAGTGCTTTTGTTTGTGGATGAAAATGTGAATAGTGTGATTGAAACGGTGGTAACTGAGTTTGCATCATCGGCAAAAAAATCTTCTACACTAATTCACACCCTTAATAGTTTATAATAATAATTTTTATAAATCAATTGGTTATATAGAAGGTTGGTAAGTAAAAAAATGGTTAGAAAAACTTCCCTATTAATAAAAATCATTTCATTTAAAAAATCAGAAACTTAAATTGCGGCGATTTTTAAAGTGGAAGTTTTTATGAAAAGGATTTTTGTACTCATTTTGTTGGCAGCGTTTGTTTTCGGAAGTTGTAAAAAGAAATGTAACAAAGGAACTTTTGTTTTTTGGAATCTTACCACCACTGAAAATATTGAAATAACAGTGAATGGAACAATTCCGGATGGGTGCGGAAATCTGGTTATAGACGGTTCGTGTCATACAGATTTACCAAGTGGTGATTCAATCCAATATCATGTTCGCGGTCTTACAACAGGAAAAATATCAAATAATAAATTAATGGTTGATGATTGTGTAACCCACACAATTAATATCAGATGAAATTTTTTTTGTAGTTAAACTTTTTTTAAAAAGTGTAACTTCTATTTAAAAGAAAAAAATACGGTGATTAAAATCTCAATTTAACTCAGGCTGCGAAATTTCCACTGGTATTCCCTGCTTAACAATTTCAAGATAACCGCCTTTTATATTTTTTACTTTATCAAAACCTTTCCGTTTTAAAATAGAAGCAGCTATCATACTACGGTAACCTGCCTGACAATGAACATATAAACGGTCAGAAAAATTTAAATCAGAAATAGAAGTATCAAAGTTTTGTAACACACAATTCTCAGCGTTTTCAATATGGCCCGCATCGTATTCCGATTCTTTTCGAACATCAACCACCACAATATCTTTTTCATGTTTCATATCCAATTCAAATTCTTCAGCATCAATTGTTAAAACCATATCCAACGATTTTCCGGCAGTCATCCAAGAATTATAACCACCTTTTAAATAACCTTTTACATTTTCATAACCAACTCGCGCCAATCTTAATATTGATTCTTCTTCTTTTCCTTCTTCAGCTACAATTAATAATGGTTGATTAATATTTATAAGTGTTCCCACCCATTCGGCAAACCGACCGTTTAATCCAATATTAATCGCTCCTTTTACAAATCCGTTTTCAAATTCTTCAGGGTTTCTTGTATCTAAAACAAGCGCTTTGTTTTTTATTTCATTTTCAAATTCATCAACAGACAATGATTTTAAATTACGATTCATTATTTCATCCAATGATGAATATCCTTTTTTATTTATCTGTGCATTTAATGGAAAGTATGCAGGTGGGGCAGATAAACCCGAAGTAATTTCTTTTATAAATTCTTCACGATTCATTTCTTTTAAAGCATAATTCATTTTTTTCTGCTCACCAATAGTGCTGAAAGTTTCCTTACCTAAATTTTTTCCACATGATGAACCAGGCCCATGAGCAGGATAAACAATCACTGCATCATCCAGCTTTTTAATTTTATTGTTTAATGAATCATACAGCATTCCAGCTAATTCTTCTTTAGAAATTTTAACACCAAACAAATCGGGTCGACCCACATCACCAACAAAAAGTGTATCACCCGTAAAAACTGAATAAGGTTGTCCTTCTTCATCATTCAATAAATAACAACTTGATTCAGGTGTGTGTCCGGGAGTGTGAAGGACTTCTATTTCACAGGTTCCGATTTTAAATTTTTCGCCATCCCTTGCTTCATATATTTTATAATCTGTTTTCGCATTCGGACCATAAATAATCTGAGCACCGGTTTTTGCAGCCAAATCAATATGACCACTTACAAAATCAGCATGAAAATGAGTTTCAAAAACATACTTGATTTTAACTCCTGCTTTATCTGCCTTATCAATATAGGTTTGATAATCACGCAACGGATCAATAACAGCAGCTTCGCCATTACTTGTTATAAAATAAGCAGCTTCCGAAAGGCAGTTGGTGTAAAGTTGTTCAACAGTCATTTTATCTTTTTTGGTTGAAGTACGCAAAAGTAAATCATTGAATTAAGTCTTAGTTATTCTTAATAATCTTTAAAATATTAGGATTAAAGTAACTATTTAGTAATGGTAGCGAATAAGAGACACGAAAAACACTAATAAAACACAGTTTGTATTTAAAATGCTTGATGTAATAGCACATAAACTTTCAGAATTTAAGCCAAGGGAAACTGAGGTTAAGCATATAATTAATTTATATAGGCTATTCAGTATTGTTGGCGCAATAACATACCCTGTTTTTTATTTTATTTTTAAATACACTTACCCCGAAAATCATGATTCGCTTTTACTGCGTATAATAATTTCAGCACTGTGTTTCGGAATTTTTTTCCTCTCGTTTTCTGAAAAGATTTTTCTTAATTACATCAATCGAATTCTTTTCATTGTTTCATTCAGTGGAGTAGCACATTTTACTTATTTATTATGGGTAAATAATTTTCAGGTATTTTATTACATCGGATTTTTACTTGTTGTGGTTGTGTTCAGTTTTACCTATAAACGACTGGCTGACCTATGGATATTTTTAGTTTTTTCATTGATTTCAATTTCAATTTCAGCATTTAATTTGTTAGATCCACGCGATGCAGCATTTTATATTTTTTCATCAGGACTTTTTTTCTCAGTTATATCCATTTTACTTTCAAATAAAATTCAGGCGGAAAATGAATCAAGTCTAGGTAACTATCTTTTAGAATCACTTTATCAAGAATCGCCAGATGCAATTATTATTGTTGAGAAGAGAGAAGATAAAATTCTACGGATAAATAAAAAAGCTTTGTCACTTTTTAATATTGATGATGAAGAAAAATTCGGCTATCATCCGGTAAAAGAATTAATAGGCAGAGAGCTGAATAAATCAATGGCTATTCTTGAACTGCAGGTAAATGGCAGGAAAAATATTTGGGTCAACATTGCACGCGAAAATTTTTCTATTCAAGGCGAGAATTATGGAATTCTCCGGATTCTTGATGTTACTGAAGATAAAAAATTAGCAGACGAATTACGATTAAAAGATAATTTATTAAGCGGTGTTACCGAGGCGTGCAGTAGTTTGCTACTCAAAAAAGATTTTCAATCAGCTATAAAGAGCGCAATAAAAATGCTTGGTAAAGCAACATGTGTTGATCGAGTTTATGTTTATGAAAATTATCGCGATAGTGATTCAAAAAAAATTTCTTTCAGCCATCGTTATGAATGGATAAATGAAACAGATTCGTTCAGGATAAACCGAACAAAACTGCAAAATATTTTATACGAAGATTTTCTTCCCCGCTGGCAATATGAGTTGAGTGGTGGAAACGCAATCAAAGGAAATATTTGTGATTTTCCTGAAACCGAAAAAGCTATTCTTCAACCACGAGGAACACAATCATTAATAGTTGTACCGATTTTTATTGATGAGTGGTTCAGTGGATTTATTGGATTTGATAATTGCCACAGCGAACAGGAATGGGGAAACATTGAGGAAAGTATTTTACGGACTGCAGCAGCAGCAATTTCAGGTGCAATGAGCAAACAATTAAAAGAACGCGAAATTGTTTTGGCAATGGAAGCAACCGAAGCCGCTTCAAAAGCAAAAGAAAGTTTCCTTGCAAATGTGAGCCATGAAATTCGTACACCAATGAATGGAATAATTGGGTTGACCCAACTTATCCAAAAATCAAAACTGGATGATAAGCAATCACAATATATCACCGCTATAAAACAGTCGTCAGAACATTTACTAGTGATAATTAATGACCTGCTTGATTTTTCAAAAATTGTTGCGGGGCAAATGGAGTTTGAAAATATTGAGTTTGATTTATCATCATTGCTTTATAACATTAATCAAACTTATGGTAATCGCGCATTGGATAAAGGAATTTATTTGCATTCTGATGTTGGTGAAAATGTGCCCAAAAAATTATTAGGCGACCCTGTTAGGTTAAATCAGGTGCTTGTTAATTTGGTTGGAAATTCAATAAAATTTACTGAGAATGGAGGTGTTACAATTCGGATAAAATGTTTGGAAGAAAAAGATAATTCAATCAATCTTCAATTCAGTATTGACGATACAGGAATAGGAATTCCGGCTGATAAAACAGAAACTATTTTTGAAAGTTTTAAGCAGGCAGATAAAGATACGGCCCGCAAGTATGGCGGAACTGGATTAGGATTAAGCATTGTTAAAAAGATATTAGATGCTCAAAATGGGAAAATCTGGATTGAAAGCGAACCTGGAAAGGGCTCGAGTTTTATTTTTGATTTAGCTTTTGAATTACCAACAACTGAAAAATCTATCTCACCTACAGCAGTAGTTTATCATCAACTCACTGGAGTTAATATTTTACTAGCTGAAGACAATATGGTGAATCAGCTTTTAGCAAATGATTTAATTACAGAGTGGGGCGCTCAAATTGATATTGCCGATAACGGTGAAATTGCAATTAACAAGTTAAGGCAAAAAAAATACGATTTGATTTTAATGGATGTTCAAATGCCGGTGGTTAATGGTTTGGAAGCAACTGAAATCATTCGTAAGTACTCTGATGAGTCAATCAATAAAATTCCAATCATTGCCATGACAGCGAATGCAATAAAAGGCGATAATGAAAAATGTTTTGCAGCAGGCATGAATGATTACATCACAAAGCCTTTTAAACCCCTTGATTTAAATAATAAAATTTGGCAGTATATTTCAGAAGAAAAAAAGAATGATGCCGAAGAAAAAAATAATCCAATAAAAAATTCTTTAGCCGTGGAACAGGAATTTACATCAACTATTATCGATCTAATTAATCTGAAAGAATTCTCAAGAGGAAAGAATGAGTTCTTGGTGAAAATGTTAATGCTGCTTATTGACCAGACACCACCTGCTGTTCAGCAAATTGGTGAGGCAATTCCGAATGGCGATTGGGATACAGTGCGTGGACTTGCTCACAAGATGAAGCCAAATATCGGCCTGCTCGGAAATCAGGAATTGAATGAGTTGATTTTGAAACTTGAAAAAAATGCAGATGGAAAAACTGAATTAGAAACACTGCCGTCTGTTTTCGAAAACTTCAATCAACTATTGAAACCCGCTATGGACGAGGCGCGCAGGGCCCACTCATTTTACAGCACACCTAAAGTATAAAATATTCAAATCAGATATAATGCCTTTTTTAGTATTTAATATTCTTAAATAGTATTTTTCTCAAATCCAACTAACCCTATAGAAAGCCTTTTTGGCAGATATTAATACCAACTTATCGAAACTTACTACCTAGGTATTGTTAAATATATACATTTGATCATTAAGAAAAACACCAAGACAATACTTAATGAAAAAAACACTACTCATTGTTGATGATGAATTAAGCATTCGTCTTCTGTTAGAGCATTTTCTTGGTGAGGAATACAATGTGATAACAAAGGAAGATGGCCGAAAAGCATTTGATTGGTTAGAAAAAGGAAATCATACCGATTTAATTTTAGCAGACCTTGAAATGCCGGTTTTAGATGGATTTGAATTGCTGGTTAAATTGCGCGAAAACAAGGAAACACAAACAATTCCTTATATGGTGGTAACTGGAAAAGCAAAGACGGATAATTACATGAAATCGTTCAGGTTGGGGGCAAATGATTATTTACAAAAACCATTTACACCAGAAGAAATAAAATCAAGGGTAGAAATTATTTTAAAAGAGAAATCTCTTTTATAAAAAACACGACAGATCTCAGAAAATGATAATAGTTTTTGTTAATCCGGATAAAATACTGAGGGATTCTTTCCTTCAAACTTTTCAGCAAACAAACAAAGTATATAGTTTCACTGAAATGTTTGATGCTTATAAATGGATAAAACGAAATGAAGTACCACCCAATTTAATTATTACAGAGGTGGATTTATTAGACCCATCAGGCCTACAATCACTAAAATTTCTGGAAACTAAAAGTAAATTGAAAGACACGAAATTAATTGCATTCACCCCAGAACAAGTTGAAAAAGAACAAATTTCTTTAGTGGTTTCTGAGGGAGCCGATGCGGTTTTTAGTAAGCCAACTTTATTTAACGAAGTAAGTTCATATATAAAATACCTCGAATCCCCCGGCACAGTATCAAAGGCAAAATCAAAAAAATTATCGGGCAACAAATAGCTTTATTTTTATCAGCCTGAATCGATTAATATTTCCTTAATGTCGATAATAAATATTATTTAGAAGTTAATATTATTTTTGACCAATTCCGATTTCAAATATGAAGTGTTTAGTAGTAGATGACGACAAAATTTCACGCGAATTAATGTGTGAATGCATTAATGAAACTGAAGACCTTGTTTTATCAAATGTATGCAAGAGCGCTATTGAAGCTTCAAATTATTTAGCTAAAAATGAAGTTGATTTAATTTTTTTGGATGTAGAAATGCCAAAAATGAGCGGGCTTGAATTATTAAAAAGCCTGAATCACAAACCACAGGTAATTTTGGTTACCGCAAAAGAAAAATATGCAGTTGAGGCTTTTGAATATGAAGTGACTGATTATTTAGTAAAGCCAGTAAACCATACTCGGTTTTTAAAAGCCATTCAGAAAGTAAGAACTAAAAGCGCTCCTTCAAAAATTGAATCAGTAAAAGGGGGAAATATTTTTATTAAGGTTGATTCGGAATTAATCAACCTGCCTACCACTGATATTTTATGGATTGAAGCGCTCGGCGATTATGTAAATTTTATTACCGCGGCAAAAAAATATGTGGTGTTGAGCACCATGAAAAATATTGAAGCGAAATTACCCTCTAAAGAATTTGTTCGGGTGCATCGCTCCTACCTTGTTCGTATTGATAAAATAAAAAAGATTTCTGAAGATATTTTATTGGTAGAGAATAAACTGATTCCTGTAAGTAAGTCATACAAAAAGGAACTGCTTGATCGTTTAATCACACTGTGAAGAATATAGAAGGCTCGTTTAGGTGGTTTTATAATTCAATTTTTATTTTCTTATTTGGTTTTTTATATGGTTGCGCCAATGTTGTGTCGCCAACAGGGGGAGAACGGGATTCTGTTCCACCTAAAGTTCTTTCTGCATCACCAAAAAATTTAACAACAAATTTTAAGAGCAGAGAAATCAAAATTTTGTTTGATGAATATTTTGTATTGAATAATCCTGCCGCTGAAATTTATTTATCGCCGATAGCAAATCAACCATTGAAATGGAAAATCAGAAAGAAGAATCTGATTATCACGCTGCCCGATTCATTAAAAGAAAATACTACTTACACGCTTCATTTCGGAAATGCAATTGCCGATAATACTGAGGGAAATAATCTGGAAGGCTACAATTATGTTTTTTCTACCGGGCTGGTCATAGATTCTTTTCGAATTCAAGGAGTAGTAACGGATTCAAAAACCCACAAACCTCAGAAAGGTTTTTTAGTTATGCTTTATTCATCTTCTGAAGATTCTGTTGTGTCGAAAAGAAAACCCGATTACTTCGCCCGTACCGATGAAAACGGACAATTTATTTTAGACCATTTGCACGAAGGAAATTATCACCTGTTTTGTTTGAGCGACCAGAATCTGAATTATTTCTATGACCAACCGAATGAAGAAATTGCTTTTGTAGATACAATGATTGCGGTTCGTGATACTACGGCATTCTATTCTTTGAATTCGTTTCTTCCTGTTCAGGATAAAACGGTTTTGCTTGTTTCATCAACTATTGACAACAAAAAAATTTCTTTCGCATTCAATCATACTGTTAAGGATATTTCAATTGAAACAATTTCTGATTCAACAAACATTTTATTTCAATCAAATGGCAAATCGGGAGATACGATTTATGCCTGGATTAATACAAAGCAAACCGACAGTGTGTTTTTTCAATTTTATTTGAATGGTGAATTAGATACAGTTGGTGTAAAACTGCGATATACTTCTTCAACACAAATGAAAGGAGTGAATAATAAATTTTCTATCCGGACAAATTTGTATGGTTCAAAAAATAGTTATGGACTTTTTCCAAAACAAAAACTCGAACTGAATTTTTCTTATCCGTTAAAAAGTATTGCGAAAGATATTCTTCCATCCATTGTCATTGATTCAACGAATGAAATGAAGAAAACTTTATTCGTAAAAAAAATTGATTCACTGACTCATTTGGCGTATGCCATTTGCAATTTTGAATTTCAATCGGGGTTAAAATATAAGGTGATTATTCCTGCCGGATTGTTTGAAGATGTGTATGGAAATAAAAATGACAGCACGGTTTTCTCATTCAGTCAATTAGAAGAAACTGCAGTAGGAAACCTAACTCTTACCATTAACTGTAAAGACAGCATGAATCAATACATAGCACAACTTCTTGCTGGAAACACAATCAGCAAAGAATGGAAATTGGTGAATTGGAAAAATAAATTTGAGATGAAAGCATTAATTCCGGGCTCATACAAACTGCAATTCATTCGTGATGAAAACGCAAATGGTAAGTGGGACTCAGGCGACTATTGGAAAAAGAAACAACCCGAAAAAATAATTTTATACAACAAAGAAATTACGGTTCGTAGTAATTGGGATTTGGAAATTGAAGCCGAAGTTGGCGCAGCTTCATTAGGGAAATTGAAAAAATAATTTTATACAACTTCTATGTTCCAACATCGGAATTCAAACTTGCTTAAACCACTCCGAATACATGACATAATTATTTGCAATACGCATATTAATTTGTTCAAAATGTTCAGGACTTATTTCCTTTACTTTTTTTGCAGGCACTCCGGCGTAAATGGTTCCTGATTCCACTCTTGTATTTTCCAGCACAACAGAGCCTGCTGCGATTAAAGAATTTTTTTCTATCACAGCGTGGTCCATCACAATTGCGCCCATTCCTACCAACACATTATCCTCAAGTGTACATCCGTGCACGATTGCATTGTGCCCGACAGAAACATTATTGCCAATTGTAGTTGCTGCTTTTTGATAAGTGCAATGTATGATGGCGCCATCCTGAATGTTCACCTTGTTTCCGATTCGAATCCAATTCACATCGCCGCGCACAACTGCATTGAACCAAACCGAACAATCGTCACCCATTGTCACTTCACCAATTACAGTAGCGGTTTCGGCGAGGTAAATATTTTTTCCAAACACCGGAGTAAAACCACGAACAGATTTTATTAATGCCATTGAGAAAAATTATTTTTCGGAATTGATTTGAAAATCAGTTGGCTGCTTTTCATTTATTTCATCGAGCTTCTTTTGTATGTATTGTATATCGTTATCGAGCGTGCGATTTTCTGTGCGCTTCAATTCCAGCTCATTTTTTATTTGGGATAAAACTCCGGAAGCCGAGAGTTTCACCCACAAACTTTTTGAATCATTCAAAGCAATGGAAGAAAGCAAATCAACGCCCTTCAATCTTGTTTCGGAATTGGTATTTACAAGATATGTTTTCATTGCAGTGAGCAACGAAAACATTTCGTAAAATCCTGCTGAGTTTAAATTTTGTTCAAACCAGCTGTAATCATCAGCATTTCCTTTTGCTGCTAAAACATCAGCAAGAGAATACATTAAATCACCCGACTTTTCATTTTTCAATGAAGCAGCAAGTGAGTATGCTTTTTCGCGAAAATTTTCCTTCAAAATAGTAATGGTGGTTCCCAACACATCGTACGAACTATCCATTGCAGTGATTTCAGTAATTGAATTAATTAAATCCGTATCATTAAGTGAATTCAATTTATTTAAAACCGCAGACCGCACCTGGGGTTTCGGATCTGTTTTTAATAAATCAATAAGAATAGGTTTTACCTGTGCTATTGTTTTTTCATCATCCATCGCAATCATTTCAACAGTGCTTTTTCTGATGTACCAGAATTTATCATTCAATGCAGCGATAAGTGAAAGACGCGACGCTTCATCTAAGTCCTGTTCGTTTTCAAAATGTTCAACCGCTTCATATCTGTCCATTAAAAGTGGAGCGTGTTTGAACTGAAACACAAATTCCGAATCACTTTTATTATCTGTCTTCTCCCACAAAATACTTTTTGTTGCATCCACATTTATCAAATCAGGTTTTGTGTATGCAGGAAATGAAAATGTTTGCTTCGCCTTATTCATCACTACACGATAGCGTTTTGTTTCTCCACCCGAATAAACATCAACATCAATCGGCAAACGAAAAACCGGAGTACCGGTGGTGGTGTCCTGAGTTTGTTCAATGGTTACAAATTCAGCATTTGATTCATCACTGTAAGTGTAATTGATATTTACAACGGGATGCCCGGGCGATAAATAATATTCATTGAAGAACCAGTTCAAATCTTCTCCCGTTACTTTTTCAAAAGCCATTCTGAGTGTGTGCACTTCACCGATTCCGAATTTATTTTCGGTGAGATATACATTCAATGATTTAAAGAATGCATCATCACCCACATAATTGCGCAACATGTTCAATACACAACCACCACGCTGATAACTGTTGGCATCAAACACATCTTCCTGACTGTTGTAGTGGTACCGAATCAATGGAACGGGGCTGCCTGCCGTTGCCATCAGGTAGGTGTTTTTATCGTTGTTCACCTGCAGGTCGTGCGCATCTTTTCCATTCTTGTATTCAGCCCACAATGCTTCAGCATAATCAGCAAATGATTCGTTGAGCGAAATGTTCGACCATGATTCGCATGTAACCAAATCGCCGAACCAGTGATGAAATAATTCGTGACAAATAATATCATCGTTATTTCCATCAATCATTTCGCGGTGTGTTTGATTCAATGCATCGTAGTGAACAACAGCAGTTGTGTTTTCCATTGCACCCGAAACAAAATCGCGAACCACTATCTGCGAATACTTGGGCCAGGCATAATCAACACCCAGCAACTTGCTGTAACACTCAATCATCTCAGGAGTTCTTCCGAAAATTTCTTTTGCATATTGTTCGTATTCCGGTTCCACATAATAATCTACGGGCATGTTGCGCCACTTGTCGTGCACAATTTTAAAATTGCCAACCGCCATCATCACTAAGTAAGGTGCAATTGGTAAATCCATTTTCCAGTGATCGGTGCGCGTTCCATTTTTATTGTTAACTGAATTTACCATGTAGCCATTTGAGAGAGTTACATACTGTGTGTCAACCGTCATTGAAATTTTAATAATGGTTTTCATGTTCGGTTTATCAATGGTTGGAAACCATGCCGAGTTCGATTCTGTTTCGCCCTGCGTCCAGATTTGTTTTGGTTTATTCGGCTCTTCGCCTTTCGGATTGATGAAATACAAACCCTTTGCATCAGTTATGGCTGCGCTGCCCTCAGTTTTTCTTTCGTTAGGCTTTGCTTTGTACTCTATGTAAATTGTATAGAGATCATTTCTTGTGTAAGTCTTATCCAAGAAAATATGAAGCTGCGATGAATCATATACATAGGTCAATGGTTTATTGCCGGTGGGCGGATTTATGGATTTGGTAATGTTAGGCCCAACCATTTCCACTTTATAAATATCAAATCCTTTTGCATCGAGTGTTAAAGAATCGGTTGGATAAAAGTGGGGTCTGAAAGTGATGGTTGCTTTACCGGGCATGTATTGATGTTCCCAATCGAAACTTACTTCGAGCGTAGTACTGATAATATCATTGATGATGGTGTGCGATGGATGATATTCTCCCATTGGAAGTTCTTCAGCTACCTGGTCATTTTCATAATCGTATTCCGAATCATAAGGTATTTCAGGAACATTTTCAGGATAATAATCGCGCCCGCGAAAAATTCTGCAACCTGAATTTAACGAGATGAGGAGAGAAGAAAATAAAAGTGTGGAGAGTAAATTTTTTTGCGAAATTAATTTCATGTTGAGTTTGTGTTCGGAAACAAACCTAATGGAATTATCTTTATCGCACACAATTGTCATATGTACAAAGTCACAAGCAAGAAAGGAGAAGTGTTTGAAATAAAATTTGATAAGGAAGGATTTTCGGTAAACGGGAAATCAGGTGAATGGGATATTCAAAAAATAAAGGATAACCTGTTTCATATTTTGTTTGAAGAAAAAAGTTTTGAAGCAGAATTGCTTAAGGTAGATGCTGAGAATAAAACCGTGCATCTGAAAATAAATAACAAGCCGATTGAGTTGAAGGTAGAAGATGAATATGATCAACTTCTGCGTAAACTCGGAATGGATAAAGCGCTCACCAAAAAAGTAAATGAACTGAAAGCGCCAATGCCCGGATTGGTTTTAAGAATATTAGCTGAAGAAGGGCAAACCATAAAACAAGGTGACTCGCTCCTTGTGCTCGAAGCCATGAAAATGGAAAATGTATTAAAGAGTAGTGGCGATGGAATTATCAAACATTTGAATGTAAAAGCCGGAGATAAGGTAGAGAAGAATCAGTTGCTTATTGTGATGGAATAAAAAATTAGTCAAATAGAAAAGAAGAAATAAAATTTAACGCAGACAATTATTTTGGTTTTTTATACTTTGTTGGTACTCCCAAAAATTATCAAGAAAAAAAATTTAAATAACGCAAACCTTTAATTGGTTTTATAACCAGCAAGCATTTTTATTTGATACTTTATTATTTGCTACGCAGAAAATGAAACATTCTTTCATAAAAAAACCGCCCAGATATAAAATCGAGGCGGTTTTTACTTTCAACTAAACATTCATCACAGCGTCCGCTTCACTTCCACTTCCTCATATCCCTCAATCACATCACCGGTTTTTATATCGTTGTAATTTTTGATGGTGATGCCACACTCAAATCCCGTGGCCACATCTTTCACATCATCTTTAAATCGTTTGAGCGAGCCAAGTTCTCCCGTGAATATCACGATGCCATCTCGAACAATGTGAATCTTGTTGTGTCGGTTAATTTTTCCATCTGTTACAAAACATCCGGCCACAGCACCCACTTTCGGAATTTTAAATACATCGCGCACCTCAACATTACATACTGCGCGCTCTTCTACTTTTGGCTCAAGCATTCCCTCCATTGCGCCCTTGATTTCTTCAATCGCATCGTAAATGATGGAGTACAAACGGATTTCAATATTTTCTTTCTCAGCCAGCTTGCGTGCTTGTAATGATGGTCGAACCTGGAACCCGATGATGATGGCATCCGATGCAGAAGCAAGCAACACATCCGACTCGGTAATTTGCCCAACTGCACGATACACTACATTTACATGTACTTCGGCAACTGATAATTTTTGTAATGAATCTGTCAATGCTTCTACCGAACCATCAAAGTCGGCTTTGATAATTACATTCAATTCTTTGAAATTACCCAATGCTAAGCGGCGGCCAATTTCATCAAGTGTAATATGTTTCTTGGTTCTGATTCCCTGCTCACGCAAAATTTGTGAGCGCTTGGTTGCTACTTGTTTTGCTTCCTGTTCATCTTCGAACGCACGAACTTTTTCACCGGCTTGCGGCGCACCATCCAATCCTAAAACTAAAACCGGAGTAGCGGGTGGCGCAACTGTAATTTTATTTCCACGCTCATCATACATCGCCTTCACTCTTCCTGAATTTGCGCCGGCAACTATTATATCACCGTGACGAAGTGTTCCTTCTTGGACCAAAACAGTTGATACATAACCACGACCCTTATCCAATGAAGCTTCTATCACCGAACCGATTGCTGGCTTATCAGGATTTGCTTTCAGCTCCAATACATCGGCTTCAATCAAAATTTTCTCTAACAACAATTGAACATTGGTTCCTGACTTAGCTGAAATTTCCTGCGATTGAAATTTTCCTCCCCAATCTTCAACTAATATATTCATGTTAGCCAACTGGCTGCGCACTTTTTCAGCATCAGCACCCGGCTTATCCATTTTATTAAAAGCAAAAATCATTGGAACACCAGCAGCTTGCGCGTGACTGATTGCTTCCTTTGTTTGAGGCATCACACTATCATCAGCAGCAATTACAATAACCACGATGTCAGTAATTTTTGCTCCGCGTGCACGCATGGCAGTAAATGCTTCGTGACCGGGAGTATCAAGGAAAGTAATTTTTCTTTTATCAGCCAGCTCCACTTCATAAGCACCGATGTGCTGAGTGATTCCACCTTTTTCTCCTGCTACAACATTCGCACTTCTGATATAATCCAAGAGCGAAGTTTTACCATGATCCACATGTCCCATGATGGTAACGATAGGTGGGCGAGGTTTTAAATCTTCAGGCTCATCCACAAATTCTTCCTGTTCTTCCTGCGCTTCAACACCAATGAACTCAGCTTCAAACCCAAACTCGTGTGTCACCAATTCAATAATCTCGGCATCCAATCTCTGATTGATGGAAACGAAGATTCCGAGGTTCATACAATTTTTTATAACATCAGTAACTGAAACATTTAGCAAACTTGCCAATTCAGAAACAGAAATAAATTCGGTGAGCTGAATTTTTTTTGCTCCGTCTTCTGACCCCATTTCTTCGGCAGCAACTTCGCGCTTGAGTTTGCGCAATTTTGTTTTCGCCCCCTTGCCACCTTTCACTCCATGTTGACCAAGGCGGGAGAGTGTTGCTTTAATTTTATCCTGAATTTCTTTTTGAGAAACTTCTTGCGGAACATCAGGTGGTTTAGCACCTCTGTTACGATCACTTCTTCCTCTGTCGCTTCCACCTCTGTTATTATCGGTTCCTCTGTTGTTATCACGACGCGGTGGTTGTGATGTTGGTGGAGTGAATGGTCGGCGCTCACCGGGTTTTGGTGGAGGAGCTGTTCCTGTTCCACCTCCACTTGCACTTGGTGCAGGTTTGTTCGTTGGACCTTGTTCTGAACTATAAATTCTTTTGCGCTTCCGTTTTTCGCGGTCGCCTTTTATAATATCAGAGTAATCAGGCTTCTTATCTTTTACTGAACCCAAATCAATTTTGCCCATAATTACAGGACCCGATAAAACAGAGAATTGTGTTTTGCGTGTGGGTTGATTTGGATCTTCAGGTGTGTTAGAATCAGGCGTATCTGCTGTTGGCTCTGCAGGAGATTCCTTCGTTGGTGGAGTTTCGGGTTTTGGAGATTCTGCAACCGGAGGTTCAACAGGTTTTACATCTTCAACAATAGGAGCTTCTTCTTTCTTCTTTCCTTTTTTAGCAGCAACTTTCGGAGCAGCTTTTTTCTTTCCACGATCATCAGGAGGCAACTCAACAGGCAATTCTATTTTGCCAATAATTTTTGGTCCCTCAACTTTATCTGCCTTACCGCGCTTGATAATTTTTTCTGCAGGCTTCTCTTCTTCATTTACTTTCTCTGCTTTTTTATCAGTTGGTTTTTCTGCAACCTTCTCTATCTTTTTATCAGCAACCTTTTCTACAGGTTTCTCAATAACTTTCTCAGGTGCTTTTTCAACCTTCTTTTCTGCAACAGGCTCTTCAGTTTTTTTCTTTTCAGCAGGTTTTGTCGTTGCGGTTTTAGAATTCTTAATTAAAACCTCTTCGGCCTGATCTTCTTTCTCTTTCGAAATTTGTGCGGCGCGCACTTCTTTCTCCTCTGTTTTATCTTTTGCCGGAACAGTGGCCGCCTTTATTCCGAGACTGATTTTATCAGCCTGAATTTTCTCCGTTTTATCTTTTTGAAATTCGCGTAGCAACGCCTCGTACATCTCATTGGTAATTTTGGTGGTAGGTTTATTCTCCACCTTAAAACCTTTGGCGTTCAAATGATCAATGAGGTGATTTAAACCCACATTGAGTTCACGAGCTACTGCTGCTATCCGTTTTTCTCCGGTTGTTGTTTCTGACATTCAGTTTTATTATTCTGCTTTTTTCTTTTCGTCATCAAATTCTGTTTTCAGAATCCGGATAACTTCTTTAACTGTTTCTTCTTCTAAATCAGAGCGGCGCACCAATTCATCGGCATTCAATTCCAACACACTTCTTGCAGTGTCGCAACCAATTGCTTTTAATTCATCAATGATCCAGCTTTCAATTTCATCTGAAAATTCATCTAAGTCAATATCAAAATCTTCATCCTCATCCATTGTATCACGGAACACATCAATGCTCAATCCGGTAATGCGACCAGCTAAACGAATGTTCACACCACCGCGACCAATTGCCAATGAAACCTGATCGGGTTTCAGATAAACCGACACACTTTTTTTCTCTTCATTAATTTCCATTGAAGTGATTTTCGCAGGAGTTAATGCGCGCGCAATCATCAACTGAATGTTATTGGTGTAGTTGATAATATCAATGTTTTCATTTTTCAATTCACGAACAATACCGTGAATACGCGAACCCTTCATTCCCACACAAGCACCAACCGGGTCAATGCGATCATCATAAGATTCAACAGCAACTTTTGCTCTCTCACCAGGCTCACGAACAATTTTTTTAATGGTGATTAAGCCATCAAAAATTTCAGGAACTTCCTGCTCTAATAATTTTGCAAGGAACGATGGGTCGGTGCGCGACAGAATAATCATTGGCGCATTATTTTTTAATTCCACTGATTTTAAAACAGCGCGAACATTATCGCCCTTCTTAAAAAAGTCGGCGGGAATTTGTTCGGTCTTTGGAAGAATCAATTCGTTTCCTTCATCATCAATCAACAAAGTTTCTCTTTTCCAGGTCTGATAAACTTCACCACTGATTATTTCACCAACACGATCAGTATATTTTTTAAAGAGTTCATCTTTTTCCAATTCAGAAACACGACCGGCCAAAGTTTGGCGCGCAGATAAAATTGCACGACGACCGAATGAAGCCATCTTGATTTCTTCTATCGCCTCTTCACCAACCTGAAAATCAGGCTCAATTAACTGCGCATCGGTAAGTGAAATTTGTTTTACCGGATCTTCCACTGCACCATCGGCAACAATTTCGCGGCGATGCCAGATTTCCAAATCACCTTTCTCGGTGTTCACAATGATGTCGAAGTTTTCATCCGACAAATGCTTTTTACGGATAAGCGTGCGGAATACATCTTCCAGCACCTTCATCATGGTTGGGCGGTCAATGTTTTTTTGTTCTTTGAATTCTGAGAATGATTCAATCAGCTCAATGTTGTTCATGGTTTTCGAACTGTGTTTTAAAATGTAACAACCAATGCGGTTGATTTAATTTGTGTAAAAGGAATTTCAATTTGTCCGGTCACTGTTTCAATTTTCTTTTCGGTTTTTGTTGTTTCGAGTGTGATGCCAGTATCGCTTACCGAAATCATTTTTCCATTCTTCGTTTGCCCTTCGGTGGTGATGACAATCACTTTTCGTCCGATGTATTTTTTGTACTGCCGCCACACCTTAAAAGGATTTCCCATTCCAGGGCTTCCCAATTCAAGTGAGTAATTATCTGAAAACGGAAACTCTGCATTCAATTCCGATTCCAACAGGCGACTCAGTTTCACGCAGTTTTCAATGGTGAATCCGTTGTCGGCATCTACTGCAATCTGCACCCGTCCGTTCTGCACTTTGCATTCCACCAAGAACCAGTCGTGCAGTTGCAGTTCGGGTTCCAAAATGGCTGTTATCTTATTTTGAAGCTCTGAGTTATTCATAATAAAAAAGGGGACATTGTCCCCTCATCACTAATCCGTCGCAAATGTAATCACACATTGTTGATAAAGAAAAAAATTGTTTCAGGCATTTTTCTGATAAACATTCGGGTTGTGCAGTTCCATAAATCTGTCGGGTTTTGCAAGTGGTGTAAAACCGAATTGCTCGTACAGCGCGTGCGCATCTCGTGTGGCAAGTATCCATCTTCTTAATCCCTGCAATTCAGGATTATCAACAATGGTTTTCATCAGCCATTTCGATAATCCTTTTCCGCGATGTTCGGGTAAAACAAAAACATCGGCGAGGTAAGCGAAGGTGGCGTGGTCGGTAATCACCCGCGCAAATCCAATTTGATTTTCATTAAGAAAAATTCCGAAGCAATGTGCGCCTTCAATGGATTTCTTTACCACATCAATCGGAATTCCAGCACACCAATAAGATTCTTCAGAAAGATATTGATGAATGATTTTTATATCCATCAAATCTTTTTCATCTGAAATAGTGTAGTCGCCTTGTTGAATTTTCATTGAAAAAATTATTGTGCTGCGAAAGTGATTTAATTTCTTTTCCTATAAAACTAATTGGTGAAATGAAAGTTTGGAAAGTTGAAGCATCGTTTTATATTTGCCTAACGACCGTTAGTTAGGATGGCAACAGCAATTATCAAAAACAGAAAGCAACAGATTCATCACACTGCGAAAAATTTATTTCGCGAGCGGGGATATGCCGCCACTTCTATGCGGCACATTGCAGGAGAATTAGGAATAGAAGCGGCGAGTTTGTACAGCCACATAAAATCAAAAGAAGAAATTTTACAACTCATTTGTTTTGAATTGGCAGAACAGTTTTTAAAATCATCAGAAGAATTGCAGCGAAAAAAACTTCCCGCAAAAGAATTATTCAAGCAAGCTGTAACAGAACACATCCGCATCATCACACAGAATATGGACTCATCAGTTGTGTTTCTGCATGAGTGGCGACACCTGAGCGAACCTTTTCTTTCTGATTTTAAACTGATGCGCAAGCGCTACGAAAATTTTTACAAGAACATTTTAAAAGCAGGAGCAGAAGAAAAAAAATTTCAAATCAGAGACGAGAAACTCACCTTGTTCGTCATCTTCTCAGCAATGAACGGCATTTACGAATGGTTTACGCCGAATGGAAAATTGCAGCCGGAAGAAATTGCAGAGCAAATGGTAGAAGTTTTTTTAAACGGAATCCTAAAGAACTAAAAACTAAAAGTGAAAAACTAAAAATTGAATTGTCGTTAACTAATTGCGCATCCTTCGACAAGCACATCCTTCGACAGGCTCAGGATGACAAAGCGTTGTCACGCTGAGCCTGTCGAAGCGCGAAACTAAAAACCCGAAACTCGTAACTACAATTAACAAATAACCAATCAACAAATAACTTTCACAGCCATGTACGGAGGAGGATATATTCAGGAAGAAAAACAGGAGGCAACATCGCAGGTAGATGATGCACAAAAACTTGCGGAGTTTGAAGCACGCATTGACCGCGGTGAAAAAATTGAACCGCACGACTGGATGCCTGCTGATTATCGCAAGCAACTCATTCGCATGATTGAGCAGCACGCGCACAGCGAGGTGATAGGCGCATTGCCCGAAGGCACATGGATTACACGCGCTCCGGGATTTCGTCGCAAGCTCGCGCTGATTGCAAAAGTGCAGGACGAAATTGGTCATGCGCATTTGTTGTACAGCGCTGCTGAAACACTCGGCAAATCGCGCGAGCAAATGATTAATGATTTGCTCACCGGAAAATCGAAGTACAGCAATGTGTTTAACTATCCGGCAAAAACATGGGCTGATGTAACAGTCATTGGTTTTCTGATTGATGCCGGTGCGATTGTAAATCAGGTGGCGAATTCAAAAGGTTCGTATGGTCCTTACTGCCGTGCGCTCGAGCGCATTTGTTACGAAGAATCTTTTCACCTGAAGCAAGGTCACGATGCATTTATCACTTTGGCAACCGGAACAAAAGCGCAACACGATATGCTGCAGGATGCGCTCAACCGCTGGTGGAAACCCATCATGCACTTTCACGGACCGCCCGATAAAATTTCGGAACACACAGCGAAACTGATGCGATGGAAAGTGAAAATGGCAACCAACGACGATATGCGAAATCAGTTTCTGGATATGTATGTGCCGAAGATTCTGGAAATCGGAATCACCATTCCCGACCCTAACCTGAAAAAGAACGAAGCAACCGGACAATGGGAATTCAGCGACCCCGATTGGGATGAATTTAAGCGCGTGATTAATGGCGATGGTCCTTGCAATGCCGAGCGCCTCGCTGTTCGTCAGTATGTTGAAGAGCATGGCAAGTGGGTGCGCACCGCCATGATGAATCCGAATCAAAAAGTTGTAATTCCATTTGCATGAGCAAGATACCTTTAAACACTCCGGTACTCGACCCGCGTATTAAGCGTGTTGATTTAGAAAGCACTTACGGAACAACCGCCATCGGCGAAAACGAACACTGGATTTCGTGGGAAGTTTTTCATCAGAAAAAACGCGGCGACCAGCATGTGCATGTGGGCATTGTGCATGCGCCCGATGCGCAACTCGCGCTGTTGTTTGCCAAAGAACAATTCGGTCGGCGATTGGCGTGTGTGAATTTGTGGGTGACAAAATCATCCGACATTTTTTCGTTCAGTTATGA